>JAZRSB010000001.1:0-46278 GCA_045651325.1 Candidatus Spyradenecus sp.
CGCACGGAATACAAATCCGTGACAAACGGCGTGCAAAACACGTGGTTGCGTTTACTCTACGACGGCTATCTCTGCGTGCAGGTGCTCTATTCGAACGAGCCGTACAACGTGTTCAAAGAGTTCGTCTGGGATCCGACGGAACCGGTGGCGACGCGCCGAACAGCTTGAACCTGTTCTACGCCTTCGACGGGAACAAAAACGTTTCGGACGTATTCTACCGGATGAATTCGAACGGGATCGGTGCGTACTTTAGTGCTGCCACGCGTGCGTCCGCGTTTTTTGATGTCAATCCGCTTATTTTAGGATTCCTATGGGCGGTTAAAGCTGCTTTTCGCGGGGGGATATGCGGATACAAATTGCGCGGAATGTAAAAAAACGAAAAAGACTGTTGACAGTCGGGCAGGGAAATCGCTTGAATAGTCGTTCAACAATTTTTTCAGAAAGCTATGAAAGTTTCATCTTCACTTAAAAATCTTAAGGTGCGTCACCCGAACTGCCAGGTCGTTCGTCGCAAAGGCCGCATCTACGTCATCAATAAGACCCATCCGCGCTACAAGGCGCGTCAGGGTTAATCCTCGCGTTTTAATTTTAGCTTAGGAAATTTTTACCGTGAAAAAAGATATCCATCCTTCGATCAACAACGTTTGCTTTCGCGACGTTTCCTCCGGTCGCCAATTTTTGACCAAGTCCACGCTTTCCTCCAAGGAAAAGATCACGGTTGACGGCGAAGAATACTATGTCATTCCGCGCGACGTGACTGCGGACTCGCACCCGGCTTACACGGGCGAAAAGCGCTTCGTTGACACCGCCGGCCGCGTCGAAAAGTTCCAGAACAAGTTCTCGCGCCGCCGCGCACGCTAATTCGGGAATTTCCCTTTCGGGCGCATTTCTCCGCAAAACGGAGAGATGCGCTTTTATTTTTTTACGGGAATTGTCGTTTGTCTTTTGAAGGCGAATCGCTTAATTTCCCGTGGCAAGGAATCCCTCCATGGAAGTAATTCGGAACGGCGATCTCGAAAAGAAGCAGCGGCAGACGACGCTTTGGCTTAACGGCCTGATGGCGTTTTGTGCCCTGTTCAGTCTTTCATCAATCGTGGCGGCTTTGGGCTGGCGGCTGAGCGAAACTCAGGCGACGGTTCTGTTGGTGCTGTCGTACGCGAACCTCGGCGTCTTTCTGGCGGAGGAAGTTGCACGCCTGTTTTGTATTTATAAATCCGTTTGGAATTATCTGCGGACCTGTCTGGCGGAGCTGCTTCTGACTTTATCGATTCCCGTTGCGGCTGTTTTCGGGGCGGACTATTGGAGCAGTCCCGATTCCGCAAAATCTTTCGTTTGTTTGTTGCACCTGCTCTTGATTGCCGTTGTGGGGGTGCGCCTCTTGCGTTTTCGCGGCAAAATCGAAGCCGTTAAGCGCCTGAGCCCGGGGCACGTTTTTATTTTCAGTTTTGCGGCCCTGATTTTGTGCGGGACGTTGATGTTGTTGACGCCGCGGGCGAGTGTTGACGGCATTTCCTGCACGGATGCTTTGTTCTTCGCGACGAGCGCCGTGTGCGTGACGGGTCTTGTTCCCGTGGAGAGTTTGCCGGCGACGCTGACTCAGTTCGGGCAATATATTTTGCTCGTGCTCGCGCAATTGGGCGGCTTGGGCGTGATGTCCATTACTTACTTCTTCGCTTATTTTTTTGCGGGCGGGCTTTCGATTCGCAATCGCTTCGCATTTCAGGATTTGTTTAGCGAAGACAATCTTACGCAAATCGGGCTCGTGCTCGGCGTGCTCGTCGGCTTTACCTTCTCCGTGGAGGCGCTCGGGGCGCTTTGGATTTATTTCTCCTATGCGGCGGAACATGCGGCGGATCCGATTTTCTTTTCGGTGTTCCATGCGGTCATGGCTTTTTGTAATGCGGGTTTTTCGACCCTGCCTCAGGGATTGGCGACGAGCGGTATTCCCGTGCAAACGGATTTTATTTTGGCGATTATTGTTCTTTCCGTTGTCGGCGGCATCGGTTTTCCCGTGTTTAAAAACTTCTGGCTCGTTACGCTCGGAGCCTTGCGCCGGCGTCTGTGGCCGCGTCGTGTCGCTATGCCGGCGCGCCTTTCCACGCATTCAAAAATTGTTTTGGTGACGGGCAGCCTGTTGCTTGTGGCGGGGACGGTTTCGTTGCTGCTTACGGCAATCGGCTCCGGAGAAGTCGATTTCATGCGGGCGTTCTTTTTGTCGGCGACTACGCGCACGGCCGGATTCGATATCGGCAATACTGCCTTGCTGCCGCCCGGGACGCTCCTGATTATGATGGTGCTGATGTTTATCGGCGGGGCTCCGTTTTCGACGGCGGGCGGGATCAAGGTGACGACTTTTGCCGTTGCGGTGCTTTCGATTCGTCAGTTCCTGTCGGGGAAGCGTGATCTGGAGATTTTCGGACGCCGCCTTCACGGCGACATTGCGCATCAGGCGCTCGCCATTGTCGTGCTGACGGCGCTGTTCTTTGCTTCGGTGGCCATCGTGCTTTGTACTCTGCATCCGGAAATCCGCGGCGAGTTTCTGTTGTTTGAGTCGATTTCCGCCGTTGCGACGGTCGGAGTTTCCTGCGGGGTGACGCCCATGCTCTGCGATGCCGCCAAATGCGTGTTGGTCGTCGCGATGTTTGTCGGGCGTATCGGAATTTTGCTTTTCCTGGCATCGTTTATCCGCCGCCGGGCTCCGTCGGGCGCCCGTCTTCCTGAAGATTCCATCGTGCTTTCTTAGCTTTCGGTCGTCGGGAGATGCCGATTTTCGAAAATTGACATCTTCGTCCTTGTTCGTGAGAATGCTACTGCATTATGAAACTCGAACATTCTCCTAAAGTCGCAGTTGTAACGGGTGCCGGTCGCGGAATCGGCAAGGCAATTGCCGAAAGTCTGGCTTTGTCCGGGCACACGGTCATCTGCGTTTCCAAGAATCCGTCTTCGTGCGGTGCCGTTGCCGATGCGATTACGGCTGCGGGCGGAAAAGCGGTCGCCAAGGCTGTGGACGTCTCCGATGCCAACGCGGTGGCCGCTGCTTGCGAAGAAATTCTTAAGGAATACGGTTGCGTTGACATCCTCGTGAACAATGCGGGGATTACGAAGGACGGCCTGGTTATGCGCATGACGGACGAAGATTGGTCCGATGTGTTGCAGACGAATCTTTCCAGTGCATTTTACTGGGTTAAGGGCTTCCTTCGCCCGATGACAAAGAAACGCTGGGGCCGCATCGTGAATATTTCTTCCGTGACGGGAGTGCAGGGCAATGCGGGGCAGGCGAACTATGCCGCCGCCAAGGCCGGTCTCATCGGTTTGACCAAGACGCTCGCACGCGAATTCGCGACGCGCTCGATTACGGTCAACGCCGTTGCCCCCGGATTCATCACGACGGATATGACTGCCGTGCTTCCGGAAGAAGTTCAGCAAAAAATCAAATCCGCCATCCCGTTGGCGCGTTTCGGCGCCCCCGAAGACATTGCGGCGACCGTCAACTTCCTCTGTTCCGAAAACGCAGGTTACATTACCGGTCAGTGTTTTTCGGTTGACGGCGGCATGGCAATGTAGCAGGATTCCCCCTCATTGCTTCAGAGTGTGTAAACCTTTTCGGCAATCACAGATTCAACAATCAGAAATTTTAACCATCAAACAATAAAGAACTATGGCAGAAAAAACCATCGAACAACGCGTTAAAGACATCATCGTCGCTCAGCTCAATGTCAACGAAGAGCAACTCACGCCGGAAGCCTCCTTTATGGGCGACCTGGGTGCTGACTCGCTCGACCTCGTCGAATTGATCATGGCCTTCGAAGAAGAATTTAAGGACGAAATCAACGGCGAAATTCCGGAATCGGATTCGCAGAAGCTCCAGACCGTCGGTCAGGTTATCGAATACATCTCCGCTAAGGCCGGAAAATAAGCACCGGGCACAACGCGTGCTCATGCATCCTTAACCCTTAATTTTATCCGAGTGCAAGCCGAAGCTAATACAAGAAGAGTCGTTGTAACGGGTATCGGTATCGTTTCCCCGATCGGGAACGGTGTCGAGGCTTTCTGGGAAGGCCTTGTCGCCGGTAAAAACGGTGTCTCCACGGTAACCCGCTTCAATACTGAAGGTCTCACCTGTACGGTCGCTGCCGAAGTCAATGACTTGGACATGGACAAGTACATGGATCCGAAAGAGCAGAAACGTAACGACCGTTACACGCGCTATGCCGTTGCCGCCTCCAAGATGGCGATGGAAGACGCGGGTCTGAAGGTCGGTGACGTCGAGCCGAGCCGTATCGGTGTTATCATCGGTTCCGGAATCGGAGGCATGGAAACGATTGAGTCGCAGTCCGCCGTTCTCGTTGAGAAGGGCGCCCGCCGCGTCTCGCCGTTCATGATTCCGATGCTCATCTCGAACATGGCTTCGGGAGTCGTTGCGATTGACATGAAGGCACAGGCCGTCAACTACGGCATTGTTTCCGCATGTGCGTCCGGCTCTCATGCCCTCGGGGAAGCGCTCCGCCATATCCGTAGCGGACATGCGGACGTCATGATTGCAGGCGGTGCCGAAGCGGCGATTACGCGCCTCGGATTCGCCGGATTCTGCAACATGAAAGCGCTCGCGACGAAGTACAACGATACGCCGGAAACGGCTTGCCGCCCCTTCGACGCTACGCGCGACGGCTTCATCATGGGTGAAGGCGCCGGGGTGCTCATTCTTGAGACTTACGAACGCGCGATTGCACGCGGAGCTAAGATTTACGCGGAATTCGCAGGATACGGCGCTTCGTGCGACGCGTATCACATCACCTCCCCGTCTCCGGACGGATCCGGTTTGGCCCTTTGCATGGCACAGGCGCTGACCGATGCGGGCGTGAATGCGAACGAAGTGGACTACATCAACGCACACGGGACTTCCACGCCGTACAACGACAAGTTCGAAACGGCTGCGATTAAACGTGTTTTCGGCGACCATGCCTACAAGCTTGCCGTCAGCTCGACGAAGTCGATGACCGGCCACTTGCTCGGGGCTGCCGGTGGCGTGGAAGCGGCTGCGGCCGTTCTCGCTATCGCGAACGGTATCGTTCCGCCGACGATTAACTACGTTAATCCGGACCCGGAATGCGATTTGGATATCGTCCCGAATCAGGCTCGCAAAATGGATGTTAAGGTCGCGGTTAGCGATAACCTCGGCTTCGGCGGACATAACGCGGCGCTTGTGTTCCGAAAGATCTAAGCGTTTTCCCTCTAAAAAGCGTCCCTGCGAATCTTTTGCAGGGGCGCTTTTTTTATCGAAAAAAATGCGGGAACGCTTAAGCTTGTGCGTATGGAAAACCCCGCACAGCCCCCGCAGTTCAAGCATGTCAAAGCTTACGAAAATCTTGATTTTCTGAATAGCCCCGTTGCGCGCACCATCCGCGTGCAATGTGAGATGCTGGAGCCGTATTATCGGCTGTATCCGTACGGGGTAAGAAAGACGCTGGTTATGTTCGGTTCGGCGCGCACGCTTCCGCGGGAAGATGCGGAGGCGGATTACGAACGGGAAAAGCGCCGTCTCGAAAATTCACCGCTTCCGGCGGCGGAAAAGGCCTTGCGTTTGGCCGTTGCCGAGCGTGCCCTGAAAAACGCGCATTACTATGAGGCGGCCCGCAAGCTCGCTTACGATTTGACGGTGTGGTCGCGTGAACGTTTCCCGAATCCGGCGGACGGCTATTACATCTGCTCCGGCGGCGGACCCGGCATCATGGAGGCGGCCAATCGCGGCGCTTATGAGGCGGGCGGGAAATCGCTCGGCTTGGGGATTCAGTTGCCCTTTGAACAGAAGCCGAATCCTTATATTTCTCCGGAATTTGACTTCGAGTTCCGCTACTTCTTCATTCGCAAATACTGGTTCCTGTACCTCGCGCACGCACTGATTGCGTTCCCCGGCGGCTTCGGGACGATGGACGAGCTTTTCGAGATGCTCACACTCGTTCAGACGAACAAGGCGGGGAAAAAGATTCCGATCGTGCTTTTCGGCGAAGAATTCTGGCGCTCCGTCATCAATTTCGAAACGTTTGCCGAACTCGGCTATATCTCCAAGGAGGACCTCGACATCTTCCATTTCTGCGATAGCGTGGATGACGCCCGTGAACTCATCATCCGGGAGATTACGGCGCAGGATACGATGATTGCGCGTGACGTTGCCGAACGCAGTGAGGACGGTCTGCAGCCCCATGAGCTCGACAAGCGTTGCTCGCGCGGATTTATTAAGCCCGGCAATGCGTAGCTCCCGCATTGCACCGTGTCTGATTTTTGAAACGAATTTTATAAAAATGTATCGAAGGTTCTTTGTCTTACTGGCTGTATTTCAATTATTCATTCTCTCCGTGACCGGATTATTCGGGACGGAGAGCGCGGCGACGGCGGAGGACAAGACGCCCGCAAGTACGGCGGGAAAGGGCGAGAAGCTTTTTTACACGGCAACGCTCAACGAATCCGTTTTTATCAACGATCGGGAGGCTCTCTACAACACCCGTGCGACGGTGCGTGTTTTGCAGGGAAATTTCGAGTCGGTGGTCTTTGAGGTCTTGGGCGAGGGTGATATCATCGGCGTCAACGGCCCGCAGGTCCGCGACTGGAGTGTCCGCCGGGCGGGGGCGCGCGTTTTTCTCGAAATGCGTCCGAATGCCGTTATTCCCGTCGGCAAGACCTTTGATGCGACGATTGTCGGCCGCAAGAGCCTGGAGTTGCCGGCGACGCTCACGCCGATGATGTTTACCGGGACGGATGCGACCGCTTTTTCCGGGATGGTGCGTATTGTCTCGACGCCGGATATTCGTCTTTACGGGAAGCAGTCGCGCGGGCTTTTGCCGATCGGAGTGAGCGAGCGCAACGAATTGGCTTTCAGCATCAACGGGGTGCCCTCCCTGCGTTTGGATATTGCGCGCGGCAACGAGTTGCTTGCGCCGGTTGCTCTGGAGTCTTTTTCTCTGCGCGGAGCGATTGAACGCGGCGCGGCGCATTTCCGTATGCGTGCCGTTGCGAGTGTGCGTGAAGTCGGCGCGGAAATCGCCGTCCTTTCCGGAGATGCGGCGTTGAAAAACTTCGAAGCCTCCTCCGATTTTTCGGTGCGTGCAGCGATTAATCCCGTGACGAATCTGCCGATTTACTACCTCAAATTTCCGCACCGCGGCGATTTCGAGGTGAATCTCGAATTTGATGCCCGCATCAGCGCGGAAGACGGGTGGCAACGACTGAACTTTGCCGTCCCTGCGATTCAGGTTGCGCCGTTTGCCCTGAAGGGCCTGAGCGGAGAAATCCTTTTTGCACCGTCGAGCGTTTCGGTGCCGCAGAAAAACGGAGATGCCTACGAAGGCTTTCTTCCCGCCAGCGGCGCCTTTGACCTGCGTTGGCAGGAAGTTTCGGGAACACCGCCGGAATTCTCCGCCTGCGTGTTTTCTGCCGATGCCTGCAGCGAATGGCGAATCGTGACGGGGATGTTGCGCCAGCGGGAAGAAGTCGCTCTGATGATTTCCCAAGGCTCTCTCTCCAATCTCGTTTTCGATTTGCACGGCGAAGGTGAAATTTTGAATGTGACCGGCGGGGACCTGCTTTCCTGGACTGTTGAAAAAGACGGAGACAAGCGCCGCCTCAATGTCGTGTTGAGCCGCCGGAAACGCGGAGCTTATGCATTGCGCATCGAGGCGCGGAGTGCATTTGACACTTTGCCGGCAACGTTCCGTCCGTTGCGGATCGTTCCGCTCGCGAACCAACCGGACGCCGCTGTTTGTGTGCGCTTCAACGAATTTTTGCGCTTGGTCAACGAAGGCGTGCTCCGCAGTGAACTGCTCCCGCAGAACGGCTTGACACAGGTCGCGGTATCCACGTTCCCATGCGGAGACGACTTCTTTGCTCCGGTTGCCGAGTCGGCCGAACAGACCGTTTACCGCATTGCCAATAGTGCCGAAAGCTTGGAGTTTTTTGTCGATGCGATTCGTCCCGATGTTTCCGTTGTCCAAACGACGCGTTGTTATTTCGACTCGCACCGTATCGTCTCGGTTTCCCGCCAGGAGCTTAAAATTCGCGCTGCACCGCTCTATGAGTGGCATGTCCGCGTACCCGACGATTACAAGGTCGAATCCGTCGAGACGGCTTTGCTCGCAGGCTACGAACTTTCGGAAGAGTCCAAGGACGGTTTCAGAGACCTGAAGATTGTTTTCACCGAACCGCTTTCCGGCGAACAGGAAATTCGGGTTGCCGTCAGTAAGGCAACGAGCGCTTCGGATGCCGACTGCCTGTTGCGCAGTTTGCGTTTCCCGGACGCACGCTTTGTCCGCGGCTTCGTCGGTTTTGCCGGGGCGAAGAATATGCGCTTAATCCCTTCGAAATTGGACGGACTTTCCGAGGTGCCGGCGGAGTTCTATCCGCAGTCCCGGGGCGCTTTGCCGCAACAGGTTTTCCGTATGCGCGGCGGGGTTTGGGCGGCCGAAGTACGCGTCGAAAAAATGATTTCGGCGCTCCACGGCGAGGTCTCGACGGTTTACCGGATCGGGCGGGATGCCGTTCGCGGGAATGCCGTTATCCGTTGCGATTCCGGGGCGGAGGCCGTGGACGAGTTGCGCCTTGCGTTGCCGAAAGATGCCAAGTTTCTTGAGCTTGAAAATGCCGATTTGTTTTTGCCGCCGACGGAAAAAGACGGCTTGTTGACGGTTCCGTTGCGGACGCCGGCACAAGGGGTGTTTGCGCTGAATGTCCGTTTCGAGATTCCGGTGAACGCCGCCGGAACGACGGTCTGTTCGGCCGATTTTTCCGGAGTCCGTTTGGTGGATGTCTCGGGCGAACAGGGCGAAATTTTCATCACGAGCGACGAGGCGGTTGCGATTGCCTCGCCCGAAGAAAGTCCCGAAAAATCCGCATTTCTGAAGGTGCCGCGGGCGAATGTCCCCGGAGAGGATTTTGCTTCGCGCGGCGGAAGTGTTTTGTTGAGCGCATTCCAGTACGTTCAGCGTCCGTTCGATTTGACGCTCGATTTTGCAATGCTTCCCGAGAAGATGCTTTCGCGTTGCGTGATTACTGCCGCGACGGGACGCCTCGAACGCATGGAGGACGGCTCCCGGATGCTTGCGTGCCGTTTCGAATACCTGAATTCCGGCGAGGAAACGCTAAAATTGAATTTGCCGGAAGGGACGGAATTGTATCGCCTTTCGCCGATCGGAGAAGTCGATGAAACCATCGGGATACTGTCGCCGGACGGGCGTCGTTGCACGGTGCCGTTGTTTGTCAAAAGCGGTCGCGGGTATTTCGAGTTGGAGCTCTCCGGCGAAGCGTATGCGCCGGGGAAGACGAGTTTGGAGCTTGCCTTGCCGAGGCCTGACGTTCCGGTGCTTTCGGGGCGCTTGGAGGGAGCTGGGACTTTTTCCGGTGTCGATTTTGAAAACGGTCGGCGCAACCGAGGTTCTTGGGAGGCGATTTTCCGCGCCATCGGAGAAAAGGTTTCGCAGAACAATGTGCTGTTTCCCGCATGCTGCGTTTTCGCGGGGACGCTCGTCATTTTGCTGACAACCCGTTTGCGTTTCTGGCGCTTCGTGCTCGGTTTGGTCTGCGCGCTTGCCTTGGGTGCGGTGATTATGATCGGGAGTTCCGTCTTACGCGACTGCGTCAGCCCGAGCTACGAATTTTCCGTTGCCGCCTTCGGTGCCGGAGAGCCTGTTGCCGCTCATTTTACTCCGTGGATGACGCTCGGAGAACGGCTTTTTGGTATGGATCTGAATACGGGACTTTTCATTTGGATTGCCGGAACGTTTTTGCTCGCCGTCGGCGCCGTTTGGCGTCGGAGCGCAATTTTGCGCTTTGCGGGGCGTTGCGGTTTTTACGGGGCCTTCGTGTGCGGGACGAGTGATATTGAGCATCGCATTCCGGCATTGATTGCGGCTTTTGTCGTCACGGAACTCGTTTTACTGATTATTGATTGCGGCTTTGCGCTGAAAAAAGCGTTTTCCAAGAAGGTCGGGGCGTCCGCGTCGGAAACCCTCCCGCTGGTCGCCGGATTGATTGCTCTCGGGCTCGCGGCGGGGAATTCGGAACTCCGTGCTAACGGGACCGACCTGGAGAGCGAGCTTGCCCGCCCGCAGGAAATTGCCGAGCGCATCGTTCAGGATATGAGCATTTTGACGGATCGCGTGCTTGCTTCCGGGGAAATTCGTGTGAAAGGGAAGGCCGGGGAACGCTTCGATTTGCTTGCCTCTCCGGCGGTGCTTACGGATTTCCGAAAAATTTCTCCGGATGCGCCGATACGACTCGAACGTCGCCGCGGCAAAGACGGGATCGTTTACCAGATTGTTTTGGACCGACCGGGAACCTTCTCGGCGCGATTCGCTTATGAATTGGGCCTGCGTCGCGATGCCCGCGGGATGACTTTGCCGACGGGGAACGCCGCCGCCGATGTCGTTTCCGTTTCCATCGCCCGTCCCGACAGCCGCCTGGGGGCCGAAGGTGAAGTCACCCTTGCCGTCGATTCACCCGACGGCACTCTGCAGACCGGGCAAATCGTTTTCAAGCCGCAGGAAAAACGCCGCATTCTTTGGAACCCGCGGGAGCGTGACCGAAGCCGGGAGAGCCTCGAGCTCTTCGCCGAAGATTCCAATCTTTATGTGCCTGCCGCCGGCACCATCGAAGGCTTCCATTTGCTCAAGCTGATTCCGATTCAGGGCGAATTCGATGAAGTTAAGATTCGCATCCCCGAACCGTTCTCGGTTTCCCGCGTTGAAGGCAATTCCATTCGACGCTGGAATTTCGGCCGCGACAAGGTGTTGACCGTGCTCTTTGATTCTAAAAAAGCCGAGCCTGTCGAAATTTCGATTTATTCGCAGGCTCCGCTCGAACTCGGGAAGATGTTCGCTTTTGCATCGCCGGATGTTTTGGACTGCGAAGACGGCATCAAGACGGTCGGTGTTGCCACCGGCGACGAGTTGCAGGTCGATGAAGTGCTGGCGCCGAAACTGGTTGTCGTCGATGAAAAAGAATTTTCTCCGGAGTTGCTTAAGCGGGCAGCTGCCGACGGGAAGACCGTTTCGCTGCGTCGCGCGTTTCGTTCCGTTGCGGACGATGCGCTTGTCCATGTCGCATTCTCCGAGGTCAAACCGAATTTGCGCATTACATCAAAAGATCGCATTGTGCTCAATCAGGACAAGGTTGCGCTGGTCATGGATTTGACGGCGGAAGTTTCCCGAGCGGATGTCTTCAGCCTTTCCTTTGCATTGCCGGAAGGCTTGGAGGTGGAGTCCGTCTCCGGCGAGGCGCTGGCATATTGGTCCGAATCCCAGAATGCGGATGATTCGCGGACCGTGACGCTCCACCTGAAAAAATCCTTGGTCGGTGAAGAAAGTTTCCGTATCGCGCTCGCGGGGGCGTTCCCGGTCGGCGCTCCGACTTGGACGGCGCCGCGCATTGTCTTCAACGGCGCTCAGCGTCAGCTCGGGGAACTTTATATTCACACGGAAGAAGGGCTGCAGTTGAGCTTGCGCGCCCGCAATAATATCGTCGAAGTCGTTCCCGAAGAGGAGGACGCCGGGACTGCATCCGCGAAGGCCAATGAAGGGCAGCCGGAAACCGTTCCCGCCGGAGAAGATGATGCCGATTTTGCGTTCCGCTATTTCGGGAGTAAGTGGAGTGCGACTTTCTCCGTCGGCTCTTTCGAAACCCGTGTTTCCGCGAATTGGACGCAACGTATTACGCCGCTCAATTTCGGACGTTACGCACGCATCGATGTCGATTGCGTTTACAATGTCGAAAACGCCGTCCGCCAAGTCGTGCGCGTTTGCCTGCCCGCAACGGCTTTGGCGCCGCGTTTTTCGGGTGAGGACATCGTTAACGCCGCACCGCTTAAGCATTTCCGCTCGGCAGACGGTAAGCCGACGCCTGCCGGAAATGTCTGGGAAGTGCGCTTTGTCAAGCCGATGCGCGGCGATATTGCGTTTAAAATCGAATATTTCGAACGTCTTGCCCGGAAGACGGAAATCGTCGCGTTCTGTGCGTTGGAGGCAAGCGATCAGCGCGGCCGCGCGGTTCTCGAGGAAAACGATGTCTTCTCCGTTGCCCGCGAATGCGAGGCATCGCTTGATGCCGATTTTGTCGGAAAGACGCTCGTCCTCAATATGAGCGACAAGACGCTCGGCGATTGGCGGAAATTGGCAAGCGACGTGCGGGAAGGTTCTTTCTCGACTCCGAGCATTCGTCGCTTCACGGAAATTTCCCGCAACGGATTTGTTACTGCGGAAACCCTCGAATTGAATGTCGCTCAGACGGATCTGTTGCGCGTTGATGCCGCCGGACTGGAAATTTTGGAACTGCGGACGGACGGGCGCCCCGCCGAGCTTTTTGATGCCGGAGAGGACGAGTTTTATTTGCTTTTGAGAAAGAAGGCGAATCCGGTTTCGACTCGGGTGGAATTCGTTTACCGCGGAAAATTCGCCGACAGCCATGCTCCCAAGGTCGAGGTGCTGCGTACCAGCGCGCATCCTGATCGTGCCGAATGGTATTTCGCCGAAAATCTTTCGGGCGGAAGCTGTGAAGTATCCCGTATTTTCGGCCTCCCTGCCGATAAGGTTAAGGGCGGGAAGAACCGGCCGGAAGCACCGAAGTGCTTTGCCGATTTTGTTCCCTGCTGCGCCTTCGAAACCGAGCACTACCCGTATGTGGATGCCGGGGCCAACCTTGTTTTCTTCCGCGATACTCCGCCGCCCGTCGGCCCTGAGCGTCTGGACGAGAAATGGGCTTTCAGCGTGCTTGCGCTTGTCGTGCTGTTGCGCCTGCTCGTCGCCTTGCTCTTGCGCCGCCGTAAAATAAACGCGTAAGTTTCCGGAGGACTGTTTCGGATTTCGTCGTCCGCGTTCGGATAATTTCGGCAACAAAAAAGCGTTCCCGCCAAACCGACGGGAACGCTTTTGTTTAAAACGAAATCGGAGTGAATCCGTTTTCGGAGCTTATTCGGCGGCAGCTTCTTCGGCCTTCGGTGCGCGCGGCTTGCGGGTGCCCTTCTTGCCTTTCGGAGCTTCGTCGGCGGCTTCTTCAACCGGGTTTTCGGAGACGACTTCGATTGCGATTTCGACGGAAACTTCCGCGTGGAATTTAACCGAAGCGGTCGTCTTGCCGAGCTGCTTGATCGCACCGTGTTCGAGGTGGATTGCCTTCTTTTCGATTTCGAAACCTTGTTCCGCGAGTTTCTTCGCGATGTCGGTCGTGGAGATCGAGCCGAAGAGCTTGCCGGCGTCACCGGTCTTAACGGCGAAGGTGAGCGCGAGGCCGGTGAGCTTTTCAGCGGCGGACTTTGCGTCGGCGAGTTCCTGAGCTTCGCGGGCAGCGCGCGCTTTCTTGAGCGCTTCAATCTGCTTGCGATTAGCCACAGTCATCGGAACCGCAATACCTTGCGGGAAGAGGAAGTTGCGTGCGAACCCTGCGCGAACCTTGACTTGGTCGCCTTCAGCGCCGAGGCCGGCGACGGGTTTTTTGAGGAGGACTTCTGCGAGTGCCATAGTTTTTCTTTTTTAAATATTAATGATGTTTGCTAAAGCGAATGGGAATTAGAACGGAACGTCCGCATCATCCATATCGGACGGCGGCGGAGCCGAAGGACGCGGGGCCGACGGAGCGGCACGACGCGGAGCCGGTGCGGATTCTTCGTAATCCTGGCCGGGTGTCGCATTGGCGCGACCGCCGACAAAGGTGAAGTTTTCCAAAAGAACGCCGAGCTTCGAGCGCTTTTCGCCCGTATTCTTGTCGTCCCACTGGTCGAGGCGCAGGCGCCCTTCAATGTGGATGCCGGAGCCTTTCGTGCACCATTTGGAAATCGTTTCCGCCTGCTTTCCGAAAGCATCGACATCGACGTAGGTGACTTCTTCTTTCTTCTCGCCTTCCTTGGATTGATAGACGCGGTTGATGGCAATGGAGATACGCGCGACGGAGAGGCCGCTCGGGAGCGTGCGCAACTCGGGGTCACGCGTCAGATTGCCCATGAGAATCACTTTATTGAAAGATGCCATTGGGACGGATTCCTTTCCGGTTCGGATTCTGCAATTAGCGGGATTGGATCAGGATGCGCTTGATGGAGCGATCGAGACGAAGTTTTTCGCGGAACACAACCGGAAGGGTCGTGGCGGCGGCAACGTCGAACTGCACGTAATGTGCGCTCGGCATGCGGCGATTGGTGACGCGAACAAAGTCTTTGACTCCGAGGTCTTTCACATCTTCGATGGTCGCACCGAGCGTGCCGAGGAGCGTTTTAACTTTCTCGATCTGCGCTTCAGCGGTGACGCTGCGGACATCAAAAATCATGTTCACACGATATTTGTTAAGGTCGTTCATTTGTTTTCTTTTCTGTTTATAAGGTTTTGTGCGGCGGGAAGCCCCTGATTAACAAGGAGTTCCAAGCCATATAGGAAATGTTCCTGACGAGCTTCAAAAATCTTAGTCTCTTCTTCGTTTAGTTTGCCCAGGACGAAATCCGAGAGCGGTTGTTCGCGGAAAGGCTTCGCTCCGATCCCGATGCGAAAACGAATGAATTCATTCCCGC
This sequence comes from Candidatus Spyradenecus sp., assembly GCA_045651325.1. GTDB lineage: Bacteria > Verrucomicrobiota > Verrucomicrobiia > Opitutales > UBA953 > Spyradosoma. Next base: position 14,534 of record JAZRSB010000001.1, read on the forward strand.
AGTGACGGATGATGCTTTTGATTCCGTTGTGACCGCCGTCTCCGCCTCCCTGTGAGATTTTCACGGCTCCGGGTTCTAAGGTGATATCATCGTAGATAACGACAATGCCGGAGGGAGGAATCCTGTGGTAGCGCATGTGAGCGCCGACACATTCGCCGCTGTTATTCATGTAGGTTTGAGGCTTGCCGAGCCAAAGCGTTCCGGAGGAACTCTTGGCTTTTGCGAATTCACCGCGAAGGGCGGCTTCCTTGCGGAAATCGACATTCAGCTTATTCGCAAAGGCGGATACGACGCGAAAGCCCGCATTGTGGCGTGTCGTTTCGTATTCCCTGCCGGGATTGCCCAAACCGTAAATAACTGAGACGGGCATACTAATTTAAAAGAACAGGCGCCGGGGCGCGATTGAGAAACTCAGACGGGAAGCCGAATTTATTTCTTCTTCTTTCCTTCCTCGGCGTCGCTTGCTTCTTCCTTCACTTCAGGAGCGATGCAGGAGGCAACGACAGAGTTCTGGTTCGACGGGAACGTAACGCCCGGGATAGCCGGAAGCGCGTCAATGTGGATCGTGTGGCCGGCGTGGAGGTTCGAGACGTCCACTTCGATGCATTCCGGAAGGTCCTTCGGGAGGCAGCGGACGATGATTTCGTGAGCCGCTTCGAGGATGCCGTTTTCCGTGAGAACACCGACGCAGTCACCCTTGATGCGGACCGGAATCGTCGCCGTCATCTGGGCGTTCGGATCGACTTCGAGGATGTCCACGTGGACGATCTTTTGGGAGACCGCATTGCGCTGGAAGTCCTTAATGACCGAGAGAATCGTGTTCGTTTCGTCGATCGTGATTTCGACGAGCGCAGCGCTCGTGCCCTTGGCACGCATCATCATGCGGAACTCAACCGCGTCAATCGTGACCGGTTTCGATTCGTTCTTACCGTAGATTACGCCCGGGATGGCTCCCGCAGCGCGGAGGCGACGTGCCGGTCCACGACCGATTCCGTCGCGCGTCTTAACATTCAGTTTGTATTGTTTCATGTTTTGATGTGTCTTCGTGTAGTCACGGTCCCGCACGATTGCGGCCGCGCCTCGACCGAAGACAAGTCGAGAATGAACTGTCCAATCTACGGGAACTTTTTCCGATGTGCAACCCCAAAAGTAGGGTGTTGGTCGCCGAATGCGTATTTTGCCAGTCCCCCCCCCCGAGGTGGCGGTGGCGTTTAATCTTTCAGGCGTGCGGGGAGCAGAGAATGCGGAAGGGCGGAGTTGCGGACGGCTTTGGCGACGGATGCGGCGTCGAAGCAGAAGCAAAACCGGCTTTGCGGGGTTTCTTTGAGGCGGGTGACGGCCGTGTAGAGCAGCTGGCGCGTGTAGAAGCCGTCGTGCGTGTTTTTCGGGAAAAAGATGCTCAGGCGGGAGAATTCCGAGCCTTGCGTCTTGTGGATTGTCATCGCGTAGGCGCTTTCGTGTTCCGGAAGGAGGGCGGCCGGGATTTTTCGCACCTTGCCGTTTTCGTCCGGGAAATAAGCAAAGAAACTGCGGGTCTTTCCGTCGCGCAGGACGATACCGACGTCGCCGTTGTTGAGCGCGTATTCCGGGGCGTTTCGGGCGATTAGAATCGGGCGTCCGTGGAAGTGTTCGCCGGGGGTATCCGGAGCGAAGATTTTTCGGGCGACGGCATTAATCGTGTTTTTCCCGAAGGGGCCTTCGGCGGTGGGCGTAAGGAGGCGTGCGGCATCCAAGGCTTGGAGCAAGTGCTCGGGGGCGGCATCCGGCGGCGGATTTTTCAGGATGTCCGGCAATGTGGTCTTGAGGATGTGTTCGATTTGTTTGCGTGCGGCGTTTTCTTCGCAGGCTTCGATGCGGATTTCGGGCGGCGGGGGCTCTGCGAGCAGTTTCAGGCAGGCGTCCCCTTCGCCTTCCAAAATGGCGGCGGCGAATTTTCCGATAAATCTGTCCCGGCTGAAGCGGTGGCTGTTTACAAGCGCGGCGCGGGAATGTTTTAGGGCGTCGGAGGCGTAGAAATCGCCGAAAACGTGGCCGGGCTGGACCGAGTCGAGCTGGTTTTTGTCGCCGAGTAAAATGAGCTTGGCGTTCGGCGGGAAAGCGGCAATCAGTTGCGCCGTCAGGGTTTGGGACATCATCGCGGCTTCATCTACAATGACGACATCGGCATCGAATGCGGCGGCTCGGTGTCTTTCGGCGGAGAGGCCCAACAGGCGGTGGAGCGTTGTCGGGGTGATTTTTAAGATTTTCTCCAAAACGTTTCGGTCGGCGAGCGGGCTTAGGGCTTCGACATCGACGTCGGCGATTTGCCGGGTGACGGATTCGCGGATGCGTGCGGCTGCCTTTCCCGTGGGGGCGGCGATTTTGATGGCAGCGTCGGGGGCTTCCGCGAGCAGGGCGATGAGGGCGCGAAGCAGAAGGCTGGTTTTCCCGGTTCCGGGACCGCCGGAGATGACGGCAAGTTGCCGTTCGCAAATGGTTTTGACGGCGGTTTTCTGTTCGTCGGCGAGGGCGAATCCGAAACCGTTTTCGGGGCCTGCGGCGATGATTTTTTCTTGGCGGGGAGTAAGGGGCGTTTCCTGCGAACGGACTGCGCGGCGGACGAATCGGACGATGGTATTTTCTTCGTCGAAATGCTTTTTGAAGTATAGCGTCGGCGTGTCCGGTGCGCAGGTGAAATCGAAAACGAGCGGCGTGTTTCCGGCACTGCCGTCCGAAATGAGCGGATTTTTTTTCTCGCACAATGCGCGGAGCCATGCGGCGTTTTCTGCATCGACTATCGGCAGGCAGGTTTCCTTGCGGGAGAATACGGCATTGCCGAGGGCTTCCGTGATATTGCGGATTTTCCCGGCATCCTCCGGGGAAAATCCGGCATCGCCGGCGAGCAGGAAAACTTCGTTACCGAGCCAGCGGGCTTCGTCGCCAATCGGGCTTGCGTCGGAAAATTTCATCGTATCGTTCCTCCGGTCAAAACGTTTTCGAGAGCATCCAGACGGGTGTCGGTCCACGCCGTGTCGTAAAATGCGGTGTTCCAGCGGACAAAGAAATAGGCGATGCCGCCGAAGTGCTTTTCGCTTGAGTAGGCGTCTCCCATGACGGAACGGAGATATTTTCTCAGGGCGACGGCGTAGATGGCCCATTGGAGGGCGTAGCCGCTTTCGACGATTTCGTCTTCGAGGTTTTGTCGGGAAATCTGCGTTGTGCCCGGGGAAACGATGCGGCTGGTTTTCCAGTCGGCGATGTAATAGCGACCGCCGGAGCGGGCGACCAAGTCGATATAGCCGTGCATGAGTCCGTCAATCGGAAGCGTTCCCGCGTCGCCGTTCGCCCAGTGGAACTCCGCCGTGCGTTTGTAGATGCCGCCCCAGGCGCTGAAGACGTCGTTGAGTGCCGCATACAAATTGTCGGATTTTTTGGCGGCGAACAGGAATTCGAGTTCCCGGAGCGTGTCGCGGGCGCTGTCGATTTGTGCGAGCTTGGCGTTTTTCCCGTCGATGGGGAGCTCGAGGGTGTCTTCGAACATCTTCCTGAATTTTTGTCGCGCGGTTTCGTCGTCGAGCCAACGCGGGAAGCGTTCCCGGTAGCGTTCGATTAGGGCGTCGAGATTGCGGTGTGTGCGAAAATCGACTTCTTCGAAGACGGCGTGTACGAGCGTGCCGAATTGCCGTCCGGCGGGGAGATCGCAGTATTCCGGGGCTTGAAAGATTTCATACAGCGGGGTCTCCTCGGCGATGTCTTTCTCGCTGCTTGCCGTTTCGTTTTCGAGATTTGCGGGGAGGGGGTCCGTGTGGTTGCCGATGATTCTCGAGAAGCTGAAAATACCCCAATTGTCTTTGGAAAGACCCGGTCCCGGCAGGAATTGCGGCGAGTTGCGCGTGGACGGGGCTTCGTTGGGTTCAAACTTAATTGGCGGAAAGGCTTCGTCGGGAGCGAGTACTTTCCAGCGGCGCAGCGGCGGGGTGGCGGAGTCTCCGCCGAAAATGCCGGCGGCGGCGAGGATTTTGGAAAGGTAGGAGACAAGCGGCTTTTTGCTGCTACCGACGGCGGCTTTGTCGGCGTGATAAACCACACAGGCTTTTTTGGCGCGCGTGAACGCGACGTAGGCGAGGCCGGCTTTTGTTTTGGCATCCTCTTCGACGGCTTCGCGGGAAAAGGCACTGTCGTTTTCGCTGGTCCGCAGGAGTGTTTCGAATTTTCCGTCTTCGCTTTCTTTGCGGACGGCAACGGCGTTTTTAGGGTCGATCGCCAGGCTTTGGCTCCAGAGATGCGGAAGAAAAACAATTTCGAACTGAAGCCCCTTGCTCTTGTGTATCGTCATAATCGTGACGGCCGGGCGATCCGTGTTGATGCGTAGCGCTTCCGCATCGGCGTCTTCCCGCGGGGAATTGATCATTTCCGAAAATCGCTTGAGCAGGGCCTGCGGAGACAGGTGTCGCGTGTGGGCTTCGTTTTGCAGCAGCTCCAGCAGGTGGGCCGTGTTGACGAGACGCTTGGAGGCTTGGCTCAATTCGGCGAGGCGGGTGCGGATACCGTAGCTGCGGTCGAGGAAGGAAAATGCCGCCGGAAGTCCTTGATATTCCCAGATTTTTTGGGCTTCGACGAGTTTTTCGCGCAGGGCGTTAAGCTTTTCTTCCGCGTCGGCATCCGTTCGGGCGATTGCACCGAAAAATGAAGTTCCGAAATATTCGCAGAGGGCGGCGCGGGCAACGGTCGCGGTGCGACGCGGTTCGATGACGGCTTCGAGCAGGCTCTGCAGGTTTCGGGCTTCGTCTGTTTCGAGTACGGAACCCGTGGCGCACATGGCGGCGGGAATGCCGGCTTTGGTGAGTTCGTCCAAAAAACGCGCGGCTTCTTCGTTGCGTTGGACGAGTACGGCGACGGCCTCCGGCGGAATGCCGTGTTCCGTGACGAGCGTGCGGATGTCTTCGACGGCTTTCTGCGTGACGGCTTCGAGGCAGTTATCCTTATTGCCTTCGAATCCGGTGCGCAGAAAGATTGCGGCGCCGTCGGCGGGTTCGGCATGCGTCGGAGCGGGCACGGCATCTTGATAACGCAGATTTTTTCCCACATGCGAGCCGTCGAAATCTCCGATTTTGTCGTCGGCGCGAAAGAGCTCGTTAAAGGCTTCAATCATTTCCGGGGTCGAGCGCCAATTGGTTGTCAGAGAGAGGCAATTGTTTCCGCTGATTCGGAGGATTTCGTTGCGGGCCTGATTATAGGTGCGGATGTCGCCGCCGCGAAACGCATAAATTGCCTGTTTGGGGTCGCCGACGCAGAAGAGCGGCCGACGCTTTTTTATGAAAATGAGTTTGAAGATTTCCCATTGGACGGGGTCGGTGTCCTGGAATTCATCGACGAGGGCAACGCGGTAACGGGCGGCGATTTTGTCGGCAAGCTGAGGGCTTTGGCGGAGAGCATCGCGGAGGCGCAAGAGGACTTCGTCGAACGAAAGCTGTTCGTTTTTTTTGCGTTCTTCCGTCCAGGCTTGGAGCCCGCGGGTGGCGACATAAAATCGCGGGTCGTCTTCGTTGCCGTTGTCCGGACGTACGGCGATGTCCGGATTTTTTGCCAGCGCTTCGAGAATTTTCCGGATGCCTTCGTTCGTGAGTGATTCAATCTGCTTGTTTCCGGCCAAAATCTCCCGCGTGCGGAATCGCGCGGCGAAGCGCTTCATTTCTTCGGAGGTGCTTTCGGCGGGAAGCAGATTCGGCGGCAGTCCGCATTCGAAGCTGAAATCGCGGAGGATGCGCATGCAAAATCCGTGGATGGTCGAAATTGCCGCTTCGTCAAATTCGGCGTCGGCGAGGCGTAGGCGTTGTCGGACGACCTTTGCCTGTTCGTCGGCATCGGGCGGCAGTTCCTGCTTGATGGCTTCACGAATGCGCTTTTGGAGACGCTCGCTCAATTCGTTGGTAGCGGCTTCGGTGAAAGTAACGACGAGAATTTCCTTTACGGATGGCGGGTTAGCATTGTATCCGGGCTCAAAATTTGCGGGCGGGCGGGGGGCGTAGCGTTCACGGCCGCAGAGCAGAGCAAGGTAGATTTCCGCAATTGAATACGTTTTTCCCGTGCCCGCGGAGGCTTCGATGATGCCGGGGCGGGTGAGATCCAAAATGCCGGAATTTGCTTGTGCAGGTTCGTCGTTCATGAGACGCGGGAAAGACTATGCGGCGCAACATTTTTCCGCAACGCATTTTGGCGGGGCCTTTGCTCCATGGCCCAAAATGTCTCGGAGCAATTTATAATGGGTCAACGGGCTTATTCGGGTTGTGTAAAATTTATTTGGCGAATTCTATCAGTTGGGTGCCTGTCGCGCCCTCAAATGTATAAACCAAAGAAAAATAAAATGAAATCCATTACCCCCATTGAAAAACATCACGGGCGCTATTTCCCGTGGGTGGCGGGAAGCGCCGCATGCCTCGGACTTGCAGGAACGCTCCGGGCATTCTCCGAAGTCTTAGAAAACGATACCGACGGCGACGGCATTACCGATTGTCTCGAATCTGCCGATGACACCGACCTGCCGCGAATCCGAAAAAGCCCGTTCGCATACGTTCGCATACGTTCGTAAAGCGTTTATACCCACACCGCCGTTACTCCAATGCAAATAACTCTTTTAACGGGCATTGGATAACGAAGGTAGGAGGGATGTACTACGACCCGTCTTGTGGGAGCTCTAAATCTTCAAGTCTTCCAGAGTATGAAACCATTGCGTTTTCCGGATTTATGCGGCATGACGGCTTCAAGCTTTCAGTCAAAAACACTCAGGAACCAGATACATGGGAGGACGAATCCTAATGGCTACCTATAGAAATTCATTTTTTGAGACGTGATAGCTGATAACGGATAAGTGTTTTAGAGAATAAGGGCTTCTTCAAAATTTTTGCCCTCAAGCAAAAATCTCCGCATAGCATTATTAATTATTTACTATTCACAGAGCGAAGCTGTGCACCGGAGGTGCACCGGCTCTGACGACCGGAAAGAAGAAAACTTAGGACAATGCCTTAAAAAACGAATTTCTAGAGGTAGCCTAATGAAAAACGACTATTAATCGCTGTAAGTGTGATTGTTCTTATCGGCGCGTTCCTTTTTTATTTTATGGTTTTAAAAGAGCGCGAAAATTCGCCTTCGACGGAAAAACTCCCTCCCGCCAAAGAATGCATTGTGCCTGATACACTGTCCCTGGAAGCAATAGAGCAATTGAACTTCATTCGGAAAGATTCGGATACGGATACGCTGAGTGAAATTGAGAATCTTTCTCCTCAGGAAATTCTTTCGAAATATTCCGGATATCTGTATTTCAACAAGACGTGGAGCGTTGATGAACCGGAAATGGCTCAGGTCTGCGAACGGATAAAATCAAAGTAGCGGCACATTCATGAGCAAGGAACAATTCCTTCGGAATGTCGCCGAAGTAAACAAACCTGCGCATGGGCGCTTTCATGCCTTCGCCGCTTACACTCATATGCGATCGGAATGATTAACGGAAGACAAGTCGGCCCTCCGGGTGTATGCATCGAAGACGAATCGTTTTTCTACATGTGGTTGAAGGACCAGCCGGAGCGAGGAGAAATAATCGAAAAGAAAACGTTCAAGCTCTACTCGTGAACATTTGCCGAGGTGAAAATACCTTTTAATCCGCTCCCGGAGCAATAGGGAACGGAAGTGACCAATCCCGAAATCGCGAGTTTCTCCCCGCAAGAGTCGTTTGTTTCCTTAATAACATTGCTTTGCATTCGGGATCGCTTCAGGCGAGGCAGGGCGGGCGCACGGTCTGTTTTACCTTTCCGCTTGCGCCGAACGGCGGATTTGCGTGATGATAAATGCGTTTTATGAGCCAGACGATTGAAGAAGTGCTTGAAAAGATTCAGGTCCGCGATTCGCGATTTGCGAACGAGGCTTATCTCTTCGTGTCCGAGGCCCTCGGAGAAACGGTGCGCCGTTTGGGCCGCCAGAAAGCGCCCGTCGGCAAGCGCCACGTCTCGGGCCGGGAACTCGCCGAAGGCATGGCGGATTTTGCCTTGGATCGCTTCGGCCCGATGACGTTTCAGGTTTTGAAAACCTGGGGCTTGGGCAAAACGCGCGACATCGGCGATATCGTTTACACACTCATCGACGAAAAGGTTTTTTCGAAATCCGAAAGCGATTCCATTGAGGATTTTGACAACGTTTACGACTTCCGTACGCGCTTCCTCACGCCGTGGGAAACCCGATAAATCCGCCCGCATGCTTTTCGACGATGAATCCGGCTCGCTTTCTCGCGAGCAAGTGCGGGAAGAACCTCTGAGTGTTTCGGAGCTGACGGCGCAAATCAAGTCGCAGCTGGAGTCGTCGTTTGCCGGCGTGTGGTTGCGCGGGGAGATTTCCAATTTGCGTATTCAGAGCAGCGGGCACGCTTATTTCACGCTGAAAGACGCCGGAAGCCAAATTTCCGCTGTCGCATTTCGCGGGATGCTTTCGCGCTCTCAGGTACAGTTGCGGGAAGGCATGCAACTTGTCGTTTTCGGCGATGTATCCGTTTATGCTCCGCGCGGGAACTATCAGATTGTCGTTCGTATTCTTCAGGAAGAAGGCATCGGGCGGCTCCAGGCGGAGTACGAAAAATTGCTCCGCAAGCTGGAGGCGGAAGGTCTTTTTGCAAAAGAAAAGAAGCGTCCGATTCCGCGCTTGGCGCGTACCATTGCATTCGTGACTTCGCCGACGGGCGCCGCAATCCGCGATTTTATCAGTATTCTTCGCCGTCGCGATTGGGTGGGAACACTTTATGTGATTCCCGCGAAGGTGCAGGGTGTCGGCGCGGCGGATGAGATTGTCCGCGGGATTCGTCTCGCGGGGAAACTACGCGATTTAGACGTTTTGGTCGTCGGCCGCGGCGGCGGTTCGTTGGAGGATTTGTGGTGCTTTAACGAAGAAGCGGTCGCGCGGGCCGTGCGGGCTTCGCGTGTGCCCGTAATCTCCGCCGTCGGTCACGAAATTGATTTTACGCTTTCGGACTTTGCTTCGGACTTGCGGGCAGAAACGCCGAGTGCCGCGGCGGAATATATTTCGAGCGGGCGCATGGAAATCGTCGAGCGTGTCGAGGGCGCGGGAAACGCCTTGGAAACCGTCGTTGTTTCGGCGCTTGAGGATCGTGCTCAGCGCTTGGATCTTCTGGAGAGCCGCCTTGAAAGCCGATCGCCCCATGCCCAATTGGCCTTGATGCGGTCGCGCTTGAGCCTGCTGGCGCATCGCCTTGACGGAGCTTCGTCGCCGGCATTGGCTGCGGCGCGGGAACGCCTCGGCCGCTTGAACTTTCGTTTGGAAAAACAGTTCCCCGCGCGGCAGACCGAGTTGGCGCGGCTTCATCTGGATCAGCTGAAAGCGCGGCTCGCCGCTTCCGGATTGGATGCCACCCTAAAGCGCGGATTTGCTCTGGCGCGAGACGAGGCAACGGGGAAGCCTTTGGATTCCGCGACGAGTATTTCCCTCGGACAAAAGGTGGTTTTGCAATTCCACGACGGAACGACGCATGTCGAAGGACGTGATCTCGTCGCGTAGCCGCGGGAAGAGGCACAATGCCCGCGAATCGCTTCCGCCGGGCCGCTATCGGCAAAAAAAGGCACATCCCGTGAGAGATGTGCCTTTTTAAAAGGTCGAACGGAATTAAGCTTCCGTGGAGAATGCTTTTTCTTTGACCTTCGTTGCGGCCTTGCCCAAGCGTTTGCGCAGGTAGTGGAGGCGTGCCTTCATCGGAACCGACTTGCGATCGACTTCGATTTTGACGACGTTCGGGCTGTGGACCGGGAAGACGCGTTCAACGCCTTCGCCCGAGGCGATGCGGCGAACCGTGAAGGCTTCCTGGATGCCCGTGCCCTTGTGGCTGATGACGATTCCGGAGAAGATCTGGATACGTTCTTTGTCTCCTTCGCGAACCTTGGTGTGGACGCGAACGCCGTCGCCGACGCGGAAGTTGTTGCGGTCAGCTTTGAGCTGGGCTTGTGTAAGCGAATTAAGGATTTGCTGGCTCATTGTTATATATCTTTTGAAAGTAAATCAGGTCTGCGTTCCTGCGTTTTCTTGAGTTGCTGTTCGTGTCGCCAGCGCTTGATTGCCGCGTGGTTGCCGGAAAGAAGAACCGGCGGAACAGGCATGCCTCGGAAAACCTCGGGACGCGTATACTGAGGAAAGGACAAGAGATTGGCATTAAAACTGTCGCTAGTCAACGAATTTTCTTCACCGAGTACTCCGGGAATTTGACGGGCGATGCAATCGACGAGGACTGCGGCGGCAATGGTGCCGTTTGTTAATACGTAATCTCCGATGGAAACTTCCCGCGTAATCAGCGTGTCCCGGATACGTTGGTCGATTCCTTCGTAGTGGCCGCTGAGCAGGATAATACGTTTTTTTTGTGAGAGTTCGCGGGCGAGATTGTTCGTCAGCGGCTCTCCGTCCGGGCAAAGGTAGATGATTTCATCGACGGTGGCGCCTCCGCGTACGGCTTCGATGGCGTCAAAGACCGGTTGCGGAGCCATCAGCATGCCTGCACCGCCGCCGAAAGGGCGGTCATCTACGCGGCGATGTTTGTCCGTGGACCAATCGCGGATGTCGTGCAGGTTTACGCGGATGAGCGATTTCTCGACGGCGCGTCCCAAGATGCTTTCGGAAAAAATTCCGGAAACCATCTTCGGAAACAGGGTGAGAATATCAACTTGCATTGCGCGGCGACAAAAAAGGCGCTCTCGTCTGATACGGGAACGCCTTTCTTCTTATTCTATAAAATTGACCGAATGGCGGGGAGTTTCCCGCATTACGCTGCCGGAGCGGCGGCGACTTCCTTGCGGGCGCGCTTGATGAGCGAAGCAACCGTTTCGGAGGGCTGCGCACCGCATTTCAGCCAGTAGTCGACGCGGTCGAGGGCGACTTTCAGCGGTTCGGTCTTGCCCTTGGCGGCAGGATTGTAGGAACCGACGATTTCGACAAAGCGACCGTCGCGACGAGCCGTGCTCTCGCAAACAACGAGGCGGTAGTTCGGAGCGTGAGCAGCCCCATGACGTTGCAATCTGATTCGAAGCATTGTGTTTCTGTTTTAGTTGATGTTTTGAAATTGAAAGTGCTTTATGAAGCCTTAGTTTCCGGAAAGTGTCAAGCGGTTTTATTCGCTCTTTCGCATGAAAGGGGCTTTCGGCGCTTTTTGTTTGCCAAACTACGCGGGAGAGAATGAATTAAGGGCAGTTTTTTTAAAGAATCATGGAAACGCTTAAAGGAAATTTATTGGTCGCTCAAAGCGGCGGTCCCACCCCGGTAATTAACGCCAGCTTGGCAGGTGTTCTCACGACGGCTCTTCAGTTTGAAGACGAAATCGAGGAAATTTACGGTGCCGTCAACGGAGTCGAAGGAATCCTGACGGAGAATTTCATCGACCTTGCCGCCGAGTCTCAGCAGACGGTTCGCTTGCTCAACACTACGCCGGGCGCCGCGCTCGGGTCCTGCCGTTACAAATTGAAAAAAGAACAGGATATGGCGCGCATTCTCGAAGTTTTCAAGGCGCACAACATCCGCTACTTCCACTATATCGGCGGCAACGACTCGCAGGATTCGTCCAAGCAGATTGCCGATTATTGTGCGGCTCAGGGCTATGAAATCCGCGTCATCGGCGTGCCGAAGACAATTGACAACGACTTAGTGCTCACCGACCACTGCCCGGGGTACGGTTCGACGATTAAGTACATTGCGACTTCCGTGCGCGAACTCGCCTGTGACTGTGAATCGCTTGGCCGCAACGACCTGGTTTCGATTATCGAAGTTATGGGGCGCAGCGCCGGCTGGATTGCCGCAGGGGCTTCTTTGGCAAAGCGCCGCGGATGCCCGGAAGATGCTCCGCACCTTGTTTTGCTCCCCGAAGTGCCGTTCAATCGCGACGCCTTCGTGGAAGCGGTCCGCAACGTGCTTACGACGAACAAGCATTGCGTGGTCGTCGCGGCGGAAGGCTTGGTCGATGTTGACGGCAATTATCTCGGCGCTAACATGGCCGTGCTCGATGCATTCGGTCACCCGCGTCTCGGCGGCGTTTGCGAATACCTGAAAAGCGTCGTCGAAGAAGCCTTCTCCGGCGTGAAGACGCGTACCTGCCGCCAGGGGCATATCCAGCGCACGGCTTCGCACTTTGCTTCCAAGACCGACATCGACGAAGCGTTCATGGCGGGCGCGACGGCGGTCAAGGCCGCGGTTGCCGGGGAAAGCGGAAAGATGGTCATCCTCGTGCGCGAGGAAAAGGATCGCTACCAGATTAAGGCCGAATTGGCGCCTCTCGAAGACATCGCCAACGGAGTTAAGACGTTCCCGAAAAATTGGATCGGCGAAAACGGTATGACAATCGGATTTCAGTTTGCGAAGTATGCGGCGCCGCTTATTCAGGGGATTCCGCAACTTACGGATGAAGCCGGAATTCCCAAGATGGCGATTCTTGACTGCATCCCCGTCGAAAAAAGATGCGAACCGCATGAATTAAAAAAATAAAAAGTATTGCGTTTCGCGAATATTGCTCAAAAATACACAACTACATTTTTTTAATCAACTCCCCAAAGGATATTTACTTATGAAATTAGCGAAATTGGCTACACTGCTGTTGGCTCCCCTGTTCCTCGCATGCGTCGCGTTTGCGGCCCCGATGACGGTTTCTGCAGCCAGCGATAATGTCACCGTTGTTGTCAACGGGAAGGCTACTGCCTTGAAAGCCGGCGCCACGATTCCTGTGGGCGCTACTGTTAAAGTTGCCAAAGGCGCTTCCGCTCGCGTTACGCTTCCGGACGGCACGGTTGTCGGCCTCGGAGAGGGCGCAACGTTTGCGCTCGACAGCGCAACGGAGGGAGAAGGTGCCACGGCTACGGTTGCTTCGCTGTCCGGCGGCGCAATTTCGGTTCAGGCAAATCTGAAAAAGGGATCTTCGATTGCAATCAAGACGGTTGCAGGTACGATTTCCGGCTCCAAGGCAACGTTCTCCGTTGCGACGACGGCTTCTACGGCGACGATCACTTCGACGTCGGGACGCTTGCGTGTCGCGGGCACGAACGGCAAGGTTGCCGTGCTCGCTGCGGGCCAGACGGCATTCCTGACCAAGGAAAACCCGAATCCGTCCCCGCGTCCGGCAACGAAAAATGAAAAGGCCCAGGTCGCGGCCCTGCTCGGCAAGGAAGCGACGCCTGCCGCGGCTGCTGCTCCGGTACTCATCCAGGACCCGTTCGCCGACTTCGAAATTGACGGTGTTGACATCAAGACGCACGTCAATTCCCCGGCCCTCTAATCGGTCGCGAAAAAAATCCCGCATCGTAAGGTGCGGGATTTTTTTGTCTCGAACGAACTCTTTAATTCCGGAGGTGGTCTGCGAATCTCTCGTCTTCCGCCTTTAATCTTTGACCTATCCTGTTTCTTTGCAATAATTGAAAAACTCTCCGGAAACGAAAGACCGGAAATAAAACGATTTTAATGAATAAAACTATGGAAACTATTGCAGACGTTCTTGCTCAACGCTACGCCACGGAACCGATTCGTAAAATCTGGTCGGCAACGGGGCGCATTATCCTCGAACGCGAATTTTGGATTGCGGTCATGCGTGCTCAGCGCGACCTTGGCCTCGATATTCCCGACGAAGCGATTGAAGCTTACGAACGCGTCAAAAATAACGTCAATCTCGACTCGATTAACGCCCGTGAACGCATTACGCGTCACGACGTCAAGGCCCGCATTGAAGAATTCTGCGATCTCGCCGGCTTTGAACACATTCACAAGGGGATGACTTCCCGCGACCTCACGGAGTCCGTCGAGCAGCTTCAGGTCTTCCGCTCGCTCGAGTACATCCGCCTCAAGACGGTTGCCGCCATTAAGCGCCTGGCCGAACGTGCCGCGGAAACGCGCGATATCGCGATGACTTCCCGCACGCACAATGTTGCGGCGCAACTTACGACTTTCGGCAAGCGTTTTGCGATGTTCGGCGAAGACATGCTTGTCGCCTTACGTGAACTTGACGCGCTCATTGCCAATTATCCGGCGCGCGGCGTCAAGGGCGCCGTCGGGACGCAGCTCGACTTGCTTACGCTTTTTGAGCACGACGTCGAAAAGGCGATGGACTTCGATTCCCGCGTCCGCAAACACCTCGGCATTCCGCATGCCTTTAATGCAACGGGACAGGTTTATCCGCGTTCTTTGGACTTTGCGACGATTTCCACGCTTGTTCATATCGGCTCCGGTGCTTCCAGCTTTGCGAAGACGCTACGCCTCATGGCGGGCCATGAGCTGGCAAGCGAAGGCTTCCTGCCGGGGCAGGTCGGTTCGTCCGCGATGCCGCACAAGATGAATTCCCGTAGCTGCGAACGCCTCAACGGTCTCCACGTCATCCTGAAGGGCTACCTTGCGATGGCGGCGGATCTTGCCGGCGACCAGTGGAACGAAGGCGATGTTTCCTGCTCCGTCGTGCGCCGTGTTGCACTCCCGGATTCTTTCTTCGCGATTGATGCGCTCCTCGAAACCTTCCTCGTCATCCTGAACCAGATGGAAATCAATGTTCCGGTCGTCGAGCGCGAAAAGAATTACTATCTGCCGTTCCTGCTTACCACGACGATTATGATGGAAGCCGTTAAGCGGGGAGTCGGACGCGAGACCGCCCACGAAGTGATTAAGGAGCATGCCGTTGCGACGGCGCGCGATATTCGTCAGGGTAAGATTGCCGACAACAATCTCTTTGACCGCCTTGCGGAGGACGGTCGCCTGAAGCTTTCCCGCGAAGAATTCGACGCGATCGCCAAGGTCGCATCCGCCGAAACGGGAACCGCCGGCATGCAGGTCGATAATTTCGTTGCGACGGCGCAAGCGCTCTTGGAGCAATTCCCGGAAGCCGCCGGCATCAAGCCGGGCTCCATTCTCTAAGGGATTCCCCTTGAGCCGAATACCGCTCCTTCGGGGGCGGTATTTTGGTTTTGCGCGGAATATTGGCATTGTAGTTTTTTAGCGAACGCGCGTATAATACTCCGCAAGGATGGTTATGTCCTCCTGACTGCGAGGCTACTTTTTCCAATACGATGCTAAACACTCAATCTATAGATTTTTCGGGAGACTTTTTGTTTGTTGCCGTCAATGCGATACTTAGCATGACGTTTCTTGTCTGCTACCTGTATCAGTTTTTCTACATTGCGGTTCCCTTTATCCTGCGCGATCGTCCGCACAAACCGGCGCTTCCCAACCGGATTGCGGTCCTGATTTCCGCGCGGAACGAAGCCTGTGTGCTCCCGCTTCTCCTGGAAAGCTTGAATAAGCAGACGTACGATCGCTCGCTTTTCACCGTTTTCGTAATTGCGGATAATTGCACCGACCAAACGGCTGCGATTGCGCGTGAATGCGGTGCGGTCGTTTACGAGCGTTTCAATAAGGAACAGGTCGGAAAAGGCTATGCGCTCGACATGCTTTATTCGAATATCGTGCGTGATTACGGCGAAGCTCATTTCGACGCGTATGCCGTTTTTGATGCCGACAACGTCTTGGATCCGCATTATCTCGAGGAAATGAACAAAACGTTTTCCGACGGCTACGAAGTGGTTACGAGCTATCGGAATTCAAAGAATTTCGGCGACAATTGGATCAGTGCCGGCTATGCGCTTTGGTTCCTGCGCGAAAGCGAATATCTGAACCACGCGCGTATGTTGCTGAATACGAGTTGCGCTGTTTCCGGAACCGGCTTTATGTTCTCGTCGAAGGTGATTCGCGAGGCCGGCGGCTGGAAGTTCTTCCTGCTTACGGAAGACATCGAATTTACGGTTTACAATATCGTTAACGGACGGAAAATCGGCTACGCACGTTATGCCGAGCTCTACGACGAGCAACCCGTTACCTTCGCCCAGTCTTGGAAGCAACGCTTGCGTTGGGCGAAAGGCTATATTCAGGTTTGGGGAAAATTCGGCGGAAGCTTGATTAAAAATATGTTCACGTCGAAGTTCACGTCTTGTTACGACATGACGATGACCATTATGCCGGCACTCGTCATCAGTATTCTCACGCTACTGAATTGTATTATCGGTGTGATTACGGGGCTCGCCCTCGGTTGGGATGTCAGTAGCATCGGCTTGAGCATTTTGGGAACGTTCAGCGGAATGTACGGGACGCTTTGGGTAATCGGCGCAATCACGACCGTCACCCAGTGGCGCAAGATTCACTGCGGCGCCTTTAAAAAGATTTTTTACGTCTTTACCTTCCCGCTGTTTATGCTGACTTATCTGCCGATCGCGATTACAGCCCTGTTTAAAAAAGTGGAATGGACGCCGATTGCCCACAATCGGGCGAAAACGCTTTCGGAAATCACCGGACCGAATTAATTTTTGGAAATCCGAGGAGTGCCTCCAACGCGGCACTCCTTTTTTGTGCTCGATTGAAAAGCAATAGGAATTTTTCTCCTTTTGTTTTGGAGAATTTTAATGCGATGAGGTGAAAAGTTCTTGAGTTAAGTGCTTCTAATCATATCTTTCGTCTGTGAATTAAACATGAGTTTAATTCGTTTAACCTTAAGATAGTAACAATCAAATGCAAAAGATATGAAAAAATACCTCGTTGTCGCGGCTTCTTTCGTTGCGGGAAGCGCTTTTATTAATGCAGGGGAGCTAAACTTGGACTCCTCAAAGGGTTATGCGTGGGTCGAGAATGGAAGTCTTAAAACTTCTTCAAGCTTAAACCTCGCGGGCGATGCTTCTTCCGGGTACACGCTTTCCCTCTCGGATGGAGGAAGCTTTTTTTCGACAAGCCCTCATTCCCGATCGGCCGGGACGATTGTTTTTACATTTGACGCAAGTAAGCTCAAGTCGTCGGAAGATTTTACCGCCCTGGCTATCTTTGATAATAACTGGGGTGTGGGTTATAAGTCGAATGGGGTTATTGCCGGAGCATGGAACGGACGGGCTTATAGTACGTATGTTACCGGGAGTGCCGCCTCTTTTGTCGATGATGGGGTGTTGAGGCTCGCAATTACCGCAGGGGACTCCGGGACTAAAATATACCTTAAAGATTCAGCAACTTTTTGGTCGAGTTCCGGATTGAAAGGCCGATTTTCTTCTTCGAGCTTGGTATTGAGTTCTTTGGCCGCTAACGCTTTAAACGGGATTGCCGTCTGGGATGTCGATTCGTGGAGTGACTCGCAGGCGATAAGCTCCGGGATGGCGGCAGTTTCGGCGATTCCGGAGCCTTCGGCTTTCGGCTTGCTTGCCGGATTAGGTGCGCTGTGCCTGGTTGGCGTGCGGCGTCGGCGTTCGTAGAAACCTTTGGGAGTGCCCGGAAGCGGCTCTCGAAAAGGAATATACTTAGTTGAAATTAAAAGCGTTCCCGTGGAAATCCCACGGGAACGCTGCGTTTGCTATGGTGGTTACTCCGGAAAAGAATTACTTTTCCAAAATTTCCAGGATTTGCGGGAGAGACTTTTTGCCGAAGGCTACGATTTTCCCGTTTACGGCAATCGCGGGAACGCTCATGACGTTGTAGCGTTCGCGAATCGTCGGGAAGTGGGCGATGTCAAAGACATTCGTCGTAATTCCGGAATTTTCTAACGCGATGCGTTGGGCGGCGGTGACGACTTCCGGACATTGCGTGCAGGAGAGCGAAACCAGGACTTCGATTTTCTGCGGGGGCAGCACACGGATGCGTTCCCGCACAGCATCGTCGAGTGCTTGTCCCGGACCGGCGGCATTGTAAAGTGCGATGATGAATGAATTGATTTCGTGGCCGCCGGGGACTCCGTGGAAAGTGGCGCCGCGGGATTTTCCGTCTGCATTGCAGAGCGTGACGCAGGGGCGGAGCTCCGAGGGCGTCGCATCCACGGGGGCGTCGAAGCGCAAAGTGATTTTCTCCGAAAGTGAGGCGATCTCTTCAAGGAAGCTTTTGAGTTCTGTCGAAACCGCGTTTGCGGAATCAAGTTCCGCGGCGAGAACGATGTTATTTTCAAAGCGCGCGAAAACTCCCTGAAGCTGAGCGCGTGCGGCATCGTCAAAGAACCTTCCGTCGCCGTTGCTTTCGCCGGCTTCGGGGCTTTCCGGCTGAGTCGGGGCCGCGTTATTTCCGTCGGACACCGTTTTGCGCATTTCGCGAGAGGGACGGGTGGTGATGCCGGCGGCCTTGCGCGCTTCAGGCAGGTATTTTTCGAGTGCGGTGGCGGAAGTGGCTCCGTCGGCGACGGCGGTGACGACTTGGCGGAGGCGTTTTCGGCGCAAGTCTCCGGCGATGTAAACGCCGTCGATGTCGGTTTTCCCTTCTGCATCGGCAACGGCATAGCCGTCGCTATCAATTGCGAGTTTGCCTTTAAGCAGATCGCTGGCGGGGGCGTAGCCGACGAAGACGAATACGCCGAAGCTTTCGTTATTTTCGGCGCGGTATGTTTCCGTTTCGCCGCTTTTGTTGTTCTTTAAAATTGCAGATTCGATGGAGGTGTCCCCGTGCACTTCGAGCAGTTCCGTGTTGAAGCGAACGGAAATTTTCGGATTTGCCAGGACTTCCTCGGCAACGCTTTGTGCGCAGGAAAATTCGTTGCGGCGTACGAGCATGGTAACTTTCTTGGCATAGCGCGTGAGGAAGATAGCCTCTTCACAGGCCGCAAAGCCTCCGCCGACGACGAGGAGTTCTTTTCCCGTGAAAAATTCACCGTCGCAAGTCGCACAATAGGCGACACCGCGGCCGCGAAAATCGTTTTCGCCCTTGAATCCGACGGCACGCGGGCGTGCTCCCGCCGCAATGACAACGCCGAGTGCCCGAATGTCGCCGCGCGTTGTCTTAATCGTTTTAATCGGGCCGGAGAGGTCGAGCTCCCGTGCTTCGGCGACGAGGAATTCCGCTCCGAAGTTTTCGGCCTGGCGGCGCATGGTCTCCGTGAGGGCCTTGCCGGATGTGCGGAGGACGCCGGGATAGTTGACGACTTCGTCCGTGATGGTGATTTGGCCGCCGATGTTTTCGCGTTCGAGGACGAGGACGCTGAAGCGGGCGCGGGAGAGGTAGATGGCGGCGGAGAGTCCGGCGGGGCCGGCGCCGATGATGACGGTGTCGTAAACGGGTTCGTTGTTTTGGAGACTCATCTTAGATAAGAAAGTGCGTTGGTTTTTACGCGAAGAACGCAAAGAACTTTTTAGGTCCTTTGCGTTCTTTGCGGTTACAAAGAAGCGCATCGGAAGTCCGGCGCTTCTTTCGGGTTCATTACAAGGCGCCGACGAGATCGAGGCTCGGCTTCAGTGTCTTGGCACCCGGTTGCCATTTGGCCGGGCAGACCTCATCGCCGTGCTCGGCGACAAACTGGAGCGCCTGGACGCGGCGGAAGAGCTCGTCCGCATTGCGTCCGATGTTGCCGGCGAGAACTTCGTAGGAAACGATTTTGCCTTCCGGATTGACGATGAAGGTGCCGCGTTCCGTGAGACCGGCGTCTTCAATCAGCACGTCAAATGCGCGGGCGAGCGTCGCGGTCGGATCGGCGAGCATCGGGAACTGAATTTTCTGAATTGTCTTGGAGGCGTCGTGCCACGCCTTGTGGACAAAGTGCGTGTCGCAGGAAACCGAGTAAATTTCGCAACCGATTTTCTTGAACTCTTCGTATTTGTTAGCAAGGTCTTCCAGTTCGGTCGGGCAAACGAAGGTGAAGTCTGCCGGGTAGAAGAAGAAGACGCTCCACTTGCCGAGGACGTCTTTTTTCGAGACGGGAGCGAAGTTGTTGTTCTGGTAGGATTGGACCGTGAAGTCCGTGATTTCTTGGTTGATCAGTGACATGTTGTTTTTCTTTTGTTGGTTGTTATTTGGTGAAGTTTGAATCCGTCGTTTGGTGGGCGAATCGTTTATGTCCACTAATCTGATAATAATTAAAAATAAAGTCAATACATTTTTGTAATAATTTCAAAGAATAGACAAAGCGTAAAATAAAGTTTTTCCGGGCGGAGGGATGTCGAATCGGGCCTGTCAGGCAAAAAACAGGGCGGGAATCAGCGTCCGTTGTCCGGCGTAGGCATTATTTGTATACAAAAAGAGCGTTCCCGAAACTTTCGCTCCGGGAACGCGTTTTTTATCTCAACTTTCAAGAAAGAGGATTAGGCGGCGAGTGCGAACGCGGAGCGCCAATGGGTGATTGAGCCGGTTCGCAGGGTCGCCGGTACGTCGATAAGCCGTTGGTTGCGCGAGCCGCGGAAGAGGAGCGAGGCATCGCGTTCTGCGGCAATGAAAGGCCCGTCCACCAGTACGTCAATCCACGGAAGGATTTGCGAGAGGCGGGCGTCTGCTGCAATTGCTTCGAAGGTGAATCCCGTGTAGCACCAAATCGTTTTGTCGCTTTCGGATTTGATGATACGTGCGAGTTCCGTGAAGGCTTCCGCCTGGTAGAGCGGATCGCCTCCGGAAAACGTAATGTTGGAATCGGGGGATTCCCGCAGGATGGTTTCCCAGATTTCGCGCGGGGCGGTTGCCGTACCCGCTGTAAAGCTCCAAGTGGACGGATTGTGGCAACCGGGGCAACGGTGACGGCAACCGGCGCAATAGACGCTGGTGCGCAGTCCCGGCCCGTCAACGGACGTGTCGGGAACGATGCGCATGAGCGAGATTGTCTGAGAGCAGGGAGCTTCCATGGCCGCGTGCTTAGTCGTGTGTGACGCGGTCGTGGAGCTCGGCGAGTTTGCCGGAGTTCCAGCGGGAGGTCGTGCCGACGAGGTAGCCGGTGATGCGTTGGATGCGGTCAATATTCGTGCTTCCGCAGACGCGGCACTTGTTGTAGTCCTTTTCGGCATTTTCGTCTCCGCAGTCCATGCAGCGGTTGCGGGAGTGGTTCACGGAGGCGTAGCCGATATTGTACTTATCCATGAGGTCAACCACATTGGCAACGGCCTCCGGGTTGTGCGTGGCATCGCCGTCGATTTCGACGTAGAAGATGTGTCCGCCGCCGGTCAGCGCGTGGTACGGAGCTTCGATTTTTGCCTTATGGGTGGCAGAGCACTTGTAGTAAACCGGGATATGGTTCGAATTCGTGTAGTAATCGCGGTCCGTGATACCCGGGATGGAGCCGAACGCCTTGCGGTCCACGCGGGTGAACTTGCCGGAAAGGCCTTCCGCCGGCGTTGCCAGGACGGAGAAGTTGTGTTTGTAGAATTCGCTGTATCCGTTGACGCGGTCGCGCATCCAAGTGACGATTCGGAGACCGAGTTCCTGAGCGTTCGGGTCTTCGCCGTGATGTTTGCCCGTCAGTGCGACGAGGCATTCCGCCAAGCCGATGAAGCCGATACCGAGCGTTCCCTGATTGATGACGGGCTCGATGGTGTCGCCGGCCTTCAGGGCATTGCAACCGACCCAGAGCGAGGACATGAGGAGGGGGAACTGCTTGGCGAGTGCGGTTTTTTGGAACTCGAAACGTTCGTGAAGCTGTTTTGCCGCGACGTCGAGCGTGCTCGACAGTTTTTCGAAGAAGCGCGTGATGCGTTCGTTTTCGTTGGCGATTTCGCGGCATTCGAGTGCGAGGCGTACGAGGTTGACCGTCGTGAAGGAAAGATTGCCGCGTCCGATGGAGGTTTTTTCGCCGAAGCGGTTTTCAAAAACGCGCGTGCGGCATCCCATCGTGGCGACTTCGTACTGGAAGCGCTGCGGGTCGTCGGCGCGCCATTTCTCGTGCTGATTGAAGGTGGCATCGAGATTGACGAAGTTCGGGAAGAAACGGTGCGACGAAACCTTGCAGGCAAGCGTGTAGAGATCGTAGTTGCGGTCGGTCGGGAGGTAGCTGACGCCGCGTTTTTTCTTCCAGATCTGAATCGGGAAAATGGCAGTTGCACCGTTGCCGACGCCGCGGTCCGTTGTCAGGAGAATTTCGCGGATGATGCAACGCCCTTCCGCCGAGGTGTCCGTTCCGTAGTTAATCGAGCTGAAAACGACCTGATTGCCGCCGCGGGAGTGGATCGTGTTCATATTGTGAACGAAAGCTTCCATGGCCTGATGGACGCGCTCGACCGTGCGATTGATGGCTTGCTGGACAATCTTGGCTTCGCCTTCGAAGGCGTTGAGCGGGCGCGTCAGGTAATCTTGAATCTCTGCGTTGTAGAGATGCGAGAAATCCTTGCCCTCGTAGGCTTCCAAAACTTTAACTTCTTCGATGTAGCTCTTGCGGACGAAGGGGGCCAGATAGAAGTCGAACGCGGGAATCGCCTGACCGCCGTGCATTTCGTTCTGCGCCGTTTCCATGGAGATGCAGGCGAGGATGCTCGCCGTTTCAATGCGCTTGGCGGGGCGGGATTCGCCGTGGCCGGCAAAGAAGCCGCCGTTCAGAATCTTGTCGAGCGGGTGCTGGACGCAGGTCAGCGATTTGGTCGGATAATAATCCTTGTCGTGGATGTGGATGTACCCGCGCTTGACGGCTTCCTTCACTTCCGGGGAGAGCAGGTAGTCATCGACGA
The DNA here is from genome assembly GCA_045651325.1 of Candidatus Spyradenecus sp. Taxonomy (GTDB): domain Bacteria; phylum Verrucomicrobiota; class Verrucomicrobiia; order Opitutales; family UBA953; genus Spyradosoma. The sequence continues at coordinate 36,937 of JAZRSB010000001.1, forward strand.
AAGGCTTCGTCGTTTCGCTGGCGAATTTCATCATCATGCCCGCCGGGGTATCCGCGTTCATGTTGGCGTTTTCACGCGTGACGTCGTTGGCCTTGGCTTCGATGATTTCCAGGAAAATATCGCGGGTCTTGGCCTTGCGGGCGACATTGCGCATGTCGCGGTAGGCGATGTATTTACGGGCAACGTCCTTGCGCTCGGACTTCATCAATTCGTTTTCCACCAAGTCCTGAATGGCTTCGACGGACATGGCTTCGTCGCCGAGGAAAGCAATGCGCTGGGCAATTTGCTGGGCGAGCGAGATGTCTTCGCCGAGTTCCGTGGCGAGCATCGCCTTCTGAATAGCGCCGATGATTTTATCGGTGTGGAAACCGACCTTGCGGCCGTCACGCTTGATGACTGTGAGGATCATTGTCTGTGGATTGTAGTATGGGTTGAAACTGTTTTTAGGGAAAGAATTTGCAGGTACTTCAGTGAAAAAAGCACGAAGTAAGTCAATAGCCTGTCGCGAAAATCTGTCTCCGCAAGCCGGAATTTCCGCTTAATTTTTCTTCCCGATAAAATGGCGTGTAAACGGGAAAACTTTTTTTTGCGCTTGACGATTTTTGCGAATAAAAAATCCTATTCTATATTTATTTATATATATAAATAATTAAATATATGATTACGAAAGACGAGTTGCGCTACTTGGATTTGTGTGAGGAAATTGCCGAAGATCTCAGGATTTTAGGGCATCCGCAGCGCTTGCGTATTCTCGATGCGCTCAAGCAACAGGGAGAATTGAGCGTGACGGAGCTCGTGCGGCGCACGAAGCTCCCGCAGTCCGTGGTTTCCCAGCATTTGTCAAAGATGCGTGCGACGAATCTTGTCCTTTCCCGCCGGGAATCCCGTAGCGTTGTTTATTGGCTGGCGACCGAAATCGCTTTCGTCGTCGCCGATTGTTTCCGCCGTAAATACGAAAATTCCGTGCGTTAGCGGCTATCCGGCGGGCCGGAATCCGACGCTTAGAAAAACCGTAATGCAAGACAAAAGTCTCCTTCGTTAAAACAATGCACAAACGGGGATTTTGATTTCGGGGAAATTTGTTTTCGGGATTTAAACGGCATAAATAAGGGGATGGACCGTACACGCCTGCGGTTTTTCTAAGCGCATAGTGCATTCATGAAAAAAATAATTAATTCGATTGTATTGGCGATTTCTCTTGCGCTATCTGCATGCGGCGGAGGCGGTGGGGGAAGCGATGATTCCTCGGACGCTCCGATGAACGTAATCCAAGCACCTTCCGCTTGGACTTGTCTTTGGGAAAACGGAGAAACGACGACGGTGAGGTTTAACAGCCCGACGACCGTTGACGACGACGGGGTTCCCGCAAATTGGGAATATGTTCCCGGTACGGACGGGAAAAGCGGCGTTTTGACCTTCGTCTATATGCGATCGAACCCTCAGGTAAAGGCAATCATTAATTTGACGTTTATCGACTACGGGCGAGCGAATATCAGTAGCACGGTCTATGTTGACGGGCGGATTTCCTCCCGGGAGGCGGGCACAATTCGCAAGTTGTAACGGTTTGTGATAGCGATGCATTTCCGGGTGCGAATCCCCGGAAAGCGTTTAATAAAAATCCCGCGAGCGGACTCGCGGGATTTGTTTTTTTGAAGCGGGGCTTAGTGCGTGGGGCCGTGGGCCTGTGCTTCGGCTTTTTTCTTCCACTTCAGGTGTTTGTCCGGAAGCGTGCCGCCCAATTCGTAAAGCTTTTCCTTGTTGTGAACCAAAGAGTCGCGGGAATAGCCGTTGAGCGAATACTCGTTCTGAAGCCAGATGGCTTCTTCCGGGCAGACTTCCTGACACATGCCGCAGTAGATGCAACGAAGCATGTTGATTTCGAAGGCCTTCGGAGCCTTTTCGATGACATCGGCATCCGGGGCATTGGGATCGATTTCGCCGGGCGTTACGCGGATGGCTTTCGGCGGACAAACGAATTCGCAAAGCTGGCAGGAAACGCATTTTTCGCGGCCGTTTTGGTCTTTGACGAGGGTCGGTACGCCGCGATAGCCCTTCGGGATGGTCGGTCGTTCTTCCGGGTACTTGAGGGTAACCGGCTTGCGCAGCATAATTCCGAGCGTAATTTTCATGCCCGCGATGACTTGCGGGATGTAAAGCTTTTCCCACCAGCGGAGCGGTTTGCGCGGGATGACTTTATAATTTTGAGTAGCCATTGTCTTGAAATTTAGGTTATCGAATCGTATTTCCGCAGCTTATTTCAGCAGGGAGTCGTAAACGCCGATGCCGATGAGGTAGGCGATGAAGTTTGCGATGGCAAACGGAAGCAGGAGCTTCCATCCGACGCGCATGACCTGGTCAAAGCGGAAGCGCGGAACGGTCCAACGGATCCAGATGATGACGAAGAGCAGGAAAATAATCTTCACGAGCATGCAGACGATGCCGAGGAGGGTGGCCCAAACGCCGTCGAGTCCGAACGTCGGAAGGAAGGGGAGTGCGTGCCAGCCGCCGAGGAAGAAGAGCGTGAAGAGCGTCGAGCCGAGAATCATGTGGAGGTATTCGCCCGTGAAGAACAGACCGAATTTGAACGTCCCGTATTCCGTGTGGAAGCCGCCGACCGTATCCGTTTCAGATTCCGGCATATCGAAGGGCTGACGGTTCATTTCTGCCATCAATGCGACGAAGAAGATAATTGCCGAGAGCGGAGCGAGGATGATGTTCCAGAAACCGTTCTGTTCCTGAACGATCGAGAAGAGCGAAAGCGGGTTGGCGTCCGGGTTGCCGCTGGTGAGCAGAACGACCGGGAGGAGCGAGAGCACCATCGACAGTTCATAGGAGATGAGCTGGGCGCTACCGCGGATGGAGCCGAGGAAAGGATACTTGGAGTTGGATGCCCAACCGCCGAGCACGACGCCGTAAACGCCGAGCGAGCTGACCGCCATAATAAACACAAAACCCGGGTTCATGTTGCAGAGCATGAGCGCCGTTTCTTTTCCCGTTTCCGGGCTGATGTACGACGTAAACGGCATCATGACGAGCGTGATGATTGCCGGCGCGAGGGCCAAGCACGGAGCCAGGCAGTAGTAGAACTTGTTGACGTGCTCCGGAAGCGGTTCCTGACGAAGGAAGAGCTTGCCGCCGTCTGCGAGCGGTTGGATGAAACCGCAGTAAGTCAGCACTTTGCCGACGAGCGGAATGGCGGCGATGAGCGGCATCGTCGTGCGGCAGGGACCGACGCGGCCCTGAGCCCAAGCGGCGGTCTTGCGTTCGAGCAAAACCGTGTAAAGGCAACCGCCCATAATGCCGAGGACGAGTGCGACGGCGAAAATGGCCTTGAAGATTGAGCCGGTGACGGAAACGGCGTCGTCGCTTACGGGGATGTCCGGGATGCCGAGCCAAGCCTGCAGAGACGTGTCCGAGCCGTTAAACCACTCAATAAAACCTTTTGCGAATTCGTTCATGATAGAGCTTTTTCAGAGGTTATTTTCCTGCCGGCTTGTAGAGAAGCGAGCCGGTTTCGGGGAAAGCGATCTTGGCCCACGGGGAGGCATCCAAGAGAATGCCGTCTGCGGGAATCGATGCGAATTCCAAGTTTGCAAGCGCTGCGCAATCCTTGTTCATGCTCAGCCAAATCGTTTCCACGGAGGCATCCGTAATTGTACGCGCGGCGAGGGCGGCGATGACGTCGAGTTCGTTGTGCGTGCCCGCAAGTCCCGGAATCGCGGCGTCGAAGCGCTGCAGGCGGAATTGCTGGTTGACGAAGGAACCGGACTTTTCGAAGACCGTGCGTCCGGAAAGGACGACCGTTGCTTCTTCCGAGGTGGCGTTTTTGTGCGTGCCGAGGTAGATGATATCGACTTTCTTGAGCTGCTTGGCGTCCAGCCCCTGTTCGAGGAGGTCTTCGCCGCAGACGAATACGGTTTTGACTTCCCCGGCGTCGATGGCGGCGCCGAGTTTTGCTACGGAGGCGGATTCAAAATCTTTAACGAGACCGGAAACGAGCGCGCCGCGGCGGTTGGGCGTGCGGTCTTCCGAAATCAGGAAGCCGTCGTTTTCCGCGAGCGTCTGCGTCAGGTAAACGTCTCCGCCGAAGGAGGCGGCGAGCGTCTTCAGGGCCCATTGTTCTTCGAGGCTCATTTTCCCGGAGGCGACAAAAGCGGGTTTGCCGGCGGAGAGCAGGGCGCGGGCGGCGTCGATGGCTTCGTCGAATTCGACGGAGCTGCCGCCGCGGTGCGTTCCCGTGAGGCGGTTTTCGTCGTCAACCGTTTTGTAGATCATACGGCCGGAGTCGCTCATCCAGGTGTCGTTGACACTGTCGTTGCGGCGCGGCGTGATGCGGTAAATTTTTCCTTCGCGGGACCAAACGGTCGTGTTGACGCCGACGCTGGATTCCGTGCAGATGCTCTTGGTTTGCTTGAGGAACCAGACGCGCATTTTGAAGCGGAAGTCCTTGCTCGTGAGGGCGCCGACCGGGCAGATGTCCACGACGTTCATCGAGTAATTGCCGTCGAGTTCCTGGCCCGGATAGCAGTCAATTTGAGTCATCGAGCCGCGTTGAACCGGTCCGAGAATCGGGCGTTTGAGAATTTCGCGGCAGAAGCGGACGCAACGGCGGCAGAGAATGCAACGTTCGTTGTTGATGAGGACGCGCGGTCCGACGCTTTTGTTGCGCGGCTTGACGTTTTTGGCGTCGCGGTAGCGCGATTTGCCGTTTCCGTAGTCCGCGGAGAAGGCTTGGAGCGTGCATTCGCCGGCTTGGTCGCAAATCGGACAGTCGAGCGGGTGGTTCGCCAAGAGGAATTCCGTGACGCTGGCGCGGCTTGTCTGCACCATCGGCGACTTCGTTTTCATGTGAAGATTCGGCGAAACCGAGGTGCCGCAGGCGATAGCGGGCTTGGGCATCCAGCCGATTTTCGGCGAGCCGTCTTCGTTCAGCACCGGAGCTCCCGTGGCGCGGTCGCGCATCGGCATCCCGATTTCAACGAGGCACATGCGGCAGGTTCCCGCCATTTCCAATTTGGGGTGGTAACAATAGTGCGGAATTTCGATTCCGACGCTCTTGGCGGCTTCGACGAGATTCTGCTTGGCGGCGACCTGGTAGTCTTTGCCGTCAATATTGATGGTGACTAAATTCGGCTGTTCTTCGGACATGGAAAATTCAAAAATGCTTTCGCAAGCATATTCCTCCGAGCCGTTTCTTGCAAGGAAAGAAGTAAGTGCCGGGAAAAGCGGGAATCGTCGCCGTGCGGGCGTTTCTTCCGGCTTTTTCGGCGGAAGTTGAACAAGTTGCTTTTCTTTTTATTGCGGGAGTGGCACAATCGGGGGAACTTGTTTTAAACCTCAACTGCATAATAAAAATGGGACTCTTCAATGCACTACTCGGAAACGCCTCTCAGGTTTCTAACGAAAAACTCACCGCCGAATACGGAGAAAAACTCCTTATCGAAGGCGAAGTCATCGAACTCGGATTCAAACTTTTCCGCGACACCTACATCTTTACAAACAAGCGTCTCATTCTGGTGGACAAACAGGGAATCACCGGACACAAAATCGAATATCGCTCCATCCTTTACAAAAGCATCTCGCGCTTCAGCCTCGAAACGGCAGGACACTTCGACTTGGACGCCGAGCTCAAGATTTGGATTTCCGGCGAAAACATTCCGTCCATCAACAAACGCTTCAGCAAAGACGTCAACGTCTATGAGGTGCAAAAGGTGCTTGCACGCCACGTTTTGAATTAAAATCAAACCTGCCTGCTTTATGCGAAAACTCCTTGTTGCTCTCGCACTTGCCTGTTTTGCGGCATTGCCCGCCGAGGCGGCCGTCCGGCTCGCAGACGGACAGGACCGCGCGGAGGCTGTCGTCGCCGAGAATATTTCCGTCATCGTGCTGGTGCGTGACGCTTCCGGGAAGAATCTTTTCCGTGATGTCCGGGAGAGCATTGCGTCAACGGCGCTCGGCTTGCTGGCTGCGACCGGAGCCCGGGCGGAATCGCTCGATTTCTTAAAGACTGCCGAACCCGCTGCCGCCGGCACGCGGGAAGCCCGTCTGGCGTCCCTCTCGCCCGCCGAGGCTATGGAACTCACCGGGGCCGATTATGCGCTCGTGCTGCAACTTGCCGCACCGATCGAGACTGCACGCGGCGGGACGATTTATGCGCGTCAAAACGTGTACTACACGCTCTTTTCCTCCGAAGGAAAAGCCGTGGATTCCGGACGTGTTTCGAAGCTTTTCGATGCTCCCGTCGTCGATGCCGCCTTGCGCGAAATCCGAGCCGGGGAAGTTGCCGAACTGGCTGTCGGGGAACTCGAGAAAAAAATCGCCGGGCGTAAGGTCGTTTTGAAAAAGGCTCCGGCGGCACAAGTCGGAGAGATTGAAGTCGTTGCCCTCGTCGAATCGATGTTTTTCCCGCAGGTAATCGAAAACAAGGACGGCACTTTCTCCGTCGCGGAAACACAGGCTACGGTGAGTTTTCCCGGCGTAACGCTCAAAATCGGCGGGCTTGATTACACGCTGGCGAAGGACGGTACGCCGACCAAGATTAAGTTGCCGCTCGGCCGCATGCTTTTTGTCTCCGCCTCGCACCGCGATATCGAGCCGCTCAACCGCACGATTAAAATCGAAAAAGCCGGCGAAAAAATCGTCCTTCCGCTCACGCTTTCCAAGGCGGCTCGGGAACATTGGAAGAAGGATTTGGAGGAACTTTCGGAAATTGTCGCCAAACAAAAACTCAATGCCGCAGAAGTGAGCCGCATTCGTGCGATTGCGAAGTTCTGGGAAAATTCGGGCATGAAGGTTTCTAATAGTACGACGCGCAAAATTTTGCACGAAACGAAAAGCGAAGTGCGGGAACTCGAAGAAGCGGACGCAGAATAATGGACGCAAGCGACGCCGTTTACGATATTGCCGTTGTCGGGCTCGGACCGGCGGGTGCGACGCTTTGTCGCCTGCTTGATCCGCGTTTCCGCGTTATCGCGTTTGACCGTAAGGCTTCTGCCCCTGCGTCGCCGGGATTCCGTAAGCCTTGCGGCGGCCTGCTTGCGGAAGACGCTCAGCTGGCGCTTTCGCGTCAGGGCTTGGCGCTGCCGAACGAGGTCCTCGCCGATCCGCAGCTTTTTTCCGTGCGCACCATCGATCTTTGCCGCAACCTCGAGCGGACTTACCGGCGCTTCTATATCAATATGGATCGCCACAAATTCGATTTGTGGTTGAAGTCGCTCATTCCGGCGGGCGTCGAAGTGCATCACGAAGCCTCCGTGCGGACATTCTCGCGGGAACCCGAAGGGCTTTGGCGGATTCGCTATTTCGAAAACGGGGAAGAAAAATCCGTCCGAGCACGTACGATTGCGGGAGCCGACGGCGCGGCTTCGCTCGTCCGAAAAACGCTTTTCCCGAAACACAAAATCCGTAGCTATACTGCCGTTCAGCAATGGTTCAAGGACGAACAAGCGACTCCGCTCTACGCCTGCTTTTTTGATGAACGCCTCACCGATTGCTACGGCTGGGCGGTGTCGAAAGACGGCGAACTTGTTTTCGGCGCGGCATTCCCTCGGGAAAATGCATCGCGTGCCTACGAGCTTTTGCGGGAACGTGCCGGACAATTCGGCTTTGTCTTGAAAAATCCGCTGCGCACGGAAGCCTGTCAGGTGCTGCGGCCGGAGCGCGCCCGCGATTTTCGCGTCGGGACGCCGGAAGGTGCTTTTCTGCTCGGGGAAGCCGCCGGATTTATTTCGCCGAGCTCGCTCGAAGGCATGAGCTACGCCTTGGATTCTGCAGAAAAACTGGCGGCGATTTTCAACGCCGGCGGGAAAGATGGCGACGTCGCGGGATTGTTCGAACAATACCGTGCGGGAACGCGTAAAATTCGTCTCAAGCTGCTGACGAAGATCCTGAAAAATCCCTTCATGTATAACCCGCAGTTGCGGACGCTCGTCATGAAATCCGGCATCACGGCGATTTAGTTCGTAAATCTCCGCTCAACGCAGATTTTCTTCTCGGATTTCGTCGGATCCATTTTCAACCTACTCAAAAAGAAGCTTCGGAAAGGAAGCACCTTTCTCCAGTCCCCGGGTGGAACACACGTACGTGTTTTTATTGACAATCTCTCCTTCCCACGAGAAGCCTTTAGCCCAGATATAGAAATAGTTTTCGTCTTCCAGGTAGGCATCCGGCATTTGCCTGAACCCAAAAGGAGTCTGATTCACCAGCGCATAAATGACTTCTTCGCCGGAAGCTCCATGCTGAAGGCCCTTCAATTGAATGGCTGGAGTTCTTGTAGGAAGCTTCAAGCTCAAAGGGATGATTTTTTCCCGTATAAATTCCTTTTCCTCGGACTCGCTAAGCGCATTTGCATTGGGTATTTTGGCGGCTTCCCAAGGGAATTTGCCTTTGTTTAGGAGTTTTTGTTCTCGGTAGCGATTGAGCGATGTGCTTTTCGGGAGATTGGGCTCTGCGTCGCTTGAAGTCTGATTTCGGAATAAGACAAAAAGAAAGACGATCAAAATCCCGGCACCCCCCAATATCACGGCTTTAGTATTCGGAATAGTAAACATCGCGTTCTCCTTCATTTTTACGAATTAGAAATTTCTAGTGGGAGCTATCAGTAGGCGCTTCTGCTCTTCGGGCCCCGATAATTCTAAGTTGTCCGTCTTTTATCTCCCATCCGCGTCGGCGAAAATGTTTTTTATCAATGATGTTCCCTTGAAAAGGCTCTCCGGCATACCACGCATAGAAATAGTTTTCGTCCTCGATGCAAACATTGGGGACATGGTAGTAACTTACGCAACACGCAAGGCTTTGCAAAACATCGTTGCAGGTTGGCGCCTGCGGAAATTCTTTCAACGGCTTGTTATTCCAATCGCGCAATTTAATATCCCCGGGGCCGATTTCTCCCCGTTCACATACGGGAATAATTTTGGGGCCGAGAATGGCCCAATCGGCCTTCACCAGCGAGTCCTTATCTCGGGGATAAACTTCATTTGAACGGGAAGAAATCGTTGAGGGTTTTGCTCTAATCTGTTGATTCCCTTCCAAATTTTGGTTGTTTGCTTTCCCATACCATAAAATAGTGGCCGCGACCACTGCGAGTGCGGATGAGAAAAAAATGATAATTATCCGTTTGTACTTCATACATTTGGAGGCGCAATAGATTTTGTGTGATATTGGTTGTCGTCGGCGATTTCTGTTTTCGCTTCCGACCCGCGTCGCGCTGCGGAGGCATTACGCTAAAATCCCCGCAGCATTCCGACGGAGCGGTGTTAATTCGTACTTGGCTTCCGGAGCTCAATCTTCGCGCCCGCCCCCAAAAAGTTGCGGGCCGGAATGATTTTCGATGTACCACTTGGA
>JAZRSB010000002.1:0-72360 GCA_045651325.1 Candidatus Spyradenecus sp.
GGTATTCCCGTAAGTTGAGGGGGTACTTGCGGGGGTGCTTGTTCCCGTATTTGCGGGGTCAGTTATGGGGGTCCCCCACGCTGCAGGCGCATCGATGAGCAAATGACGATTTCTCAACTCGTTTTTTTCGCCCAGAAGTAAGTTCCGGAAAAAGCGGTTTAAAAATTCAAAATCCGGCGTGATGCCTTTTTTCACGTTGCGATAGTTGGCGCGAACGAGTGCGTTGCGGAAGTACCACGAATGCCGTTCAAACAAGGTATTCTCTGCCTCGAAGCCGATAGAGCGCAGATATTTTATAAGAAAAATAGCCGTCGCCCGCGTATTTCCCTCGCAAAAAGGATGAATCTGCCACAAGCCGGAAGCGAATTTTGCGATATGGGCAACGGTTTCGCTCAGGTTCAGGTTTGAATACGAAAACTTGCCTTCCTGCACGATATCGTATTCCAAGGTTCGCAGGAGCTCCTCACAGCTGACATACAACACGGTGTCGCCGCGCAAAACCCATTCCTTCTTGGTAATATCAAACGGACGCACCCGCCCCGCATGATCAAATACGCCCTCAAAAATACGCCGATGTGTCGCAAGGAAACCGGGAACGCTAAACGAAAACGATTGCTCGCTGAGGAGCTTCGCAATGTTCACGGCGACCTTATCCGCTTCCCGCTCTTCCGCATCATCCGGAAGACGTGCCGTGCGCGTTTCGTAGTAATTGCGGACTAAGTCCTGCGCGTCATCGATAGAAATTTCGCCCTCGATATGCCGCAGAGCCGTTTCCCTCAAGTATTCGGAGACATGAAGCCCGTCAACAGCCTGCAAGCCGATTGCGGTTTTCCACGCAGAAACACGTTCCCGCGTATGCGGCTCACTCACGCGAAGATATTCGTCGAAATTAGAAAATCTCGCCTCATCTTCCCGCAAATATTCTTCGAAATCCATCGGCCTTTATTGTGTCCGAAAAGCCTCGTAAACGCGAGAGCAAAGGGGCAAAAACCTCATTCCCGACGCAGATTTTTCCGTGCATTGACGCGCATCCGGTGCATTTTTTCTTTGAGTCCGCCGTCCGCGAGAAACATCTCTTCAATCGCCGCCACTTGTTTATCCAAGAGAAAGCAGGTTTGATGAATAAGCACGATAATGATGTTGGCGACGACATTCGACGGACGCGTTTCGACAAATTCCCGATAATTTTCGTAAGAACCTCCGTCTTTCCGGCAAAGCTTACGCACAAACTGCGCTTCCTTGGAATCCGCGTCCCAACCGGAGTAGCCGTGAACATTCAAAAAATCTTTGTAATCTTCGAGAAGCTCCGCGAGGCTCGCCCGCGCGACGTTGGTCAGAAAGAGTTCGCTTTGCTTCCCGCTCCCGCCATAGAACCCTCGACAATGTTTTGCTTCCCGCTGCGGGCGGCCTGAATCATTTGGTCAATCGTGCGGTCGCCGCGTTTCAAGAAACGTTGCGTAAATTTCACCGTCGCCAAATACACGGCATTCGAGCGCTGATAGGAAAGGAGTTTTTCGTAGGGCCGATACGCGAGGATTTGCTTCGTCTTCGGACGAGACGAACGGGAGGCATTTTCGAGATCGGACATACAAATCATTCTCCAAACGCAATCCCTATCTTGCGAGTAGAAAATCAGACATCCTTAAAAATTTCTCACATTCCCATTCTTCCCATTATCCCCCGCGGCGTAATGGAACGAACTGCGAGTCTCAGCAAACCGCAGAAAAAGCGCTTCCGGAATTCGTTTTCCGGAAGCGCTTTCAGTCAGGCGATCGGGGTCACTCAATACGAGAGTCGAATACCGACTCCTCCATAGAGCACATCGCCGAGGTCTTCATGACGCAACGCCGTAAGCGCTTGCGAGTAAGCGAGCGTTCCTTCAATGGCACACCAATCGGTGAGCGCATAGACGGCCCCCAAGGTATAGTCCAAAGAATTTGAGCCGTGCTCCGCGCGCTGCACATAACCGCCGTTATACCCGTAACGGACGGAAGCATCCAGGGTCAGTTGTTCATTCACCGCACAATGAGCGGCAGCATAGAGTCCGTAATAGCCCCGGAATTTCCGGCGATCTCCGGATTCGAGTTCGTTGTCCTGCCAATAAAAATCCGTCCCCGCAGCGAATATATCATTTATACGGTAAACCGTCTTTAAGCCCGGGCGCGGAATTCCGTGATCTCCGTCCTGATGGATAAAGCTTTGCTCGAACCACGGGATAATATCCAACGCTCCGAGAGAGAGCTTATAGTCAATACGCAGTTTTGTTTCGCCGCAACGCGCTCCGGCATCATTGCGTCCGTCGGCAACTCCGTACCAAAACCGGAAAAACAAACGATTGTCATAAATCGCATCAAGGGTCCCGACGACGTATCCGGCATCCCAACAATCAATTCCCTCGCAGACGTAGCGGCTGTACCAGCCAAGCCTTGCCGAGTAGTCCATTTCGGAGAGAAAGCTCTCCGCTTTTTCGAAATCAATTCCGCCCCATTGTGCGTTTACGCCGGGCGTAGATATTTCACCTTGCGCAAAGCAAACGGGAGCTCCAAGCCATGCGGCAAGAGCGACACCCGAGATACATAGTTTCCGGATTTTTCGTTTTGATTGTGTTTCCATAGTCAGTTTGGTGGTTATGTTTGAGGTTAATTACAACTTCCCCATTCCTGCGACAAAACGCCCCATCCTGAGGCTCGCTCAATCTTGCAAAAAAAACGTTTTTCAACCGAAAAGCGAAATACGCGCATTTGAGAGAGGAAGATGCGGCGATTTTTCGTGGGGGGTAAGCATGCGAACTATTCTTCAAATAAAATCCATACCACACAAGTAGAAAATAGAAAATCTTCATTAAAATTTAACACATGTCTTATTCGCCGTTTTTTCTGCATGTAATCCTTTCTTGCAACAGCGTTCCCGCAAGAGTGTAATGAAGGTCTATGTTACAAGGAATCTCACCGCTGCTCTCCCCCGAACTGCTCGCCGTACTTTGCCGCATGGGCCACGGCGACGAAATCGTGCTCTCCGATGCACATTTCCCCGCAGAAACGTTTAACTCGCGCGTTTTGCGCGCCGACGGTATCCGCGTCCCCGCCCTGCTCGATGCCATTCTCCCGCTCTTCGTACTCGACCCCTATGTGAAATCGCCCGTCATCATGATGGAAGCGGTTCCCGGCGACACGCTCGATCCGGAAGTCGGCAAGGCTTACCGCGAAGTCATCGACCGCCGACGCCCGGGCACGCCGGACTTTGAGTTGATGGAACGCTTCGCGTTTTACGAACGCGCGAAAAAGGCTTTCGCAGTCGTCGTCACCGGAGAAACCGCCAAGTACGGCAACATCATCCTCAAAAAAGGGGTGACGCCGATTGAGTAGGTCGAGACGGATTAAAGAAAGAGAGGCTTAAAGGTAATTGTGCCTCGCCTCGCGGCAAGGGGCTTCACCTCTCTCCTTTCCCTTCCCGCTACAAAAAAAACATTCCCGCGGAATTACTCTGCGGGAATGTTTTTGTTTTTAAAAATGTGCTGATTTATTTGCCTTTTTCCGCGAACTTCGGAGCAAGGTACTCGGCGCAGCTGTCGAGAGAAGCGAGGCGCGGATAGTCGGCTTCGGGCACTTCGATGCCGTGCTTCTTGCGGAGCTCCATCACGATGTCGAGGAAGTCCATCGAATCGAGGCTGAGCTGTTCACGGAGCTTAACGTCCGGCTTAACATTGCTCAGATCTTCATCCGGGGCGATGTCCGCCACGATTTCAAGGACGATTTGTTTGATTTCTTCTGCTGTCATGTTTGTGTGTTTTTAAGGATTAAAAGAGAGCGCTTGTTTATGCGAATTTTTTGACGATGAGAGTCGAGTTGATTCCGAGCATTCCGAAAGAATTGTTGAGAATGTATTCGACCTTTTCGGCCTTTTTGGGTTCGCCGACGACGAGTCCGTCAATCGCGCATTCGGGATCGAGGTCGTCGATATTGATGCACGGATGGACGAGTCGGTCTTCAAAAGAGCCGAGATTGCCGGCGAGCTCGAGCGTTCCCGCAGCTCCCATGCAGTGTCCGATAAAGCCTTTAGCGTTGTTGACGTAGGTTGTCGGGCAGTTTTGGAAAACTTCGCGCATGGAAATCATTTCCTGAACGTCGCCCTTGCCGGTCCCCGTTGCGTGCGTGCTGATAATGTCAACTTCCTGCGGAGCGATTCCGGCCTTCTTGAGAGCGGCTCGCATGCATTCCGCCTGGCGTACGGGGTCGGGGAGCACGGTGTCTCCGGCATCCGAATTGATGTGCCATCCGACGATTTCCGCGATAATGCGGGCGCCGCGTTTTTGGGCATCTTCGAGGCGTTCGAGAACGTAGAGGCAACCGCCTTCGGAGATAACAATCCCGTTACGTGCCTTATCGAAGGGGCGGGAAGCCTTGTTCGGATCTGCGTGATGGGCGAGTGCCGTCTGGTTTTTAAATCCAGCAAAAATCCCGAATGTATGCGGGGATTCGGACACACCGCCGGCGATTGCCATATCGACTTCGCCGAGCTGAAGCATCTGGGCTGCCTGAATCAGGCCGGCATTTCCGGCTGCGCAAGCGGCGCCGATGGTGTAGTGCGGCCCGGTAATCCCCATATTGATGGTGATTTCACCGGCGGGATTATTCGCGACGGTGCGGGGATTGTGGTGGTGCGTCCAATACTTCGTGTCGTTATTAAAGAGCGAAATATTGTAAACTTCGTTTTCGGTTTCGACGTTCCCGTGTTCGGTGATTCCGACATAAACGCCGATACGCGATTTGTCTGCAGCCGCAAAATCGACATTCGCGTCGAAAATGGCTTCGTGTGCGCAGTAAATCGCGATGGAACCGGCACGCGTCGAGGTGCGCAATTCACGGCGTTTTTGGTAGCGTGTTGCGTCAAAATCACAAATCCCGGCGGGTTGTTTTCCCATGTAGCGCACGTCGATTTCCTGAATGCGCGCGCGTCCGGCGAGCAAATTTTCGCGGAACTCAGCGAGATTATTGCCGTTAGGCGCGGTCAAGCCGACGCCGGTAATAACGATGCGAGGAAGTTTTTCCATGCCTAAAAATTGAGAAGTTTCAGTAAATCAAAAGGAGGCTCGCTTTGTCAAACCTCTAAGCTTGCCCCGCTTTTAGAACTCGGAATTCCGGGTCGTCCGTCTTCCCTGCGCAGGCGCGCTTTCGCCTCGCCAAGCCCCCGGAATCGTCACAGAATTTTTCCGTGAAATTTCTCGGCAGTCTGACTTCTAAATGGCAATCCGTCGTCCGTCCCGTTATCTACGGAATTACGGCGGGCTTGGCGGCAGTCGCCTTTCAAAACGCCATCCATCTGCTTTATGACAACGGGATTGTGCGCTTTTCCCGAATGAGCGCCGGAGAATTCCTCCTCTACTCGTTTCTCTCGCTCGCGGGAACATCGGTGCTGGCGGGCATTCTCGTGACGCGTTTTTGTCCGGATGCGGCGGGAAGCGGCAGTCCGCAACTCAAATCGGCATTTTGGAAGGACTTCGGCTTCGTACGCCTGCGGGCGGTTTGGGTCAAGTTCCTCGGGAGCGTGCTGAGCGTCGGGGGCGGGGCCTCTCTCGGAAATGAAGGTCCGATGGTTCAAATCGGCGGCGGAGCGGCCTCCAATGTCGCGGGTCTTCTCGGCATCCCGTCACACCTGCGGCGCGAGGCAACGGCGGCCGGCGCGGCAGCGGGTTTGGCAGCCATTTTCAATGCTCCGATGGCGGCGGTCGCCTTTGTTTTGGAAGAAGTCATCGAAGATTTAAACAGCCGATTCATCGGCGCTGTCCTGCTTGCCGCCGTCACGGGAGCGCTCGTTGCCCACTTTTTTACGGGAGACGCGGCTGTTTTTGCGATTCCGGCGACGGAACACGCAAGCGCCACGGTTTATCTTTTCACGCCGCTGACGGCCTGTGTCGCGACGCTGGCGGGACTTCTTTTTCAGAAAGCCGCCCTAAAAATTCGCCGTTTCGGGAAAAACGGGTGTCCCCGCATTCCTGCCCTACTGCGGATTGTTGCAGGGGCCGTTTGCGTATGGGCGCTCGGGAGTGCCGTTTTTCTTTCGACCGGGCACCTCGGCGTCTTCTTTCTCGGGTACGAAGATTTGAGTGCGGCACTCAACGCGGATCTCTGCTGGTGGATGGCGGGACTCCTGTTGGCGGCGAAATTGGCGGCAACGGCATTTTGCTACGGACTCGGCGGCTGCGGCGGTATTTTTGCGCCCTCCCTTTTCTTCGGCGGCACCTGCGGCGCGGCACTCGCCGGGTTACTCGCTCTTTTCATTCCGGGGATCGGGACCGAGGAAATTTCGGCGCTCGCAGTCGTCGGCATGTGCGCCTGCTTCGGTGCAATTGTACGCGCCCCGGTTGCCGGCGTATTGCTCGTTTTTGAAATGACGCATAATTTTGCGCTTGTTCCCGCCCTTATGCTCGGCGGCATCATCAGCATCGCCCTGTCGAAATATTTGTCGGAAAAAGGATTTTACGACGAAGTCCTCGCGCAGGACGGACAAGAGATCTCCAAGGTTATCCCGCCCCGCGACCTGAGAAGCTGGCAACATTCGCCGGTTTCCCGCATTGCCAACTTCCGCCCGCAACTGCTTCGGGAGCTTTCCGAAAGCTCCGTCCGTGAATTGCTCGCCGAAACAAAATTCTCGCGCATTCCCGCCGTTGACGCCGACAGGCGCCTGCTCGGAATTGCAACGCGCGCACAACTGGAAGCGGCCGTCGCACGCGGGTGCCCGGAAGCGACGCGACTGAATCCCGCCCTATCCTGTACCCGCGAAACCCCGATTTGCGAGGTCGAAAAATTGCTCATCGACTCCGAAGACGGCATGGTCGCCGTTACCGACGAGCACGGATGCGTCATCGGCGTAATTACGCTTCACGACATCATTCGCGCCGAGATGAATTTCAGCGGAAATTGATATTCCGCACGCGGGCTTGTCACGGCACGCATTTTGCACTTATGCTTTTCCGCTATATTTTTTTCGCATTTAAGAGACATGAGTTACATTATTCCGAATGTTGTCGAGCGCGACGCCCGCGGTGAACGCTCCTGGGACGTTTACAGCCGCCTGCTCAAGGACCGTATCATTTTTCTCGGCTCGCCGATCTACGACGAAGTCGCCAATGCCGTCATCGCCCAGATGCTCTTCCTGCAAATGGAAGACCCGAAAAAGGATATCCACCTCTACATCAATTCCCCGGGAGGCAGCGTAACGGCCGGGATGGCCATTTACGACACGATGCAATTCCTTTCCTGCGACGTAACGACGTATTGCATCGGCATGGCCGCATCCATGGGGACCGTCCTGCTCGCCGGCGGCACGAAGGGTAAGCGCTATGCGCTCCCGCACTCCAGCGTGATGATCCACCAACCGAGCGGCGGCGCGGGAGGCCAGGCTTCCGATATTTCCATCGCGGCCAAAGAAATCATCCGCTGGCGGGAAACCCTCAACGGCGTACTCGCCAAACATACGGGCAAGAGCGTCGAGCAAATCGCCAAGGACTCCGACCGCGATTTTTACATGTCCGCGAAAGACGCCCTCGCCTACGGGATTGTTGACCGGGTAATCGAACCCAAAGCCTAATCCCGCAATGGCCAACGACGAACCCAAATGCGCGTTCTGCGGACGTCCCCGCAGAGATGTCGGCATCCTTATTATCGGACCGGACGGCGCCAATATTTGCGACGAATGCGCCAAGCTTTGCGTCGAAATGACGGAAAGCTCCAGCGCCAAACGCAACTCGCACGCCACGGAAATGACTCCGGCAAAAGTCGCCCAAACCGTTTCCGGCATAAAGGTCGATAAAAAGCCCGATCCCGAAGAAATCCAGACAATCGAGCTGAAAAAGCCCGAAGACCTCCGCCGCGTCCTGGACAGCTATGTCATCGGACAGGATACGGCCAAAAAAGTCCTTTCCGTCGCGGTGTACAACCACTACAAACGCCTCAACGACAAGCTTGAGCGGGAAAAGCGAGCCAAAGACAACTCCGGCGAAGCCCCGACGGAGCTCGACGAGGTGGAAGTCGAAAAGAGCAACATTCTCGTCATCGGACCGACCGGAAGCGGAAAGACCCTGCTGGCAAAAACCCTTGCCCGCGTACTCGACGTCCCCTTTGCCATCGCCGATGCGACTACGCTCACGCAGGCAGGCTACGTCGGTGAAGACGTCGAAAACATTCTGGTTCGCCTGCTTCAGGCAGCCGGCGGCGACGTCAAACGCGCCGAACGCGGCATCATTTACGTTGACGAAATCGACAAAATCGGGCGCAAGGGCGACTCGGCTTCGCTGACCCGCGACGTTTCCGGCGAAGGCGTTCAGCAGGCTCTTCTCAAAATTATTGAAGGCACGCGCGCCAACATCCCGCCCAACGGCGGGCGCAAGCACCCGGACCAAAAATACGTCGAAATCGACACGACGGATATTCTGTTCATCTGCGGCGGCGCCTTCGTAGAACTCGACAAAATCGTCGGCTCCCGCATCGGCAACAAGTTTCTCGGATTCGACACCTTGGGTTCCAACGGCCAAGAACTTTCGGCGGAAAAGATTATGGCGGAACTCCAGCCCGAAGACCTCTTCGAGTTCGGGATGATTCCGGAATTCATCGGACGCCTGCCGATTACCTCGGTGCTTGACCACCTCAAGGAAGCGGATTTGGTGCACATCCTGACTCAGCCGAAAAACGCGCTCCTCAAGCAGTACCAAAAGCTTTTCGCAATGGAAGGCGTCGAATTGTTTTTTGAAGATGCCGCAATTACCGAAGTGGCCCGCAAAGCGCTCGCCCTGCGCACCGGCGCCCGCGGTCTGCGTTCGATTCTCGAAAAATTCATGCTCAACATCATGTACGAGCTCCCGAACCGACCGGACATAAAACGCGTCGTCATCACTCCGGAAATTGTCCTCGGAAAAGCATTTTTCCCGGTCCCGGAAAAATAAAATCACATGAAAAGGCAGCCGTAAGCGCTGCCTTTTTCATTCCCTACGCCTCGACTGTCTTTTTGCAGAAAATCAGTTTGGCAAAACTCCGCCGAAACGATACAATCGCGCCAGAAATTTTATGAAACGCCCCAAGATTTCTCCTCTCGTTTTTGCATTTCTGATTCCGGTTGTCGTCATCATTGCCGCGCTTGCCCTCGTTATTTCCCGACGCAGTGCGGGAAGCGACGTTCCGCCGCTTCCTTCGGAGACGTTCTCCGAAAATCCGGCAACGCTCCGCGGCAACGTCTATTCACTCAACTGCATCATCGACCGCCAACTCGCACAAAACGAAAAAGGCCGCATTCTCGCCGTCCGCCACTGGGAAAAGCAGGGGCGACTCGCCGTGTACGTTCCCGCATCGCTGAACCAAAACTTTGAAATCGGGCAACGCTACACCATGACGGTCCGCGTACAGGACAATGCCCTTTACGTCGAAAGCCTCCAAAAATTCTAAAAAAAACGTTCCCGCATGAAAGCCTCCTCCCTTACCCTTTTCGCTTTGGCGTCCCTGCTTGTTCCCGCAAGCGCTTTCGCGCAGGCCACCATCAACAACGGGCAGATGGGAAGCACTGCCGGCGACTACCGGAGCAGCACGCTGTCCGGCCAATCCGACAAAATTTTCGACGCCGACTCCGACCTGATTAACCCCGGAGAAGGCATGATGCGCTGGAAGGGGAAAATTTTTAACATCGAAGACACCAAATTCTTCCGGGAACGCTTCGAGCGCTACCTCTCGGAACCCACGCCCGAAGGTGACCCCGAAGAATACCAAAAAATCCTGAAGCGCATCCACAAGCTCCTCAAACAGGACTCCATTCCGGAAAACCGCGTAAACGGCGAAATGATTAAAGCGATGTCGATGCTGCTTGAGCTTTCGGAATACGAAGTCGATTCCGGGCAGTCGCTTACCTTGGCCAAGCAGGTTTACAAGGCCTGCCGCCAACGCGCCGAACTGATTGAACTTTACGCCTGGCAAAAAGCTCTTCAGACGGAGCAGAAAAAACTGCGGCAAAAAATCGACAATCGTGAAAAGATTCGCCGCGTCCAGGAAGAATCCCTCAACGCCGGGCAAAAAAAAGGGCAGAAGAAAACCCTCCCGCCCTCGCAAGAACAACAATTCCTCTCCGAAGCGGCCGCCGAAAATAAAGTCGCCATCAAAGCGAAAGGCAACGAAGCACAAGTCCTCGGCACCAAATCGAAGCTCGAGTTTCAGAGCCTGATGGTGAGTTTTTTGGTCTCCCGCCGTTACGAACACGCGCTGCTCGCTTCGTCATTTTACCGCGTCCTCTTCAAAGGCTCACAACACGATCTCAAGGTCGGCGAAAAAGAATTCGACGAATTGCTCCCGATTTCGAACTTCATTCCTTCTCTGGAATCCTTTGACCAAATCGCGCGGGAACTCCAGGGCGAAACACGCAAATGCGTCAAAGGCAGCGAAACGCTTTGGGATGCGGGACAAAAATACCACGCTTTCCGCCAATTGCTTTCCGCCTACTTCATCGGCGAAAATGAAGTGCGGGTCGCTTATTATCCCGCAGAACGCAAAGCGGAATTTCTTCAACTCTGGTTCAACCTGCGGGAGCTCATGCGCCAAAGCGAGAACAAAGACCTCGGCGCCATTGATGCCAATCTCGAAAAGATTTTAGCCTTTGCCCCGGACTTCCCCGCCTCCGAAGTAACCGGAAAACTCAACGCCGCCAAGCAGGCCAGCAACATGGCTATTCTCCGCGCCCGCCAAACGGCGATGATGGCGGGAGCCGCAGGAACGCCCGAAGCCATGGACCGCGCCATGGCGGACATCGAAAACTACCTGCGCACGGCCGCGGAATTTTGGCCGCAAAATCCGGAAATCCCCAAGTTCATGGAAGACGTACTGGCGCGCACCAACGTACTCGCACAACTCGCTCCGGAATTCGACCGCCTCGTCGCCGCCAAAAAAACACGCGAAATCTTCAACCGCCGGGCTGAATTCACCGCCGCTTTGATGCAGGATGCCGCCCGCCGGGAACGCTTCGAAGAAATCATTTCCCATGTCGCCCAAATCGAAACCGTGCTCACCCAAGTAAACATGCTTTTGGCGCGCCACGACGACTATATCGCGTGGGACATGTTGCTTTCCGCCGAAGCAATCGACCCCGAAGACGACCAGGTCATCCGCACGAAGGCCCGCGTCGCCCCGCTCGTTTCCGATTATTCCCGCCTGCTGGAACGCGCCGCCGCGGATGAACGCGCCGGAAAGTATTCCGAAGCGCTCAATAAATTCCTCGCGGCGGAAAGTCTCAACAACGCATCCGAAGTCTGCCGCTTAGGCATTCAGCGCACGGCGGAAGCGCTCCTGAACTCGATTCCCGCAAGCGCCGCCGGCATTTCCGTACTTCCGGAAAACAGCCCCGCCGCGACCGCCGAAACCGCTACGGCGCCCGACTCGACCGCAACGTCGAACGACGAGGCAGACGACTGGGATTTTTAGGATTTTCAAATGCCCGATTTTCGGAGAAACTTATCGCAATTATGAACCTTACAGCAAAAATCAGCCGTGAATGGCGCGACCGCATGATCATCGTCCTGCTCATGCTCCTGGGCTCCTCTGCCTGGTTCTTTTATGACGGAGCCGTCGCCTATCCGAAATACAATATCAAGGCCGATGCCTACGCGGAACTCCAACGCGTCTATCAGGCGGACGAAACCCTCCTCAAGGAAAAGTGGAAGGCGCTCGCCATCGAAAATCACTGGGATCCGGAAGACGTACCCAAGAAACGCAAGGACGAAGCTCAGCAATTCCGCTGGGGAAGCGGCCTGCTGATTATCTCCGTCGCCTTTTTACTGTGGATGCTCCGGGAAATGCACCGCGTCATTCTCGCTAACGACGAAAAATTTATCGGCATCACGCAAGCAATCATCCCTTTCAACGCTCTGCGGGAAGTCCGCTTCGACTCCGTTTTCGGAGTCAATAAACGCCGCTGGGACAAAAAAGGAATCGCCGTCGTTTTCTATAAAACCGAAAAAGGGACGCGTGCGTCAGTCCTGATTGACGACTATAAGTACGCGGGAAGCGAGCGCATTCTCGAACGCTGCGAAGCGGTTATCGAAGAAAAGAAAGCGCGTAACGCGTCCAAAGCAATCCCGCAGGATTCAAAATAACCCTCTTAACACATAAAACCTCCGATAACATAAAACATTAAACCCATGCTTTACGTTCTCAGCACACTCAGCCTGCAAGACATCCAGGCCTTCGCGACAAACCATCCCGCCCTCTGCGTGCTTATCGCCCTGGCCGCCGCCTTCCTCCTGTGGATTCTCGGCTTTGCCGTATGTAAGAAATACTCCGAGCACGGCAAGGAAATGACTTGGACTTATGCCGCTTTTTGGGGCTTTTTCGCCCTTATCTGCGCCCCGCTTTACCGCATCCGCAAGCTTAACATCGATTCGATTCCGGAAAAAGGCGGCGTCCTGCTTTTCGCGAATCACATGTCTTATATCGACGTCATCATCCTCGGGCTCTCCTCAAAGCGCCCCGTCCGCTTCCTCTCCTGGGCGGGATTCGAGCGCGTTCCCGTGTTGAGCTGGTTCATGCGTACGATGCACACGATTCCGGTCTCCCCCGCACGAGCCAAAGATGCCGTCCAAACCGCCGTCGAAGCCCTCCGCAAAGGCCAGGTTGTTTGCATCTTCCCGGAAGGCGGCATCACGCGCAACGGTAGCCTTCGCCCGTTCCAAGGCGGATTCCGCCTCATTGCCTCCCGCGCCGGCGTCCCCGTCGTTCCCGTTTACATCGACGGTCTTTGGCGCTCCGTTTTCAGCTACCGTCACAAAAAATTCTTCTGGAAATGGCCTCAGCTTTCGGCTCTCCCCGTTACGGTAGTTGCCGGCACCCCGTTCACCATGGGTAAAAACCCCGGAGACAAGCGCGTTTCGGAGGCCCGTCAAGCCCTGCTCGAATTGGGCTACCGCGCATTTTCGATGCGAAAGGAGTTTCAAAATAAGCACGTCGCCGAAACAATTTTCGAAGCTGCCGCCGCCCACCCGTTCCGCATCGGCATTATCGACCACTCGCGCGAACGCATGGTGCTTAAACGCGGGATTCTCATGGCCGCCGCATACTGTCTGGCCAAACGTATCCGCCGCCAAATCCGCGAACACCGGGTCGGGATTGTACTCCCCGCGGGAACGCCGGGCGTGCTCGCCAACTATGCCGTTTCCCTCGCCGGGAAAATTCCGGTAAATCTCAATTTCACACTCGGCCGCGCCCAAGTCGAAGCCTGCCTTAAAAAAGCGGACATCCGCACGATGATTACCGTCGCGCCGATGAAAAAGCAAATCGAAGAACGCCTTCCCGAGTTCCCGTGGACCAAGTCGCAGGTGGACATTCTGACCTGGATGAAAAACATCAACCGCTCGGAAATCATTCTCGCATTCCTCGAACTCGTCCTGCTCCCGAAGTGCATCACCAAGCGTCTCTGGCGCATCCCGACAAAGGGCGGCGACCGCGAAGCCGCACTGCTCTTTACCAGCGGAAGCTCCGGAATGCCGAAGGCTGCCGTGATTTCTCACCGCAACATCATTGCGAACGTTACGCAAATTGAAGACTACGAAATCCTTCCGCCGAAGACGCGCCTGCTCTGCAACCTCCCGATCTTCCACTGCTTCGGATTTACCGTGCTCCTTTGGTTCGCGGGAACGCAAGACATCGTCGCCGTCACCACACCGTCGCCGCTGGACTACCAAAAGAATCTCATGGCGATCGAGAAGGAAAAACTCACGGCAATGTTCAGCACGCCGACGTTCCTGCGCTCTTACCTGAAAAAGGCAACGCCGGAACAAATGAAAACGCTCTACCTCGCCGTCGCCGGAGCCGAAAAAACCCCGGACGGATTTGCCCAAGCCTGGGAAGCCAAATTCCCGAATTCTCACTACCTTGACGGCTACGGCATGACGGAAGCCTCTCCGGTCGTTTCCGCCAACAAACCGGATATTCCCGTGAAAAACGGCGAACCCGACGAAGTCCATGTCGGCACAAAACCCGGCGCCGTCGGCATCCTGTTCCCGGGCATGTGCGCGAAAGTCGTCAACGTCGATGACGATTCGCTTTGCGACTTCAACGAACCCGGCATGCTCTACCTCAAGGGCCCGAACATCTTCCCGGGCTACCTCAACGACGAGGGCGTCCCCGTTCCCGCAACCGACGAAGAAGGCTGGTACAAGTCCGGCGATATTGTTTCGCTCGACGAAAACGGCTTTATCACCATTCGCGGCCGCCTCTCCCGCTTCTCGAAAATCGGCGGAGAAATGGTTCCGCACGGTACGCTTGAAGAAACGATTACCAAGGTGCTCAATCTGGATATCGACCAGCTTCAAATTGCCGTCACCGCACGCCCCGACCCTGCAAAAGGCGAACAAATCGTGCTCCTGACGACGATTACCGACTTGAATCTCTCCGATCTGTGCAAAAAACTTTCTGCCGCCGGTCTCGCCAATCTTTGGCTCCCGCGCGAAATGAAAGTCATCGAGAAGATTCCGATCCTCGGAACCGGTAAACTCGACCTCAAGGCCTGCGCCGCAATCGCCGCGGAAAAATAAGTCCGCACAAATCAATCGCCGCCGACGACACCCCGCCGGCGGCGATTTATTTTTCTCACGCAAGCATTTCCCCGGTGTCCGTAAAATAAATGAATAAAACACTGCGTCCTCGTCGCTTTTTCTTTAAAACTCTGTGCAGGTAATTTTTTGAATGAAAAAACGATTTTTGAAATTTTTCGTAATCGCGCTCGCCCTTTTGTTATCATCCGGAATCATTGCGGGTGCAGTCCTCGTATTTTATGCCCGCCGCGAAATGATTGCGGAAACCTTCACCGTGTCTTCCCCGAGTCTTCCCGAAGCGGCCACGGATTCCGCCCGGGGTATTCCCGTCGGCTCCCCCTTTGACGTACACATCTCCACGGAAACGGCCCTCTCTTTTCAGACGCCGTTTCGGCTGGAGCTCACCCTGCCGGAGGGACTTGAGGCCCGGGAAAACGCCGTACAGCACTTTACATTCGATTGGATACGCCGACGCGGCGACATTCGCCTTCCGCTACTCGCATTCGATGCAGGGGAATTCAGCGGCGGAAAAATCGACTTTATCGCAAGCGTAAACGGCACTCCCCGGACACAGACGCTTGAGCTCCCGACCATTTTCGCCACCCTGCCGGAAACCTCGCCCGACGAACAGCTCCGCCTCGCCGGCAAACTCGAGCCCGCCGCCGACCGAAAGTCGAACAAATTTACATGGCTCGCCGCCGTCATTCTCCCGCTAATCGCCCTCGCCGCCCTGATTCTTCTCCGACGCCGGAAAAAAACGCCCGCTCCGGAAATTCCGGTTTGGGTACTCGCCCAAAACGAACTCGACACCCTGCTCGGCGAAATCAGCTCCGGCCGCCTCGGCGCCATCGCCGTCGTCACACGGCTTTCCGACATTGTACGCCGCTACCTTTCCCGCCGATTTGCTCTAAGCGCCGACGCAATGACGTCACAGGAATTTTTCGCATTGATGGAACACGGCAACAGCCCGCTTGCGGCGAAACACCGACAATTTCTCCGGGAATTTTTAAGTGCGGCGGATCTGATTAAATTTGCCGGAGTTTCCGCCAGTGCAGAGCAGGCACGCTCCGCCATCGAGCGAGCCGCGTCCCTCGTTCGCGAAACCATCCCCGCTCCGGAACCATCCGCCGAAAAAGCCTAATCTTTCCCGCCATGGACCATTTTCATCTCCAGTTCCCCTGGGCGCTCGTCCTGCTGATTCTGCTCGCCCTGTTCATTTTTCGCCAGCTCACCAAGCGTGAACCCGCCCTCCGGATTCCCTCGCTCACGCAAGTGCCCGCCGGTAGCCTCAAGCGCATTTCCCTCGCCCGCATCATCCCCGCCGCTTTCTATACCGTCGCGGGAATCCTCATGATTGCCGCCCTCGCCGGCCCGCGTTTCGATGCCGGAGAAATTCGCCAGAAAAGCGAAGGAATCGACATCATGATTGCCATCGACCTCTCCGATTCGATGTCCGCTTACGACCCCGCAAAAAATCTGCGGACGGACGGCGAAATCCGCCGCGCCCACGAAGCCGGGGAAACACTCCGGCGCCTCGATACCTGCAAAGAGGAAATCAAACAATTTATCAACGCCCGCCCCAACGACCGCATCGGCCTGATTGCTTTTGCCGATCTCCCGTACGCCCTCTGCCCGCCGACGCTTGACCACGCCTGGTTGCTCAAGCAAATCGACGCCCTCGAATTGCATACCATCGGCGAAGGCACCGGGCTCGCAGGACCGATTATTTCCGTTGTCGATCGCACGAAGCATTCCGACGCCGAACGCAAAATCATGGTCCTTTTTACGGACGGCTCCAATACAGTCCAAAACAAAGTAAGTCCCGAGCAGGCCGCCAAAATTGCCAACGACTACAAACTCACCATCCACACCGTCGGCATCGGCAGCCGACGTTCCTACATCGAACAACGCGGCTTCTTCGGCAAGCAGTTGATGGCTTATCCGAACGCGTTTGACGAAGCCCTGTTGAAAAAAATCGCCGAAACGACAGGCGGGAATTACTACGCAGCCGACGACCGTGAAGCCATGCGCGCCGCCCTCGAAGCAATCGACAAACTTGAAAAAACGCCCGAAGAACTCCCGCGAATCGCGCTTTATGACGAAAAAGCCGACGACTTCGCCGGCTACGCCCTCGCCGCACTGCTCATCGGATTCCTCCTTTCCCGAAGCGTTTTCCTTCGCTTCCCCTAAATTTTAAACGTTGCTCATCATGGAATTTTTCATCCATCCCGACCGCCTGTGGCACTTGCTCTGGATTATTCCCGCCCTGACTATCGCGGCGATTTGGGCAGGCGCACGCCGCAAGCGCGCCCTGAACCAATTGCTCGGAAAAGCCCATTTCTCCGAAAAAGGCAAACTCCCCGTCGGCATCAACACCTCGCCGAACAAACGCCTGTTGCGCTTTTTCCTTCTAATCGCCACGGCCATACTGCTGACTGCGGCCTGGGCGCGTCCGAGCTGGGGCGAAAAAATCGTTCCGTTCACCGGTGCCGGAAGAGATGTCGTCGTCGCGCTCGACCTCTCCAAATCCATGCTCTGCGAAGACGTTAAACCGAATCGCCTCGAGCACGCCAAACGCTTTGCCGACGAACTTTCCGCGCGCCTGCCCGGCGACCGCTTCGGGCTCGTCTCCTTTGCAGGGAAAGCACTCGACGTCTGCCCGCTCACTTTCGATCGCGTCAGCTTCCGCTACATTTTAAACGACCAACAAATCGGAACCGTGCCCGTCGGCGGAACAAATCTTGAAGACGCGCTGAAAACCGCCGCAAGCGCCTTTGACGCCGACGAAAATCCCGGCCACTGCGCCATCGTCCTCATTTCCGACGGCGGCGAGCTCACCGGTTCCCTCGCCCGCGAAGCCGAAAAACTCCGCGCCGCCAAACTGCCGGTCATCGTCATCGGCGTCGGCGACCCCGCAATTGCCGCCCCCATTCCGGTTCCCCAAGAAAACGGACGCGTCACCTATCTTAAAGACCGCGACGGCAACACCGTCAACACGCGCCTTGAAGAAAGGCCGCTTGCCGAACTCGCGACAAAGACCGGCGGTGTTTACATTCGTTCAACGACGACAGAAATGGGCGATACGCTTGCCGCGGCCTGGATCAAAAAGCTGACTCCCGGCGCCCAAAAGGACAATGTCCATGCCGTTCCGATTGAACGCCGCGAATGGGTACTCATTCCCGCGTTCCTTTTCTTTTCACTTTACCTCCTGCTCGGCGAATCACTTTCCCGCACCCGCGACTTGCGCTCCTCGGCGTTTCGCCTTCTGCTCCGTACTCCGAAGCTCTTGGTCGGTACCCTTCTCTTAATCGGCCTCGCAGGCAATCTTCCGGTACAAGCGGAAACAACGGAAGCCGTCGAAAACACTCCGGAAGAATCCGCCGAGTCCCTCTACAACCGCGCTCTCCAAGCCCAGGAGCAAGGCGATATCGCCCGCTCCCGCGAGCTTTATCAGAGCGCCCTCGCACGTCCGCAGGTATCTCCGGAGCTACGCTCGTCAACCACGCAAAATCTCGGAGCCGGATTTCATGCCGAAGGCCGCAACGGCACCCGGGAAACGAATCAAGCCGCGCAGACAAATTTGGACGAAGCCCTGAAAAATGCCGACGGAGCCGAAAAGAAATTCGAACAAGCCCGCACTTTTTACCGCGATTTTCTCCGTACAAACGACACTGCGGAAACAGCCGGCACAACGCGAAATCTGCAAATCCTGCTCAACGAAATGAAGCAACTCGAAGCGCTTAAAAAGCAGATTCAGGAGCTCAAAAAACAACAGCAGGAAGCCGCACAAAAAGCACAAAACGCCGCGCAACAACAGCAACGGGCCAACGACGAAAAGAACGCCGGACAAGCTCAGGATCAGCAACAACAAAATGCCGCGAATCAAGCACGGGAACAGGCTCGCCAAGCGGCAGAGCAAATGCAGCGATCTGCCGAAAAGCTGAATAACGAATCCCTGAAAAATGCCGCACGGGAAGCCGCACGCGAACTTCAAAAAGCCCAAGAAGCACAAGCGGACGGCAACGGCGACAAAGCGGAAGAACACCTCAAAAAGGCAACGGAAATCCTTCAATCCGAAATGCAGAAAAACGAGCAATCGGACTCGGGAAAACAGGATGCCGCCGACCCAAAGCAATCGGGTGACCCGTCTTCCGAAAATAAAGACTCCCGCGACGAAAACGAGGACGGCAACTCAAGCGACGACCAAGGGCAAGACGACCTTTCCCAAGAGCCGGAAGAACAGTCCGCTGCGGCGGGTGAAGCCGCCGAAGAGGAACGGGAACTCGACCAAGCCGCTACGGAAGCCGTTTTGCGCGACATGGCCCAGGAAGAAGCCGAGCGCCGCAGAGCCATCCAAAAAATCCGCAGCTCCCGCGTCCGCGAAGTCGAAAAAGACTGGTAAGCGGCAGCAACGACAGGCCTCAGACGACGCTTCTCGCGTTTCGTTCCAAAGCCTAACCCTCCGGAGAAATTGAAATTGGAAGCAGTTCGTTGGGCGATCCGGAGATGCTCCGTGGCTCTGTGTCTCCGTGCGAGATTCCGATATTGACTCTCACGGAGACACGGGGTCTCAAGCGACCCTTCACGCGTTTCGTTCCAAACCTAACCCTCCGGAGAAATTGAAATTGGAAGCAGTTCGTTGGGTAATCCGGAGACGCTCCGTGGCTCTGTGGCTCCGTGCGAGTTTCCGATATTGCCTCTCACGGAGACACGGGGCCTCAAGCGACCCTTCACGCGTTTCGTTCCAAACCTAACCCTCCGGAGAAATTGAAATTGGAAGCGCTTCGTTGGGCGATCCGGAGATGCTCCCGTAGCTCTGTGGCTCCGTGCGAGATTCCGATATTGACTCTCACGGAGACACGGGGCCTCAAGCGAACCTTCACGCGTTTCGTTCCAAACCTAACCCTCCGGAGAAATTGGAATTGGAAGCGCTTCGTTGGGTAATCCGGAGATGCTCCGTGGCTCTGTGGCTCCGTGCGAGTTTCCGATATTGCCTCTCACGGAGACACGGGGCCTCTAGCAACCTTTCTCGCTTTTCATTCCAAATCTGCCCCTCCGGAGAAATTGAAATTGGAAGCAGTTCGTTGGGTAACCCGGACACGCCCCGTGGCTCTGTGGCTCCGTGTGAGATTCCGATATTGCCTCTCACGGAGACACGGGGCCTCAAGCAACCTTTCTCGCGTTTCGTTCCAAACCTAACCCTCAGGAGAAATTGAAATTGGAAGCAGTTCGTTGGGCGATCCGGAGATGCTCCGTGGCTCTGTGTCTCCGTGCGAGATTCCGATATTGACTCTCACGGAGACACGGAGCCTCAAGCAACCTCTCTCGCGTTTCGTTCCAAAGCCTAACCCTCCGGAGAAATTGAAATTGGAAGCAGTTCGTTGGGTAATCCGGAGACGCTCCGTGGCTCTGTGGCTCCGTGTGAGATTCCGATATTGCCTCTCACGGAGACACGGGGCCTCAAGCAACCTTTCTCGCGTTTCGTTCCAAAACTAACCCTCCGGAGAAATTGGAATTGGAAGCGCTTCGTTGGGCGATCCGGAGACGCTCCCGTAGCTCTGTGGCTCCGTGCGAGTTTCCGATATTGCCTCTCACGGAGACACGGGGCCTCAAGCGACCCTTCACGCGTTTCGTTCCAAACCTAACCCTCCGGAGAAATTGAAATTGGAAGCGCTTCGTTGGGTAATCCGGAGACGCTCCGTGGCTCTGTGGCTCCGTGCGAGATTCCGATATTGACTCTCACGGAGACACGGGGCCTCAAGCGACCCTTCACGCGTTTCGTTCCAAACCTAACCCTCCGGAGAAATTGAAATTGGAAGCAGTTCGTTGGGTAATCCGGAGACGCTCCGTGGCTCTGTGGCTCCGTGCGAGATTCATTCCAAAGCTAATCCTTCCGAAAAGATCTTGTCCGGGTACAAAAAAACTCCGCCTGTGCCGTCTCACGCCAAATCTCTTGCACCATGTTTGGCAAGGTGGGCTTCAAGTGCGGCAAAATTTGCTTCCGCCGAAGCGGCATGCGCCTTCCTGCCGCAGAGCGAATCCCGTAATAGACTCATAGGAAAAGAGCGTTTTAACGGAGGGTCGAACACTGCAGAGCATCGGAAATCATGCGTGCTCGCTCGCAGGTTTCAATCCCAAAATGCATTTGCCGCATCCCGGAACTGCCGCTTTTAAAGGCCAAGCAACGCCAGCGCAGCTTCGCGGGAAAGCCCTTCAATGCGGATGAGCTTGTCGCGGGAGGTTTCCCCGACGCTGACGCAGACGTTTTTGCGCGGCAACGAAAGCTTTTCCGCGAGAAACTCTTCCAACTCCTTGTTGGCTCTTCCGCCTTCGGGAACGGCTTGTACTTTGATTTTTACGGCATCGCCAAGGTATCCGACGACCTGAGTTTTCTTGGCATTCGGAACCGCTCGAATCTTCAACAGGAAAAATGAGTCAGCCATGGCACCGCCTTAGCGCAGGGGATTGCGCGAGCTTTCCGAATCTTCTTCACGAATGCTCAGTTCGCCCTCTTGGGCATACCCCAAACGGCGGCGCATTTCCATATCCGCAAACTCCGGATTCTTCAACATCTGGTTGATGTAGCGCTTCAGATGCTCCGCCTCGTCCTCCAGTTTTTTCAATTTCTCGGCCCGCTCGGAAGCCTTTTTTTCCATCGCCTCGCGCTCTTCCCGTGCCTCGGCAATCTTTCCGTAGCAAAAAATCGTCTCGATTGCCAAAAGGACAAGCAAGCTGCAAAAAATGATTAGCGGCATACGCGACTTTGTCGAAGGCATCATGGCAAAAAACTTAGTCGTTAACGAGAGCGTCCGGATCGTAACAATTTTTAAGCGATGCCGGCGAAATGCGCGTCACCTTTGCCCGTTCGCCGCCGTCCGTATCCATAATCACGAGGAAGGAGCTTTTTCCGACTTCTTCAACGGCAACCACGTGGCGCCCGTCCGCGCACCAGGTCGGATTCGAGAACTTGCGCCCGCCCGGAATCAACGCCCCCAAATCGCGTACTTCCCGCGTGTTCAGGTCATAAATTCCGATGCCGCCTCTTCCGCTACGCACGTAGGAAAAAGCAATTTTTGAGGGTGCAACGCGGCTCCATGCAGGATCCGTCGCATAAGAGAACCCGCGCGTTACCAAGCGCGTCTTCTTGCCGCCCGAAGCGGGAACCGTATAAAGGCTCGGGCGCCCGTTCGGTCCGCTCGTAAAAAGAATCGTTTTCCCGTCCGGAGAAAAAACGGGAGTCGTCTGCACTTCCTGGTCCCGGCAAAGCGAGACGGCGTTTCCGCCCTTCGCCGGTTTCACATAAATATTCATAACTCCGCGTGCGGAAAGCGCAAGGGCCACCTTCGAACCGTCCGGAGAAAAAGCCCCGCCGTTGTTCGTGTTCGGATAAGCGGCAAACTTGGAAAACGCCCCCGTGGAGATATTGACGGAATAAACGTCCGCCGCACCGCTGGCATGGTAGGTCGTGTAAAGCAGACGCGTTCCGGAAGGATCCCAGTGCGGCATAATGGCGATGCGCTTGTGATTGGTCGCACGGCGAATTCGGCGAAACAGCAGGTCCGAGAAATAGATTTCCCGGGAGCCCGTTTGCGAGCCGGAGAACGCGAGCTTCGTTTTCGCAAAAAGCGGTTTCAGCTTCCAATCGTATTTTTTCCCGACGGCAACGACAATTTTGTCGCAGAGCGCAGCGACCGCATCCACGTTCGTTCCCGACACCGTAAGGGTTCCGGAAAACGCCTTGCTCAATCCGGAAGCCGTCGCGCTGAGCGATGTGCCGTCGGAGCTCACGCGGATTACGGCCGCCGTCCGCGGAGATGCCTTGGTGTCGAAAGCGCCGTGGAGGCTCAACGCATGGCGTACCAACGCGCCCGCCTCGGAATCGGATGATTCGATGCGCACGGGAAGCACGCCTTGGCGGATAATCGCCTGAATGCCGGCGTCAACAGCCACGTCGCCTGTCGCATAAGCCGGCAGAGCAAATGCGGAAGCCGCCAAAATTCCGGCACAAAAAAGAAAAATTTTAGAAGAAAACTGCATCATTTTCGTTTAATCATTTCGCAAGCGAACCGCCTTTGTCCACCGCGAAAATTTTTATTTTCCGGAAAGGGCTTAAATTCAGGCTTCCCGAGAGAAAACCGCCTTCACGAAAGCCGGGAAATCGGCGTATAGCGGTACCCCGTTTTCCGCGAGCCAAGCCTTTGTCGCCGCGTCAATCGGCTTTCCCGTGGCCACGGCAACGGAGCGAATTCCCGCGTTCAGGCCGCATTGCCAGTCGGACTTGCGGTCGCCGACCATCCAACAACGCGCCGCATCCAACTGCGGGAACGCGGCCAATTGTTCGAGAATGAAATCCGGTTTCGGTTTGCGGTATTTGGAATCCTGATCGGGGGCTTCGGGCGCGACGCCGCAGGCGGTAAACGCCGACGCGGGAACGCCGAGCAGCTCAAGAAACCGCGCATGGCATTTTTCGTAATCGTCCAGGGTGAAATAGCCGCGTCCGATACCGCTTTGATTCGTCAACAGAAACAATTTACAGCCGGCATTTAAAGCGCGGTGAACGGCTTCACGCACGCCGGGAATGAGTTCCACCTTTTCCGGTTCGTGCAGGTAGTCCTTGTCAAAAATGAGCGTCCCGTCGCGATCGAGAAAAAGCGCGAGCGGTTCGGTACAATCGTTCCCCTGAAATTGATTTTCCATGCTTAGCTATGATTATGAATTTCGGCGTTCCCGCGAGCAAAATGGATTGCCCGCTCCAAATAAAAAAAAACAAAATGCTCCGCTTTCTTCGCTGTTAGAATTAGCCCGCATGAATAAGACCGAACGAGCCCGCTTCATCGAAGCCACCCTGGAACGCCTCTACCCGGAGACGCCGATTCCGCTGAAGCATAAAGACGCCTTCACCCTGCTCGTCGCCGTCGTCCTCTCCGCCCAATGCACGGACAAGCGTGTCAACGAAGTCACGCCCGCGCTCTTTGACCTTGCGGACACGCCGGAAAAAATGGCGGCGCTTCCCCGCGAAAAGATTGAAGCACTCATCCGCCCCTGCGGGCTGGCACCGAGAAAATCCGCCGCATTGAAAAATCTTTCCCGGACACTCGTCGAACGCTTTGCCGGACGCGTCCCCGCCACCTTCGAAGCCTTGGAATCACTCGACGGCGTAGGGCACAAAACGGCCTCGGTCGTAATGTCACAGGCCTTCGGCGTTCCCGCCTTTCCGGTGGACACGCATATTCACCGCCTCGCCGCACGCTGGAAAATTTCCGACGGGAAAAACGTCGTCCAAACCGAAAAAGATCTCAAATCGCTGTTCCCGCGCGAACGTTGGAACAAGCTGCATCTGCAAATTATTTTTTACGGGCGCGAACACTGTACCGCACGCGGTTGCGACGGCCACGGCTGCGAAATTTGCCGCACGCTCAACGGTTCCGCCGCCGCACGCAAAAAATAAAGCGTGGACAGCCTTTAAAAAAACGGAAAAACTTTTAACTTTCACTTTTTATTTCACAAAACGTTATGATTAAAAAAATCCTCCCCCTCGTCGGCATGCTTGCCGTTGCTCCCTTCCTCGGCGCTGCCGAAGAACCTGCCGCCCCCGCAGCCCTGTCGGCCGCACCGGCGGAAAAAGCGCCTGAACTCTCCGCAGAAAAAAAAGCTCTGTTTCTGAAAATCGCCGGCTGCTATTTCGCGTCGCAAGGCGGTCTTGAATTCGCCGAATTCACGCCGGAAGAAACCGCCGCCGTCCTCGAAGGCTTCAAGCTCGGCCTCGAAGGCAAGTTCAAGGACATGGAAAACGACGTCCGCGACAACCAGGCCGAATTCATGAGCTTCATGCAAGCGCTCATGGGCAGAATCCAGGAGAAGGCACAAGCCGCGTCGCTGATCGAAATGCAGAAGGAAATCGCCAAAAACAAAGCCGACGGCGCCGCTTACATCGAAAAGTGCAAGGAAGACAAAGCGTTCAAGCAACTCCCCTCGGGAGTCCTCATGAAAATTGAAAAAGCCGGCGACGAAACCAAGAAGCCGACACCGCAAAGCTTCCTCACGGTCCGCTACACCGGAAAATTCATCGACGGCACGATTTTTGACAGCTCGCTCCGCGACCCGGAAAGCGGCGAACCGAAACAATTCACGGCCGACAGCGAACCGGCGGTATTCCCCTTCCCGCTCGAAGGCACGATTCCGGGCTGGGTTGAATCCTTCCAGCTTCTCGGCAAAGGCGCCAAGGCCACGCTCGTCATTCCGTCCGAACAGGGCTACGGGGACCAACCCGGCCGACTGCCCCCCGGATCGACCCTCGTCTTCGACGTCGAATTAGTCGATTTCTCGGACAAGGCTCCGGAAAACGAAGTACCCGCCGGACAATAAAACCGGGTCCTTCCTCACGGAAAATCCCTTCCCGTCACGCGGGAGGGGAATTTTCTTTTTTGTTTCCGCATAAATCCTTAGAATAGCTAAGCATGTTTTCTAAATCATTCCTTGTTTGGGCATTACTCCCCTTTATCGGAGCCGTCCCCGCACTTTCCGCCAATGAATCCGCCCCTCAGGCACAAAAACAAGCCTCCAACGAGCCGATTGCCGTCCTCCCCGAAAGCGGCCTTCCCGCCACCTGGCTCCAAGGCACACCCGTGACGCACTGGGAAAAGGACAAGGTTTACGTCTTCGAATTTTGGGCCACTTGGTGCGGCCCCTGCCTCGCGGCGATTCCGCACTTGGACAAAACCCACCGCGAAGTTACGGCCAAGAATCTCAACGCCCAGATTGTCGGCGTAAACGTACGGGATCGCGCGTCGCCCGCAATGCTCAAGCAATTCCTCGCCAAACGGCGTGTAAAGCCGAGCTATACCATTGCCGTTGATACCGAGAAAAACACGGAAGAGCTTTGGGCTCGCCCGCGCAAGATTGTCGGCATCCCGCACGCCCTTGCCGTGAAAAACGGAAAGGTCATTTGGGCCGGCCACCCGATGCGCCTGAGCGTCGAGCTCATCGAGGCAATGACCCAGCCGGACTTCGGCGAAAAAAAGCAGGAGGACGCGCCGAAGAAACCCGACACCGATGCGCTCCGCAAGCGCCTCGGAGAGCTCGCGGCACTTTACGCGTCTTCGGACACGGAAGAAGCCGAACAGGAACTGGAACGTTTCCTTAAAGACAAAACGGTCCCCGTTGCCCTCAAGCAAAAAGCGCTGGACCTGCCCTGCCACTCCGCGCTCGCCCGGGAAGATTTTCAGCAGATGAGCATCAGTTTGCACCGGAAAGCCGAAGCCTTCCCGCAGGATCCGGCGAATCTGAGTGCCGTTGCCCACTTCATTTTGAACAGTAGCGAAATTCCGGAAGAAGAGCTGGACCTCGAACTCGCGGAAAAATGCCTGAAGCAAATTCTTTCGATTACGCGCGACGACCAAAATGCCGAGAAGCTCCGCCGCCAGGCCCTGCGTCAACTCGCCCGCGCCTATGAGCTCGGCGGAAACGATGCCTCCCGCAACGACGTACTTCGTGAAGTCTGGCAGGCAAGCCCGGAATACATTTGGCTCAAGGAGCTCGAATCTCACCTCCGGTCCTTGCCGAACGCCGCCGATGCCCTGAGCACCTATGCGGCCCTCGACAAAGGAACGACCGCGCTTCCCCGCGATTTCACGGCAGCAGCCTTCCCGGCGAAAGCGGTTCCGCAACGCGAAACTCAGGCCCCGGAATTTAAAGCCTCCGCGAGCGCCGCAAGCGCCGAAATGCTGAGCTTCCTGAAAGCGCTCACTTGGATTCACGGAAAGGCTCCGGAAAGCCTGCCCGCCAACGGAATCATCGCCGTTAATTTCTGGCCGCTCCCGCCCCCCGGTCCCCAAACGGCAGTCTCACATCGCCCCGCCGAATGGCTCAGCGAAAAAATCCGCGGGCGCGAATTAAGCATCCCCGTCATCGTCATCGCCGTCGCGGACAATGCCGAACGCGTCCGTAAAGTTTTGTCCGCTCCGCGCTATGCAAGCGAATACCCGGTTGCCCTCCTGTCGCGTTCCGGGTTCCTAAACAAATTCGGCAAAATGCCCGAAGTGCAACAGCTTCCCTCAACCCTGATTTTGCGCGACGGAGCAGTCCTTTGGCAGGGAAGCGCCCAGGATTTGCCGGCTTGGGTTGTTGAAGAAGCAAGCCGTCCGGATTACGACCACGATGCCGCCCTCAAAAAGCAGGAAGCCGAAAAAACGGTTTATCGCAGCAAACTCCGCCGCCTGCGTGAAATCAGCCGCTCCAGAGGCGACAAGGCGGAAACGGAAAAGCGCCTCAAAGAATTCCGCGAAGAGCTGAAAGACTCTCCGACGCTCTACATGCGCGCCTCGGAAACGCTCACGCGACTTGCTTCCGCCCGCGACGATCTCACGGAAGCCGGAAAGATCTGCGAAGCCGTCATGAGCAGCTATCCGAACATCGATTACATCGCAACGATGCAGCTCAACATTCTGAATACGGATCTCAAGCTCCGCGCCGCCAACCTTCCGGTCATCATCTCCGCTTACCGCAATATCATCGGAAGCGGCACGCCGTACGTCGCCGATTACTGGCTGGCAATGTCCCGCGTTTACGCCGAACTGGGCGATTGGCAAAACGCCGTGTACGCGGCCTTCGCCGCCCGGGACAACAGCGCCGACTGGCAAGCCTACCGGACAAATTAAAGTCCGGAAAGCGGAGGGGAAGAGAGATTCCCGAAAAGGACTTCTTTTCCCCTCCGCGCTTGACCTTCACGCAAGGGCAATCATACTAAACCTTAACACTTTTTTCATTAATCCCCTTATTCTATCAAAGAAAATGCCGAAAGTTCTTCTCTCCAGCATCGACAAACGCGAACAGGCTCAGGTGGACGCCGCCGAAAAGGCCATCAAGACCGGCAACGCGCAAGTCGCCGTCGAAACCTGCTCCGCCGTCCTGCGCCGCCATCCCGAATGCACGGAAGTTCGCCGCATCCTGCGCCGCGCCCAGAAAGTCGCCACCGGAAAACGTCCCGCTCCCGTCAGCGGATTAAGCAAGCTCCTCGGAGCCCTGAGCGCTCCGAGCAAGGCCGCCTGCGCCAAGGACCCGATGAAATCGATGCTCGAAGCCGAGAAAAAGCTTTCCTCCAACCCCTACGACATCAATGCGAACAAGCAACTCGCATTCGCCGCAGAAGCCGCCGGCCTCTGGGATGTCGTCGCTCTCGCCTACGAAGACATCGTCGCCGTCGAACCGAAGACGGAAAACTACACCTTACTTGTTTCCGCCTATCTGAAGGACAAGGACGTCGCCGGCGCACTCAAGTCCGTTGACGGCGCGCTCAAAAAGTACCCGAACAACGGCGACCTCCAGGAACTCGCACGCCAGGTCTCCGTCGCTCAAACAATGGACAACGGCCAGTGGGACGAAAGCAAGGACTACCGCTCCAAACTCGCCAACACGGAAAAAGCGCTCGAGCTCGAAAAGAAGAGCCGCGTTGTTTCCGACGCCGAATCCGCAGCGGAGGAAGTCCCGAAAATCCTCGCGGAAATCGAAAAGAATCCGGAAGACCTTCAGCTCTACCGCAATCTCGCCCGCAACTACAAGATTATGGGCGATTTGGACAACGCCGTCCTCACGATTCAGCGAGCCCGCGAAACGACCAACGGCAAAGTCGATGCCACGCTCGAAAAGCAGGAGCACGAACTCACGCGCGAAAACTACGAACGCCGCATCAAGGAAGCCGAAGCCGTCATCGCCGAAGATCCCTCCAACGAAGAATACAAGGCCTACCTCGCAGAACTTCGCAAATCCTTCGAAGAATACACGCTTCAGGCCATCCAGACGCTCGTCGAAAAATACCCGAACGATTACAACTACCGCTACGAATTCGGTCTCAAGTTGCTCGAATCCGGGAACATCGAAGGCGCTATCCGTGAGCTCCAACTCGCACAACGCGCTCCGAAAAACCGCCACGCCGCGATGCTCAACCTCGGCCGCGCCTTCATCGCCAGCGGCAAATTCGACCTCGCTGCCGACCAGCTTTCCGTCGCCAAAGACGAAATCAAGGTCATGTCCGACATCAAGAAGGACATCGTTTACGAATTGGCACAAGCCTACGAAAAAGCCGGCAAACAGGACAAGGCCATCGCCGAATACAAGGCTATCTACATGGCGGACGCTTCCTACAAGGACGTCTCCGAAAAAATCAACGCCGCCTACAACTAATCGTCCGCCCGCACAAACGCCATGCACCCGCAAATCGAAAAGCTTCTCGCCCGCTATCCGGTCCTCGCTCCCTGCGGAGACGACATCCAAAAAGCCGTGGACGCGCTCACCGAGACCTACCGCTCCGGCGGAAAGCTCCTCCTTTGCGGCAACGGCGGCAGTGCGGCCGACGCCGATCACATCGCCGGCGAACTCCTAAAAGGTTTCTGCTCCAAGCGCCCGCTCAAAGCGGACGCGCGGGAGCGACTCGGAGAAGAACTCGCCTCCAAGCTTCAGGACGCCCTGCCCGCGATTTCCCTGCATTCGCTTGGCGCCATCAATACCGCATGGCTCAACGATTGCGATCCCTACTACGGCTACGCGCAATTGGTTTGGGGGCTCGGTAATGCCAATGACGCACTTCTCGGAATTTCCACTTCGGGAAACTCAAAAAACGTCTGTCACGCCATGGAAGTCGCCAACGCCAAAGGCCTGACCACCATCGGGCTTTCGGGAAAAACCGGAGGAAAGCTTAAAACGCTCGCGTCGGTTTGCATCTGCGTTCCGGACTCCGAGACTTTCCAAATACAAGAACTCCACTTGCCGATCTACCACGCGATTTGTCTCGCCCTCGAAGACAGCTTCTTCGCTTAGGAATCAGGCATAAAAAAAGCGGGAACGTCCGTTAAGGCGTTCCCGCTTTTTTGTCGGAAAATCAATCCCGCCACCCGCTTATCCGAGCCATTCGGTCCGTTCGGCAAGCGACGGAGCCTTCTTCCCGTAATCCGGATCGGAGAGGCTGGAACGAATCTTTTCAGCAAGTTCGGGAACCGCTTCCGGCGTCACCTTTTCGTAGAGCAAGTGATCCACCTGAACAATCGGGCCCGTGCCGCAACAAGCGAGACATTCGACGAATTCGAGCGTAACATTGCCGTCGGCGGACGTTTCTCCGCGCTTGCAGTCAAATTCCTTTTCGAACGCTTCCATCGTCTTGTAACTTCCGCGAAGTGCGCAGGAAACCGTACGGCAAATCTTCACATGGCGCTTGCCGATAGGATTGAGACGGAACATCGGATAGAAAGTGACGACTTCGTAAACATTAATCGGCTCGATTTCGAGCTTCGCGGCAATCCACTTCATCGCGGCGTCGGTGACATAGCCGAGCTCTTCCTGCGCAATGTGGAGCAACGGAAGCGTCGCGCTACGCTTTTGCGGGTACTTGGCGACAATCTTATCCGCCTTTTCGAGCGTTTCCGCCTTCAGTCCGGTCGCTTTCGCAAGCTCACAAATGCTCTGAGAACAAGTATCGTTTTTCATGTCTGTAAAAATTGTTTTCGTAAACTTAACACGTTCCCGTCTAAAAGGCACGTTTTTTCCTCGCAAAGGCAATACATCCGAAGTGCCGGCCCCCGCCCGCTCCCGAACGGTACTTTTATCGAGACGTCACAGCTGCGCGGCGGCAAGCCAGAAGGGAGAGCAACTCTCCGGCGACGGCTTTATCGTCAAAGGGAAGCGTAACGTCGGCAAATTCCTGATACGTTTCGTGGCCCTTGCCGGCGATAAGGATGACATCCCCGGCCTGAGCCGCTTCGAGCGCCAAGCCGATTGCCCGGCGACGATCGGATTCGAAGAAAATTTTATCGGCGTCAACGACTCCTCCACGCATATCGTCGAAAATCTGTTCCGGCGGCTCTTTTCTCGGGTTGTCGGAAGTCGCCCATGCAAAATCGGCAAAACGCTGAACGGCCCGCACCATTTTCGGGCGTTTTCCGCGATCGCGGTCCCCGCCGCAACCGAACACGACGAGCAGCCTGCCGGCAGTGATGCGTTTGAGCATTCCGAGCGCATTTTCCAAGGCATCGTCGGTATGCGCGTAATCGACAAAAACCTCAAACGGGAACGGATTTCCGCCGACGCGCTCCATGCGGCCGGCAACACCGTCAAAACCCTTTAAATCGGCGACAGCCTGCGCGATGTCTCCGTTTAGTGCGGCCACAATTGCGAGCGCGCACAGGACATTGCTCACGTTATAATTCCCGGGAAGCGAGGTCTCCGCTTCCGTACATCCGCCGGGGTAGTGTAACGTAAAGCGGCTTCCGGAAGCGCCGAGAACAATGTTTTTAGCTTCAAAATCCGGAGCATCGAGACGTTTTTCGTTTTCCGTTCCGAAGGTAAACACCCGGGTCTGCGGAGCGATTTTCTCCCGCAGGCGCAGACCGTATGCATCGTCGGCGTTCAGAATTGCCGCCCGCGGATAAGCGCCCTGAGAACCGTCGAACAAACGCGACTTCACGGAAAAATAGTTTTCCATGTCTCCGTGGTAATCCATGTGGTCCTGCGTCAGATTCGTAAATGCGACAACATCGAACGGCAGTGCATAAACGCGGTTCTGGCAAACGGCATGCGAGCTTACTTCCATCACGCAACCGGCACAACCGCTGTCGCGCATCTCGGCGAAAAACCCTTGGATGTCCACGGCCTCGGGCGTCGTCTTGTAAGAAGGCATGCTGCGCGCGCCCAATTCATAGCGCACGGTGCCGATGAGGCCCCAGGATTTATCTCCGCCGCATTGGCGCATCATCAGGAAACGCACAATCGAGCTCACGCTGGTCTTTCCGTTCGTACCCGTAATTCCGACAAGTCGAAGGCGCTCCTGCGGATTCCCGTAGAACACGGCGGCCGCGAGCGCCGCGGCTTGAGCCACGTCGGAAACAACCACCTGCGCGACCGAGTCCAGAAGCGGCAGGCGTTCCCGCACGACAATC
The DNA here is from genome assembly GCA_045651325.1 of Candidatus Spyradenecus sp. Classification (GTDB taxonomy): domain Bacteria; phylum Verrucomicrobiota; class Verrucomicrobiia; order Opitutales; family UBA953; genus Spyradosoma. Next base: position 31,480 of record JAZRSB010000002.1, read on the forward strand.
GCACAAGCCCCCCGGCGAACGGCATCTTCGGCGTAAACGGAACCGCGCGTACGCAAGCCGTCAAAGGCAAAAAACAAAGCGCCGGGAACGACGCGTCGGCTATCCGTAATCAAAGCCGAAGGGCGAAGTTTTTTGTCTCCGAAGATAACGGCTCCGGAAACCTTTTCGAAAAGCTCACAAATGTCTTTCATCAGACTCGGCGGGATGAATCGGTTTGATTTCCAATTGGCGGATTGCCTCCATGGCAACCTTTTTAAAAATGGGAGCCGCAACACTGCCGCCGTAGCCGATGATACCCTTAGGCTCGTCCACGACCACCGTAATAATTACTTTCGGATCGCTCGCCGGAAAGAACCCGGAAAACGAACCGACGTGATGCCTGTTGGACGGCTTTCCGTTGATGTATTTGCGGGACGTCCCCGTCTTTCCGGCCACTTCGTAACCGGGAATCCGCGCCTGTTTGCCGGTCCCTTCCCGACAGACAGCGGCCAGCATTTCAGCGACATTTTTGGCGACGGAGGGTTTAACGACCCGGCCCCGGGAACGCGGCGAATACTCGACGAGCGTGCCGCCGTCCTCGTGGAGAATGCGCCCGACGAGCAACGGCTCCCAAAACACGCCGCCGTTCGCGATAACACTCATCGCATTGTGCGTCTGAAGCGGCGTGACGGTAATTCCGTGTCCGATCGGCATACGCGTAATCGTGTATTTATCCCAACCTTCGGGAAGCGGCTTTGCGGGATCGCGCACTTTGCCCGTGGCTTCCCCCTTTTCCCCGATAACCGAAATCAGATTCGTCCGCCGGCCAAAGCCGAATTTCAGGACAAAATTGTAAAACGCCTTTTCCCCGTTCTTTTCGGCAAAACGCATCCCGATTTGGGCGGAGCCGCGATTGGAGGATTGCTTGACGATTTCACGCACGCTGAGGCTGTTGCCCATCGTGTGGTCTTCCCCGGGCAATCCGCGCATCTGACCGAAATACGGCGCCTTGGTCACCGTGCAGTCGAATCGGCTTTCCGGCGTAATGACATTTTCCTCGAGCGCCATCGCCACGGTAAAGGTCTTAAAAACGGAACCGGGCTCGTAAATGTCCGTCACGGCACGGTTGCGCTGGTGCTCCAGCGGCGCCTTCTCCGTGTCGTAGAATTCGTTGAGATTGAAGGTCGGCCAATTCGCCAAAGCCAGCAAACGCCCGCTTCCGGCTTCGCTGGCGATAACGCAAATCGACTTCGGATTGTATTTTTCCCCGAATTTACGGCATTCCGCCTCGGCAATGCCTTGAATACGCGCATCAATCGTCAATTCCACGGCATTCCCGTTGCGGGCCGGCACCTCACAGGAGCGGCGGTAAATGAGCTCGCGCCCGCGCCGGTCGTGCGTCATCTCCGTCCAACCGTTTTCGCCGCGGAGAAAATTATCCATCACCTTTTCAATGCCCATCGCGGGCACGCCTTCGTTGTTGACGTAACCGATGAGCTGGGCCGCCAATTCCCCCTTCGGATAGCGGCGCACGAATTTCGCAATCCCGTAAACCGGTTTTACATACGAACGTACGATTTTCTGGCCGTTCTTGGTCACTTGCGTCGGCTGCAAATCCATAATCGCCTGGTGCACCTCGGACGATACTTCTTTTTTCAGTACCGCCCAGCGAGTGCCTTCGGCCTCGTATTTTTTTCGTACAGCGTCCTCGGAAAGCCCCAAAATCTTTGCCACTTGCGGAATCAGCTCCCAGTCTCCGTCCGCCAGTTCAGTCGGGTCCACGCCGATGTCCCAGCATTTAAAATTGTAGGCGAGACTCTCGCCTCGCGAGTCACGGATATCTCCCCGCATCGCGATTTCGAGCTTCCGCGAATGCGTCTTTTCCTTGGCTTCCTTGATGTACTTTTCGGGAGCAATGAGCTGCAGCCAAGCCAAACGGGCAAAGACCGCCAAAAAACAAAAAATGATGCCGCCGACTATCGCCGCAAAACGCCAATTCGATGCTGTGACATTACGCATCCGAAGGCCTACTGCCGCACCGAAGAGGCGGAAATTCCGAAATTATTCGATGCCAATTCAATCGCTTCCGCACGCGGATTCGGCTCAGCCAAACTCTTGCCGTAGGGCACTTTCAACGAACGCACATGGATGACATGCGCACGATCGGCATCCTGAAATCCCCGGCGTTGCGCTTTTTCGCGCACGGTGGTCGCATTACAAATCGTATCCCGATGCACCCGGGCTTCGGGGAGCTCCTTAGTTTCAAGCACCCTAATCCGGCTGTCCGTACGACGCACGTCCGCATTAAGACTGTCGCGTTCGCGCTGAACGGCAACAATCGTAAGCGAAGTAATCAGCGCCACGACAAACATCGCAGCTACGACGACGACCGAGAAAATATTTTTTTGGATGAAGGGCTGCATAAACAAAGAGATAAATCAGATTTTTTTGAGGGCTCGCAAACGCGAAGAGCGGGAACGCGGATTGGCCGCAATCTCACTCTCCGAAGGGCGCAGGGTTTTGTGCGTAATCAATTCCGCACGACAAATGCGCTCGTCCTGGAGACGACTGTCAAAACGATCGACCGGGCGACCGCAGACTTCGTTGAAGAATCGCTTTACGATGCGATCTTCGAGCGAGTGGAAGGAAATGACGGCAAGCACGCCGCCGACCTTCAACGCGGAGAACGCCTTGGGTAAAGCGCTTTTGAGTTCTCCGAGTTCGTTGTTTACCGCAATGCGGATCCCTTGAAAGGAGCGCGTTGCCGGGTGAATTTTAACGCCGGGACGTTTGCCGATTTTCGATTCGATCAGCGCCGCAAGCTCCGTCGTCGTTGAAAGTTTTCCGGTGCCGCGGGCCGCAATAATCGCATCGACGACACTACGCCAGCGGGGTTCTTCGCCGAAATCGCGAATCGCCTCCGTCAGCTCTTCCCGCGAAGCCGTTTCCAAAAACTCGGCGGCGGGAATACCGCTGCGCGTATCCATGCGCATGTCGGCAAACGCTTCCTTGCGGAAAGAAAAACCGCGCGACTCGTCATCGAGCTGGAAAGAAGAAACTCCGATATCCATCAGAATTCCGTCAAACGGAGCTTCCTTAACTTCGTCCAAACGGGAAAAACAAAATCCGTAAAAGCGAAAACGCCCGCCGAAGCTCTCCGCAAATTTCTCCGCACGGGGAAGTGCCGCCGGATCGCGATCCATCGCAGACAAATTCACTCCGGCCGCCGCACCGCGCTCAAGTATCGCACGCGAATGCCCGCCGCCGCCGAAGGTACAGTCGAGAAAGCTCCCGCCACGCTCCGGCGCCAAAACCGCAAGCGTCTCCTCGAAGAGAACGGGAATGTGTTTTTCCTCAGACATGTTTGTGAATTTGTGAATAAAATGTGAAGAGTGTAAATAGTTTTTAATTACATATTCACATCCTGCGAATAAGTTTGTGAATAAGCTTTAAAGTCCGAGTTGAGCCAGCGTTTCGAGGATGTTTTCCGGCGATCCCATCTTTGCATCTTCTTCCGCGAGCTTTTCCGGATTCCAAATATTAAATTTCTTAAATTCGCCCGTAAGCACGACATCGCCGCTAATTCCCGCGTGTGCGAGCAAACGCGCATCCAAGGTGATGCGGCCGGCCTTGTCGCAACTGACCTGGCAGCTGAGGCGACCGAGCATCATCAAAGCACGTTGCTTTTCGGGAGCGCTCAAGGTCGGCTGAGAAGCCGCTTCCATCAGTTTTTCCACCATCGACGGCGGGTAAACCGTAATACATCCGCTCGGGTTCGGGATGGCCAAATACACGGAACGCGCGTCGTCAGACGAAAAGCGCCAACCCGACGGGATTGTCAGGCGGTTCTTCGCGTCCAACTTATGCCGGAATTCTCCGACAAAGAACTGTGTATTTTCGATGGGCATGAAATTAATTTCTTTGGGATTGCCTCCCTATGCCAAACACTTTCCTCCATTTTGCCCCACCGGTCAACATTTTTCCCCGATTTTCCCCTAAAAACTTATTTACATTTTATTCACAATTTACGAACAACGCGCATCTGAACCACAACACTCCCGTTTCCAAGCCGCCCCGCAGCGAAAACCGGTCTCTCCCGCCGGTCCCGCCCTCCCGACACTTCCCGCTCTTTAATATCCGATTCGCTTAATAATTGCTCGCCCACGCCCGGCAAATGCGTTTCAATAGCGGAAAACATTTTGCCTATGAACTACCTCTCTCTGGACCTCGGCGCCGACAGCGGTCGCGTCATTCTCGGAACACTCGAAAACGGGAAAATCACCCTCGAGGAAATCCATCGTTTTTATAACAAGGCCGTCCCCGTCAACGGCACCCTGCGTTGGGACGTCATCCGTCTTTTTGACGAAATGAAGACCGGCCTGAAAAAAGTCGCGGATCGCGGCATCCCCGTCAAAAGCATCTCGACGGACTCCTGGGGCGTTGACTATGTCTTGCTCAAGGGCGACGAGCCGATGCTGACCGCTCCCTATCAGTACCGCGACGCCCGCACCGACGGGTCCATTGAACGCGTGCGCGCGATTATTCCGGACGAAAAACTCTTTGCCGAATCCGGCATCATGTTCCTCGGCATCAACACGCTCTATCAATTGTTTGAAGACGCGCGGACCCGCCCGGAAATCCTCGCCTCCGCCGAAGGCTTCCTCAATATCGGCGACTACTTCAACTGGCTCTTCTCCGGCGTCCCCGCTGCGGAAATCTCCCTCGCCAGCACGACGCAACTTTATAACCCGCGCACCAAAAACTGGTCTTACGAAACCGCCGATGCACTCGGCATCCCGCGCAAGATTTTCCCGAACATCGTTCCGTCCGGCACAACCTTGGGCAAACTCGTCCCCGCAATCGCCGAGGAAACGGAACTTTCGCCGGAAACGGAAGTCGTCGCCTCCTGCTCGCACGACACGGGCGCAGCCGTCGCCGCCATTCCCGCAGACGCCTCCACGAGCTGGGCGTTTCTTTCCTGCGGCACCTGGTCGCTCATCGGCATCGAATCGCCGACGCCGTTTATCAACGAAACGGTGCGCCAAGCCAATTACACGAACGAAGTCGGTTACGGCCACACGACGCGCTTCCTGAAAAACATCGTCGGCATGTGGATTCAGCAGGAATCCATGCGCTACTGGAAGGCCAACGGCAACGACACGCCCGCGCCCGAACTCGACAAGCTCGCCGCGCTGGAACCGGCGTTGCGCTCGCACATCAACCCGGATGACGCACGCTTCCTCAAGCCGAACGAAATGCCGCAAAAAATCGCGGATTTCTGCGCCGAAACCGGCCAGCCCGTCCCCGAAAACGTCGGACAGACCATGCGTTGCATTTTGGAAAGTCTCGCCCTCGCCTACCGCAAGGCCCTGGACGACATTTCCGCGCTTGCCGAAAAGCCGATTGACACGCTCCACGTCGTCGGCGGCGGTTCCCGCTCGAAGCTTTTCATGCAATTCATCGCCGATGCCACGGGGCGCACGGTGGTCGCCGGCCCGGTTGAAGGCACAAGCTGCGGCAACGTTCTGATTCAGGCCGTTGCGGCAGGAGAACTCTCCGGCCTCGACGCCATTCGCGAAGTCGTTCGCAACTCCTTCGACGTCAAAACCTACGTTCCCGCAGCCGATCGCAGTGCGTGGGAAGCCGCTTACGAAAAATTCAAAACACTCTAATCCATCGACATGGCTCTCGCATTTTCACTTGAACAACTCTGTAACGTCATCGACCCGATTAAGGTCGAAGGTTCGACCACGGCCCCGCTTTCCAACATCGGCGCCTTGGACTCCGCGAAGGAAGGCGACCTCGCTTTTCTCGGAAACGAAAAATACCACGCTCAGGTAGCCGAATGTAATGCTTCGGCCATTCTCGTTCCCGCAGATTACACGGGCAGCTCGCCGAAGGAAAACCAAGCGTACATCTTCGTCGAAAAGCCGTCTTACACCCTTGCGCTGATTTGCGGCCAGATTGAAGCCGCACTCTGGCCGAAACCGCCGGCAGGCATTCACCCGAGCGCCGTCGTCGCCGAATCCGCTAAAATCGGCAAAAACGTGCATATCGGTCCATTCTGCGTTATCGGAGAAAAAGCCGTCATCGGTGACGGCGCCGTCCTCGACTCCCACGTTTCGCTCGGCACAGCGGTTTCGGTCGGCGAAAACTCGCATATCGAAAGCGGTGTCCGCCTTTGCGCCTACACGCAAATCGGCGCCCGCGTCCATATCCTTCCCAACGCTGTCATCGGCGCTGACGGATTCGGATTCATTCCCGTGGACGGCAAGATCGAAAAAATTCCGCAAATCGGCAACGTCGTTATCGAAGACGATGTCGAAATCGGTGCCGGCACCTGCATCGACCGCGCACGCTTCTCTTCGACCCGCATCGGTAAAGGCACGAAAATCGACAATCTCGTCCAAATCGGCCACAACTGCGTCATCGGTAAATACTGCTTCCTCTGCGGTCAGGTCGGCATGGCCGGGTCAACGACGGTCGGCGACTATGTCACGCTCGCAGGCCAGGTCGGGCTCGCCGGTCACATCAAGATTGGAGACAAAGCAACGATTGGCGCCCAAGCCGGTGTCCTCAGCGACATCGAACCGGGCGCAACCGTTTTGGATACTCCGGCCGTTCCGATCGGGCTCGCCAAAAAACTCATGGTATTGAAAACGCGTCTTCCGGAAATGCACGCCAAACTCAAGGCCATCGAAAAACAACTCGCCGCCCGATAAAGACCGGCATCCGGCACAACGAAAAAACGAGCACGGAACTTCCCGTGCTCGTTTTATTTTCCGAAGCATACCGGCAAAAAACGCCGCCTGAGGCTCCGCCGATTACGTTCAAAAAGTTTGAGAAGCCCTGCCGGCGCTCGCGTACGGTCTCCGGCCCGTGCAAGCTGCACCGACTTTCGGCTTTCCCGTCTCCCGGAAGGAATGGGGAGAGGCGCAATCCGCTTTATTCCAAAGCTTTTACTTTACGCGGAAGCGCTTTGAAGCTATGCTTTCCCGAAATTTAACTCCTTAATCCAAAAATTATGTCCGGACACAGTAAATGGGCTACGACGAAGCGTCACAAAGGTTTGGTTGACGCAAAACGCGGTAAGATTTTCAGCAATCTTGCCAAAGAAATTACGCTTGCGGCGCGCGAAAGCGGCGGCGACCCGAGCACGAACATGCGCCTGCGCTCCATTCTTCTGCGCGCACGTGCAGCCAACATGCCGAACGACAATATCGACCGCGCCATCAAGAAGGGAACGGGCGAAATTCCGGGTGTCGTTTACGAAGAAATGGTTTATGAAGGCTACGCTCCCGCAGGGGTCAGCCTCGTCGTCGAAGTAACGACCGACAACAAGAACCGCGCAGTCGGCGAAGTGCGTTCGACTTTCTCGAAAAACGGCGGAAACATGGGCAGCTCCGGCTCCGTCGCGTTCAACTTCAACCGCAAGGGACAAATCCTCATCTCCGCGGAAGGCATGAACGAAGACGAGCTCATGGAACTCGCGCTCGAAGCCGGCGCCGAAGACTTTAAAAACAACGGCGACCACTTCGAAATCATCACCGCCATTGCCGACTACGACAATGTCGCTAAGGCACTCGAAGACAAGGGAATCAAGCCGGCGGAATCCGACCTCGTTTACCTTCCGAACGTCACGGTGCCGATTTCCGACGCCGAAACCGCCAAGAAAATCCAAAAGCTGATCGACGCGCTCGAAGACCTCGACGACGTCAAGGCCGTTCACTCGAACGAAGACATCGCAGACGGATTGTTGGACTAATCCCGACGTTTTCACATTCATTCGACAAACGGCAGGCGGCGCTCTCCGCAGTCTGCCGTTTGTGTTTAAAATCTCTTAGCTTTTATGAATCCTCCTCCGCAAAACAATAACCGTCCCCGCCGCCCGAAACCGTTTCAGGCAAGCAACCCGATTCGCGTCGCGGCACGTGCGGTCGTCGTGCGGGACAACAAGTTGCTCGCCGTTATTTTGCGCGACCAAACGGGGCCGTTCTACGTGCTTCCGGGAGGCGGTCAAAAACACGGCGAAGAGCTTTACAACACGGTCCGCCGCGAGTGCGCCGAAGAACTCGGCATCTCCGTCGAACCCTACAAAATGCTCTACGTCCGCGAGTACATCGGGAAAAATCACGATTTTGCCGCACGCCACAAGCATTTCCATCAGGTCGAAGTCGTCTTCGCCTGCGATTTGATCGAAGAAGGCAATATCGGCCACGGATCCGAGCAGGACACCCGCCAGGTCGGCTACAAATGGATTCCGCTCGAAGAACTCCGCGACACGCGCTTCTTCCCGTCGCTGTTCAAAACCTTCCTGAACGAGCAAAACGAACTCGAAATTCCGACGGACTATCTCGGCGACATCAACTGATTTGCCGCGCAGAAACGCTTTTATCGTCCCGCAGGTGTATTCGGGTTCAAATCAGAGCAGAAATCCTCAGCGGTTTCTGCTCTAATTTTTGAAAATCCCTGCCGGTTTCACGCAATCATCAAAAATTCATGCCGGAAAAATCACTCGCAGAAAAACTCCGCGCCCGCCGAGCGAAAAACCTGAAAATCGCAAAAAGCGAAGGCTATATCGCCATTTCGGGAAATGCCTGCCTCGGCGCCTTTAAGCTCTGGGTCGGTTACGCGACAGGCTCGCTCGCCGTCCTCGCCGACGCGTGGGAAACGCTCTCGGACTGTTTGTCCTCCGCCGTACTGCTCATCGGCCTTAAGATTTCCGAAAAACCCGCCGACGACGAACACCCCTTCGGCCACGGGCGCGCCGAACTCATCGCCTCGCTCGCCATAGCCATGATGCTCGCAGGAGTCGGATTCACCTTCACCAAGGGCGGCATCGAGAAAATCATCGCCCGCGAAACCATCGAATTCGGCTGGCTCGCCCTCTCCGCCATGATTGCGACAATCGTCATCAAAGAAGCCATGGCGCAGTACGCGTTTTGGGCCGCACGTAAAACCAAAATCAATTCACTCCGGGCAGATGCCTACCATCACCGCAGCGACACCCTCAGCTCCGCCATTCTCCTCGTCGGGATGATTGCCGCCAAGCTCTGCGGCGACATGCTTTGGTGGATGGACGGCGCCCTCTCCTGCGTCGTCGGCCTCCTCCTTTTCAAGCTCGCTTGGGTCGTCCTCCAAGGCGCCGCCTCCAAGCTCTTAGGAGTACGCGTCTCCCGCGAGACGGAAGCACGCGTACGCGAAATCTGCGAACGCATCAGCGGCCGCGACGATCTCGATTTACACCATATGCACAGCCACGAATACGGCACGCACACGGAGATTACGTTTCACATCCGATTCGACGGCGATACCCCGCTTCGGGAAGCTCACGCCGTCGCCGACAAAATCGAAAAAACAATTTTCAACGAACTCGGCATCGACGCCACCATTCACCTCGAAAGCAAAAAGTAGGCTCTTAGCGTCCGGCAATGTTTGAGTCACCGGACTAAAAAACCGCTTCCGTCCCAAAAGACAGAAGCGGTTTTCGTCGAAACGGATTCGTCGTTTACGGCATTAATCGACAATCGTTCCCGTGAGAGTCGTGACGGTCGCGGAATCGATACGCACGCGCACCATTTCGCCGAGCATCGAAGCGTCGCCCTTGAAAACGATTTTGCGATCGCCGTCATTGCGCCCCTGGAAAATATTTTCGCCGCGTTTGGCGGGAGCTTCGACAAGCACTTCCTGGATTGTTCCGACAAGCGATTCGTTGCGCGCGAGCGAATGCTTTTCCAAAACCGCGAGCAAGTCCTTGTTGCGCGCATCTTTAATCTCCTCGGAAATAGGATCCCCGAGCGCCTCCGCCGGCGTTCCCGCACGCACGCTATAACGGAAGATAAACGCCATATCAAATTTGACTTCTTCAAAAAGCGAACGCGTAAGCTGAAAATCCTCTTCCGTTTCGCCGGGGAAACCGACAATCACGTCCGTCGAAAAATAGATACCCGGACGCGCCTCACGCAAGGCCTTCACCAGCTCGATGAAGCGTTCGCGCGAATACGGACGGCGCATGGCTTTTAAAATTTTATCGGAACCGCTCTGCGCCGGCAGGTGAATATAGCTGCAAAGCTTCGGCAGACGGCGATACGCGTCCACCAAATCCTCGCGGAAGCCCACCGGATGCGGCGAAGTAAAGCGAATACGCTTCAGTCCCTCGATTGCGTGGAGGCGTTCCAAAAGCTGAACAAACGGCGATTTGCCGTCCACCGTCGGGAACTCACGAATCCCGTAGCGATTCACGATCTGCCCGAGCAACATAACCTCGCGCGTTCCCGCCGCAACCAGTTCCTCGACTTCCGCCACGATATCGTCAATCGGACGCGCACGCTCATGCCCGCGCGTTTTCGGGACGATGCAATACGCACAACGCATATCGCAGCCCTGCATAATCGAAACGAACGCAGAAATCTTACGCCCCGGCGTGTGCTGAGAAATCGCATTTTGCGAACCGGCTTCTTCGTCCAAATCGACGATGGACGAAGGCTTCGGCCCCAAACCGCGCATTGTTGCAAGCAGTTTGTCCAAGTGCTCGGGAACGCGGTGAAATTTCTGAGTGCCGACAATCAAATCCAAATCGGGAAGCTGATCGAGCAAGGAACGGCCGCGATTCTGCGCCATGCATCCCATGATGCCGACAATGCGCTTTTTCCCGTCAACGGGCACTCCTTTGTCTGCGTCTTTCGCACGTTTTTTTCGGCTCGGGAGCAAGCGGTACGCCTTGCCGATAGCCTTCTGCTCGGCCTGGTCGCGCACGCTACAGGTGTTCAACAAAATGATGTCGGCGTCAAATTCGTTATCGACGATGGAATAGCCGCGTCCGCGCAACATCTCCGCGACCGCTTCACTGTCGCGCTCGTTCATTTGGCACCCGTAAGTTTTGATATAAACCCGATTCATAAAGTTGACGATTTTCTCGAAAATCCCATGCAAGCGCGATACAGAATTTAAGAACCGATTCCTCGTCAAAAACAAAGTCGCTATTTAATTGACCCTTTCACTTCTCTTTAAGTCTTACACCCTAAACTTTAAAGCTACCTCTGGAAATTCGTTTTTTAGAGATTTGCCTACGGGAAGGGCATGCCCGCTTGTTCCATTGCGCCGCCGGCACGTAAACGGGTCTGTCCCTGTCATTTTACGGCGCTTGTTTTTCACGGATTATCCGCGGGATCCGGCTTTGCCTGCACCTGCGGTTATCCTATGTCGTGCCCCTCCGGCGGCGGAAAAAGCGCCAAGCATCGAGCGCCAAACGAGCGCCAGGCCCTCTTCAATCTTTTTCATAAAGAAACCTATCCGTTATCAGTTATCAACTATCACCTCTCTTTAATCTTTCCCCTTTAAACTTTAATCTCTCTTTTAATCTTGGGTTGGCTTCCGCGCAACAAGAGCGTATTTTTCGCCGAAAGCATGACAAAAGAGCGTACCATCGGCCATCTCCTGATTTTCGCATCGGCGTTGATTTTTGCCCTCAACTACCCGATTTCGAAGTGGCTTTTGTCCAACCATCTCACCCCCGATTTCTACCTCTCCGCCCGCCTGCTCGTCTCCTGCATTCTTTTTTGGAGCCTCTCGCTTTTCCTGCCGTCCGAACCGCTTTCCCGCAAAGAAATCGGCATCTTTTTTCTCTGCTCCCTCGGCGGCATCACGGGGAATCAATTCCTCTTCGTATGGGGGCTGGCGCAAACTTCGCCGATTGACGCCTCCGTCATCATGACGGCACGCCCGCTCCTCGTACTCGTCCTTTCCGCGCTGATTCTGCGCGAAGCCGTCACACGCCGCAAAACACTCGGCGTCCTGCTCGGCGCGGCGGGAGCCGTCTGGCTGATCCTGCAATCCGCCCGCCTCGACGACGCCAACGCCGCATCGAGCCTGCCCGGCAACCTCCTCGTCTTCGGCAGCGGCATCGTTTACGCCCTCTACTTCGTATTTTCCAAACCGCTCTCGGAAAAATACCAAGCAACGACGATGATGAAATGGATGTTCCTCTTCGCCGCCCTGCAAGTCCTCCCGTTCACCGTCCCCGCAATCCTAAATGCCGAAACGCTCGTGCTCGCCCCGCTCGACGCCAAAGCCTGGGCCGCCATGGCGTTCGTCTTTATCGGTACCTCCTTCCTCGGCTACCTGCTGATTCCGATGGCCGTGCGCCGCATCCGCCCGACCACCGCCAGCATGTACAACACCCTCCACCCGATCGTCGCCTTCATCCTCGCCGCCCTGCTCGCTCAGGACGTCATCACTCCGGAAAAAATCCTCGCCACCCTCGCCGTCATCAGCGGACTCTACATCGTCACCCGTAGCGAATCACAGGAAACGCCGAAAACACAACATGACTAAAGAACGCATCCAAGGGCATCTGCTCATCTTCGCCGCCAATCTCATTTTCGGCATCAATTATCCGATTTCGAAATGGCTGCTCGACGGGCGCCTCACGCCGGAGTTTCACACGCTTGCCCGCATGGTCGCCGCCTGCATCCTGTTTTGGGGACTCTCGCTCTTTCTGCCCAAAGAAAAACTTTCGCTCAAGGAAATCGGTGTCCTATTCGCCTGTTCGCTTTGCGGGATTGCCGGTAACCAGTCGCTCTTTATTTGGGGGCTGAGTATGACGTCGCCGATCGACGCTTCCGTCATCACCACGGGCACGCCGATTATCGTCATGCTTTTCGCCGCCGTCTTCCTGCGGGAACCCATTACCTGGCTAAAAACCGCCGGAGTACTCGTCGGCGCCGGCGGAGCCGTCTGGTTGGTGCTGCTTTCCGCCGGCAATACCGAAAACGCCGTCTCAAGCCTCGCCGGCAATCTCTGCATTTTCGGCAGTAGCTTCATCTATGCGCTCTACTTCGTTTTCTCCAAACCGCTTTCGGAAAGATACCAATCCGTCACGATGATGAAGTGGATGTTCCTCTTCGCCGTCTTGGAAGTCGCCCCGCTCACCGTCCCCGCCATGCTCCGACCCGGCGGCATGTTCATCGTACCGCCCGATACACAAACAATCGCCGCCATGGCCTACGTCCTCATCGGCGCGACCTTCCTCGCCTACTTGCTGATTCCGATGGCGGTGCGCCGCATCCGCCCGACCAGCGCCAGCATGTACAACTACGTCCAGCCCATCGTCGCCTGCGCCCTCGCCATCCTCGTCGCCCAAGACACATTCACCTGGTCCAAGCTCCTCGCCGCCCTCATCGTCTTCTCCGGCGTCTATCTCGTCACCCAAAGCAAAGCCCGCCGCGACCTTCCCCTCCCTCCCGACACGAAACCCAAAGCTGTGGAGTAGCGGACTAATCCGCTCCACTTTGAGACGAAAAGCCCGCAATCCTTTTATTTATACGGATTTGCGGGCTTTTAAAAGTGGCGGAGAGAGAGGGATTCGAACCCCCGGAGGCTTGCGCCTCAACGGTTTTCAAGACCGCCGCAATCGACCACTCTGCCATCTCTCCGTACAGAAAATGATGCGCACTATGAAAGGAATTTATCCGCGCGCTGGCAAGGGAAAAGAAACTCCCGCAAGCTAAAGCAGGATTTCGTAATCGGAGATGACGGGGACTCCGGCAGCCAGCAGGCGTTCGCGCGACTGATGCGCGTGTTCGCCGTGATCGATCAAAACGCATTGCACGCCCATCGCCTGCGCGGTCTCGACGTCGTGTAGCGTATCACCGATGTAGAGCACGAATTCGGCGGGAATGCCGAGCTTTTTGAGATGGCCGGGCGCACGGTACGATTTGTCCCGCGCAAAAATGTCGTCGTTGCCGCTGAGGTGGACAAAGTATTTTTCCAAATCGTGTTCGGCGATAATCGAAGTCAGATAATCGTGGCGATAGGCGGAAAGCACGGATTGGCTTATCCCGCGTGCGTGGACGGCGTGGATGAATTTGCGGGCGCCTTTCTGCAGGGTGCAATCAAGGCGGTGCGCTTCGTAAAAGCCCATGAACTCGTGGCTCATCGCTTCGAAGGCGCTCTGCTCCGTCGAAAATCCGAGGCTTTTGTAAACGTTGATTACGGGAAAATCGAAAATACGCTGATAGGTCGGAATATCAATCGGCGCTTTGCCCGCCGCCGCCAAAAGGCGATTCAGCGATTCCCGGCAAAGCCACAGGTCGTCGAGCAAAGTCCCGTTCCAATCCCAAACGATATGGCGAAAATCCTTCAGCTTAATTTCCATGACGGCATATTAATGCGGGAAAAGAAAAAAAGGAAGCAGAGATACATCGTGCCTCCACAAGAAACAATAACAGAATCTCGCACGGAGACACAGAGATACGGAGCATCTCCGGAACGCAAAACGAAACACTTCCAATCCTAATTTCTCCTGAGAGTTCGCTTTGGAACAAAAAACGGGAAACGACGATTGAGGCCCCGTGGCTCTGTGAGAAACAATAACAGAATCTCGCACAGAGATACGGAACATCTCCGAAACTCAAAACAAACCACTTCCAATCCTAATTTCTCCGGAGAGTTAGCGGTGGAACAAAAAACGGGAAACGACGACTGAGGCCCCGTGGCTCTGTGAGAAACAATAACAGAATCTCGCACAGAGATACGGAACATCTCCGGAACTCAAAACAAACCAATTCCAATCCTAATTTCTCCGGAGAGTTCGCTTTGGAACAAAAAACGGGAAACGACGATTGAGGCCCCGTGTCTCCGTGAGAAACAATAACAGAATCTCGCACGGAGCCACGGAACATCTCCGGAACACAAAACGAAACACTTCCAATTCCGTTTCCACATTTTTATTTAATATTTCCGAAAAACGGATAAGATATTCCGATTATGGAAAATACAAACTCTCCGAAAGCAATGGGCTTCCGCATGCCCGCCGAATGGGAAAAGCAAGCTGCAATTTGGCTGACTTGGCCGACCAATCCGGAACTTTGGCCGGGTTACTTCGAACCGCTACTCGAGCAGTACGCCGCCTTCGCCGCAAAAATCTCGCATTTCCAACCCGTGCGCTTCAACTGCGCAGCGGGTGTGCTTGAAGCTCAGGCACGCAAATACCTGGAAGCCGCAAAGGCCGACATGAGCGTCATCGAATTTTTCGACCACCCCGCCAACGATGTCTGGTGCCGCGACCACGGACCGCTTTTCGTCAAAAACGACGCAACGGGAGAAGTTGCCGTCACCGACTGGATTTTCAACGGCTGGGGCGGTAAATTTACCGCGAATTTGGATAACGGCATTCCCGCCTGCATCGCCCGCTCGCTCGGCATGAAGCGCTTCGCCTACGATTTCGAACTCGAAGGCGGCGGAATCGAGCTTAGCGGTGACGGATTGTTACTCACAACGGAATGTGTCCAAAAGAATCCGAACCGTGCGTCCGGACGCGACGACGAGGCTTTTGAAAAGGCCATTAAAAACGGACTTTCCGTAAACGAAATCTTATGGATTTCCAACGGACTTGCCAACGACGATACGGACGGGCATATCGACAATCTTGCACGCTTCGTCGCTCCGCGCACCATCGTCGCCGCCTCCGAAAACGATACCTCGAAACCGAATTACGCGCCCTTGAAGAAAAATCTGGAGCAATTGCGCGCCATGAAGACTCCGGAAGGCGGGTCTTTCGAGATTATCGAGCTTCCCATGCCGGAACCGTTCTCGCTTGCGGGAAGAGATTTGCCGCCGAGCTACGCGAACTTCCTGATTTTGAACGATGCCGTCATCGTCCCCGCCTACGGACAAGCCAACGATTCCCGTGCGCAGGGGATTCTCTCGGAAGTTTTCCCGGGGCGCAAAATCGTCGGTCTGGATTCCCGCCTCATCCTCATCGAAGGCGGTTCGTTCCACTGCCTCTCCCAGCAACAACCCGCATAGTTTCCATGACTGCCGACAAAATTTTCAAGACGCTCGGAAACAGCATTCGTCTCCGCCTGCTCTGCCTCCTGCGGGAGCGCGACTGGCGGGTGGGCGATCTGCAGGCGATTACGGGCTTGCCCATGGCGATGGTCTCGAAAGACCTCATGCGTATGCGCGCACAAAAGCTCGTCGTAGCAACGCGATGCGGCGTCTCGATTACCTACTCGCTGCCGCCGGGCCCGGAGACGCAAATCCTGCGCGACATTCTGGCGTCAGTTCAAGCAATTCTGCCTCCGGAAGTCCTCGCGGATGCCGAAATTCTGAAATCGTACGTCCCGAGCCAAATACCGCAGACCGAAGCCGAAAGCCGGGAGTTTGTAGGCAATGCCTCCCGCGGCGCCAAGCGCTCGAACAAGCCGGAAAAAGCGCACGCTCCCGCGGCGCCAAAGGCTTCCGAAAGCGACCATTTCGGCACACTTCCGACCAACCTGCTCTAAGGGGAAATTTCAAGCACGATGCAGACGCTCTGTGGCTCTGTGCGAGATTCTGTTATTGTCTCTCACGGAGACACGGGGCCTCGATCGTCCCGTTTCCCGTTTTTTGTTCCAAAACTAACTCTCCGGAGAATTTGGATTGGAAGCGTTTTCGTTTTGAGTTCCGGAGATGCTCCGTGGCTCTGTGGCTCCGTGCGAGATTCTGTTATTGCCTCTCACGGAGACACGGAGCCTCAGTCGTCGTTTCCCGTTTTTTGTTCCAACGCTAACCATCCGGAGAAATTAGGATTGGAAGTGGTTCGTTTTGAGTTCCGGAGACGCTCCGTGGCTCTGTGGCTCCGTGCGAAATCCTGTTATTGTCTCTCACGGAGACACGGAGCCTCAACCGTCGTTTCCCGTTTTTTGTTCCAAAACTAACCCTCCGGAGAATTTGGATTGGAAGCGTTTCGTTAACTCAATTTTCCGTTAATTATTCGAACGACACCGTTTTTCATGAGGGATTCTCCGAAATTGAGAAGATACCCGAGCTTTTTCCCTGAGAGTCTCAGATAGGTAAGGAGTTGCTTTTTGTGGGCTTTGTTAAGGTATTCAACGGATTTGAGCTCTATGATGACTTTATTGTTGATAATGAGGTCTGCACGGAATCCTTCGTTAAATCGCATACCTGCGTATTCGAACGGTACGGCAACTTGACGTTGAACGAAAAAGCCCTGAGCTTGAAACTGTCTTTCGAGGATTGCTTCGTAAACGGATTCAAGCAATCCCGGGCCGAGCTTCTGATGAAGTCGAATTGCGGTGTCGACAACGATGTCGCCAATTTCGTTTTCTGTCATGAGAACAAAAATGGCGTACAATTCACCCAAAGTAAATAGATTTTTATTTTGAGTTCCGGAGACGCTCTGTGACTCTGTGTGAGTTTCCGATATTGTCTCTCACGGAGACACGGGGCCTCAGTCGTCGTTTCCCGTTTTTTGTTCCAAAACTAACCCTCCGGAGAAATTAGGATTGGAAGTGGTTCGTTTTGAGTTCCGGAGATGCTCCATGGATCTGTGCGAAATCCTGTTATTGTCTCTCACGGAGACACTGGGTCTCGATCGTCGTTTCCCGTTTTTTGTTTCAAAACTAACCCTCCGGAGAATTGGGATTGGAAGTGATTCGTTTTGAGTTCCGGAGATGCTCCGTGGCTCTGTGGCTCCGTGCGAGATTCTGCCATTGTTTCTCACGGAGACACGGAGTCTCGATCGTCCCGTTTCCCGTTTTTTGTTCCAAAACTAACCCTCCGGAGATTTGGAATTGGAAGCGTTTTCGTTTTGAGTTCCGGAGACGCTCCGTGGCTCTGTGGCTCCGTGTGAGATTCCGATATTGTCTCTCACGGAGACACGGGGCCTCAATCGTCGTTTCCCGTTTTTTGTTCCAAAACTAACCCTCCGGAGATTTGGAATTGGAAGCGTTTTCGTTTTGAGTTCCGGAGATGCTCCGTGGCCCCGTGGCTCTGTGCGAAATCCTGCTATTGTCTCTCACGGAGACACGGGGCCTCAGTCGTCGTTTCCCGTTTTTTGTTCCAACGCTAACCATCCGGAGAAATTGGGATTGGAAGTGGTTCGTTTTGAGTTCCGGAGATGCTCCGTGGCTCCGTGCGAAATCCTGTTATTGTCTCTCACGGAGACACTGGGTCTCGATCGTCGTTTCCCGTTTTTTGTTTCAAAACTAACCCTCCGGAGATTTGGAATTGGAAGCGTTTCGGTTTGTGTTCCTGAGATGCTCCGTGGCTCTGTGGCACCGTGTGAGATTCCGATGTTGCCTCTCACGGAGACACGGGGCCTCAATCGTCGTTTCCCGTTTTTTGTTCCAAAACTAACCCTCCGGAGAATTGGGATTGGAAGTGATTCGTTTTGAGTTCCGGAGATGCTCCGTGGCTCTGTGGCTCCGAGAGAGTTTCCGCGATTATTTTTTGCTGAACCGGGATCATCATTTAGGGCTTTTCATCATTAAAAAAGCTCGGTATTTTTATTCTTTCCCTTCTAATTTCTATCATGAACAAAGCAAAACTCATCAAGGCCGTCATTGCGCTGCTCATCGCAGGCTCGGTCTTCTTCGTTCCCTTCGAAGCGATGGGACTGAACCTGACTCCGGTCGAAGTGCGCGTTATCGCCATCTTCCTGATGGCTGCACTCTTCTGGATTCTTGAGCCGGTGCCGATTTGGACGACCTCGATGCTCGTCATCGTCACCTCGTTGGCAACGGTTTCGAACCAATGCCTTCCGTTCCTGAACGGGGACGATGTCGGAAAGCTCGTCAGCAGCAAGGCGATCATGGCCACCTTCGCGGACCCGATTATCATGCTCTTCTTAGGCGGGTTCTTCCTCGCTGCTGCGGCGACGAAATACCAGCTCGACATGAACCTTGCCAAGGTTCTGCTCAAGCCCTTCGGAAAGAATCCGAAGTTCGTTCTGCTCGGTCTCATGATGATCACGGCAACGTTCTCCATGTTCATGAGCAACACGGCAACGGCCGCCATGATGCTCGCGATTCTCGCTCCGGTTCTGGCTATGTTTGATGCCGACGACAAGGGTCGCGCCGCTTTCGCACTCGCCATTCCGATCGCCGCAAACGTCGGCGGGATGGGTACGCCGATCGGTACGCCGCCGAACGCCATCGCCCTCAAGGCCCTCGGCGACATGGGCAGCACCGTTTCCTTCGGCACCTGGATGGCCTTCGGTATTCCGTACGTCATCATCCTGATCCTCATCGCTTGGGCACTCCTGCTTTTCCTGTTCCCGATTAAGAAAAAATCGATGGAACTCAATGTCGGCGGCAAGTTCCTCAAGACCCCGAAGGCGATCATCGTTTACATCACCTTCGCCGTCACCGTCCTCCTCTGGGTACTCGGTAAGGGCATCGTCGGTATGGACTCCAACGTCGTCGCCATGATCCCGATGGCCGTCTTCGCGGTCACGCAGGTCATCACGAAGGACGACCTCAAGAAGATGAGCTGGGACGTCCTCTGGCTCGTTGCCGGCGGCTTTGCGCTCGGTCTCGAACTCCAGCAAACCGGCTTGGCCAAGAACCTCATCGACGCGATTCCGTTTGCGACCTGGTCGCCCTTCGGTCTCATGATCGGTGCCGGTGTCATCTGCCTTTTCATGGCGAACTTCATGTCGCACACGGCAACGGCCTCCCTGCTCGTTCCGATTATCGCGGTTGTCGGCGTTAACGTCGGCTCGAATCTCGACGGACTCGGCGGCGTTGTCGCCCTGCTCGTTTCCGTGGCGTTTGCCTCCTCGCTCGGCATGTCGCTCCCGATTTCCACGCCCCCGAATGCGCTCGCCCACGCCACCGGCCTGGTCGATACCAAGGGCATGGCCAAGACGGGTGTCTTCATCGGTGTCGTCGGCATGGTGCTGACCTACGCGATGATGATTCTGCTCGCTCAGCTCAACGTCTTCGGTGCTCCGAAAGCAGCCGAAGCGGCAGCTCCGGCAACAGCGCAAGTCAGCGCTCCCGCAGCTCAGAAATAAGCGGATTAAATCCGCCTCAAAAAAGCTCCCGTTCTGCGGGAGCTTTTTTTGTGCCCGAACAATTTATAAAGGGAAAACGGATAGTTGATAACGGATAGGTGGGATAGCGACCGAGGAAGAGCGAAGAAAAAGGGAAAACGGATAGTTGATAGCCCCTTTCTGACGGCACAAAAAAGCGTTCCCGCAGTCTTCGCGGGAACGCTTTTTATCAGGCGGTCGCTTATGCCTTAGATGCCGAGCGGAAGGGTCGGAGCGTTATCCGATTCGTCGTCACCGGTAATGACTTTGCAGATACCGATGACTTCTTCTCCCGCCTTGGAATCAATGTCCATGAGCTTCACGCCCTGCGCGGCACGCCCCGTGCGACGAATACCCTTGACCGGCATGCGAATCGCCTGCCCGCCCTTCGTCAGGAGCATCACCTGATCCGAATCGAGAACGCTGAGCGCGCCTGCGACTCCGGATTTGTTTTTGATACCGATGACGCCGACGCCGCCCCGATTCTGTTTACGGAAGACTTCGCCTTCTTCGTCATCGTACTGCGTGCGCTTGCCGATACCGTTCTTTCCGGCGATGAGCAGCGTACAGGCGGGATCGACGACTTCCATGGCGACAACGGAATCGCCTTCGCGCAGCTTCATGCCGGTCACGCCCGCAGCGGAACGTCCGAGATTGCGAGCATCGGTTTCGTCAAACCGGATCGTCATTCCGTTTTCCGAAATGAGAATAACCTGGTCGTTCCCGTTCGTGAGTTTGACGGAAATGAGGTCGTCGCCTTCGCGCAGATTGATGGCGATGATACCGCGGCGATTGCAGTTCTTGTATTCGGAAAGCGTCGTTTTCTTGATGATTCCGTTCTTCGTGCAGAAGAAGACATTCTTCGTGTCGGTAAATTCCGGGATACAGAGTAGCGTAGCGAGCTTTTCGCCGTCCTGCATTTCGATAACATTCGCGATGGAGCGTCCCTTCGAGGTACGGGAACCTTCCGGAATTTCGTAAGCCTTTTGGACGTAAACGCGCCCCTTGTTCGTGAAGAACATAATGGTGTCGTGCGTTTTCGCCGAGAAGAGGTATTCGATGAAGTCTTCGTTATGCGTTTCCGAACCGATGAGACCCTTGCCGCCGCGTTTCTGCGTGCGATAGAGGTCGAGCGAAGTGCGCTTGATGAAGCCCTGGTGCGAAACGGAAATCATGCAACCTTCGTTCGGGATCACGTCTTCCGGACGGAATTCGCCCTCTGCCGGACGAATTTCCGTCTTGCGCGGGGAAGCGTATTTTTCACCCATCGCACGCAATTCCGTCTTAACGAGTTCAAGCAATTTCTTTTCGTTGGAAAGAATTTCGCGGCATTCTTCGATGAAGCCCATGAGTTCAACGTATTCGGCTTCGATTTTGTCGATTTCCAAACCGGTGAGCTGATACAGACGCATGTCGAGCACGGCGTTGCACTGACGTTCCGAGAGCGCGTACTTTTCCATGAGGCGGGAACGCGCATCGTCACGATCTTTCGACGAACGGATGATTTTCACAAAATCGTCGCAGAAGCGATAGGCGATCTTTAAACCTTCGAGGATGTGTGCGCGGTCTTCCGCCTTGCGGAGACGGAATTTCGTGCGGCGCGTGATGACGTCGCGGCGGTGTTCGATGAAGCATTCGAGCATTTCGCGGATGTTCATCTGCTTCGGTCGCGTGTGGTCGAGCGCGAGCAAAATGGCGCCGAAGGACGATTCCAAGGCCGTGTGCTTGTAAAGCTTGTTCATCACGACGCGCTCGGATTCGCCGCGTTTGAGTTCGATAACGATGCGGGTGTTTGCGTCGGATTCGTTACGCAGGTCGCGCACCTCCGTGAGCACCTTCTCGTTCACGAGTTCCGCAATGCGCTTCACGAGCGCTTCGCGGTTGACGTTGTACGGAATCTCCGTGATGACGATTTGTTCAAAACCGTTTTTGACCTCTTCGATATGCGCGGTTCCGCGGACCTTGACGATACCGCGTCCGGTGCGCAGGTATTGCTTGATGCCTTCCGTCCCGCAGATGTAACCGCCGGTCGGGAAGTCCGGACCTTTCACGATTTCTTCGATCTCTTCGAAAGAAAGCACCGGATTGTCGATGAGGCGGCAACAAACTTCGACGAGTTCGCCGAGATTGTGCGGCGGAATATTCGTCGCCATCCCGACGGCGATCCCGGTCGAGCCGTTCAGGAGCAAATTCGGAAGCGCGCTCGGAAGCACGCTCGGCTCCGTCGTCGATTCCTTATAATTCGGCTGAAAATCGACGGTGTCTTCATCGATGTCGCGCAACAAGTCTTCGGAAAGTTCCTGCAGGCGGCACTCGGTATAACGGTAGGCAGCAGCGGAGTCTCCTTCAATCGATCCGAAATTACCCTGCCCGTCCACGAGCGGATAGCGCATGACCCAATCCTGCGTGAGGCGCACGAGCGTGTCGTAAACGGAGCTGTCGCCGTGCGGGTGGTAGTTTTTCAGCACTTCCCCGACGACACCGGCACATTTGTCATAGGCCGTGTTGTGGCGAAGGCCTTCCCGCAACATCGCGTAGAGCACGCGGCGCTGCACCGGTTTCAAGCCGTCACGGGCATCCGGAAGCGCGCGGGAAACAATGACCGACATCGAGTAGTCGATGTACGCGGTCTGCATAATATCGGTAATGTTCGTCGGAGAAAGACGTTCGGTTAATTCCATATTACAAATTTTTAAAAGGTTAAAACGCTACGGGAACGATTAGACGTCGAGGTAGGACGTGTTCAACGCGTTGTCTTCGATGAACTGACGGCGCGGCGGAACGTCATCGCCCATAAGCATCGTAAACACGCGATTGGCTTCGGCAGCGTCTTCAATCGTGACCTTGAGGAAGCGGCGCGTTGCCGGGTCCATCGTCGTTTCAAAGAGTTGCTTCGGGTTCATTTCTCCGAGACCTTTGTATCGGGAAATCGTCAGCCCGCGGCGTCCGAGTTCGCGAATCTTCGCGATGAGTTCGAGCATCGAGCAAAGCGGGTAACGCTTCGCATCATCATCCGTTCCCGCGCCTTCGATGAGTTCGTAGCGCGGTTCCTCGCTCGTCTTGAACTGATTGATGTCGAGTCCGAGCGCGGCAAGCTGCTGAAGAATCTTCGTCATTTGCCCGGCTTCGTAGATTTCGTAAACGCTGACGCGCTGTTGGACCTTCTGTCCGTTTTCGCCTTCGATTTCTCGGATATTCGTCGCCGCCGTAATATCTTCGACCTGCATGCGGGTAAAGAATTCCAGACGTTCGTCTTCCGTGAAGAAGTACTCGAAAGTTTCGTCATTTCCGGTACGAATGCGCGCGAGGAAACGCGGAAGCTCCTGCGTATCGCGCTTGTGCGTGTCAAGATACGTCGCGAGGTCGCAACCGTAGCGGCCGACACCGCGCCCGAGCGCTTCAAGACGTGCCATGCTTTCAACGATCTTATCGAGCGCTTCCGGCGCAAAGCATTGGCTATCGCGCTTGCGGAACAGGGAAATGTCTTCCGTCCCGAGCTTGAGCAACATTGCATTCATCTGCGCATCGTTTTCGACGTATTGCTCTTTCTTTTTGCGCTTCACCTTGTACAGCGGCGGCTGCGCGATGTAAACGTAGCCGGCATCGATGAGTCCGCGCATGTAGCGGAAGAAGAAGGTGAGCAAAAGCGTACGGATGTGAGCGCCGTCAACGTCCGCGTCCGTCATAATGACGATTTTGTGATAACGCGCCTTTTCGATATTGAAGTTTGCGTCGTCGCTTTTCCCGCCGTCGCCGATACCGGTTCCGAACGCGGTAATCATCGCACGGATTTCGGCGTTTTCGAGCATTTTGTCGAGACGAACGCGTTCGACGTTCAAAATCTTACCGCGGAGCGGAAGAATCGCCTGCGTGCGGCGATCGCGCCCCTGCTTCGCGGAACCGCCTGCGGAGTCCCCTTCGACGAGGTAAATTTCGCACTGCGACGGATCTTTTTCCGAGCAGTCCGCAAGCTTACCGGGAAGCCCGCCGCCGGAAAGCGCACCCTTGCGGACGGTTTCCCGGGCCTTGCGCGCCGCTTCACGGGCACGCGCCGCATTCGTCGCCGCTTCGATAACGGCCTTCGCCATCTTCGGGTCTTTTTCAAATGCAAGCTGCAGACCTTCGCCGACAACTTTTTGGACAACGCCTTCGACTTCCGGATTCGTCAGACGCGTCTTATTCTGCGACTGGAATTTCGGATCCGGGTGTTTGACGGAAACGATTGCCACGAGGCCTTCGCGCATGTCGTCACCGGTCAGCTTCGGATCCTTTTCCTTGATGAGATTATTGGCCTTCGCATAGGAATTGACAACACGCGTAAGCGCCGAGCGGAAACCGGACAAATGCGTTCCGCCTTCCGGATTCGTGATAAGATTCGTGTAGGCAAAAACGAGTTCGCTGTACTTCTTGTTGTACTGAATCGCAACATCGACCGTCATTTTGACGACGTGCTTGCGGCCTTCCGGTGTCACATAGCGGTCGTTAATGACGAGCGGATTCGCGGGATCGGTAATGTCAACTTCCGCCGAAATCAGAACCGGCTTCAGCATCAGCAATTCTTCGTTCTGGTTGAGGAATCGTGCGTACTCGGAAAGGCCTTCGCGGAATTGGAAATTGTCGGAATGCCCCGTGCGTTCGTCCGCCACGGAAATTTTGATGCCGGGAACGAGGAACGCGAGCTCGCGCATGCGGCGCAACAGCGTCTCATATTTGAATTCGAGCACCGTGAAAATTTCCGGGTCCGGGTGGAAGGTAATCTTCGTTCCCGTGCGCTTCGTGTTGCCGACGACGTGAATCGGCTTTGTCACTTCCCCGCGGCAGAATTCCATGCGGTGCACTTCGCCTTCGCGGCAAACTTCCGCGACGAAATGATCGGAAAGCGCGTTCACGCACTTCGCGCCGACACCGTTCAAACCGCCGGAAACCTGGTAGGCGCCCTTTTCGAACTTACCGCCGGCGTGAAGATTCGTCAGCACGAGCTCCAGCGTCGGAATCTTTTCTTCCGGGTGCATGGCAACGGGAATCCCGCGGCCGTTATCGGAAACGGAAACACTGCCGTCGCCGTGAATCGTCACTTCGATTTCGGAGCAAAAGCCCGCAAGCGCTTCGTCGATAGAGTTATCGACGATTTCATAAACACAGTGGTGAAGACCGGTTTCATTCGTGTCGCCGATGTACATGCCGGGGCGTTCCCGCACGGCTTTAAGTCCTTTCAGACGCTTGATGTCCGACGCTCCGTAAGAAGCTTTGCCGGCATTTTTCTGGCTGATTTTTTCTGTTTTTTCGCTGTCGCTCGTCATAAAAAATTCGTAGGTTGTCCGCTCGATAAAAAGAGCAAAATTTTAAGGCTTAAGTCTGTCTGAATTTCAGGGCGGAGGCAAACGATTTTTTACCCGCCGGATTCTCAGTATTTATGCGGGGAAGACGGCTTTTTCGCAGCCCGGAATCCGAAAGAAAAACACCCGCGGAAACACCCTCCCGAAATTTAACTTTGCAGGCGGAAAAAGAATCCGCGAAAATACGCCCCATGCTCGCAGAAAAACACCTGAACGAACTCCGCAATTTTGCCGAAAAACTCGCCGACGCCGCACGGGAAATCGTCTCCGGCTACCACGCCAAATTTTACACCGAAATCGAAACGAAAAAGGACGGCTCACCCGTCACCGTCGCCGACAAGGAATGCGAACGCGCCCTCCGCGCCATGATTCACGAAGCCTTCCCGCAACACGGCATCATCGGCGAAGAATTCGGCAACGAAAACACCGACGCCGAATTCGTCTGGTCGCTCGACCCCATCGACGGCACGAAGTCCTTCGTTTCCCGCGTTTCGCTCTACGGCATTCTGCTCGGCCTCCTTTACCAAGGTAAACCCCTCATCGGCGTCATCGACCAACCGATGACGCGGGAACGCATCGTCGGCGACAGCCGCGACACGCGCTACAACGGCGTCCCCGTGCGCGTCTCAGACACCCCGAGCGTCGATAAGGCCCTGCTGCTGACGACGGATTTAATCGACTGCGAAACCAAGCACCCGAACGAAAACTGGAACGCCCTGCTCCACCGCGCGCGCCTCTTCCGCACTTGGGGCGATTGCTACGGCTACCTGCTCGTCGCCAACGGGCGCGCCGACATCATGGCCGATCCGGAACTCTCGCCCTGGGACCTGTACCCGCTGCTGCCGATCCTCCAAGGCGCAGGCGCACAAGTCACCGACTGGAACGGCAACGACCCGCTCAACGCCAAGTCCATCCTCGCCGCCAACCCGCGCCTCCACGCCGAAGCCCTAGAGATCCTAAACCAAGCGTAAAAACGCCTGCGGCGAAGAAAGAAGGGAAAACTGATAGTTGATAACGGATAAGTGAAGACGCCTGCGGCGGCGAAAAAAGCGCCAAGAATCGAGCATCAAGATTACCTCTGGTCAGGCTTATCTTTAAGCTCTAAGCGTTAAGCTTTAATCTTTCCTACAAAGAACCCTATCCGTTATCAGTTATCCACTATCCCTTGTCTCTTGTTTCTTTAATCTTTAAGCACCTTCTTTCCCGCTCCGAATCTCCCCAGCGGAAACGTCGCCGGGACTTGCCCGATTCCCGCTACGCGCTTTTCGACAGCTCTGCCGAAATCATTTCCGCTTGCTTGATAACGGTCTCCGTCGCCAGCAACTGCATGTCCGGCGGATAACCGTAGCGGCGCAGAAGGCGTTTAACGGCAACACGCATTTTCGCCCGAACGTTTTCCTTGATCTCCCAGTCAACGGATGAGTTCCTGCGAATCGTCTCCGTCAGCGCCACCGCCAATTCTCTCAATTTATCTTTTCCCATCAGTTCCATTGCACTCCCGTTATCGGCAACGGCAGAATAAAAAGCATATTCATAGGAAGACAAACCGAGTGACTCGCACGCCGCATCTTGAGATACGATGTGTTTGCTCAAGCTGATTAGCTCATCAATCACCTCAACAGCGGTAATCACCTTGTTGTGATAACGGGAAATAGAGTCTTCGAGCATCTCCATCAAGCTCCGCCCCTGAACAAGATTCCTCCGCATTCGGGTTTTGATCTCGTCGTTTAAAAGCTTTTTCAAAACCTCCAACGCGATGTTCTTATGCTGCATGCCCTTAAGCTCCAGCAGAAATTCTTCCGAAAGAATGGAAATATCCGGCTTTTTGAGCCCCGCCGCATCAAATAAATCGACGACCTGCTCCGAGACCAGTGCCTTATCAACGACCTGGCGGATCGTTGTTTCGATTTCCTCGCTTGTCTTTCCCGATCCCGTCGCATCGAACTTACACAGACGGGCTTTTATCGCTTGGAAAAACGCGATTTCATCTTTCGCATCCAATGCCTTGTCGTGCGGGATGGCTATCGCAAACGCTTTCGCCAAGGCATTTACTTCATTCACGAAACGCTTTTTCCCGTTATCCAGACCCAAGACATAATCTTCCGCCCGAAGAATCATCGACAGCTTTTCCGAAACGCCGGCCGTAAAGTACACAGAGTAGTCCAAGCCGAGTAGCATTTGCTGCACAATCTCCAGTTTTTCAAGCATCAGCGCGACAGCCTGTTCCTGCTGCTCGGCGGGATTGCCCTTGCCGTTCGCATCGGAATAAAACGACAGGGCCTTCTTTAAATCCGAAGCAATGCCCAGATAATCCACGACGAGCCCGCCCGGCTTATCTTTGTACACACGGTTCACGCGGGCAATCGCCTGCATCAGATTATGCCCCTGCATCGGCTTATCGATATAAAGCGTATGCAGGCAGGGGACGTCAAAACCCGTCAGCCACATATCGCGGACGATTACCAGCTTCAACGCGTCGTCCGGATCCTTCATCCGGTCCGCCAAAATCCGCCGCTGCTCCTTCGTCGTATGGTGCTTCTCAATATTCGCGCCGTCCGAAGACGCCGAAGTCTGCACGACTTTGATTGCGCCCTTCATCAAATCGTCGCTATGCCACTGCGGACGCAACGCGACAATCGCATCGTAGAGCTCCACGGCAATACGGCGGCTCATCGCGACAATCATGCCCTTGCCTTCGAAAACTTCCTGCCGCTGTTCAAAGTGGGCGACAATATCCTTGGCGACATTCTTAATCCGCGTTCCGCTCCCGATGAGGGCTTCCAGCTGCGTCCATTTAGCCTTCGCCTTCTGCACGTCATCCAGCTTTTCGGACTCCAACTCCTCGTCGAGGCTTCCGATCAACTTGCGCCCTTCCTCGCTTAACTCGACTCGCGCCAAGCGGCTTTCATAGAAAATCCGCACCGTCGCACCGTCCGCCACCGCTTGGGCAATGTCATAAACGTCAACGTAATTTCCGAACACTGCAGGCGTATTAACATCCGTCGCCTCAATCGGAGTTCCCGTAAAGCCCAAGTAAGTTGCGTTCGGCAACGCATCCCGCAAATATTTCGCAAATCCGTATTTAATTTCCGAGCCGACCACTTCGTCCGCTTCGTTGCGCACCTCCACCGTCTTCGCCTTAAACCCGTATTGCGTGCGGTGCGCTTCATCGGCGATGACGATGACGTTCCCGCGCTCCGTCAGCGTTTCGTACACGTTCCCGCTTTCCGGCTGGAATTTCTGAATCGTCGTAAAAATCACCCCGCCGGACTCCACTCGAAGCAATTGCTTCAGCGCATCCCGGGTTTCCGCCTGCACCGGCGTTTGCCGCAACAACTGACGGCAATCCGCAAACGTCCCGAATAACTGGTCGTCCAAATCGTTGCGGTCCGTGATGACCACAATCGTCGGGTTACTCAGTGTGCGCACGACCTTGCCCACATAAAACACCATCGACAAAGACTTGCCCGAGCCCTGCGTGTGCCACACAACGCCCGCCTTGCGGTCGCCCCGGGGCTGTTCCGACACGTCTTTTAAACCGTATTTCGCAGGATCTTCCCGCAAAACAAAACGATCGTCCAAGTTAATTCCCGTTGCGCGCACGGTCGATTCCACCGCCTTGTTCACGGCGTAATACTGGTGATACGCGGCAACTTTTTTCACGGTGCGAATCGTCGTCAGCCCCGTTACCTTGTCTTCCGTCTTGGTTTTTTCAAACACCGTAAACGAGCGGACCAAGTCCAACAGCGTCTCCTTGTTCAACATCCCGCGAATCAGCACTTCCAACTGTCCGATCAGGTGCGATGCCTCCGCCTTCCCGTCCGCACTCTTCCAAGCCATCATGCGGGAAAATCCCGACGAAAGCGTTCCCGCGCGCGCCTCCAAGCCGTCCGAAATCACCGTCAGCGCGTTGTAGGTAAACAGCGACGGAATCATCTGCTTGTAAGTCTCAATCTGCCGGAACGCGCTCTGCACCGTCGCAGTTTCGCCCACGGCATTTTTCAGCTCAATCACCACCAAGGGCAAGCCGTTCACAAAAAGCAAAACATCCGGACGCTTGTTGTGCCCGTTCTCAATAATCGTAAATTGATTAACGACAGCGAAATCGTTGTTGTCCGCAGCGTCGAAATCGACCAGCCAAACCAACTCGCCCCGCTCCGCCCCGTCGCGATGCACCGACACGGAAACACCCTCCGTCAGCATACGGTGAAACTGCTCGTTATTCGCCAACAAATCCGGAGACGCAATGCGGAGCACTTGGCTGACCGCTTCGTCGCACACCGCCTGCGGCACGCCCGGATTGATGCGGTAAACGGCCTCACGCAACACCGCTTCCAAGACGACTTCGCCGAATGCCGCCCGCTGCGGCATTTCACCGTCCGGCGCAATCTCCGGTCCGTAAAAATAGCGATACCCGAGTCGTTCAAACAACCCGATCGCAAATTCTTCTATTTCGGATTCTGTGAGGTGGGGCATGAGGTTTTATTGAGATTCCAGCTCAAGGTGCTCTACGTTATCTTTTGCAAGGCTTTCGTAATGTAATCTTGTTAATTCTGACGTCAGATAATCATCATTGAGTATTTTTAAGAACAGCTCTCTAGAGGTTTTCGTACGTAAAATAAACTGAGATCCCCCATTAGCATATTTCATTTTCCCTCGAACAGCCGGATGCGTTTTAGAAAACTCTATTATTCGGTTATTGGGAATTCCACTATTGATTACTGGGGAACATCGAGCAACTTTTATTAATTTTCGCGCTAATCTAAGATCGTCAACCAACACTTTTAAATCCTCAAAATTTTTCACAATCTCCATCTTTCTAATAGCGTCCAAACCAAGTGTAGCCTCTCGCTTTATAACATCTGTAAAGCCAATCATTTTTTCTATGGTTTCCAATTTTAGCACGAAAACATCACTCTCTACACACAGTACTTGAAAAGAGCCACTGATTCTTAATAAATGTTCCTCGAATCGCTCAAATCGGTGTCCCGATTTCCAAAGCATATACCCTCCTCGTCCAAGAACCTCAATCGCAGATAACCTTTTATACAGAGATATTTTATGTGTATTGTCAGCAATTACCGCTATCAGAGCTTCAATTTCAGAAACCTTATTCTCATGAAAACTAAAATCAGGAATATCCTCACTCTCCAAAACGCTCTTTAAACCGATTAACTCTTTAGGCAACTCAAGGTCATACTTATAAAAACACCCACTTCTAGAGTCTGCCGTCGATAAAAGGGCAAGTGTGTAATCCAAATTTTTTGTGATTTTATCGGAAATGTGTTTGATAAACAATCCTAACAAAGGAGGTATGTCCGAAGACTTTACATCCATCCTCCTTATAACATTCCCAGGAAGGCAAGCATAGAGAATCATTTGTAACTTGCCCTTAGAATTAGATATGAAGTCAAGTTTTTGTATTAAATCAGAGGTGTTCATTTTTGTTAATTCTTGTATGCGTAAAAAACCTTACTGTCTAATCTAATGTACCTTACATAATCCTTTTCACGAAGTTCATCACGAGTAATCAATATTGCGTGTATTTCACTGCCATCTCTGCCTATTCCAGAGATTCTATATATTCTGAAGTTTAAAAGTGCTAATATCGGATTCGCATAAAACAAATCAGTTCTTACATAAATCACGCCGATTACAACTAGCAAAATAGAAAAAACTAAAACACTGCGAAAGTCTTCAAAATTGAAACAAACCAAAGGAATGATGTAAGTCGTTAAAAATGCAAGATGCTCATGTTCAATATTCTCGACCTTGGATAATTCAAAAGAAAGCCTAGTAGTTCCACGCGCTCTAAACTTGAAGTCGTAGAATGCCGCTCCTCCTACTCCAAGTGGTACCAAACAACATAACGGAAGCGTGTTGCTTAGCAGGAGCTCTCTTAAATACGATTTCCACCCTTCCTCTAAGCAAGTCGGAAAGTCCACCGCCAAAACTATAATCAAAAAGAATAGTAGCCACAGCGAAAGAAAGTATAGACCAATCTTTCTTATCATAACGACAAGCTCATATTAGACATTAAACGAGGAAGTAGTACGTTGGATAGAGATTTCAAACAACGAATTTCGTTGTTATTGTTAGCCATCTTACCCACAAGAAAAACTATATTTCTATTAAACTGCTCAACAGCAATCGCATCTGGAATGCAAAACCTATAAGTTTTTAAATTGTCCACATCTACCCGTTGCCGTCCCGAGGATCCGGACATACATGATTCTGCATAATCCCTAAAATCTTGATACTTAGCTATAATATATGCGAAAAACGGATGAATTTTACGCTTGGGTCTCATAACAATATACTCTGTGGAGCCCCATCCAACTTGGGTTGAATCGAGAAAATCAATATACGCAGCCTTTCCGTTTTCCAAACACGGCGTAATCCGTGCAAGCAACGTATCGCCATTGATGAATTTTGTTCCAGAACCGAACGCTCTGTCACGCCAAGCGATTGGAGCATAAACATCTGCGCTTAAATTAGACATTTCCAAAAACGGCGCGAACTCTCCTTTTCCTAACTTTCGAGGCGGATTAAAGTCAATCACATCTGCGATAACGCCTTCCTTCCAGTCGGGATTGGGGTTTTCGATGAAGTGGTGGCGGAAGAGGGTTTCTGCCATGGCTTCGAGGGTGGCGTTTTGCCGGTGGAGCAAGTCGATTTTGTCGTCCAACGAACCGAGAATGGAAGCAATCCGCTTTTGCTCCGAAAGCGAGGGAAGGGAGACAGTAATACTCTTCAATCTATCACCGGGAAGATGCTTTATCGTCGTTCCCGTAAAATATTGTTCCAATGCGTTCCGTTGTCCTGCGTGCAAAAACCAGTAATACAAGAACGTGCAATCAAATCCTTCATGCACGCGGACGCGATGAAGCGCCTTCTGAATCTTCATTCCCGAAATTTGATCTTTCCATATTGCACATCGACCGGGTTCTCCTCCTTCACAAATAATCAAATCGCCGTATCTCAATCCGTAGCGTTCCGACTCGGAATCAAGGAATCGCATTTCCGACAAATCCTTTAAATCAAAAGTTCCCCAACGAACATTCGCATTTCCCAAATATGGCTGCAACATTCCTTTATTCTTCTTTTGATCAAGCATCTTCCCAAGACACGAATCAGTGATTTCCCCTAACCTATACTCTTTCCACTCGATTTTCTTTTTGTGGAGGGGGATTCCGTTTTTGGGGATTGGGTCGGAGAGCTCCGAAGATTTCGATTCGTTGGGCATTTAGGTTTCGGGTGTTAGAGATTGCCAAGGTCTTTTTCGATGAGTCGGCGCAATTCTTCCTTGCTCGGAAGATAAGTCTGATACTTACTTGCGAAAATCTGATTATTTCCTTCCGGAAGTGTTATTTCAACCATTGCGTCGTTCTTATCCGTGCAGAGTAAAATCCCGATAGTCGGGTTTTCTTCCTCAGTTTTTACAAAACGATCGTAATAGTTGACATACATCTGCATCTGCCCCAAATCCTGATGTTTTAGGCTTCCGCGCTTTAAATCAATCAGAACGAAAGCCCTCAAAAGGCGGTTATAAAAAACCAAATCGACCCGAAAATGCTGCTCGTCGAAAGTAAACCGCACTTGCCGTCCGACGAACGTGTACCCTTTCCCAAGCTCCAAGAGAAAGGTTTGCAGATGGGTTATCAGACGCTGTTCCAGCTCGTTTTCGCTGTATTGCGGCAATTCCTCCAAGCCGAGAAATTCCAAGACATACGGATCTTTAACAACATCTTCGGGCTTTTCTACGATCTGTCCTTTTCGGGCTAAGGCTTTCACGCTTTCTTTGTTTCGGCTAAGCGCCAAGCGTTCGTATAATGAGCTGTCAAACTGCCTCTGGAGTTCACGAAGGCTCCAATTGTTTTCCGCAGACTCGATTTCGTAGAATCGTCGCTCTTCGGGATTTTCAATACGCATTAACTTCAGGTAATGCGACCAACTGAGCGAGAAGCTTGGCAAAATCTGTGTTCCGGAAGATTTCTCAGACAGCGTCTGAGGAATCTGCGAATACACTTTGTAGAACTTTCGCATTTGCTCCAAATTCGTGTAGGAAAAACCTTTCCCGAATTTTTTTGAAAGGCGGGCAGACAAAGCTTTGAGAACTGCCTTGCCGTATTCGGCCCGTTGCGCGCCCTGTTGCTCGTCTTCGACGATTGCCCGACCGATTTCGTAATAGGTATAAACCATAGCCGTATTAACGGCCGTAACCGTACGCTTCCGGACGTCTGCGATTAGCTGCTCAATGCGCTCTGCCAAATCAATTTTCAGTTCCTCGCTCATATTTCAATCGTCGCCAGATTTTCCAGAATGAGCTTATTCAACCGGGCTTCTTCCTTGAGTTGTTCTTCGAACTCGGCTTTGAGGGAGGCGAAGCGTTCGGCGAAGTTAAAATCGTCTTCCTCCTCGGGAAGGCCGACATAGCGCCCGGGTGTGAGAACGTAATCGAGTTCGGCGACTCGGGCTACGGGAACGGAGGCACAGAATCCGGGAACGTCTTCGTAGCGTCCGCCTTGGTTGCGCCAGTTGTGGTAAGTATCGGCAATGCGCGCGATATCTTCCGGGCTAAATTCGCGGGTACGACGATTAATGAGGTACCCGAGATTGCGTGCGTCAATGAAAAGGATTTCGCCGTTGCGTTCTCGGAAATGCCCGTTCGCGTGGCGGTTGCGGCTAAGGAACCAGAGCGACGCGGGAATCTGAGTATTCAGAAAGAGCTTTGCGGGGAGATTGACAATGCAATCCACTAAGCCGGCATCGACCAAGGCTTTTCGGATTTCGCCTTCGCCGCCGCTCTTGGAGGTCAGTGCACCTTTTGCCAAAACAAATCCGGCTTGTCCG
Source organism: Candidatus Spyradenecus sp. (assembly GCA_045651325.1). Classification (GTDB taxonomy): domain Bacteria; phylum Verrucomicrobiota; class Verrucomicrobiia; order Opitutales; family UBA953; genus Spyradosoma. The sequence continues at coordinate 65,467 of JAZRSB010000002.1, forward strand.
TTCGGCGACAGGTGGTAAATGAAGTGCTGAATCCACGCAAAATTGGCGTTCCCGGGGGGCGGGACGCCGTATTTCCAACGGCCGTCGGAACGAAGTTTGTCACCGCTCCAATCGCTGTCATTGAAAGGCGGATTCGCGATGACGTAATCGACTTTCACATCGCGGTGCGCATCATTCAGAAACGAGCCTTCGGTGTTCCACGCGACCTGGGAGGCATCGATTCCGCGAATGGCAAGATTCATTTTGCAGAGGCGCCAAGTGGTCTGATTGCTTTCCTGACCGTAAATGGAAATATCGTTGATAATGCCCTGGTGCTCTTGGACGAATTTTTCACTTTGGACAAACATCCCGCCGGAACCGCAACACGGGTCGAGGACACGCCCGTTGTAGGGTTCGAGCATGTTGACAAGTAATTCGACAACGCTTCTCGGCGTATAGAACTGTCCGCCTTTCTTGCCTTCGGCGAGGGCGAATTCTCCCAAGAAATATTCGAAAACGTGTCCGAGCAAATCCGCGCTGTTCGTTGCCGTGTTTAACGTACTGTTGCCAATCAGGTCGATGAGTTCCCCGAGTCCGGTGGGGTCGAGATTGGGACGCGCGAAAACCTTGGGCAATACGCCTTTGAGCGAGGGATTTTCCTTTTCGATAGCATCCATCGCATCGTCGATAAATTTTCCGATTTTCGGATCTTTGGCATTGGCGACCAGATTGCTCCAGCGAGCGACGGAGGGAACGTAAAAAATGTTTTCCGCCTTATATTCCTCACGGTCTTCCGGGTCAGCCCCTTCTGCGACTTCCGCCTGCAACTTGGCATACAATGCCTCAAATGAAACGGAAATATAGCGCAGGAAGATGAGCCCGAGCACGACGTGCTTGTATTCGGCGGCATCGATGTTTTTGCGCAGTTTATCCGCCGCTTTCCACAAGCGTTTTTCCAAAGGGTCTTCTGAGAGTTCTTTTTTCTTCGCCATAGCAACAGAGGGATTATCTTCCAAACACCCTCTCTGTTTCAACCCGAGAATGGTTTTTATCGCACTTTTTACAAAAGAGTTCCCACTGCTGCCGCTTAAAATCTGTCGCGGAAGATTTTAAGCACCCACGCGGCGAAAAAGACGAGTGATTCCGCGACGACGATGGAAGCGCCGGCGGGGAGCCCGTCAACGTAGTAAGAGGCATACAGGCCGACGATGCCCGTCAGGATTGAAATCGCGACGGCCACGGCCATCATTCGCCCGACCGAACGCGTCAACAACTGAGCCGAAGCGGCGGGAATGACGAGCAAGGCCGTCGTCAGCAACGCGCCGATAATGCGTACCGAGGCAACGGACGCCAAGGCGACAAACGAGAGGAAAAGCACCTGCATCAGCTGCGGGCGCGCGCCGGCAAGCTGCGCGTATTCCGGATCGCAGCTCGCGAGCTTCAAAGGAACGCGGAAGAACGCAAAGAACAGCAGCACCGCCAGACAGGTCCCCGCGGCGACGCCGAGATCCGCCCCGCTCACGCCGAGCACGCTTCCGAAAAGCAGGCTCGCGAAATCGCGGAAAGACTGCGTCAGCGTCATCAGCAAAATCCCGAGGGCGAACATAAACGCGAGCAACACGCCGATGGCGGAGTCTTCGGACATTTTTTGGCGCGAGGACAGCAGGCCGACGCCCAGCGCGGTAATCAATGCGGCGACGAAGGCTCCGAGGTAAAGCGAAACACCCAGCAGGGCGGCGCCGACAATGCCGGGAAGAATCGTGTGCGACAAGGCCGAAGTGATAAAAACGCTCTTCCGCAACACGACGTAGCAACCGAGCATGGCCGTCCCGGCGCCGATAAGAATAATGCTCGCAAAGGCGCGAAGCATAAAGTCGTATTCCAGAGGCTCAACGAGCCAAGCGTAAAGCATTTCCATCTCAGAAGGTCTCCACAAAATGTTCACGGCAAGAGCAATCGCGCACGGAATGCAGGCGCCCGTTCCGGATTTCCAAGATGGAATCAAAATGCCCCAACGCGTCGGACAAATCGTGCGTCGCCATAATCAGCGTAAGTCCTTCCCCGGTTTTTCCGAAAAGCATTTCGTCCATGATATCGCGGGAGCGCGTGTCCAAACCGACGTAGGGTTCGTCGAGCAGGAGCAGGCGCGCCTCCTGACAAAGCGCCCGGGCAAGCAAGACGCGCTGTTGCTGACCTCCGGAAAGTTCTCCGATATTGCGGCGGGAGAGCTCGGCGAGTTTCAGTTTTTCCAAAGCCGCATCCGCCTTTTCCCAATCGAGCTTGGAATTTCCGGCAAAAAAGCGTTTTCGCACGCGGCGGCCGAAGACGACCATTTCCCGCACGGAAACCGGAAACGCCCAGTCGATGCGGCTGCGCTGAGCCAAATAGCAGAGCTCCGGAATTTTCGCCTCCGGTGCATTCCCGAAAATGCGTACGCTTCCCGCAAGCGGCGCAAGCAAGCCGGCGAAGGTCCGCAACAGGGTTGATTTCCCGCTCCCGTTGGCGCCGACCAGGGCCGCGCGGCATCTCTCGGTGATTGTCAGATCCACGCCTCTCAGAACCGGTTCACGACAACCGAGCGGCGCGACGGCCAGCCCCTCCGCACGAATCGGCGGTGCCGCAACAGTAAATCCGGAAAAATCAGTTTTCATTGTTTGGGGTTCCCGTAAAGCCACAAAATTTAGTCTCGGAAGATCGAGTTAAAAATTTGCGACAGCCTGCACTTGTGCGGTTTTCTACAGTTCAAAATCGGCGGGAGCGATGAGGACGACGAATTCGCCCTTGAGATTGCGTCCGACGAGCTTCGGCAGGACATCCGCGATTTTTCCGGTGAGTACGGTTTCGTGGAGTTTGGTCAGTTCGCGGGCAAAGCAGACCACGCGCTCGTTGCCGAGGACTTCCGCGATTTCTTCCGCGAATGCACGAATCCGGTGGCAGGATTCGTAAACGGCGAGCGTGATTTTCGACGCACGGTTCTCATCCAGGAAGCGTCGCCGCGCCGCCGTCTTCGGAGGCAAAAATCCGTGATAGGCGAAGGCATTGGTCGGCAGGCCGCTGACAGAAAGCGCAGTAATCAGCGCGCAGGGGCCGGGAATCGGTTCGACCGGCAAGCCGCGGCGACGGCACTCGCGTACCACACGGAAACCGGGATCCGAGAGCGTCGGCGTTCCCGCATCGCAAACCAGAGCCACGCGAGCCCCGTTTTCGATTTTGGCGGCAATGCCCGCCGCGGAAGCCTGCTCGTTGTGCTCGTGATAAGCGATGAGCGGACGCTCGATGCCGAATTTCCGAAGCAGATTGCCCGTCGTTCGCGTATCCTCGCAAGCAATGCAGTCAGCCGCCTCCAAGGTCGCACGCGCACGCGGCGACAAATCGGAAAGGTTCCCGATCGGTGTCGCCACCACGCTCAGGCGCGGCACGCCGTTGTCTGCGGGAGCAGTGGCTTCCGGGGAAATACAATCTTCGTCCATCGACTTATCCATGATTCTATTGGACAACGATAAGCCGATTTTCGCAACGGAAATTCGAATCGCCGCGGCGGCGCAATGGAACAAGCGGGCATGCCCTTCCCGTAGGCAAATCTCTAAAAAATGAATTTTTAGAGGTAGCCTTATCCGCTATCCGTTATCCGCTATCCGTTATCCGCTACCCGTTATTCCCTTTCTCACAAGCTCCGCGTCCCAAAACAGCCTCGCGCTTTCCGCCGTAATTCCGGACATCGACAAGTACCGCGTCCGCAATAAATTCGCGTTGGCATGCCCCATCTCCTGCTGTAGCCAGTAAAAATTCTTAAAAAACTTCGCATGATAGCTCGCGAACGTATGCCGCAAAACGTCCTGTTGCCAGGCATGTCCGGCGACATTCCAGCCGGCATTGCGCCGCACGCGCAGCCATCGCTTGTCAAAATTTCTCGGCACAATCGGCTCCCGTACAAAGCAAGCAACCCCGATTCTGTCTTTCCGCTCAATGAGCAATTCCCGCAAGGGCCCGTGAATCGTCACGTGCCGCGCCCCGCCGGTTTTCGAATTGTACGGCGAAATGCGGACGACGTTTTCCTCCAAATCGATATCGCCCCAGCACAGGCGCGCCACTTCTCTCGGCCGAATTCCGCCGAAGAGCATCAGCGCAAACGGAATCAGGCAAAGCCCCGATTCGCAACGCCGGGCCGCCTCCAAGAGCCGGCGGATCTCCTCAAGCGTCAAGGGGACAATCTCCCTTTCGCGCACCCGCGGCGTGGTTGTTGCCGTAACGGGATTGAAATTCACCCAACGCCGTTTTTCCGCATAATTGAAAACGGAATGCAAAATTGCGCGCCCCTTACGGCGCTGCTGGGCTGTCGGGAAAACCGAATCGATCAGCGTCTGCACCTGCTCGTGAGTCACGGCACGCGCCCGACAGCGCAAAAACTCGGGACAATGCTCGCCGATGCGCCGCATTACCTGCTTATAATCGCGCTCCGTGCGGGAACGCCATCCCTCCTTTTTTTCTAAAAAAATCCGGTAAAGCTTGTCGACGGAAACACTCAGGCGGCTACGGGACAAACTTTCTTCGCCCAGTTTAATGATTTTTCTCAACGCATTGATTGTGCGTCCCCGCCCTGCCGCTTCCCTGAGTTCAAGCGTAAGGCGCGCCGCATCCGTCAGGCTCAAGCCCGTTCCCGCCAAAAGCACGCGAGCCGCCGCCGCTTCGTTATCTGTCGTCCATGCCTGCTCATTCATACCGGGGAAAGCTTAAAGGCGCTTCCGAAACGATGAAAGTTGAGAGCTCCGGAAGCCCGTCTCCGCCCTGCCGGTCTTAAAAAACCGACAAAAAAACAGGCGCCCCTCGCGGGAACGCCTGTTTTTGTAATCTCGGTAATCGGTTTAGAGATTGTCGAGAATGTCGCCGAGGTTGGCGAAGTCCTGAGAGCCGGTGCTCGTGGACATCGAAGCCGGAGCGCTGTTGCGTTCCGAAACCGGACCGCGGACGCGTTCGTAAGCATTGATTTCCGCCTGGAGCTGAGCCGGGTCGTAGTTCGCAGCCTTGATCGAGAGACCGATGCGGCGTTCGTCCTTGTCAATCTTGATGACGCGAGCCGAAACGTCCTGGCCGAGCTTGAGCACGTCCTTGATCTTTTCGACGCGTTCTTCGCTGATCTGCGAGATGTGAACGAGGCCGTCGATTTCGTCGGCGAGTTCGATGAAGGCGCCGAAGTTCGCGATCTTGGAGACCTTACCGGAGACGATGTCGCCGATGTGGAACTTGCGGTCGATGTCATCCCACGGGTCATCCTGCGTCTGCTTGATGCCGAGGGCGATGCGCTGCTGGTCGGCGTCAACGTCGAGAACGATGGCTTCGACTTCGTCGCCCTTCTTGAGCATTTCGCCCGGGTGGTTGATGTGGCGCGTCCAGCTCATGTCGGAGACGTGAACCATACCGTCGATGCCTTCTTCGAGTTCGACGAATGCACCGAAGGTCGTGAGATTGCGGACCTTGCCGTGAACGCGAGCGCCGACCGGGTAGTTGTGGCGAACCATTTCCCACGGATTCTGTTCGAGCTGACGGATACCGAGGGAGATCTTCTGTTCTTCCTTGTTGATGCCGAGGATGACGGCGTCAACTTCCTGACCGATCTTGAGAACGTCGGACGGCTTCGTGATGCGCTTCGTCCAAGAGAGTTCCGTGACGTGAACGAGCCCTTCAACGCCCTGTTCGAGTTCGACGAATGCGCCGTACTGAACGAGGTTGACGACCTTGCCGTGAACCTTCGCGCCGACCGGGTACTTCTTTTCGATGGAGTCCCACGGATTGCTCGTGCACTGCTTGAGGCCGAGCGAAACGCGTTCGCGGTCGCGGTCGATTTCGATGATCATAACGTCGATTTCTTCGCCGACCTTGAGAACTTCGCTCGGGTGCGAGATGCGGCCCCAGCTCATGTCCGTGATGTGGAGAAGACCATCGAGACCGTCGAGGTCAACGAACGCACCGTAGTCGGTGATGTTCTTGACGACGCCGCGGCGGATATCGCCCGGCTTGACTTCTTCGAGGAGCGCGCGGCGCTTTTCGTTGCGCTGTTCTTCGATCAGTTCGCGGCGCGAAATGACGAGGTTCTTGCGTTCGAGGTTGATCTTGAGGATCTTAAAGTCGTAGGTCTGACCGATGTACTGGTCGAGATTCTTCGGCGGCTGAACGTCGATCTGCGAAGCCGGAAGGAAGGCGTCGATACCCATCGAGACGATGAGACCGCCCTTAACCTTGGCCTTAACGCGACCGGGCATAACCGAACCTTCTTTGCATTCGGCAACGATGGTTTCCCAGTTCTTCTTCTGCTGCGCCTTGTCGTAGGAGATAACGGGAGCGCCGCTACGGTCTTCCGCCTTTTCCAAATAAACTTCGATTTCGTCGCCGATTTGGATTTCGCTGACATCCGCAAATTCATTTGCGGGGATGACGCCTTCGGATTTTCCGCCGATATCGACAACAACGCTGTTGTCGCGGATTTCGATAACCGTGCCCTTAACGATCGAGCCCGGGATGAGTGAGTTGAGGCTGCCGCTTTCTGCGAGCAGCTGTTCCATGATGGAGGACATATTGATTCTTTCTGTATCTGCGGGAACGCGAGTTCACGCAGGGTTGATGGTTATTGTTTTTCCTTTTTCACCGGAACGGGCACCCGCCCGAACGGCAAAAGGAAAGACAAGCATGGACGAGAACACCCCGCTTGAAAAGACAAAACTGCTCCATCCTTAAGAAAAATTAAGATTAAAGATTAAAGAGGAAAGATTAAAGAGAGAGAGGCGAAATCAGACATAGGTAACACTTTAGAGTCAGACATAGGTTACACTTCTGAGGTTACAGAGAGATTACAAGGTTGGGGATTGGAAGCAAGACTTAGAGTTGTCGAAGAAGAGTCCTCCCCTATGACGCCCCCTAGGG
>JAZRSB010000003.1:0-1214 GCA_045651325.1 Candidatus Spyradenecus sp.
CGACGGCGGCACGCGCATCACGACCCGCAACGCCAACGGCGAAACGCTTTCCGTCACGGGCACGGCAGTTGTCGCGCAGTATTACGCGTACGGTTTTGAAAACGGGTTAAAAACGACGACGGTTTACACGGGCGCGGAAAATGGTTCGCGTTGGGAAAAGAGCTACGTCGATGCGCACGGCCGCACGGTGAAGACGGAGCGCCCCGGCTTCGGCTTGGCTGCTGTTTTGACTACGGAAAACACTTACGCGGGAACGCGCTTAGTCGCGACCGCTTCCACCGGAAGCCCGAGCATTTCTTACGTGCACGACGCGTTGGGCAACGTCGTTGCCCAAGTCTCAAGCATCGATTCCGAATGGCGCAAGACAGAGACAGAAACCGTTTACGAAACGGATTCCGACGGCATCATTTGGCAGAAAACGACGAACACGGTTTCGTGCTCGGATGAGTCGATTCCCGCGCAAACGAGCGTTTCCAAGACGCAGCTTTCCGGGCTTTCGCTCGCGCTCGAATCCAAACAGGTTTCCGTCGATCTTCGCGGCAACGAAACCGTCACGACGAGCGCCTACGATCTTGCGACGAAAACGCGGACGCAGACGACGGCGTTTCCGCAGATGACGGATGTGCAGACGAGTGTTTCCGTGGACGGCGCGGTTGTTTCGCAAAGCGCTCCGGGCGGCGTGAATACTTCCGCGACTTACGATGCGTTCAAGCGCCGCACGGCTTCCACCGACGCACGCGGGAACGTCACGACCTACACTTACGACTCCGGCGACCGCCTCGTTTCGCAAACCCAAACACTTAATAGTCAAGAGTTAATCGTTAATACCTACGAATATGATTCGATGAATCGTATTCGTAAGACGGTTTTCGCCGACGGCACTTTTGTCGCTTCCGCCTACGACTTGCGCGGAAACAAAATCGCCGAATACGGCAATGCTTCCTATCCGGTTTTGTTCGCGTTCGACGCGCTGAATCAGAAAACGCAGATGCAACCCTTCCGCACGCTTGCGGGCTCGCCGGAAGCCTTGGAAAACCTCACGGACGGCGACGCAACGACCTGGAATTACGATGCCGCGACGGGGCTTTTGCTTGCGAAAACCGACGCCGCCGGAAAATCGGTCGTTTATAATTACACGTCAACGGGCTTGCTCGCGTCCCGCACTTGGGCGCGCGGCGTTGTCACGACTTACGCCTACGACGCGTGGAACCAAC
>JAZRSB010000004.1:0-1462 GCA_045651325.1 Candidatus Spyradenecus sp.
ACGGAAGTTTCGGAGCCGCCGGGAGAAGAGCGCGTCTCCGTGATTTCGAAAAGATTGTCACCGACGCGGCGGAGCGTGTGCGAAGCGCTTTCTTCGCCTTTTTCAAAGGACCAAATGCCGCTTTCGTAGTCGAACTGCCAAACGTAATTAAACTCAAACTGCGTCCCGCGCGTTTCCCGCAAACGGAAGAAGTAAGTCCCCATCGGGCGGTCTCTTCGTCTTTTTCGCCGGAAAACGCAAAGACCTTTACCGGAGAGCCCGTTGTCGTGTAGAGCCCGCTCGATGACACGGCCGCCGAAACATCCGCCGGTTTGTACCAACGCACGGCGTAGCCGCCATCCCCGGAAACAAAATCGAGCAAACCGTCCGCCAAAGACCAAATCTGCAGCAACGCACCGTCCGCATCGCGAAGCACTTTCACGCCGAGTTGCGAAGCCGAAAGCGTCACGCCCTCGGGCGAAGTCACCGACGCAAGATTGCCGCTTGCGTCGTAGCGAATCACCGTGCGATCGGAAAGCGTTTCCGTCACTGAGCCGTCTGAGGCAACGCTCACTTGCGAGTTCTTCCAGGCATTGCCGCTTGCCGGAACGCCGTTTTCGTAAACGTTTTCCCAAAGACCGTCCGCCGAAATCCGCGCCGATTGCGTCGAAGCATCACGCGACAAAACCCGCCGCGTCACGAAATGGTCGTACGCAATGCCCGCAGGCGTCGTGATGTCGTCGTCGGGATTGACCTTTTTAATCCGCAGTTTTCCCGAACGAAAACCGCTTGCAAACGGCGTGCGCCCGAACGGCTGCGTAAACGCAACGCTGCCCACGTCCGCCGTCGTCTCCATGTCACAGCCGCTCGTGCAAACGCAGTCTTCGTCCGCGTCGTCAACCGTCGTATCAATGAGTTTGCGCTCGTAAAAATGAATCCCTTCAACACCCAATGCGTACGGGCCGCCGACGGAAGCGTGCGTGATCGTCGCTTCGCTCCAACGCGCCTCGCCGGAATAAGTGACCCACTCACCCCACTCAAACGCATGTTCCCCGTCGGGCGAACTCGCGCTAAGCAGTCCGATTTCAAGCAACGCCGTATCGTCGGCACCGACGCGGACACGCGCGCCGTTCTCCAGGAACGCCCACGCTTTGTAAGTAATTTCAAAAGCACCCTCGCCGCTCGGAAAAGAACCCGAATACGACAGCAAAGGCCCCGACGTAACGCGTGTCCCGCAGATATCCAAAGTGAAGTTTTTGGGCGTGTATTCCCAGATTTCGACTTCGACGCTCGCCGGAGGCGTCGCCTCGTCGTCCGCATCCGTCAGCGTCGTCGCGCCCGAAACAAGCACCGACGCGCTCCCGCTTTCAACGCCGCGCACAGCCTCCGAAAGCGCTACGGACTCCGGACGCATTCCGGCGAGTTCATTGCCCGAAGCTCCGGAAAGCTTGCCGATGCCGCTTCCGTTGCCCGCGGCCCAAAG
>JAZRSB010000005.1:0-43749 GCA_045651325.1 Candidatus Spyradenecus sp.
CCCCTAGGGGGCGTCATAGGGGAGGAGTCTTCTTCGACAACTCTAAGTCTTGCTTCCAATCCCCAACCTTGTAATCTCTCTGTAACCTCAGAAGTGTAACCTATGTCTGACTCTAAAGTGTTACCTATGTCTGATTTCGCCTCTCTCTCTTTAATCTTTCCCCTTTAATCTTTAATCTAACTCCTAATCTCTAACATTCATCTCCGAAGGCGCTCAGCATCGGCGTGCGGCGGTCGGGGCGCGGGAATTGGAGCGTGACGAGCGTGCCTTCGCCGGGTGTGCTGTCGATGCCGACTTGGCCGCCGTGTTCCCGCATGATGCGCATGACGATCATCATGCCGAGGCCGTGTCCGCCGTCTTTCGTCGTAAAAAACGGTTCGTAGATGCGCGAGATGGCGTCGCGCTCGATGCCGCAGCCGGTGTCGCGGACGCGCAGGTAAACGAAGGCGTCATCGGCGTCGGCGACGATATCGATTGCGCCGCCGTCCTGCATGGCCTCCATGGCGTTTTTGGAGACGTTGAAAATCAGCTGTTTGAGTTGAGAGGCGTCGCCGAGGACGATGGGCAGGCCCTTGCCCTGTTTGACGGAACAGCGGATATTGCGTTTTTCCAATTCGGCTTTTTGAACGGCGAGCACGTCGAAGACAATTTCCATCAGATTGGTTTTTCCGAGGATCGGCTTTTGCGGGCGAATGGCGCCGAGGAAGTTTTTCAGGATGTCGTCGAGGCGGCCGATTTCGTCGAGGCAGATTTCGACGGATTTTTTCAGTGACTTTGTTTTTTCTTCGGGGGCGTCGAGTTTCGTGAGTTTGCGGCGAATCAGCTCCAGGTGGATTTTCATCGAATTGAGCGGGTTGCCGATTTCGTGGGCGACGCTTGCCGCAAGGGTGAAGATGGAGTTGATGCGCTCGCTTTCGATCATTGCCTCGGTGCTTTGGCGCTCGTCCGTGATGTCGCGGATGATAACGCCGAAGCGGACGACGTCGTCGCCGAGGAGGAGGCGGGAAATTTGGAGGCGCACCCAGCGGTGTTCGGGGTAAAACAGTTCGACGTCGCGTGCGATGTTGGGGGCCAGCCCGTCTTCCCGGAGGAAATCGAGGGAGCGTGCCAGGTCGGGGACGAGTTTCCACAGCACCGCCGAGCCGATGTCTTTCGGATTGAGGCCGATGAGCGAAGCGCCGGCGCGGTTGGCATAATCGACCGTTCCCGTCGCATCGATGACGAGAATGCCTTCTTCGACGGCGTCAAACACTGTTTCGAGCAGTCCGCGTTCCCGCGCGAGGCGTTGGACGAGGATGGCGAGATTGGTGGAGTCCAAATCGTCGAGGCGTCCCAAAATGCGTTCGATGGAAGAAGAGCGGCGCGGAGAAGAGCTTTGTTTGTCGGGTTTCATATCAACTCAATGCTATAGAAATCGTGTGGACTTCCCGCCGGGGTGCAACCATATTTGTCCGTAAGATTTTGCCAGACAAATTTTTGTCCGCGGACGCTTGATTTAACACGATGAAAAAAAATAAATTTATCCCCGCCTCCGTCTTCGCCCTGATTGCAGCCGCCGCCTGCCTCTGCTCCTGCAAAGACGAAAAACACAATGCGACCGGCCCGCAACACTGCGATGCGGCAGACTGCTGCCAAACCTCCGCAACAACGCCCGCATCCGCAAGCAACGAAAAGCTGCTTTCCCATCACGATACCCAAGCCGTCTTCAAGGGAACGCGCCAACACCGCTGCCGCGGCATGACGATGCTCTGCCCGGACAAATGCGGCGATTCCGGCACCCTCGCGCTTTTCGACATCAAAGCTTACAACGACTACCGGCGACCCGATAAATACGGAGACCCGAAGGCGGACCAATACGTTTTCATGCTCGCCTCGACAACGGGCACCGGCGATGTCTCGCCCGAAACCGCCGAACTCGTCAAAGGCCTGCAGGTCGGCGACGAAGTCAATCTCGTCTGGGACCACATCTACGTCACCGACGAGCGCGGCAGCTTCCCGAAGCGCGTCGTCCGAAAGATTGAAGAGAGAGATTAGATTAAAGATTAAAGAGAGAGATTAGAGCTTAATGCTTAAAGCTTAAAGAAAGGATAGGTTTCTTTGTGAAAAAGATTAAAGAAGCCGCAGGCACTCGCTTGGTGCTCGATGCTTGATGCTTGGCGCTTTTTCCGCCGCCGGAGGTGCACCACATGGGATAACCGCGGGTGCAGGCAAAGCCGCAACCTGCGGATAATCTATGAAAAACAAGCGCCGCGAAGTGATGGGGACAGACCCGCTTACGTACCTGCGGCGCAATGGAACGGATTGCGCGCCTCTGTAAACCTCTAAAAAATGAATTTCTAGAGGTAGCCTTAAGCATTAAGCTCTAATCTCTCTCTTTAATCTTTTTCCCCTATCCACTATCACTTCTCTTTAAGCTTTAAGCATTAAGCTCTAATCTCTCTCTTTAATCTTTCCCCTTTAATCTTTAATCTTTTTCCCTATCCACTATCACTTCTCTTTAAGCTTTAAGCATTAAGCTCTAAGCTCTCTCTTTAATCTTTCCCCTTTAATCTTTAACCTTTTTCCCCTATCCACTATCACTTCTCTTTAAGCTTTAAGCATTAAGCTCTAAGCTCTCTCTTTAATCTTTCCCCTTTAATCTTTAATCTTTTTCCCCTATCCACTATCACTTCTCTTTAAGCTTTAAGTATTAAGCTCTAATCTCTCTCTTTAATCTTTCCCCTTTAATCTTTAATCTAAAAAAAAGAGCCGCATTGCGCGGCTCTTTTTTTTTAAGTTTGAAAAACTTACTTTGCTTCGATCGGGTCGATCGAGACTTTGCGATGTTCACGATCCCAAACGACCGTTCCGTCGCAGAGAGCGAAGAGCGTGTAGTCGCGACCGCAACCGACGTTCTTGCCCGGGCGCATCTTCGTACCGCACTGGCGCATGAGGATGCTGCCGGCCGTTGCGAATTGTCCGCCATAGAGTTTAACACCGCGACGCTGTGCATTCGAGTCGCGTCCGTTGGAAGAAGTTCCTCCGCCTTTATGATGTGCCATGGTTGTTAAGTATTTTTAGTTAAATGGAATTAGAGGGCGATTGCTTCGACCTTGACGACGGAAAGCTCCTGACGGTGACCGCGGCGGCGGTAGTAGCTTTTACGGCGGCGCATTTTGAAGATCGTGATTTTTTCGCCGCGCTTGTTTTCGAGAACCTTGAGCGTGACTTTCGCGCCTTCGATGGTCGGCGTGCCGATTTTGGCTTCTGCGCCTTCGCCGGCGAAAATAACTTTGTCAACGATGACCGTGTCGCCCGCTGCCGTCTGGGGGTAGCGGTTGACTGTAAAGATATCGCCTTCGGAAACGGTGAATTGGCGTCCTTGCGTGATAATTGTCGCTTTCATTGCTTTGCTAAAAAATATTGAAGTGTGAATGAAACATTCCGAACGGCGGGAACGCAAGCTTATTTTGAAAAAACTTTCGTTTCCCTTTGTCGGGCTTATCGGGAGAGTTCTTTGATGCGCGGGAGGACGGCTTCGGCCCAGCGTCGGTGGCCTTCGGCGCTCGGGTGGAGCAGGTCGGGCATGACGGTTTTGGGGAGGGTTTGCGCTTCGTCTTTATCGAGGAAGATTTCGTTGATGTTGAGCCAGAAGACGCGTTTGTTGTCGGCGGATTTTTCGATTTCGGCGTTAACGCGTTCGTTTTTCCGGCGTGCGGCGTCGTTTTTATCGGCGCCCCGGGGGAAGATGGCGAGGAGGAGGATTTTGGCCTGCGGTTCGGATTTTTGGAGGGTTTTGAGGATTTTCTTTATGCCTTGTGCGGTGTGGCCGGCGTCGTCGCGCCAGTTGTTGGTGCCGATCATGAGGACGATGAGTTTGGGGTTCATCTTTCCGCTGAAATTGCCGCTTTCGATGCGCCAGAGGATGTTTTCGGTTTTATCGCCGGAGATGCCGAAATTGACGGCGTCGAGCGGGGCGAAGTGTTTTTCCCAGCTGACACGGCCGGGGATTTCCCAGTTGTGGGTGATGGAGTCGCCGAGAAAGACGATTTTGGCGTTGCGTTGTTTGGCGATGACGTTGAATGCGGCGTTGCGGGTTTTCCACCATTCCTGATTTTCGCGGCTTGCGGGGATGCAGGTTTTGGGTTCGGGGTTGTCCGCTTGGGCGGTTGCGGCGGCGAGGAGGCCGAGGGTTGCGGCGAGAAGGGTGTTTAGTTTTCGGACGGAGGGAATCATAGGAGGGTTACGGGTTGGCGGTTGGTTGAGAAAGGGGGATGCGCCAGGCGGAGGCTTCGGAGAGGATTTGCAGGAGGCTTTCGGAGTCGCCGGTTTCGAGGGCGCTTTTCAATGCGGAAAAACGTCCGAGGAAGGCGTCGAGTGCGGGCAGGATTTCGTCGCGGTTTTCTTCGAGGATGGCGCGCCAGACCTGCGGGTTGCCGGCTGAGACGCGGGTGGTGTCGCGCATGCCGCCGGCGCCGCATTCGCGCCAGGCTTCGGGTTTGCCGGCGAGGGTTGCCGAGAGGGCGACGGCGACGCTGTGCGGCAGGTGGCTGACGTGGGCGACGATGGCGTCGTGTTCGTGCGGTTCGACGCGGCGGGTGCGCATTCCGAGGGCGGCCCAGAAGGCTTCGGCGCGTTCCCGGGCGCCGGTGCGGCGGGAGCGTGCGTCGTCGGCGATAAAACAGAGCCGGTCTTCCAAGAGGTCGTCGCGTGCGGCGAGCAGGCCGTTGAGTTCGGAGCCGGCCATCGGGTGGGCTCCGGCGAAAGCGATTTCGGCGGGCAGGGCGGCATCGGCTTCGGCGCAGATGGAGGCCTTGGTGCTGCCGACGTCGGTGAGCAGGGCACCCGGCTTAAGCGCGGGGACGATTTGAGTCAGCAGCGGGATGATGCGGTTGACGGGGACGCAGGCGACAACGCAGTCGGCCTCGCGTACGGCGTCTTCCGGCTTGTCGCAGACGGCATCGATATAATCGGTTTGCCGGCAGAGTTCCCGCGTGGCTTCCGAGCGGGACCAGGCCACGCAACGGGCGGCCACGCCGCGTTTTTTTGCGGCTTGCATGACGGAGGCGCCCAAAAGCCCGGCGCCGAGTATGGTTAATTGCTTTATTGGCGTCACGAGGAGAAATTGCTTTGATTTTGCTTTTAGTCAATATTTTTACAAGTATTATCGCTACTCATTTTTTTTGTTAGCTGTTATGGAGTATTTCACCGTTCGTTTTCCGACAATTGCTTCGCGCCGCAAGCGCGGGGGGATTATGCCTTTCGTGCTGTTTGCCGTCGTCGGCGCCGCCGTTGTCTTTGCCGCGTACTATGCGAGCGGGCTCAAGGGCTCGAACGAGCGCGTCGGCGAGGCCTTTGCCACGGAGGTGGACGGCGTGAAGGCGTTGCAGTGCAAGCAGGAATTTGAAACGCTGGAGGCGCGCTTTAATTCGATTCACGAAGTCAAACGCGACAAGATTACTTCGGCGGACATCGATGTTTACGACAAGGCGGTGGCGGCGTTTGCCAAGTATCTGAGCTATTCCGGCATCGATGCCCGCGTGAATCTGCGTTTGGACAAGATGCGCCGCAAGTTGCATTCGCTGCGTGCCGACAAGATTCGCGAACATACGCTGGCGGTTGAAGCGCGGGCGGAGGCGCTTGCCGACGAGAAAAAATACGCGGATGCCGAAAAGCTTTTCCGTGAAGCCGCCGAACACGAGCGCCGCATCGAAACGCAGTATGCGCTGGCGGACAAGCGTAATCACGCCCGCACGGTCGGTCTGCACAATCGTATGCTCGCGATGCAGGCGATCCCGATGATGGCGGAAGCCGACGTGCTTGAAAAAGAAGGCGTGACTGCGCTCGAAGCCGGCAAATGGCGTGAGGCAAACCGCCAATTGCGTGCGGCGCTCAAGATTCAGAATCGCCTTTGGGCGGATTACCGCGCGGTGATTCCCGCCGATTCGCAGCGCATTGCCCGCTTGAACCGCTTTGTCGAAACCGTCGAATCCTCGACCGACTACGAAGAAATCGAAGCCCTGCGTCGGGCGGCGGAGGAAGCGGAAGAAAAGCACGAATGGAAGTCTGCGGCGGAGATTTGGGACAAGGCCTATCGCCGTCAGGAGCTCCTCCAGAAGAATTTCCCGCGCTCGCAGTTTGCGACGCCGGAGCGCCTCCAATCCCTTGCGGAAGCGTTGGCCAACACGGCTGCGCGTCCGGAGTTTTTGGAATTCCGCCAAAACATGGCCGCCATCGAGCAGGCCATTCGTTCCCGCAGGACGGAAACCGTGCCGGTGTTGGCCCGTAAAAACGCCGTCATCGCCGCCCGCCTCTACGAACGTTTCCCGAACAACACCCTGCTTTCGAACCGCGTGCGCGAAATGCTCGCCTATCTGGATATCAAAAGCCGCGATATTCCGCAGATTCAAAATGCGTTTTTTACGCTGACGATTCCGATTCCGGGCATCCCCGAAACGCGGGCCAAGATGATGAAGACCGAGGTGTCTCAGGCGCTTTACACCTTTGTCGTCGGAAATAATCCGAGTGCGAATGCCGCGAGCTCCGACTTGCCGGTCGAATCGGTTTCCTATGCGGACGTCGAAGCGTTTTGCCGCCGTCTCGGCGCGATTGTCGGTTACCGCGTGCGTCCGCCGTCGATGGAGGAATTCCGCGCCGCTGCGGGGGCCTATGATGCGGAAACAATCGACACGCAGGCCTGGACGCTCGGCAATTCCGGTGCGCAGATTCATCCCTGCGCGAGCAAGTCGCCGAACGCCGCCGGTTTCTTCGATCTTTACGGGAATGTTTCCGAGTGGATTTACGAATCGCTCAAGCCGGGCGAAATCGCGGGTACGGCCGCCGGCGGCGATTGCCAATTCCCGAAGGAATTGCTCGCGGACGAACATGTTCAGAAATCCGTACTCAAGGAAAAGAGCCGTTTGCGCGGCTTCCGCGTCGTCGTCGAACTCGATACGCCGTTTGATTATGCGGCGGGCGCGGCACAGAAATAAAAATTTACAAGTATCATTATCATGAAAGACCTTCCGGACATTCAGCCTGCGAAAACACGCATCGCCGAAATCGAAACACTGATGAATGCGCCTGATTTTTACAGCGATCAGCGCAAGGCGGGAACGATTTCCGCCGAACACTCGCGCCTTTGCAATACGGTTTCGCTTTACGAAAAATGCGTCGCCACGCAGAAAGCCCTCGAAGACAACCGCGCGATGTGTGATGACGCCGACACCGACGAAGAGCTGCGCGAACTCGCACGGGAAGAAATTCCGCAACTCGAAGCCGACATCGAAGCCCTTTACGAGAAACTCATGCTCGCGATGATTCCGCCGGAACCGACGGACTCCCGTAATACCATCGTCGAAATTCGCGCGGGAACGGGCGGCGACGAAGCCTCGCTTTTCGCCGGCGACCTGTTTCGCATGTACACGCGCTACGCCGAAACAAGCGGCTGGAAATGGGAAATGCTCAGCTCCGCGCCTTCCGAAGTCGGCGGCTTCAAGGAAGTTTCCGTGCTCATCACCGGGACGGATGTCTTCAAGATGCTCAAGTTCGAAAGCGGCGTCCACCGCGTTCAGCGCGTTCCCGCAACGGAAGCCGCCGGACGCGTTCACACCTCCGCCGCCACCGTGGCCGTTCTGCCCGAAGCGGAAGAAGTGGACGTCCAAATTTCCCCGGAAGACATCGAATTGACCGTTTGCCGCGCTTCCGGCGCCGGCGGACAGCACGTCAACAAAACCGAATCCGCCGTGCAGATTATCCACAAACCGACGGGGATTATGGTTTATTGCGCGGACGAACGTTCCCAGCTGCGCAACCGCGCCAAGGCGATGAAGATTCTCCTTTCCCGCATCTACGAAAAAAAGCAGGAAGAAGAAAATCTCAAGTACGCGACGCAACGTAAAAACCAAATCGGCAGCGGCGACCGCTCCGAACGCATTCGCACCTACAATTTCCCGCAAAACCGACTCACCGACCACCGCATCGGACTCTCGCTCCACGGTCTGCCGCAGATTATCGACGGCGATATCGGCGAACTCATCGATGCCCTGCAGGACGCCGACATGCGCAACAAACTCGCCGATCTCGGCATCGGCTCCGGAAGCTCCGCTCCCGCACAAATCAACGACGAAGACGCTTAATCCGACACCATGAACTCCGAAAACCGTTTTCCTTTCGAAACCCTCACCGGCGCAGAAAAAAAGAAACTGCGCGGACTCGCCCAGACCATCGAGGCCAAAATTCAAATCGGCCGCGAAACCGCACTCGACGACATCGTCAAACAGCTTGAACTCGTTTTTAAGCACGAAGATCTCGTCAAAGTCCGCTTCCGCATTCAGGACCGCAAGGCTGTCATGGCCCTCTGCTCGGAAATCGAGAACGCCGCCGCCGCATTCTGCGTTTCCCAAGTCGGAAAAACCGCCGCGTTCTTCAAACCGCATACGGAACAGGCTTAAGATGTCGGATTACGAAAAAGCCATGGCGGACCGCGCCGAGCGCATCGACGCCCTGCGCAAACGCATCGCCGCCTCGTTGCCGGAAGAACTTATCGGCGGATTTTCGCTCAACGGCCTGACCCTCGAAATCGGTTGCGGACACGGCCACTTTCTCGCTTCCTACGGCGCCGCTTTCCCGCAGGAAAACTGCATCGGCATCGACTTAATCACCAAACGCATCGAGCGCGCCCTGCGCAAACGCGACCTCGCCGGCCTGCGCAATGTCGATTTTCTCAAAGCCGACGCCGAAGAATTCTTCGAAGCCCTCCCGCCGAAGGTCACTCTCGACAAGCTTTTCCTGCTCTTCCTCGATCCGTGGCCGAAAAAACGCCACCACAAAAACCGGATCATCCAAAACGCGACCCTCGACTTGTGGGCCGAACGCTCCCGCCCCGGTGCCATGCTCTACTTCCGCACCGACCACACCGAATTCTTCGAATGGTCGCGCGAACACGTCGAAGCGCACCCCGCCTGGGAAGTCCTGCCCGACGCCGTTTGGCCCTTCGAGCGGGAAACCTACTTCCAGTCGATTCTTCCCGACGCACCCCGCGACCTTATCGCACGACGGAGGGATTAGGGGGGTAGAGATTAAAGATTAAAGGGGAAAGATTAAAGAGAGAGATTAGAGCTTAGGGCTTAAAGCTTAAAGAATTGTTGGTTTTAATCTCTAAACGTTAAGGCTACCTCTAGAAATTCGCTTTTAGGGGGACAGAGGCTCGCAATTCGTTCCATTGCGCCGCGGGAGCGTAAACGGATTGTCCCCGTCACTTCGCGGCGCGTGTGAAGTTGGGATTGGTCCGCGGGTTCCGGCTTTGCCTGCACCCGCGGTTATCCCATGTCGTGCACCTCCGGCGGCGGAAAAAGCGCCAAGCGTCAAGCATCGAGCATCAAGCGAGTGTCTGCGGCTTCTTTAATCTTTTTCACAAAGAAACCTATCCTTTCTTTAAGCTTTAAGCATTAAGCTCTAATCTCTCTCTTTAATCTTTCCCCTTTAATCTTTAATCTTTAATCTCTTTTCGTTTATTAGTCGGACATGCCGTTTTTGAAAAAATATCGTCTGGTTGCGGGAATTGTCGCTTTGTGCTTTATCGTGTTCGCCGGAATTGATTATTGTTTACCCATGCCTAAGACAAAGCCGGTGCAGTTTTACAATCGTGAAAGCGGGATGCTTGAGACCGAAGCGATTTTCGGGGAAAAGCCGTTGCGCTGGGTTTATGAGACTCATTTGGGAAAGATTGCGCTGTGGGCCCTGATACGCCGCGCCACCTTTTCGGAGTTTTACGGTTGGTGGATGAGCCGTCCGGCAAGCCGCGAAAAAGTCGCGCCGTTTTGCGAACAGTTCGGCATGGATACCTCGGAATTCGCCGAGCCGATGGATGCCTACGCCTCTTTCAACGATTTCTTCTCCCGCAAGCTTAAGCCGGGAGCACGCCCGATTGTTGCCGCCGGTAATGCCGCGGTTTTGCCTGCCGACGGGCGCCATTTCGCGCTGGCGAAAATCTCTGCGGCGACGCAGGTTTATGCCAAGGGGCAGTGCTTCGATCTGGAACGCTTCCTCGGCGATCCGGCTCTCGCCGCACGCTATGCCGACGGTGCGATGGTTTGTTCACGCCTGTGCCCGACGGATTATCACCGCTTCCACTTCCCGGTTTCGGGAACGGCGTCCGCTCCGCGCACCCTCCAAGGCGAACTCTATTCCGTCAATCCGATTGCCTTGGCGCAACGCATCGCTTACCTCTGGGAAAACAAGCGCGTCGTCGTCGAAATCGACTCTCCGCGTTTCGGCAAGGTGACGCAGGTGCTTGTCGGCGCGACGAACGTCGGCACGATCGTTCCGACTTACACGGCGGGAGTCCCGTCGGAGAAGGGCGATGAATTGGGTTATTTCCGCTTCGGCGGTTCGTTTATCGCGACGCTTTTCGAACCCGGGAAAATCGAACTCGCGGAAGATTTAATCAAGCATTCCGCGCTCGGTTTTGAAACCTACGCCAAGATGGGAACCTTGCTCGGGAACGCGCAATAAAGCGTGTCCGGCGCGCGAAATTTGCGGTAAATTTTAATTTGATTGTCAAAACCGGGCGGAAGGCGTTCACTCGTTGCCAGTATGTCCGGAGCTTTTCAAGTTATCGCGAGGCGTTGGCGCCCGCAGCAATTCGACGAAATCGTCGGTCAGGAACACATTGTCCGTACGCTGAAAAATGCGATTGAGAGCGGACGCATCGGGCATGCCTACCTTTTTGTCGGTCCCCGCGGGACGGGGAAGACGACGACGGCACGTATTTTCGCGAAAGCCCTGAATTGTACGAACGGTCCCAGCGTTGCTCCCGCCGCGGACGATCCGATTTGCAAGGCCATCGTGGACGGCTCCTGCATGGACGTTATCGAAATCGACGCGGCAACGAACCGCTCGATCGAAGACGCCAAGCAAATTCGCGAAGAATGTTATTTCGCGCCCGCCCAGTGCCGCTACAAAATTTACATCATCGACGAAGTGCACCAGCTTTCCAAGGATGCCTTCAACGCTCTGCTGAAAGTCATCGAAGAACCGCCGCCGCACGTAAAGTTTATCTTTGCGACGACGGAAGCGGACAAGGTTTTGGAAACGATTACCTCGCGTTGCCAGCGTTTTGAGTTTCAGCCGATTCCCGAGGCGAAAATCGCACGGCGTCTCCGCCAAATCACGGAAGCCGACGGCGTGGAGGCAGGCGAAGAAGCCCTGCGCGCCATTGCGCGTTTGGCGAACGGCGGGATGCGCGATTCCCAGTCAATTCTCGACCAGGTCATTTCCTTCTGCGGCAAGAAAATCAGCGAGAAAGACGTCCTCGACATTTACGGCCTGGCTTCTAAGGAACAGATTGATGCCCTGGCCGCCGCCTTGGCCGCCGCCGATTACGCGGCCGTCGTCAAGTTTGCCGACACCTTCGTGGAAGAGGGACGCGACCTCCTGCGCGTTCTCAAGCATACGCAGGCGCGTGTCCGCGAAGCTCTCTTGGATTCGATTCGCGAGGGCGGAATTTCCTCTTTGCTCGGGACGGCAATGCGCACGGAACAGCTTCTGAGAATGCTGGATACGCTTCAGTCCGGAGAAAGCAGCGTCAAGCTGGGCCTTTCCGAACGTGCGAATTTTGAAGTTTGCCTGCTTAAAGCCGTCGAACAGAGTCGAACGCGAGCCATTGATGCGTTAATCAAAGATATCGCCGGACTCGCCGCGGGAATGCCTGCCGACGACGCAAAAAAAAAATAAGCTGAGTCCGATCGCCGAAAAATTCCGTCGGGCGAACTTGGCTTTTAAGGAGGCGCGCAAGAGCGACAGCCTGCGCTTCACCTCCGCCCGCGAAACCCTTGACGCGCTTTCCGAAAAGCGTCGCAACGCCCCCGTCCGGGACGCATTCTCCGACGAGGTGCCGCTTCCGCAGTACGACCCCTCCGAAGAAGCCGGATTCGATGCCGCGGCGGACGCTTACGATGCGGAATCCGAGGATTCCGGCGCGCCGACCCTGCCCTTCGACAAGGCCTTGGCCGCTCTCCCGGCCGACCTCGTCCGTTTTGTCCGCGAACGCTTCCGCGCGGAATTTTCCCGCATTCGTGCTCCGCGCAATGTCTTTTCCTATCGCGGTTTCGGTGACGACGGCGCCGAGAGCGATGTTGCGCCGGAAGAGGATTCCGACGAAGCCTAATCTCCTAACGCTTGCCTCATGATGAAAAATTTCGGCTCTCCGCTCAAAATCGGCGTCATCTCCGATACCCACGGCCTTTTGCGTCCGGCTGTTTTTGACGTTTTCAAGGACGTGGATCACATCCTCCACGCCGGCGATATCTGTTCCGATGCCATTCTTCGGGAACTCAAAACGATTGCGCCGGTTGCCGCAGTCAAAGGGAATTCCGATTACACGCCGGGATGCCGCAATTTGCCGCTTTTCGACGTCGTGAAAATCGGCCCCGCCGAGATTTTCCTGCATCACGGCCACTTGGAGGATTTCGATTTTATGCCGTCGGGGACGAATATCGTTGTCTCCGGGCACACGCATTTGCCGCGCGTAGAGCTCTTCGGCGGGATTTTGCGCGTTAATCCGGGGAGTGCGGGACCGCGCCGCCCGAGTTCGCCCGTCAGCGTTGCCGTTATTACGATTTATAATCGGGCCCGCTCGGCATCGATTATCGAGTTGCCGACGGATTAATTACGGAGCTTGCCGTTTCGGGGAGAAAAAGCTATCTTCCCGAACCATGACTCTTTCTCGTCTATTCCCTTGGATTTTTGCCGCTTCCGTATTTTCCGGATGTGCCGCGCCCGAACAGGAAGAACCGGCAAAAAATGCAGCTCCCCTTGCGGAGCTCGTCGTGAAGCCGCTTCCGCCGCTGGTCGTTGAAGGAACAAACCCGGCACAAGGGGTCGCGGGGGCATTTATTTCCTGCGACGGCACGAATATTTACGTCGGCGGCGGGGCGCTTTTCCCGGAAAAAGGGCCGGCGGACGGCGGGAAGAAGAAATTTTACGATACCATTTGGCAGCTGAATCTGCCGGACGTTGCCGGCGGTTGGAAAGCGATTTGGCGCATGCCGGAGCCGATCGCCTACGGCGTGAGCGCCGGAGATACATGGATCGGCGGTGAAAACGATGACGGAAAATCCGATTGGCAGGGCACGTATTTCCGTTATCACGATGAAGTGATGAAGCTTTCGACCTTCCCCGTAAAGATCGACAATGCGGCGGGAAATTTCTGCTTCATCGGCGGCGGGAATGTAAACGGCGTTCCCGCGAACAAGGCATTTCGCATTGCTCCGCACAAAACGGAAGCGCTTCCGGATTTCCCGGGGACTCCGCGCGTTCAGCCGGTGGCCGGAGTCGTAAAAACCCCGCGAGGAACCGCCTATGTCCTTGTCGGCGGATTTTATTTTGACAAAGCAACGAAGCAGGCAACCGTCGATCGCGCGGGCGTGATTTACTACCTGCAGGAGAAAAAATGGGAGATGCTCCCGCCGCTTCCGGAAAATGTCTCCGAAGCCGGTTTGGTCGGGTCCTGCGCCGTTGAGGACGGCCGGGGCGGACTGCTGATTTTCGGCGGCGTCAATGCCAAGATTTTCAAAGAAGCTCTCGAAAATCCCGCACCGGACTACCTGCGCCACGAACCCGCCTGGTATAAATTCAATGCCGATATTCTGCGTCTCTCCTTTGCTAAGGACGGCACCGCGAAATGGGAAAAGCTCGCCACGCACCCCGCGACGGCACGCGCCGGGGCCTCGGCGGTTAAAAAGCTTGCTTCCCGGGAAAGCCAGGAAATCTTTTTCGTCTGCGGCGAACTCAAACCCGGCTTTCGCTCGCCGGATTGCTGCCTGATCGAAATTAAGATTAAAGATTAAGTCGGCTGACGGATGCGGGCCCTATCTTCCTTTAAGCATTAAGCTTTAAGCTCTCACCTCTTTTAAAACTATGAATGCTATCGTAAACTACATCAACGGACTTAAGGATGCCGGGGCTCAAACCTCCTCGGTGTTCGATACCCTGGTCATTGCACTAATGCTTGTCGTCATCGCGATTGTCGCGATTCAGGCATGGCGCAAAGGCGTACGCAATGTCGTCAATCTCGCCGATCCGAATACGAAACCCGGTCTCTGGGCTTGGGTCGCCGTCGGATTGCTCTGGATTGTCGTGATGCTCAACTACTTCGACCGTCAGCTGCTCTCGGTCGTTCGCGCGCCGATCGTCGAAGACATTCCGATGACGGACGCCCAATTCGGTCTGATCACCTCGGCGTTTCTCGTCATTTACGCGGTGCTGAGCCCCGTCGGCGGCTTCCTTGCCGACCGCTATTCCCGCCGCTTGGTCATTCTCTGCTCCCTCGTCGTTTGGTCCACGGTCACGTGGTGGACGGGGCATGCGACGGATTACACGACGCTCTTTATTGCCCGCGCAGCCATGGGCGTTTCCGAAGCGTTTTACATTCCTGCCGCCCTCGCGCTCATCACCGACTACCACCGCGGCAGCACGCGCTCGCTTGCGACCGGTATTCACATGAGCGGTATTTATGCCGGGATGGCTCTTGCCGGTTACGGCGCGACGATGTCCGACGCCATCGGCTGGCGCATGACCTTCGCGGTCTTCGGTCTCGTCGGTGTCGTTTACGGCTTCATTCTCATCGTTTTCCTGCGCGACCCGAGCAAGGCCCCCGCAGACAATGCCCGTGAACAGCTCCGAGAAGACGTTCCCGCCGCCGTTAAGGAAGAAAAACCCGCCGCCGACTTCGAAAAGATGTCCGGCGCTCAGGTCTTCAAGAGCCTGCTTTCCTCCCGTCCGATGTGGATTTTGCTGACGGTCGTCGCCTTCGCCGGCGCAGGCAACTGGTTCCTCCTCACCTGGTATCCGACGCTTTTGACGGATACGTTTAAGGTCATCGAAGGCGTATCCGTTCCGCTTGCGGATGCAACGGGAATGAATGCCGTCATCAGCCTGACGACGGGCGAAGCCGGACCGGCCGCAACGCTCTGGAGCTCCATCGCAAAATATATTGCCGTAATCGTGGCTGCGATTATCGCAGACCGCTGGGTGCAGAAAAACCTTAAGGCACGCGCACTCGTTCCCGGGATTTCTTTCGTCCTCGCCGGACCGTGCGTCATCCTCGCCGTTGTTCTCGCAGGAATGTTCGGCGGCGTCGCTTGGCTGTTTTACACGATGCTCGCACTCGTTGCGACACAGGGGATCGCTCAAGGCTCGCTTGACGCCACGCTCATGCCCGTCATGCGCTCGCACATCGACGAACGTTATTCCGCAACCGGTTACGGCTTGCTGAATCTGACCTCGGCAGGCGTCGGCGCGCTGATTTCGTTCTTCGGCGGATGGTTTAAGGACCAGGGCGTGCCGCTGACCACGACGCTCGCCGTCGCCGGCGGACTCATGTTCATCTGCGGTATTCTCTTCTTCGTGCTTCCGAAGCCGCAGAAGTAAGAGAGAGATTAGAGAGATTAAAGATTAAAGGGGAAAGATTAAAGAGAGAGCTTAAAGCTTAAAGAAGGGTCGGACTCTTTAATCTCTAATCTTTTTTAGAGAAAACATTATGAAAAGAACGTCTCGGATATAGCGAGACGTTCTTTTTTGTATGAACCTGAAGGATAAGGATAGAGAGATTAAAGAGATAGAGAGATTAGAGCTTAATGCTTAGAGCTTAAAGAGGCCGGGGCGGAATCAGACATAGGTAACACTTTAGAGTCCCTAAAATTTGCTGCGCGGTGAGTATTCGGAATTCGCTATTCGCAATTGCCCCTTCGGGGCTGTGCGCCCCCCCGTGATGCAGATACATCCCTGCCGTGCCGGCGGCGCAATGGAACAAGCGGGCATGCCTTTTCCGTAAGCAAATCTCTAAATAGCGAATTTCTAGAGCTTGCCTTAAAGATTAGAGATTAAACATCAACTACTCTTTAAGCTTTAAGCATTAAGCTCTAATCTCTCTATCTCTCTCTTTAATCTTTATCCTTTAATCTTTAACCTTTAATCTTTAATCTCTCTCCAATCTTTAAA
This sequence comes from Candidatus Spyradenecus sp., assembly GCA_045651325.1. GTDB lineage: Bacteria > Verrucomicrobiota > Verrucomicrobiia > Opitutales > UBA953 > Spyradosoma. Next base: position 15,982 of record JAZRSB010000005.1, read on the forward strand.
AAATCCTAATCAGAAAACAATGAAAGCATTACTTTTCTCCGGACAGGGCGCCCAGAAAGTCGGCATGGGCAAGTCGCTCTACGAAAATTCCGCGATTGCTCGCGAGCTCTACGACCGCGCTAATGCGGTGTTGCCGTTCGACCTGAAGCAGATTTGCTTCGAAGGCCCGCAGGAAACCCTGACCGAAACGCGCGTTTGCCAGCCGGCGCTTTTCACGCAGGGCTATGTCATCGCCCAGATCCTGAAAGAGCAGGGCAAGCTCGCCGATCTCAAGTGCGTGCTCGGTCTCAGCATCGGCGAACTCACCGCCTACGCCGTCGCCGGCGTTTGGGATTTCGAAACGGGCCTGAAGGTCGTCGCCGAACGCGGCCGCCTCATGCAGGAAGCCTGTGACAAGACCAAGGGCGGCATGGCTGCCATCATCGGCGGCTCCCGCGAAGACGTCCTCGCATTCTGTAAGGAATTCGACGTCGATGCCGCCAACTTCAATACGCCCGGCCAGATCGTTATCTCCGGGGATGCGGACAAAATCGCGGCCGCCTGCGCCAAGAATGCGGAAACGAAGCAATTCAAGCGTGCCATCCCGCTCGTCGTCGCCGGGGCTTACCACTCCCGCCTGATGGAACCGGCCCGCGCCGAATTCGCAAACTTCCTCGCGTCCGTCGAATTTAAGCAACCGGAAATCCCCGTCTTCACGAACACGACGGGCACGCTGATCGACGATCCCGCCGCGATGCGCGAAGCCCTCGCCAAGCAGGTCGTCTCCTCCGTGCTCTGGGAAGACTGCGTGCGCGGCGCCGCCGAACTCGGTGTCACCGAAACCATCGAATGCGGCCCGGGCGGCATCCTCACCGGCATGGTCAAGAAGATCGCTCCCGCTCTCGCCGGAACCGCCGTCTCCGAATACTCGGAAATCCCGGCCTAAGCTCCGGTCTTCACGAAAAATGCTTCCGCCTCCCGCGGGAGCATTTTTTTTGTCGTGCCGAAAAACAGTTTTATTTAGAAAAGACACACTATGTTAGAAGTTTCTACGAGAGACGCCGATTGTTTCGAAAAACTGCGCGCATTCAGCGCCCCCGCAGCCCTTTCCGGCAATATCGCACAAACCGTCGCGGAAATTATCGCCGATGTCCAAACACGCGGCGACGAAGCCGTCCTCTATTACACCGCTAAATTCGACCACGCCAAACTGCTCCAAAAGCAAATCCGCGTCCCGCAGGAAACCATCGACGCCGCTTTCGACGCCATCGAGCCCGAAAAACTCGAAGCCATGAAGGCCTCCGCCGCCTCCATCTCCGATTTTCACAAGCGCACCCTCCCCAAGAATTGGAAAAAACGCAACCCGCACGGCGCCGTCGTCGGCGAACTCTTTTTCCCCATTCACCGCGTCGGCCTCTACATTCCCGGCGGACAGGTGCCGCTCAGCTCGACCGTGCTCATGACCGCACTCCCCGCGAAACTCGCCGGCGTACCCGAGCTCGTCCTCTGCACCCCGCCGCGCCGTGACGGCACCGTCGCCCCGGAAATCCTCGCCGCCGCCAAACTCTGCGGCATCACCGAAATTTACTGCGTCGGCGGCGTCCAAGCCGTCGCCGCCATGGCACACGGCACCGCCACCATCCCCGCCGTCGATAAAATCGCCGGCCCGGGCAACGCCTTCGTCGTCGAAGCCAAGCGCCAGCTCTTCGGGAAAGTCGGCATCGACCTCCTCCCCGGCCCCAGCGAAGTCATGGTCATCGCCGACGGCAAAGCCAAACCCGAATGGGTCGCCGCCGACATCATCACGCAGGCGGAACACGGTTCCGGAAAAGAAAAAGTCTATCTGCTCGCGCTCGACAAACGTACCGCCCGCGCCGTCGATATCGCCATCGAATCGCTGCTCACGCGCTACGAAAAAGGCCCGCGCCTCCGCGAAATCATGGAAGCCGGATTCTGCAAAATCTTCGCCGACAATCTCGACGATGCCGTCGCCGTCGCCAATTTCATCGCGCCCGAACACCTCGAAATCCAAACCGGCGTCAAACGCCAAAAGGAACTCGCGGCCCGAATCACCACCGCCGGCGCCATGCTCATCGGACACTACTCGCCCGCCGCCCTCGGCGACTTCGCGGCCGGCCCCTCTCACACCTTGCCGACCTCCCGCACCGGACGCTTCTTCAGCGGCCTGCAAGTCCCCGATTTCATGCGCCGCACCAGCTACGTCCAATACGACGAAGCCTCCCTCAAAAAAGCCGAACCCATCGTCGCCGCCTTCTCCAAGATGGAGCAACTCCAGGTCCACGGCCATTCTGTCGCTATCCGCTTCGAGGAAGGGGATAGAGAGATTAAAGATTAGAGGATAAAGATTAAAGAGAAGTTGTTTTTTTATCCCTAATCTTTAAGGCTACCTCTAAAAAATGAATTTCTAGGGGTAGCCTTAAATTTTAAAGCGATGAATCCGCTGTTCGGCAATTTTGTAGACCTCCCCGTCCGCTCTTGCCGCGATGACGATAATCAGCATTTTACCCTCAACTTTTTTCAATTTGTAGACAACACGAAGACCACGAGAGAGCAATTTTATTTTGAAGAATCCGGCAAGGCCCCCGGAGAGCGGGTGACCGTATCCGCCCTCACTGGTTGCCTGCGGATTTTGAGCAACGTGCTCGATTTTTTTAAGGACTTCCCGCGCAACGGACGGGTTAAGCTTCTCCAAGTCGCGTAGAGCCGGCGAGATATAATCGATCGGGAAGCGAGACATCAGTCAACGAGCGGTGTTGCGTCAAGCTCTTCGCGCGTAATCCCGAGTCGTTGCATTACCTCTTCATGCGAGACGACCCGGCCTTCATCCTCGTCAATGATTTCCCGGACAAATGCACGCAGGCGCCGCGTAAGCGTAGTCCCGCGAGCACGCAGGATACGGCTCGCTTCCCGCTTTTCTGCTTCCGGAATTCTCAGCGTGATTGTTGATGATGCCATAACGTCCTCAAAACTAAGCGTACGAATTTCGAAAATAAACAAAAAAGTGCTTAAAAAAGCGCCAAGCATCGAGCATCGAGCGAACCTATGTCCGCCAAATTCTCTTTAAGGCTACCTCTAGAAATTCGTTTTTTAAGGCATTGTCCTAAGTTTTCTTCTTTCCGTTCGTCAGTGCCGGTGCGCCGGAGGTGCACTACATGGGATACCCGCGGGTGCAGACGTGAGTCGGAGCCCGCCGACCCCTCCAGGGTGATAGGCGCTGCTCGAAGGCCTGGATGGGTCCCGGGGAGTGCCTGCGGCGCAATGGAACAAGATACAAAAAAGCAACCTATCCGTTATCAGTTATCAACTATCCCTTCCTTCGCCTCCGCGCCGGCTTGGCGCTTATTCCGCAGGAAAATACTTATCCGTTATCCGTTATTAGTTATCAGTTGTCTACTATCCCTTTCGCCGCAGGCGTAAATCCTATTGTCGCACTACTTTTCTTGCATGGGATTTCCGAAAGTGAAATAATTCCCAAACTAATTAATTTTTTCCGATAGAACATAACTCTTACTTGCTAGCACATGAACACTTCCAAATGCTTCCTTTCCACCCTCATCGCCGCCGCCGCCATGAGCGTTGGCGCGTATGCGGACATTGGTTCTGCTAATTTTGATAGTATTCAGTGGGCAGAATCCTTTGGTGATGGCTACAGTCAGGCTGCTACGTTCGTCTACAATAATGCGTTTCATGTTGAGAATGGTGTCGGTGTCGCCGGAGGCGATTATGCGGATTCTCGTGTTTGGACGACGAATACCGGAGGAAAATTTACCAACGCTTTTACATTCAGCTTCGAACTCGTCGATTTTGATGCTAATAATTGGACCGACGCTCTTGCTTTGTATACGAACGGAACGACGCACGGGACTAATAATTCGATCCAGTTGCAAAAAAATGCCAATGGAGAGCTCATGGTCTATACGGAGAAATTTACGGGCTCGGATGTTGCTGATGCCGCTTCCAATATTAATTTGGGGAAAATTGATGACTTGAAAGGGAAGGTCATCACGCTCAGCTTTGATGCAACAGGTGCGACCAATACGCTTACTGCCTATGTCGATGGTGTTGCGAATGCGGACACTGTCACCTTTACCTATGCTGAGGGGGTTACTGCGAGCACTGCGCTCACGGGATTTCAGTTCGGTGCAGCCTTCGGCGGTCAACGAGCTTCTAACAGCGTGACCGTTGATAACATTGTTGTTACTAATACGGCTGAAGTCGTCTACCAAAAGAATCTGACTTGGGCGGGAGGCGATAGCGGAAGCTGGGCCGATGCTACTTGGTCTAACGGGCAATCTATTGGAAATAACGTCATTGCGAACGTGACGTTTGGTTCTTCCGTTACGATGACAACGGCCACCAATGTTTGGTTGTACTCGCTTAACGTTAGCGAAGGTAACACTTTGTCGCTTGTTGCGGGAAAAGATGAAAACGAGGAGGTCGTTCCCGGAACAGTTACACTTTCGTCTGCAAACAGCTTGATTCTTGGTGACGGTGCTACGCTCAATCTTGGTCGCAATGTTACTTTGGATTTGGGAGAGGAACAAAATGGGACTCTGAACGCCAACATCGTCGGCTCAGGAACTATCGTTTGGGGAAATACGAATAAGATTAGTGGACACGGAACAACAATTTCTCTTTCTGCTAATTTTACGGGAACGTTAGATCTTAGTGGATGTATTTCCACGGCGGCGGACCAACTTAACCTTGGAGGGACAAGCAAAATAGTGTCTTCGAAAGGTGCTTGGTTTTATGGCGGGAACGCGTCTATTGGTGAGCTGTGTGTGCTCGGAGGGACGAGTAAGATTTCCAATGGATCGATAACGACCATGTTGGGGACTACGGTGGAAAACGCGACGTTGTCTCTTTCGAGTGGTGGTGAGGAAGGAGTTCTTCGCGGGAGGGTTACCGTTAATAATGGCGGAATTCTGTCGATGGAGGCTGGTGACGTGACCGGTTGGAACGGAGGGGATAAGTCTCTTTATGAATTGACAATTAACAAAGGCGGTGAACTTAAGGTAACAGCAGCTCAAACGTTTGGGGGTATGAGCCTGACATTGAATGGAGGGAAGATTACAGGAAGCTCAACTATCGATTTGTTTGCCTCTGAAAATGGAATAGGAAAGACTACGACGATTACTGTTGGAGGTGGGACGGAATCTACGGATATTGTGAAATCAGAAATTTCTGCGGGGCTCTATTTGCGTCAAAACGACACTGTGGTGTCGGTTGCAAAATACGGGGAGTTGGCAATCTCGGGGACAATTGGAAATACGCGCCAAGGTAACTCTCTTGGAGGAAACAACGCGCTCATTAAGGATGGCATGGGAATGCTGACGCTTTCTGGAGACAACACCTACTCCGGCGGAACGACGATTTCCCAGGGCACGCTTGTTGCGGCGCATGCGAATGCGCTCGGTACGGGAGCTGTTTCTGTTGAATCGGGTGCAACGCTGAAATTGGCTACTACGGTAACGGTTGATGGCGGGGTAACCCTCGCCAAGGGAGCGAAGTTCGCGATTGACGTTACCGGAATGACTCCGGTTTCTCCGACGGCAGAGGGTGAATCCGTCATGTTGACGATCCTCTCGAACACGGCACTCAACTTTAATGGCGAAATTGGGTCCTATTTTGACTTGGAGAATTCCAACCTTGGTGATTGGGCCAATTGGAATTGCGAGTGGACGTATGATAACGGAAGCTTGAATCTCACGCTCACGATTCCGGAGCCGTCCACCTTCGGCTTGTTGGCGGGCTTGGGCGCGCTGACCTTGGTCGGCACGCGTCGCCGTCGTAAGAAAGCTTAAAGCTTAGAGCTTAAGGCTTAAAGAGAGCGCTCTCGCAGGATGCTGCGGGGGCGCTTTTGTTTTTGCTCTTGCGGAGCAAGTGCTAAGCCGAAAAAGGTAAAACGGATATCTGATAGGAGGGGGCCTTCGGCAGGAAAGGTAAAACTGATATCTGATAACGGATAGGTTTTTAGAAGGAAATCCGCGAATTTCACCCATTACACGAATTAGAGGAAACTTCCTTTTCTGCTTTTAAGCTCCTAAATTCCGCCGCAGGCGTGTGTTCCTCCGGAACAAGCGCCCAGCATCAAACATCGAGCATCAAGCGAACGCGCCGCTAAACGGCTTCGATACGTCCCTGATTTTCCTGCGGGGCAATGGAACGACTTACACGCTTTTGGGGGACTCCTCTAAAATGAATTTCTGGAGGGGTGTTGTTTCTTGTGTTTTGCGTCATATTCGGCTGGATAAATTTCTATGGGCGTAGTAGTGTCTCGGGCATGAAAAGCGCACCGCTAAAAACGTTTCTCTCGTCGGCTTTGTTAGTGACTTTTTTTGTTTCACCGCTTTCGGCGGAGGTTGTTAAGGTTTTTGCGACCGGGGTGGATTCCGCAGATCCGTCAACTTACAACAATGTTCAGCAGGGGCAGTTTCCGACTTGTTGGGCTGCTTCCGCGAGTAATGTTATCGGGCATTGGCAGCAGTACCATGCTCCGGCATCGAATGCGCCCCAAGGCGCTCAAGCGGTTTATGATACGTATCTCGGGGTGTATCGCAACTATACGGGAGGGCGTCCCGAGGCTTTTTATCAGTGGTGGTTGGGGCATCACAGTGCCGGAATCCTGGGCGGCTATAATCCGGTTGAGCCTAATTATTCTCAAAGCGGCGGCTATTACGCGGGAATTTATACGACGGCAGAGGCGGTTGAGGCGATTGCGTGGTCATACACTTCCGACTTTAGCGGGACTTCTCCCGCGGGAACCTATGAAGGATTTCTCACGACGCGTCTCAGCCGGGCGATTTATTATGCGTTGGATCAGGGGTATGCGTTGGCGATTAATGTTCCGAATGATAAGCATGCGCTAACGATTTACGGAGCGTCTTTTGATACGGAAACGGACTTGCTGACTTCCGTTTGGCTTTGTGACTCCAGCGGTGCGAGCTTCGATAAAAAAGAAATTTCCGAAGTCGTAGTCGGGGTCCGGACGGGAGCGGATGGCGACGAATACCTCTCGTTGCTCGGATATAATAACGGGATGGATTACGCTTCCTATGATAGCGGGAGGCATATCGGCAACGCTTATTTCCTCGGCAATTCCCTGACGAATACGGTGAACTTTGTTTACGCGATTCCGGAGCCGTCCGCTTTTGGCTTGTTGGCGGGCTTGGGCGCGCTGACCCTGGTCGGCACGCGTCGCCGTCGCAAGCAAGCCTAAAGCTACCTCTGGAAATTCATTTTAGAGGAGCTTCGCAAAAGCGTGTCGCTCGTTCCATTGCGCCGCAGGCATGTAAACGGGTCTGCTCCCGTCACTTCGCGGCGCTTGTTTTTCATGGACTATCCGCGGGTTTCGGCTTTGCCTGCACCCGCGGTTATCCCATGTAGTGCACCTCCGGCGCACCGGCTCTGACGAACGGAAAGAAAAAAACTTAGGACAATGCCTTAAAAAACGAATTTCTAGAGGTAGCCTTAAGCTTTAAGCTCTAAGCATTAAGCTCTCTCTTTAATCTTTCCCCTTTAATCTTTAATCTATCTCTTTCCTTCTCACTCGTGTGTAGTATTGACATTATCCCTATCGGGCCTGTATGTTTTAGGCATGAGTAGTATTTTATTTAAAACGATTTTTTCTTTGGGCTTGTTGGGATGCACGTTGCCGCTTTCGGCGGAGATTCGTACGGTTTTGGCGACGGGGGTGAATCCTTCGGATAAATCAAGCTATACCAATATTCAGCAAGGGCGTTTGCCGACTTGCTGGGCGGCTTCCGGAAGCAATGTTGTCGGGCATTGGCAGTCATACCATGCGCCGCAAAGCGATGCACCGAAAAGTGCCCAGGACGTGTATAATACCTATCTTTCTATCTATAGCGGCTACAGGGAAGGGGAGTCGGACTCGCTTTATCGCTGGTGGCTCGGCCATTATTCTGCGGCGGCGTTGGGCGGATATTATCCGACGGAGGCGTTTTGGACTGCCGGCGGCTATTATAAGGATATTTATACGGAAAGCGAAGTTGCCGATTTGGCATGGCAGTACACGAACGCCTTCAGAGTTTGGGAATCGGATACTTTTTATACGACTTATCTCAGCCGTGCGATTTACTACGCCTTAGAAAACGGGCATGCGATGTCGGTCAATATCCCGAACAGGCGTCACGCGATTACGATTTACGGAGCGACGTTTGATACCGAAACGAATCTTTTGACCTCCGTTTGGGTGTGTGATTCCAGCGGGGCGTGCTTTGATAAGGATGCGATGTCGCATATCCAAGTCGGCGTCCGGAAAAACAGTTGGGGCGCAGAGCGCTTGTGTCTGACTGCGTATTACGGAGCGAGCACGGAATTCGTGGATTACTATGGCAAGATGTACATCGAAGATGTTTATTTTTTGGGGAACAGCGAAACAAAGACCAAAAACTTTGTTTTTGCGATTCCTGAGCCGTCGGCTTTCGGATTGCTTGCGGGACTGGGGACTTTAGCGCTCGTCGCCTCCGGACGAGGAAGAGAGAGAGTAGAGATTAAAGATTAAAGGGGAAAGATTAAAGAGAGAGATTGGCGAAACCAGACATAGGTAACACTTTAGAGCTTAGGGCTTAAAGCTTAAAGAAGGTGATGGCGAAATCAGACATAGGTAACACGCCTCGGGTTTATAAAATTTGCTGAGCGGTGAGCATTCGGAATTCGGGATTCGCTATTCGCAATTGCCTCTTCGAGGCTCTGTGTCTCCGTGAGAGTTTCTGAATATTGCCTCTCACAGAGCCACGGAGCCTCAAGCGCCGTTTACCGTTTTTATTCCAAGCAACACACGCCTCCACCGTACGCGGTCTCCCTCCCCTAACTTAGGGGAGGAGCTTTTTTAAGGTTAAGGCTACCTCTATTCGCTTTTTAGAGGAGTACCGCAAAAGCATGTAGCTCGTTCCATTGCGCCGCAGGAGCGTCAGGGAGGCAAGCGTGTCTTCGAGCGGCGCATGGGGGCGGGGCCGCCTGTCCGCGGGTTCCGGCTTTGCCTACACCCGCGGTTATCCCATGTAGTGCACCTCCGGCGGCGGAAAAGCGCCAAGCATCAAGCATCGAGTACCAAGCGAACCTATGTCTGATTCCGCCCGCTCTCTCTTTAATCTTCTTTCCCCTATCCGTTATCAGCTATCCACTATCACCTTTCTTTAAGCTTTAAGCCCTAAGCATTAAGCTCTAATCTCTTTAATCTTTCCCCTTTAATCTTTAATCTCTCCAATCCTTACGCGGTGCTTGCGTTTGTGCGGGAACGCGAGTAAATTAGAGGCTTTCCGTTTTACAAAAAATTATCGATCATGTGCGCTAAAGCAGCAAAAACCGCTATTTCTCCGCGTCGGGACGAAGATTATCCCGAGTGGTATCAACAGGTCGTCAAGGCCGCCGATCTCGCCGAAAATTCGCCGGTGCGCGGATGCATGGTCATCAAGCCGTGGGGCTACTCGCTTTGGGAAAACATCCAACGCGATCTCGATGCACTGTTTAAGGCGACGGGACACGTCAATGCTTACTTCCCGCTTTTTATTCCGAAAAGCTTTATCGAAAAGGAAGCCGAGCACGTGGACGGTTTTGCGAAGGAATGTGCCGTTGTCACGCACTCGCGCCTTGCCGCCGACGAAAACGGCAAGCTTGTTCCTGCCGGTGAGCTCGAGGAGCCGCTCATCGTGCGCCCGACCTCGGAAACGATTATCGGTGCGACCTACGCGAAGTGGGTGCAGAGCTATCGCGACCTGCCGATTCTCGTAAATCAGTGGGCTAACGTCGTCCGCTGGGAAATGCGTACGCGCCTCTTTCTCCGTACCGCGGAATTCCTCTGGCAGGAAGGCCACACCGTCCACGCGACGTCGGAAGAAGCCGAAGAGGAAACCCGCAAGATGCTCGACGTTTATGCCGATTTCGCGGAAAACTATATGGCGATGCCGGTGATTCGCGGGCATAAGACGGCTTCGGAACGCTTCCCGGGGGCCGTCGATACGCTTTGCATCGAAGCCATGATGCAGGACCGCAAGGCCCTCCAGGCGGGCACCTCGCACTTCCTCGGACAAAACTTTGCCAAGAGCTGCAATATCCAGTTCCAAAACGAAGCCGGACAACTCCAACACGCCTGGACGACTTCGTGGGGCGTTTCCACGCGCCTTATCGGCGGTATGATTATGACGCATGCCGACGACGACGGCATGGTCGTTCCGCCGCGCCTTGCGCCGCAACATGTCGTCATTCTCCCGATTTATCGCGATCCCGCGCAGCGCGGCGACGTTCTCGCTTACTGCGAAGCGCTTAAGAAGGACATTCTCGCGCAACGTTATGACGGCCGTCCGATCCTCGTTTCGATTGACGACCGCGATTTGCGTGGCGGCGAAAAGACCTGGGGATGGATTAAGAAGGGGATTCCGCTGCGCGTCGAAGTCGGTGCCCGCGATATCGCCGAGGGCAAGGTTTTCGTCGGCCGCCGCGACACCGGCGAAAAGGCGGCGTTTCCGCGCGACGAATTTGTCGCTACGCTTCCGCAGAAACTGCAGGAAATCCAAGACAACCTCCTCGCCCGAGCGAAGAAGTTCCGCGCCGACAACACGCGCGTCATCAACACGAAGGAAGAATTCTACGAATTTTTCACGCCGAAGAACAAAAACAAGCCGGAAGTGCACGGCGGCTTTGCGCTCTGTCACTGGAACGGCTCGGCGGAAGTCGAAGCTCAAATCAAGGCCGATTTGAATGTGACGATTCGTTGCGTGCCGATCGACGATACGGAATTCCCGCCCGAACCCGGTATCTGCCCGTTCTCCGGCGAACCTTCCGCCCGCCGCGTCGTTTTCGCGAAATCCTATTAATTTGACCCTGAATCCTTAACCTAACAAAGCATGAGCAACACACAGTACAAAGAAACGGACGAAAACAATCCGGCTGCGATCGAGCTTTTCAATAGCATTTGGAAAGCTCTCGAAGGCGACCTCGGCATCGCGGCACTGACCTTCCCGAAGGCAATTTACTGGCTCAACGGTGCTCCCGGTGCCGGCAAGGGAACGCAGACGGACGTTATCCTCGAAGAGCTGGGGCTCCAATCCCAGCCGATTGTCATGAGCGACTTGCTTAAGACCCCGGAAATGGAAGCCATCAAGGCGACCGGCCAACTCATCGACGATAAAACCGTCATCGGCCTGCTTTTCCGCCGCCTTACCCGCTTGGAGTATCGCGACGGCGTGATGGTGGACGGCTTCCCGCGTACCGCAGGGCAGGTTGCCTGCCTGAAGTTGCTCGCTAAGAAGCTCAACGAATTGCACGCTTCGGCGCCGGAAAAATACTTCGCGGCAAACTTTACGATGCTGATGCTTTATGTGACGGAAAACGAATCCGTCGAACGCCAGCTCAAGCGCGGTCGCGAAATGAAGGCCGCCGGCAAGCCCGTGCGCGAAACCGACATCGACCCGGAAAAAACCCGCGTCCGCTATCAGGTTTTTGCTTCGACGACGCTTGAGCCGTTGCAGTCGCTCAAGGGAACTTTCCCGTACCTGCAGATTGACAGTCTCGGCGGCATTGAAGAAACCGCCGACGAAATCCGCAAGGCCCTGCGCTCGAGATAACGAATCGTGAATGATGAACGGTGAATAACGCATTGCAGGGGTTCGCCCCGGCAAAAGCGTTGAAGAAAGAACGGTCTGTTGCCCTTTATTCACGGTTCATTATTCCCAATGCCTCATGTTGCGCGCCTATCATCCGTTTGACGTTCCCGCCGACGCGGAAACGCTGACACTTTCGAAAGATGAAAGCTTTCATCTTGCCAAGGTGCTCCGGGCGCGCAACGGCGAGGCCGTAACGGCGTTTGACGGAAAGGGGACGACCTTCTCCGGAAAAATTATCGGCGGCGACGCCAAGGCGCTGACGATTGCCGTCGAATCCCGCCGTTCCGTGCCCGCCCCGCAATGCCGCCTTGCGCTTGCTCAGGCTATGCCGAAGGGCTCGCTGATGGACGACGTGATTCGTCAGGCGACGGAAATCGGCGCGGCGCGCATCTTCCCGCTGGCAAGCGCCCGCAGTGAAGTCAAACTGGATGCGAAGCGCGCCGAACATAAACTGGAGCGTTGGCGGGCTATTGCCGTCGAAGCCTGCAAGCAATGCGGGAATGCCTTCGTTCCGGAAATTTTCCCGGTGATGACGCCGGACGCCTTTTTCAAGGCGCAGGCCCCGGGGCGGTCCCGTTCGCTTTGGATTACGGCGAGCCTTGAAGCGGGGACGCGTTCCTGCACGGAGATTGCGCGTGAGTATGCCGCCGATCCGCCGGAAGAAATACTTTGGCTCGTCGGCCCGGAAGGCGATTTTTCTCCGGAAGAATACGCGCTTGCCCGCAACGCCGGCTGTGTGCCCGCCCGCTTGGGCGACAATGTTTTGCGTGCGGTGACGGCCGCGATTTATACGCTCGCCGCAGGCGATCAAATGCGGCAGTCTTGGCGAAAATAAGTTTTTATGTGCGCCCTCAAAAAACAAAACGCTCCGGCTGAAAAGCAGCTGATGATGTGGACTTCGACGCTCGACGAGGCGCAGATTGCCGCGCTCGGCAAGATTTGCGCGGAAGGGAACGGCTTTGAGGCGACGGAAACGCCGTATGCAATTTTTTCTTATAAGTCCAAGCCGCTGAAAATCAATGTCACGGTTTACACCTCCAAGAAAATCGTGGTCGCGGGGAAAGGGACGCAGGAATTTGTTCAAAATGTCATCGAACCGCAGGTGACCGGCGTGGCGCGACTCGGTTACGACGAGGTCTATCATCCGGAATGGTTTGAATATCACGCGGGATTGGACGAATCGGGGAAGGGGGATTTGTTCGGACCGCTCGTTTCCTGTTGCGTGATTGCGGGCGCGGATGCCGTGAAAACCTGGATCGATGCCGGCGTGCGCGACTCAAAGACGGTTGCCGAAAGTTCTATTTTCGAACTCGAAAAGATGATTCGCGCGACTCCGGGTGTCATCGTCAAGACGGCGACGACGACGATGGAAAAATACAATGCGCTCTACGCCGGGACGTTCGGGAATCTGAACGCGATGTTGGCGCAGTTTCACTTTTTATCGCTGCGCGAGGCGCTTTTTGCGGCGCAGCAAACGCCGGCGGGAACGCCGACTTGGGGCCTGCTCGACCAGTTTACGAAATCGCCGCTCGTCCAACGGCTGCTTTCCCGCAACGGCATCGACTTCGACTTGCAGATGCGGACGAAGGCGGAAAGCGATCCCGTTGTCGCGGCGGCCTCAATCGTTGCGCGTGCCACCTACGTGCGTGCGATTAAGGATTTGGAAACGCAGGCGGGGATTCCGCTGCCGAAAGGCTGCTCCGCCGGAACGCGTAAGGCCGGCGAAAAGCTCGTCGAAAAATTCGGTCGGGCACGCTTCGGCGCTTTTGCGAAGCTGCATTTCAAGACGGCTCAAGAGGCGTTGGAGGCACGAGCGGGCTAAATCAAAAAGTGCCGAATCGCCGGAGACGCGCAAGTTTCGGGCGACCTCCGGAAATTCGCTTTTTTGAGGTTTGCAGAGGCGCGCAATTCGTCCCGGTACGCCGCAGGCACGTAAACGGGTCGCTCCCCGTCACTTCGCGGTTATTCTATGTCGTGCACCTCCGGCGGACGGGAAACCCCGTTGTCGCCGGCTACGGGTTTTTATGCGTCTTTACGATTTCGTGCGTCCCGTTGATTTCTTCGTCGCTGAGGGCCAAGGAGAAGTGTAGGGCCGAGGCGATTTTTTCGATTTTGAACGCGCGGGAGGCCCGGTAATTGTAGAGCCATTCCGGCTCGCAGGGGAAGCGGTGTGCGCCCGTAAAAATATTGGTCGAGAGATGGCCGAGCGGGAACCATCCTTCGTTCGAAAAGTCAACGAACAATGCGATGAGCGGGCAGTTCATTGCGACGGCGAGATAGGCATAGGCATTTTCGCCGGAAAGGCAGACGCGGGCATTGCGGATGAGCCAGGCATCTTCTGCGGAGCTGGTTTTGCCGCGCAGGTCGATGATATGGGCTCCGTGGGAGTTGCGGCTGAAGCGGAGAAAGTTTTCCGAATGCGACGGGTTGCCGAGAACGATAATCGGCATGTCCTTAAAGCGTGTGAGCCATTCTGCCGTCTTGGAGAAAACGGAAGCGGCAATCGGGTGCCCCTGGCGATTTGAATCGAGGCAAAAAACCGCGTAATCGCTTTGGTTGGCGAGTCCGTACTGCTTTTCGATTTCGCCGAAAATCTCCCGGTGGGCCTCGCGGTAAACCGAAAGCGAAATCTCCGGATGTTCGGGCGCGGCGATGCCGAAGGGGCGCAACAAATCAAAATTCTTGAAGGCCGGGTGTTTGTTCGTATCGGATTTCGGGCGCAAAACCTCCATCGAAACACTTCCGTCGTGTTCGCCTTTTTCTGCGATACTGATCGGAATGCCCGCAAGCTTGGCGGCATCGGCGACCTTTTGCGAGAAGGCGAGGTGGACAATCGCTTCGATTTTTTGCTTTTTAAAATGCGCGGCGAGCTCTTCCGGCGTCGAATCGTCCGAAATCGTCAAAATACCGTCGAGCGCAGGATGGTCAACGTAGAGCGGCGCGTACTTCGCGTGGATGAGCAGGAAAATGCGTGTTTGCGGGAGGGCCGCACGGGTCGGCGCGAGCACGGCGGAAGCAAGCACGGCGGAAGCAAAATCGTCCGGACGCGCGATAACGAGTGTTTTCGGCTTAATTTCGGGGAGCGCTTCCGTTGAGGCTACCATTTGCGACACAGTTTTTTGAACGCGAGTACGGGATCCTTCCCGTCGTCCCAGACGGCGCCGACAACGGCAATGCCGTCAAAACCCATTTTCCGGCACTGCTTTACATTGTTTTCGGCGACACCGCCGAATGCAAAAATCTTGGAGCTTCCGCCCTGTTTGCGATGGTAGGCGACGATGGCGGCGTACTCCTGCAAGGTGCGCGCGGGGACGGTGAGGTCGCGTTCGGGTTTCGGGAAAACCGGGCCGAGCATCAGGCAACGCACCCGCTTGTCGCATTTCTCAATGTCTGCGTAATGCTGGCATTGGACGCTGATTTTCTCGGCCGGAAGCGAGTCCGGGGCGGCTTCGTCGCTACGGATATGGAATCCGCCTAAGCCGAATTTCTCTACGAGCTCCGGAAATTGATGAAGGATGATGCGGGAACGGTAAATTTTCGGAATCGACTTAATCCACGCTTGTACGCGATCGGAATTCCAGCGCGGCTTGCGCAGATGGTAGCTTTGCAGGCCTTTTTCAAAAAGTTCGCAGACGATTTTGGCCTCGTTGCGAACGGCTCCCGTAGGTGAAAGGACCGCGACCGCGTCCGGGTGTTTGCGGACGGAAAACAGGCGGGCGACTTTTTCGAGCACGGTCATGTTAAAATAAAAATCCCACGGCGGCGCGTGGGTGAAAGACTTTTAGGAGAGGGAAAGCACTTTTCCCGGAACACCTCGCAAGGCGGGCGGCGTCCGGGAAAAGCGACAATGCCGATTCAATCGGCCTAACCCCAGAGACGTTTCTTGTGGCGGTTGGCCTTAGAGCGTTTCCGGCGTTTATGTTTGTTCATCTTCAGACGACGTTTTTTCTTGAGATTGCCCATTTGTTTCGATGGTTATGATTTTGAAAATTGAAAGGCGAATTATTGACGCTCTTGCGCTGCGTGTAAAGCATTTTTTTGTTCCGGCAACCTTTCCCGTGTGTTTCGAAGCGTGTCTTCGTGGCGGGCGGTTTTAATCTTTGGGGCCCTTTTAGAAATTGGTTTTTAGCGGGTTGCCTACGAAAAGGGCGCGTGCCCGTTCCATTGCGCCGCAAGAACGTCGGTGTAAGCGCGTCCTTGAGCGGCGCATGACGGTGAAGCGCCTGTTCGCGGGTTGCGGCTATTGTCTGCTCCCGCGGTTATCTCATGCCGTGTACCTCCGGCGCACAAAGAAGAAAACTTAGAACAATGTTCCCAAAATGAATTTCCGGCGGCGGCTTTTTGCTTTTTAACGTAAACCTAACACAGGGCGAACACGCTTTAAACGCAGGCGTGTTAGCCTTGGGAACAATGAGTTATACGAGTGATTTAAACCGATGCCGGCGTCCGCTGTTTTTCCGTAAGCTGACGGACGCGGTACTGCGTCTTTTTTCCTTTGCGGCGATTGCCGTGGCGGTCGGCGGGATGGGCTGGATCCTGTTTTGCGTGTTGCGATACGGGGCGGGCGCGCTGGACTGGGGCTTTCTTTTGAATGCGTCGAAGCCTTTCGGACTGCCGGACAACGGGATTGCGAATGCGATTTTAGGGACCTTGCTCATTACGGGGGTGTCGGCGGCGATTACGGTGCCCTTGGGCATTGCGGCAGGGATTTATCTTTCGGAATTCGGGCGGCATTCGCGTATCGCCCATTACCTGCGTTTCAGCGCAAACGTGATGATGGGGATGCCGAGTATTCTGGTGGGCTTGTTCGTGTATATCATCTTTGTCGTGCCGAGCGGGCATTTCTCGGGCTTCGCGGGTTCGCTCGCACTCGGCATTATCATGTTCCCGGTCGTGATGCGGACGACGGAAGATATGCTCGCGATGGTGCCTTACACCTTGAGAGAATCCGCCTTGGCGCTCGGAATGACGCGGGCGCGGACGACGCTCGCCGTGGTTTGCCGTTCGGCGCGCAACGGGCTGGTAACCGGCGTCCTGCTGGCGATTGCACGCGTATCCGGCGAAACGGCCCCCTTGCTCTTTACGGCGCTCTTCGCCGACAGCTGGCCGGGACGCTTTTTTTCGGCACCGACGGCAAATATGCCGGTACTCATCACACAGTATGCGGATTCGCCTTTCCCGGCGGTTCAGTCGGCGGCTTGGGGCGCGGCGCTCGTCATCACGTTGCTTGTGCTTACGTTAAATATCTTTACCCGAATGGTTTTTCGGGGACGGGGACAATAAATTTATGGCTACAAAAATATCGGCGCGTAATCTGAATTTTTTCTACGGAAATCATCAGGCGCTCTTTGACAATAATATCGACATCGAGGCAAACAGCATTACGGCTGTCATCGGTCCGAGCGGTTGCGGGAAGTCCACGCACCTGCGGATCTACAATCGTATTTTCGAGCTCTACCGGGACCAGCGGGCAACGGGCGAGCTGCTGCTCGACGGTGTGAATATTCTCGATAAAAAGGTGGATGTCCTGGACCTGCGCCGCCGGGTCGGGATGATTTTTCAGAAACCGACGCCGTTTCCGATGTCGGTTTTCGACAACGTGGCTTATCCGCTGCGCCTGCATTTTAAGCTCTCCCGGAGCGAAATCGCCGAGCGTGTGGAGCAGGCGCTGATCGGGGCGTCCATTTGGGACGAAGTGAAAGACAAGCTTAAGTCCAGCGGCCTGGCGCTTTCCGGCGGCCAACAGCAACGCCTTTGTATCGCACGCGCGATTGCGGCGGAGCCGGAGGTACTGCTGATGGACGAGCCGACGAGCGCAATCGATCCGGTGGCGACGCTGAAAATCGAAGAACTCTGCCTGCGCCTGAAGGAGAAATTTACGATCGTTATCGTTACGCACAACATGCAACAGGCGGCGCGTATCAGCGACTTTACGGGATTTTTCTACAAGGGCCGCATCGAGGAATTCGGAACGACGCAAAAGATTTTTTCCAACCCCGACAAAAAACGTACGGAAGAATACATCACGGGACGCTTCGGATAAACCGCAGGTCCTATCGACAAAGTCTTATCTTTTTACAACGATGAAAGAACATTTTAACCGGGCGATTATTAATCTGAAACAGATGGCTGCGCAGATGGCTGCGGACGCCGAAGATGCGCTTGCAAAGGCGGTTCAAGCCGTTTCCGTGCGCGACGCACAACTCGCAAAACGCGTGCTCGAAGGCGATTACCGCATTGACTGCGAAGAAATCAAAATCGAGGAGGAATGCCTGAAAATTTTGGCGCTTTACCAGCCCGTCGCATCCGACCTGCGAACGGTGGTCACGGTGCTTAAGGTAAATATCGAAATCGAGCGGATCGCGGATATGGCCTGCAATATCGCCGAACGTGTCGCCGACATGGCGCAGTTCGAACTCGGAAGCACGCCGGAGCTGCAGTTCGACTGCGGGGAAATGGCGGGGCGGACGCGGGAAATGCTGCGCTTAGCCTTGGATTCCATGACTTACCGCGATCCGGAACTCGCCGAACGCGTCATGCTCTCCGACGACGTAATTGACGCCATGAACCGTCGGAATTTTGCCTGGGCGAAAGAGCAGATGGTTGCGCATCCGGAATTTTGCGGCTATCTGCTGGATTGCCTGACGATTTCCAAGAGCTTCGAGCGCATCGCCGACGTCGCGACGAACATCTGTGAAGACGTGATTTATCTCGAACGCGGAAAAATCATTCGACACGGGAATCTTGAGAGAGCTTAGAGCTTAATGCTTAAAGCTTAAAGAGGGTTAAAGATTAGAGATTAAAGATTAAAGAAGCTTAGGCGAAATCAGACATAGGTAATGATTAGGGCTTAAAGCTTAAAGAAAGGTGATAGTGGATAGCTGATAACGGATAGGGGAAAGAAGATTAAAGAGAGAGCGGCGGAATCAGACATAGGTTCGCTTGGTACTCGATGCTTGATGCTTGGCGCTTTTCCGCCGCCGGAGGTGCACTACATGGGATAACCGCGGGTGCAGGCAAAGCCGGAACCCGCGGACTCGCCCAAGGCTAAGTGCGCCGCTCCGTGATGCAGATATATCCCTGACGCTCCCGCGGCGCAATGGAACAAGCGGACATGCCCTTCCCGTAGGCCTTTCTTTAAGCTTTAAGCCTTAAGCTCTAAGCTCTCTCTTTAATCTTTAATCTTTAATCTCCCACTAAAGAGCTTGCTTGAGTTTTAGAGTTCTGAGCTCTTCATTTGCCCGGCGCCGGATGGCTTCCGCAAGCTGCGGGAGCGCTTCGCGGAGCTTCGGCGAGGGGTAGAGCAGGCGGCTGTTTTCGTTGATTCGGTAGATCTGGCGTTTGCGGACGGCAGGGAGCGGCGCGAGTCCCGGGTTTTTCTTTAGCGTATCGGCGAGCTCCGGGCTGAAGCGGAGTTGGTCGGGGCCGTCGGGTGTTACATAGATAATTAAATCGCTACGCGTGGTGATGAGTTTTTCCCGTGATAATTGCGGCCAGGCGCGCGTTGGGTCGTCCGGCGCGGCGTTGATGCCGCCGCAGAGCAGGATGACGTCGTTGAGGTAGGACCGGCGGCCGGCGCAGACGTCGCCCCAGAGAATCAGCACGCGCGGGCGGTAAAGAAGCGGTTTTTTTTGAAGGGATTCGCGAATTGTGTTTTCTGTGCGGGCCCATTCGTCCAAGACGGCTTGCGCGCGTTCCCGCCGTCCGGTTTTTTCGCCGAGTAGAGTAATGTCGCGCTTGATGTTTTCGTAGTTTTCGGGGAAGAGTGTGACGTAGGGAATGCCGTACTTGGCCATGCGCTCGAGGAAGCTTTTATCGCGAATGTCGGCCTGAATCAGGAGATCGGGTTTCAGGCTCAGGACGGTTTCGGCGGAAGGGTCCAAGAGCCCGCCGATGATCTTCGGGCGGCTCTCTGCCGGCGGCTTGCAATAGCGGGTGACGCCGATGAGTTCCCGTCCGATGCCGAGTTCGCCGAGAATGTCTGTCGCGCAGGGCGTGAGGCTGATGATGCGTTGCGGCGTTTCTTCGGCAGACAGCGTGCTTGCGGCAAGAAGGATAAGGGGAAGGAATAAGCGTTTGAAAAAGCCCATGGCTATGAACATAAAAAAACGCCCCGAAAATTCGAGGCGTTTTTTTTGATTGCGGCAAGCAATTAGCGTTTCGAGAACTGGAAGTGCTTGCGTGCACCCGGCTGACCGCTTTTCTTACGTTCTTTAGCACGGCCGTCACGCGTGAGGAGACCGGCCTTCTTGAGAACGCTGCGGAGTTCCGGATTGTATTTCTCAATCGCACGGGCGAGGCCGTGGGAAATCGCACCGGCTTGGCTGTTGCAGCCGCCGCCGTTAACGCGGACGCAAATATCAAGAGAGCCTTCGAGACCGGCGACTCCAAGCGGGAGCGTTGCCGCTTTCGCGAGCGCTTCCGTGAAGCAGTAGATTTCGAGCGGCTTGTCGTTGACGACGATTTTACCCGAGCCGGACGCGATGCGAACGCGAGCGGTGGAGGTTTTGCGGCGACCAACGGCAACAAAAACAGGAACGTCTTTATTCATGAGTGAATTCTCCTAAATTACTTTGCGTCGATGATTTCGACCGGATTCTGCGCAGTATGCGGGTGTTCCGCGCCGGCGTAGATCTTGAGCTTCTTGAGCATCGCGCTGGCAAGACGGTTCTTCGGGAGCATGCCCTTAACGGCGTGCATGATGAGAAATTCCGGACGACGTGCGCGCATGTCGGCGACGCTGCGGCGGTAGGCGGTTCCGACCCAGCCCGTGTAGAACATGTAGGTCTTGTTTTCTTCCTTTGCGCCGGAGAGTGCGACCTTGTCGGCATTGATGACGACGACGAAGTCGCCGGTGTCAACGTGCGGCGTGTAGGTCGGCTTGTGGCGTCCGCGGAGGATGGCCGCGATTTGCACGGAGAGGCGTCCGAGCGTCTTGCCCGTCGCGTCAACGACATACCATTTCTTTTCGGTGTCGTTCGGAGTCTTTGCTAAAGTTGTTTTCATTGAATTTTATGTGGCGGAAAGCTCAAAAAGCGCTTGTTTAAGGCGTTTGTTTGTCCTTTCCGGAGTTGGAATTTCAAAAAGGAAACGCAATTAAAACGTGCCGGGGGAAATCATGCAAGAAAATTTTCGTAATTTTTTTGAACTTCGGCATGTTCCGGTGTTTTTAGGCGACTTCCTTGGAGAGGGCCTTGATTTTTTCGGCGTTTTCGAGTAAATCCGCAATCGGATCCCAGCGGCCGTTGATGAGTGCGTTGCGGACGGCGGCGGGCAGAGTGACGGGGACGCTTGCCTCGCCGAAGCGGACGCAGAGCCGATCGACATCGACTTCGATGGCTTGTCCCGGGTTTTCGGCGACCCAGGCCTCGATGCGGCTGAGCGCTTCGCGGTCTGCGCAAACACAGGCGACGCCGAGGGTGGTCGCATTTCCGAAGAAGATTTCGGCGAAGCTGCCGGCGATGACGGCCTTGATGCCGCGGCGCCAAAGTGCCTGCGGGGCGTGTTCACGGGAGCTGCCGCAGCCGAAATTCATGCCGGTGACGAGAATGCCGGCGCCTTGGGCGGCGGGGGCGTTCATCGGGTGGTCGGTGTCGGAGCCGTCGGCATGTTTGCGTTCGTCGTAAAACGCGAATTCGCCGAGTCCGTCGAAAGTGATGCTTTTGAGGAAGCGTGCGGGAATGATGCGGTCGGTGTCGATATCGTCGCCGGGAACGACGACGGGGACGGAGCGTACGGAAGTGATTTTTTCGAGTGCCATGAAGGGTGTTTTTTAGGCGGTTGTTTGTTTGGGCGTGTGCGACGGATTAGTCGATTTTTTCGGATTCTTCGTCGAGAAGACGGAAGATGTCGTCGGCTTCTTTTCTGAAGTCGTCGTTTAGCCAGTAGAGTCCGGCGCCCGTGAGTCCCGTGAGGAGGATGACGAGGAGCAGGATGAAGATGATGCAGTTTTTAATCATGCGGTTTTTCTTTTAATGCGCGGAGGGCTTGCGCGACAATAATAAAAAAGCGTTCCCGCGTAGCTTGCGGGAACGCTCATCTTGGTTTTACCGGAATTACGCGCCGATTTGGAAGCGCGAGAAGCGGGAGATGATGATGTTTTCGCCCGTCTTCGTGATTTGTTCCGTGATCAGTTCGTTGATGGTCTTCTTGTCGTCCTTAACGAAAGGCTGATCGAGGAGGCAAACTTCCGAGTAGAATTTTTCGAGCTTGCCGGCGACGATCTTTTCGATTGCCTGAGCCGGTTTGCCTTCGCATTGAGCCTTAACGATTTCGGCTTCCTTTTCGATTTCTTCTGCGGGAACTTCGTCGCGCTTGAGGAAGCGCGGAGCGGCAGCGGCGATGTGCATCGCGATGTCGCGGGCAAAGCCCTGGAAGAGTTCGTTCTTCGCTACGAAGTCGGACTCGCAGTTGATTTCGACGAGAACGCCGATCTTGCCGCCCATGTGGATGTAGGAAGCGACCGTGCCTTGGGAGGCTGCGCGGCCTGCCTTCTTGTCGCGCGTCGCAACGCCCTTCTTGCGGAGGATTTCCGCAGCGGCGTCCATGTCGCCGTTGGTTTCGACGAGCGCTTTTTTGCAGTCCATGAGCCCGGCGCCCGTGCGGGTGCGGAGTTCGTTAACGGTTTTTGCGTCAATTGTTGCCATGATGATTTTTTTCCTTGTATTTAGGGATTATTCGGCAGCTTTCGGAGCGCGCGGCTTGCGGGTTCCGGTGCGCGGCTTGCGGGCCGGCTTCTTTTCCGCGAGCTGGTTGTCCTTCAGCAGTTCGGCCGAGATCGTCACGTCACCGGCAGCATCGCTGTCGGAAGCGAGTTCCTGGCGCGCCGGAATGACAGCCTTCTTGGCTTCCATTTCAACGCTGCGGCGAGCCAAACCGGCCTGAATCGCGTCCGTGATGACGGAGACGATGAGGCGAACGGACTTGACGGCGTCGTCGTTGCCCGGAATCGGGAATGCAACCTGCGACGGGTCGGAGTTCGTGTCAACGAGGCCGACAGCCGGGATGTTCATGCGCTTAGCTTCCGCGACGGCGATTTCTTCGTTCTTGATGTCGATAACGAAAACGGCACCCGGGAGCTTGTAGAAGTCCAGAAGGCCTTCAAAGCCGCGATCCATGCGCTTCATGTGGCGCTTGATGACAGCTGCTTCCTTCTTGTTCATCTTGTCGAGGGAGCCGTCGGCTTCCATGCGCAGATACTTGCGATACTTTTCGAGGGAACCCTTGACGGTTTCGAAATTCGTGAGGCAGCCGCCCATCCAACGGTTCGTGGCGTAGGGCATGTTGCAGGATTTTGCAGCTTCGCGCATCAGGTCTTGAGCCTGGCGCTTCGTTGCGACGAAGAGGACATCTTTCCCGGAAGCGACCGTGTCTTCGACGAACTTCGAGGCCTTTTCAAGGCATTCAAAGGTCTTTTCGAGGTCGATGATCGAAACGCCGTTCTGGTGTTTGAAGACGAATTCGCGGGATTTCGGATTCCAGCGGCGGGTCTGGTGACCGAAGTGTACGCCGGCGTCCAAGAGGTCTTTAATCGTGATGTTCATGATGATAATGGCTCCGTATTTCGCCGTGCATCGGAATCGCGGGAAACATTGGATAATTGGATTGTTTTGTTTTTATTGGTTTAAAAGAACTTCGCTCCGATACTTCGAAATTCTGAAATGAACTGCCAATTGAATCGAAAGTTCCGCTTCCCCGCAAGGGAATTATCGCGGAAAACGAGCTAAATGCTCCGGCGTCGTCGCGCATCAATCACGTTCGGTTTACCGCGGGAGGCGCAGCAGGAAAAGGCTTCCCGCCGCCGAGCTTTCGATTAAATACAAATCGCCGCCGAGCGCCCGTGCAATTTTGCGGGAAAGCGGCAGGCCGAGCCCGAGGCTGTTGGAGCCGTTGCGCGGGGCGATGTTTTGCGAAAAAATCTTCGCGCGCGTCGGCGCATCGATTCCCGGCCCGCTGTCCCGAACGCTGATTTCCAAGTATTTTCCGGTACAGCGGACATTCAAGTTCACGTTTGCGTCGGGGGTGCACGCGTATTTGCAGGTATTTTCGAGCAGGTTCATCACGATGCGTTCGATGGCGATGACGTCCGTTTTCAGTAGGACGAAGCGCGATTTTTCGTCGAGTTGCACGGTCAGGTGCATTCCCGCGACGCGCAGGCGTTCGGCGCCGCGCAGTTCGAGATGTTCCGCCAAGCGTTCCACGGAAATGATTTCCTTGGAGCTTCCGGGATGGCGTCGTCCCTTCAATCCTGAGTATGCTAGAACGTTTTCGAAAAGATGGGTCAGCGCCAAGCCCGCTTTGTCGAGCGTGGCAAAGGTTTTCGGAAAGTCCTTTGCGGGAACGAGGCCGTCGTTCAGGTTCGCGGCGATACCGCAAAGCGTATTCAGTGTGCCGCGCAATTCGTGTGAGACGGCGCTGACGAAGCGTTCCCGTCGGCGGGCGCGTATCTGGCTTCCGAGACTGACAAAAATTAGGGTTCCTGCCGAGCCCATCAGCAAAAGCGCCAAAGGAATTAACGCGTTTTGACGGAGGGTATTTTTCGCGGAATCCGGTACGGGAATGTCGCTTTGACCGAGAATCAGCGCGGCGGGAAAATCGGAAAACTTTTTCCCGTCCCTTTCCGGTGCGAGGGTTTTGTCGCCGAAAACAAGTTGGGAGTTGGGGAAGTACTTGCGCGCGGAAGCCAAAAGCCAAGCTTCCAAAGCGGTTCTATTTAAGCGGAACGCCTGTGTCCACGAACGCCCGCCGGCCATGGTCAGTCGGCGGAAGAGAAAAACATTTCCGTTGTCGCAAAAACCGACAAAACCGTAGGCGTGTCGAGCCGA
The DNA here is from genome assembly GCA_045651325.1 of Candidatus Spyradenecus sp. GTDB lineage: Bacteria > Verrucomicrobiota > Verrucomicrobiia > Opitutales > UBA953 > Spyradosoma. The sequence continues at coordinate 40,430 of JAZRSB010000005.1, forward strand.
TTTCTGTTTAAAAAATTGCTTCGGTGAACCTTCTTCCACGACGCGGTAACGCCTTGTTCCGACATTGCAGAGGATGCTGTCGGTTCGCAGTAGCGGCTCGAGTTCCGGGGCGAAGCGGATTGCCGCCGCGATATCGGCACGGGCCTGTGCTTCGAATAATTCCGCCGAAGCCGGTCGCGCGTTCCAATACTGATGGTATTGCATGTTTTGAACGCTGAATGCATTTTCCGCAATCGGACGCAAGAGTGCCGGCATTTCAATCGTTTTCGATAGTTCTGAAAATGCTTCCGGAGAAAGCGAGTCGGCGTTTCTCAGGAGTGCGTTCCATGCGGATTCAACGGCGACGCTGGCGGCGGCTTCCGTCTGAAGTCGTAGGCTTTCCCGCTCGGCTTCGGCGCGCTTTTCGTCGTTGTGCTGCATCCGGATTCCGAGTTGAACCAAGGTGCCTGCGAGCGTAACCAGCGAAAGGGTTAGAATGAAAATGCGCAGTCTCATGTTTGCTGAAAATCAGGGTGTTTGGAATCGGTCTCCGGCGTGTAATTCCAGCTGTAGCCGATGCCGTAAATTGTCGAAAGCACTTCCCCGAAATACGGGATAATCTTTTTGCGAATGCGCGCAATTGCCACATCAACCGCATGCGCCGATAAAGGCTCGTTCGAGGCGTTCCGATAGGCGCGTGCCGCCAATTCTTCCCGCGGAACGGCGCGCGGCGCGTGCGCGATTAAGTACTGAAGCAAGGGGAATTCCGTTTTGGTTAAATGAATGCGGCAACCATTCGGGGCCGTTATACACGACTTGGCGATGTTTAAAAATGCCCCCTGCGGCAAATCCGCCTGCGCGTTGGTATCGACGGGAATCATGGCGCGCCGCAACACGGCTTCGAGCCGCGCCGTGAGCTCCCGAGCCCGAAACGGTTTGGCGACAAAATCGTCCGCTCCGCCGCGCAAACCTCGCACGCGCGCATCTTCGCCGTCGTTCCCGCTCAACATTACCACGGGAATGCTCGGGAGCTTTTGGCGTAATTCTTCCAATAAATTCCAACCGTCGTCACGCGAACCGACGAAGCTCAAATCTAACAAAACAAGGTCGAAATGTTCGTTTACCAAGCAGCGGCGTGCCTCGGCGGGTGAAAATGCGGAGAGCCAGCGGAACGCTTCACGCCTGTGAAAAAGATTTCCGCTTTCCAAGCCCGCTTGCACGCGAACGTGGGTTTCCGGATCATCATCAACGATTAAAATGGTCGCAGGGCGATTTCTCATAAGGGGAATTCTATCGTTAAAAAGAAAACGAATCCTCACAAACTTGTCACAAAATGCACTTTTTTTGAAAAAATTTTAGATTTTTCGAGGGGTATCCACGAATTTCACGGATTGCACGAATTTTTGCCTGCGGCAGTGAGCAAAGCGCCGCAAATAACAGCCGGAGAATTTCTCTACCGCCGTTCGTGTAATCAGTGAAATTCGTGGATGATTTTTACTTAGCTTTTCCTCCTGCGGGAACGGATTTTCAGCCAAAGGAAAAGTCCGGTTGCACAAGCGGCGAGCGTACTTCCTGTCGCCCAAAAAGTCCGAGCGGGCGCATTCAACGGACTTTGCGCCGGAGCGTCCGAATGCTCGGGGCGGGGAAGAGAGGGACTTGTTTCGGGGGCTGGCGGATTTTCTTTTACTTTGTATTGAGGCACGAATCCGTTTTCCTTTTTATCGTAGACGTAGCATTCGATTCCCTGTTCTTTTAGGGAATCTTTGCGCTCGCCGCCTACAAAATAAGAGGCAATAAGTTTGTCGTCTTTTACTTGAAAACGCCATGACAGCGGGCTTCCCCAACGGCCTTTGGGTAATTTCGTCGGGATTGGAACAAACATTTCCTCTGTCGCATTAATCAGAGAGTTCAGTTGGTTCGGATGGGTGAGCGTGCCTGCCGGAATGGTCGGAAGAGCCTGTAGGTCTTCTTTTTTTAACCTGAATAAATGGTTCGTTTCTCCTCTGCCATAAGCAGACGGCATCGAACTTCCCTTTAGAATATAGAATTCCTGTGTTCCTTCCAAACAGTTGGTGTGTCCTCTGCATAGGTTGCCATCTAGCTCTAGACTAAGCCAACTCCACGCAAAAAGGAGGGTGTGCTCGTTTCGGGTGTAATAGGAGAAGTGCCCGTAGGAATTTCCGTAGGAACACAAAAACAGCTTTTGACCGTTTTGTTGCCATTCTTTCAAGATGGTTTCTTCGTACTCTTTTCCCGAAAGTGCGAGAGAAGAGACCAGTATAACGATTGTTAAGAGGAATAATATTTTTTTCATGGAAGCAAGAATTGATAGATAGGAGTGTTATTGATTGCTTATTTTTACTCCTGCTTTGGCTTCATCATAAAGACGGCAGGCCGAGCGGCTTTGGGTTGATCCGTTGATGAGCTCATACTTCCTCACCATGGAAAAGTGTTGAAACGCTGCAATATAGGATTTGGCCCAGTTTCTTATTGCGAGATTGATGTCGTTAACTTTTTCTCCTCTTTGTCCGTAGGAAGGGTCATATAGGGAGCCCTCGCAATAGACGAGTCCATGGTCGTTGAATGCGGAGTGCGGGTCTGAGTTATTCTGTCCTTCGATACCTGGTAAGTCCATAAGGACGTAGCAGTATAGTGATGTGTAGTCCAGAAAATCGTCTTCGGATATGTAAATAACGTATTTATAGTCTCCGTCAATTTGGGTTGTAGGATCAATCGGGTTGCGTGCCTCGTAGTTTTTAATAAAAAATCCCTTGTCGTTTTCGCTTTCGGGAACGATTCCAAGTTCAATTCCGGCAATGTTGTTTAACAGGAAAGCCGCATGTAGAAATTTAGACCATGCGCCACACTGCCCGTCTGCATATGCGATTAGCTCTTGGGCCGAGTCCAATACTCCTGTCGAGGCATCTCGTTGTTTTTGTTCCAGCTCTTCATTTGCCGGATTCATCTTTGCTTGGGCGTCAAGTGAAGAGTATATGTGGCTCCTCCACAATGCTTCTTCTCCCCAGTATTTCATCGGGGTTCCGTCGCGGCGACAAAGGTTCGTGGGGCCGGAGCCGGTGGAAAATTTACTCCAAATTCCGTCGATAATATCCTCATTCGTACTTTTGCCGTGGCAGGCGGAACAGGCGACCCAAAACAGCGTTTCTTGGGCAAGCCCCGCCTGCGGAGCCGCACGAGTGAAATAGATTTCGTGCGTGCTTGTGCCAACTTCTTCCCAGATATCGGCATTCGCATCGTAGCTGATTTTCCAGGTAATCGTCGCGTTTTCGAAGTAGCCGACCGTTCCCGCAGGAATCGGCGCCGGAATCTCGATGCCGTTC
>JAZRSB010000006.1:0-6886 GCA_045651325.1 Candidatus Spyradenecus sp.
GGGGATAACTGATAGTTGATAACGGATAGGGGGGGGGGGAGGTTAGAGATTAGAGATTAATGCTTAAAGCTTAAAGAAAAGTGGTCTTTAGGCGATTAAAGAGAGAGATTAGAGCTTAATGCTTAAAGCTTAAAGAAAGGATAGGTTTCTTTGTGAAAAAGATTAAAGAAGCCGCAGACACTCGCTTGATGCTCGATGCTTGACGCTTGGCGCTTTTTCCGCCGCCGAAGGTGCACGAAACGGGATAACCGCGGGAGTAGGCAAAGCCGGAACCCGCGGATAATCGATGAAAAACAAGCGCCGCAAAGTGACGGAACAGACCCGTTTACATCCCTGCGGCGCCATGGAACGAATTGCGAGCCTCTGCCAACCCCTAAAAAATGAATTTCCGGAAGTAGCCTTTAAGCTCCGCAAGAGCGTTTAGAACTTCAGACCGGTGCGGATGTAAAAATCGTGTGACTCGAGTTCGCCGCCGTTGGCGTAAGCATAGCCGAAGGAGATGTTGAGTGCATCCGTCAGCGCGATTCCGAAGTCCGCGCCGGCTTCGGCAAAGTCGCGCGATCCGGCATTTCCGCGCACATTTGCCGCGGTACCGTTGGCGAGGACACCGAGATCGGCGGCGTCATCGGAGAAGCGGTAGGTCCAGGCGGCGCCGAGCGTTGCCCAGCTCTTCAGACCGGCGATTTCGAAATCGCTACGCAGACGCAGGCCGGGCTTAACGGAGGTGTCTGCGAAACTCAGGCTCTCGTAGCGGTTACCGCCGTCGGAGAAGCTGTCCGCCTCGTACGCGCTGTAATTGAGCGTGACGTAAGGATTAATCTTCAAGCGGGGAAAGATCTCGAAATGCGTTCCCGCCTCGCCTTGCACGTAGCAGGTCCATGCATCAAAATTGCCTTTGAAGCGGCGTCCGTTCAGGCGACGGGAAAACTCATTGTCGCCCAGGCTCGCGCCGCCCTGAATCAGGGCGTAGGTGCCCGCATCGGTAATCGGCAAAAAGAGGAACGCTCCAAGGCCCCAACTATCGCTTTTCACTTTCGACAAGGCGCCTTCGGTGTTGCCTTCGCCGAATTCGAAGCTTGCGCCGACACTTCCGAAGTCGAACGCCTTTTTCGCAGCGATCCAGGAAGCCGCGTAGTCGTAATCATACGCGTTGTATCCGCCGTTGGCGGCAACGTCTCCGGACTGAGCGATGTAGGCAACGGCGATTTCCCATCCCCAAGCTTCGGGACTTTCCGCCGGACTTGCTCCGCCGGGAACGCCTTCTTCCGTGGCAGCTTGGGCAACACAACGGTCTCTCGGCGCATAAAACGCCGTTGTATTTTTGGAGGACACCGGCTTATCGCTTCCCGCGATTTCATTCAGCAGGAAGCGCGTCGTCTGCGAAGCACTCACACGCGCACGGGCAACAGCGGCATGGGCTGCGGAAGCCACAAGCTCACCGCTTGCCGCGCCGGCATAACGGCGGGCGTCGTCGTAAGTCTTTGCCTCCAGTAGCGCCGTGTCTCCCAAGGCAATCGCGCTTGCCGCGTTGCCGCCGAGCTCCCGCGTCACGTCTGCAGTATTTTTACGAATCGTGCGCACAACGAGATTGTTGCCGTCAAAAGCCGTTTCGCTTTTCAGAAACGGCGTACTGAGAAGCACGGTGCCTGCGGAGAAGGTTTCGACAAGCTCTGTTCCGCGCGCATAAATCAGGGTTGCGTCCACGATTTCGCCCTCCCCGACGGCAGAGTTCGCCCAACTTGATGCTGCGATAGCGAGACGCGTATTCGAATCGATGCTCACGCCGGTCGTGTTACGCAGATCCAAGCTCGCGTAAGCCCCCGTTCGCGTATCAAAGCCCAAGCGGATTTCGTTGCCGATGCGCACGCTTCCGCCGAGAATTTGTGAGTGCCCGGCGGCGACGACAATCCCGCCGAGAAAGGCGTTTGTCGTCGTTTCTTCGAAAACCACCCGCGAGCCCTTTGCAAAATGGGTCTTCCCGCCGATTACATTGTTTGCATTATTGAAAAATGTGACTCTGGCCTCGCCATAAAAAGCGAGATCGCCGCCACGGGAAGCATCCAGACCGCCGTCGAAACCGTAGGAGCCGCTTCGGAAAACAATTTCTCCGTCGCGATCCGCCAAATAGAGGTCATTGCCTTTCCCTGTCGCCGAGTTGCCGTAAAACGTGAGGCTTCCCTCACCGGTTCCCGTGAAAATGATATCGTCCCCGCCCCAAATCGCACCGCCGTTGCCGCCGGCGGAGTTCGCCAGAAAAGCACCGCTCCCCGAAATGTATAGATCGTCCTCGGAGTAAACGACACCTCCGTTGCCGCTCACGGCGTAGTTTTCGTAGTGCGTAGCGTCCAAGGTTAAGCGATAATCTTCTTTCGCGTAAATAAGGCCGCCGTTGGCTCTGCCGTTTCCGGCGGGCGGTGCAGTAATCTCTGCGGCATAAAGCGCATCACCGCAGAAGCATGCAGCGGCAATTATTGCGATAAGGGATAAGTTCTGAGCATTCATGAGTATTCCTTTCGATAATTAAGCATTTATCTCCTATCTTTAAGATAGGATTTTAAATCCTAATAACCCTCTCTTAAAACTCAAGCCCTATTACTACACAACAAACAATTGTCAAATTAGTCGCATTATAACGAGGCGTTTTTGCCAAAGATTAGTGAATGCCCGCCAAGCGGCACAGCGGCCGAATCTCCTCCACAGCCCAAAAAATATTTCTGGGGCATTCTTCACAAACGCATACAGATTGAGTCCGCCTTGTTCTTGAATCGGGTCGCGGGAGAGGAAGCGGCCGAGCGAAGGCGAGTAGTCGTAGTGCGCTCCGATACCGTTGGAATTCATCCGGTAGAACACGGCCGAGGCGTTTTTGTTCCCGTCAAAGACGTAGAACAAATTCAGGATATTCGCCGTATAGCGGAAGAGCAGCAAACACATCGCGGAGGAGCGTTTTCGTCGAAGATTTGTAAGCCTCGCAGGTACGCAGCGCTCCCCGTCGGAATAATAAAAACTAGACGTCAACGAACACATTTCATACGCGAATTCCCGTAAATCGGATTAACGCGGTCAGAAGTTAAAGTGATATCCTCTAATCTTGCATTAGGATATCCGTTCGCTTGTTCATGCTTTAGGCACTGCTCCATCAACCAACACCAAAACTTGTCGTCCTTCGTTTTAATTACGATATCCGGGCCGTAGGAACGACCGAAGAAGAAAGTGTCCAAATAGCTGGGGCACAAAAACCACATCTTCCCATCCACCGTCCTTAAAATAGTCCTTGGACTTGTACTGAGCGACATAAACGTCCACATACTAACGTTCAGATATTGCATACCGCTACGGATTAAATCTTTATCCTCAATAATGAAAGTTCTCACAGTTTGTCCGTGCCACACCCGACTATCCGAAGACGGACGTTGTTCCCTAATCTCATACGAAATTATCATTTGGTCAAAGGGAGTATCTTTGATTAACCGTGGAACATTTTCATCCCGTAATTCTCCAAAATAAAAAGGTGTTCCTGAATTTAACAAGCGCTCAAAAGCCGCCTCTTCCGAAGACCTACAACATCCTGCCAACACAAGGAGGGGAAATACCCAAAAACGATTCATATAGCGCCAATATTCAAAAATTTTCATTTTATACAATCTTCCCAAATGCAATAACGATCTTGGCTTTCTTCATATGCCGCACCTCCAAAGCGACGAACAACATCTATATAAACTTTTGCTGCTCGGAGACATTGATTGTATTTCAACTCGCTCCGAAAAATACCTCTATAAGATAATGAACATTGAAGACGCATATCTGCTTCAAATGCGCTATCACAGCCACTCTTAATACTCCCGCAAGTTCCATAACAAACGTCATGTCGATCGCAGGGAAAGGAAAAATCCAAAAGTAAAAACATAAACCATGGGCTATCCGGAACGATGTACTGGCTAAATTTTGAACCGCATCCATTACTCCCCGGAGTTTCCACAGAAGTGTTTTGAAAATAGTCCCGTCCCTCCCAACACTTCGGGTTGTCTTTTTTAGGACGACATTTTGAAAACTTGCTACAACTCTCAATCTCACCGAGGACATCCGATTCAAAAAGAATCATATTTCTCACAATCGCATACAGATTGAGTCCTCCTTGTTCTTGGATGGGGTCGCGGGAGAGGAAGCGGCCGAGCGAAGGCGAGTAGTGGCGGTAGTTGTAGTAAACGAGGTCGAGCTCGGAGTCGTAGTGCTCCGAAGACCATTGGAAGGGTTGGATGACACCATTGTCCGATGCGGTGACCGCGCCGAAGGGCGCGTAGGAATACGTCGTGCGGATATAGCCGGCGGGGCCGAAGACTTCACAGATGTTTTTCGTGAGGTCGTAGCCATAGGTGAACCACGTGCCGTCCTTTTGGATTGCGAGGGGACGCGTCGCCGTCGGTTGAGACGGATCCCAAGTAACGAGCCACAAAGCCGGATGCGCCGAACGCGTTAAATCGAGCGCCACGATTTGCAAGTACCCGCGATAGATATAGCGATGGTGCAGCGTCGTTATTCCCGCAACCGTCACCTTCTTTTCGAAGCGGCGGCCCTGCGAGTCGTAAGCGCATTCCACGACCGTTTGTGTTTCCGCATTCTCAAAGCGAATCGGACGGTTTTCTCCGTTGTAGGTGATACTCCACGCTCCCGTCGAAGTTTGAACCGAAGTCGCGTTCCCATCCGCGTCGTATTGACGCGGCGAAGACCCCGCCTCTCCCAAGGAGATATCCATGTATTGGTTCAGATTATTCGTCGAATAATTCGAGATTCGGGATTCGGAATTCGCCATTGCGACGGTTTCCGTCGCTCTATTTCCGATATGGTCAAACGCGTAGGCATACTCGTCGTTTCCGAGTGTCGCGGAAGTGAGTTCGCTTCGCGCGTTGTAGCCGAAGTTGTCGCTTTGCGTCGTGCCTTTGCGGGAAGTCGAGCGTGTGAGCGGACGTCCGAGCGTATCGTAAGTATAATTCCGCAAAACGACATCAGTCGAAGCTCCGCGGCGAATCGTAATCCCCGCGAGCAAATCGCGCTCGGCTTCGTAGCTGTGCATAATCGTCAGATTACTCGGGCAAACCAGCGATTCCAAGAGATTTGTGCCCGCAAGGTAATCATAAGTGAAGGTTTTCGTGGTGCCGCCGTGGACGAAACTCGCCGAAGCAATCCGACCGGACACCGCATCGTAACCCGTGCCGACAGTCTGCTGAGTGCTACCGCCCTTCGCGTAGGTGTAGCCGAGCGAGCGCCCGAAGGCATCGTAAAGCTCCGTGAGCAAATGCGTTTTGCCGCCGCCGAGCAGGCTTTCCGAGGCGGTGTTCCCGTAAGCATCGTAGGCAAACGTCGTCGTTCCGGAAGCGTCGGTGGTGGAAACGATTCTGCCGAGGGCATCGTACGTTTGCGTGATGCCGGGCGTGCCGTCGGAATAGCTCGTTGCGCTGAGTTGGTTCCACGCATCATAAGCGTAAGTCGTGACAACACCGCGCGCCCAAGTGCGGGACGCAAGCAAGCCCGTTGACGTGTAATTATAAGCAATCGACTTTCCGGCGGCATCGGTTTTAGCAAGCAACAGTCCCACCGCGGCATCGTAATTCCAGGTTGTTGCGTCGCCGTCCGTGAGGTTTTCCAAGGCTTCCGGCGAGCCCGCAAGCGTGCGGAAAGTCTGCATCCCGGTCTTCTGATTCAGCGCGTCGAAAACAAACAAAACCGGGTAAGACGCATTGCCGTATTCGGCGGTTTTGTTTCCGCGCAAATCGTAGGCGGAAGCAACGAAAGTGCCGTCTGCGAACGTCGTTTTACGCATACGATTCATTGAATCATATTCGTAAGTATTAACGATTAACTCTTGACTGTTAAGTGTTTGGATTTGCGAAACGAGGCGGTCGCCCGCGTCGTAAACGTAGGTCGTGACGTTCCCGCGTGCGTCGGTGGAAGCCGTGCGGCGCTTGAACGCGTCGTAAGTCGCGGAAGTATTCACGCCGCCCGGCGCGCTTTGCGAAACAACCGCGCCGTCCACGGAAACACTCGTCTGCACATCCGTCATCTGCGGAAACGCCGTCGTTTGAGTCCGCGTTTTTGTATCTACGGAATAACTACTCGTCGTGACGGTTTCGTTTCCGCAAAGATCGACGGACACCTGTTTGGATTCGAGCGCGAGCGAAAGCCCGGAAAGCTGCGTCTTGGAAACACTCGTTTGCGCGGGAATCGACTCATCCGAAGCGGAAATGGTATTCGTTGTTTTCTGCCAGACGATGCCGTCGGAATCCGTTTCGTAAATGGTTTCGGTCTCTGTCTTGCGCCATTCGGAATCGATGCTTGAGACTTGAGCAACCACGTTGCCCAACGCGTCGTGCGTGTAGGAAACGCTCGGACTTCCGGTGGAAGCGGTCGCGACTAAGCGCGTTCCCGCGTAAGTGTTTTCCGTCGTCAAAACCGCGTTTTCGCCGAAGCCGGGGCGTTCCGTCTTCACCGTGCGACCATGCGCATCGACGTAGCTCTTTTCCCAACGCGCCGAGTTTTCCGCGCCCATGTAAACCGTCGTCGTTTTCAAGCCGTTTTCAAAACCGTAAGCGTAATACTGCGCGACGACGGCCGTGCCCGTGACGGAAAGCGTTTCACCGTTGGCGTTGCGGACGGTCGTGCGCGTGCCGCCGTCGGGGAAGGTCACGGTTTCGCTCAGGCCGTCCGCACTGCGTTCATAAACGGTCGTATTGCCGAGCGCGTCCGTTTCGAAAGCAGGCTCGCCGAACGCGTCGTAGCTCCGCGACGTCGTTTTCGAGAGCGTCCCCGCCGTCTGCGTTTCGGCAATCACACGACCTTCAGCATCGTAAGTGTAGCTTGTGACGACATCGCCGCGAGCGCCGTGGCGCGTCGA
>JAZRSB010000007.1:0-1170 GCA_045651325.1 Candidatus Spyradenecus sp.
GGACGCCGCATCGTAACCCGTGCCGACAGTCTGCTGAGTGTTGCCGTCCTTCGCGTAGGTGTAGCCGAGCGAACGCCCGAACCCGTCGGAAAGCTCCGTGATCAAATGCGTTTTGCCTCCGCCGAGCAGGCTTTCCGAGGCAGTGTTCCCGTAAGCGTCGTAGGTCGTTGTCCGCGTTCCGGCGGCGTCGGTGGTGGAAACGACACGGCCGAGGGCATCGTAGCTTTGCGAGATGCCGGGCGTGCCGTCGGAATAAGTCGTTGCGCAGAGTTGGTTCCACGCGTCATAAGCGTAAGTCGTGACAACACCGCGCACCCAAGTGCGGGAGGAAAGCAAACCCGTTGACGTGTAATTATAAACGACCGATTTTCCGGCGGCGTCGGTTTTCGCAAGCAAAAGCCCCGTCGCGGGATCGTAAGTCCAGGTCGTTGCGTCGCCGTCCGCGAGGTTTTCCAAGGCTTCCGGCGAGCCCGCAAGCGTGCGGAAAGTCTGCATCCCGGTCTTCTGATTCAGCGCGTCAAACGCGAACAAAACCGGATAGGAAGCATTGCCGTATTCGGCGATCTTGTTTCCGCGCAAGTCGTAGGCCGAAGCGACAAAGGTGCTGTCGGCGAACGTCGTTTTCGTTTGCCGATTCATCACGTCGTATTCAAACGAAGTCACGACGGCTTCCCCGCAGAGTGTTTGGATTTGCGAAACGAGGCGGTCGCCCGCGTCGTAAGTGTAGGTCGTGGCATTCCCGCGGGCGTCGGTCGCGGAGATTCGGCGGTTAACCGCATCGTAAACGGCAGAGGTGTTCACGCCGCCCGGAGCGCTCTGCGAAACAACTGCGCCGTCCACGGAGACGCTCGTCTGCACATCCGTCATCTGCGGAAAAACGATCGTCTGCGTCCGCGTTTTTGTCGCAAGATCGTAGGCGCTCGTCGTGACGGTTTCGTTCCCGCGAAGATCGACGGAGACCTGCTTGGATTCGAGCGCGAGCGAAAGCCCGGAAAGCTGCGTCTTGGAAACGCTTGTTTGCGCGGGAATCGACTCATCCGAACACGAGACGGTATTCGTCGTTTTTTGCCAAATAATACCGCCCGCGTCCTTCTCGTAAATGGTTTCGGTCTCTGTCTTTCTCCAAGCGGAAACTTCGCTTGATGCTTGAGGCTCGACGCTTGAGACTTG
>JAZRSB010000008.1:0-15082 GCA_045651325.1 Candidatus Spyradenecus sp.
TTTCTTCGCGGTTTTCCCGCAGCGCTTCCCGGGAGTTGCTCTGTTCGCGGGCGAGGGCCTCTGAAATACGGTTTAGGGATTCGCTGTTCGTACGCTCGAGTTCGCGCTGTTTGTCGGCACGGAATACGCAGAAAAACAGCAAAATGAGGACGGTCGCAGACGAGAAAATGAGGGTCAGTAAATCCATGATAGGACATCATTGAAGTCTTTTGAGCGTTACCGTTCAATGCGGAAATGGGAAGGGCGCTTTCCGGATTTTTCGTAGCGGAATCGGCGGCCGGCAAAACGGGAGCTTCTCTAAAAAAAACTTTCCGCGAACGGGAAATTTCTTGTGCTCACAAAGCTTCGCAGATTAAAATTTGTCGCAATTGTGAAATGTTCTCATAAGAGGGCGTTTCATAACCAATACGACCATGCTCGAAAAATTCCTAAAACAAACGAAATTCACGTCGCAGGAAGACTTCTGCAAGAATTTTGAAGTGCTCGTTCCGGAGAACTTCAATTTCGCTTATGACGTCGTTGACGAGTGGGCGCGCACGCATCCGAATAAACGGGCGATGTGCTGGGTTAACGACAAAGGGGAACACATTGATTTCACTTTCGCAGACCTGAAGGAGCAGAGCGACCGCGTGGCGGCCTACCTTCAGTCTAAGGGCATCGGCCGCGGGGATATGGTCATGCTGATTCTGAAGCGGCGTTACGAGTTTTGGTTCACGATTCTCGCTTTGCATAAAATCGGGGCCGCCTGTATTCCGGCGACACACCTGCTGATGAAAAAAGACATCGTCTATCGCTGCAATGCGGCAGGCATCAAGGCAATTGTCTGCGTCGGCGACAAATTGGTTTTGGACCGCGTAGCCTCGGCACTCCCGGACTGTGCAACGCTGAAGTGCGTGATGTCCACGGGCCCCATCGTACCCGCGGGATTTGACGATTTCACGAAAGGCTACAAGAGCGCCCCGGCTTTCGAACGCCCGCAAAACGTCAATACGAACGACGATATTTCGCTCCTCTACTTTACCTCGGGGACGACCGGCCATCCGAAGATGGTCGCCCACGATTTCACTTATCCGCTCGGCCACATCGTCACCGGTTCCTTTTGGCACAATCTTCACGAAGACAGTCTTCACCTGACGGTGGCGGACACCGGCTGGGGAAAAGCCGTCTGGGGCAAGCTGTACGGCCAGTGGATCGCCGGCGCCGCCGTGTTTGTTTACGACCACGAGAAGTTTACGCCGCGCGACATGTTGCGCATGATCAGCAAATACCGCATCACCTCGTTTTGCGCACCGCCGACCGTCTTCCGATTCATGCTTCACGAAGACATGAGCGGCATCGATATTTCCTGCCTCAAATGGTGTACGATTGCCGGCGAAGCCCTCAATCCTTCCGTTTACGAAGAATTTTACAATATCACGGGCATCCGCTTGCGCGAAGGCTTCGGACAGACGGAAACGACCTGTTCGATTCTGACGACTCCGTGGATGAAGCCGAAGCCCGGATCGATGGGCCTTCCCAATCCTTCCTACTGCGTTGACCTCGTGGACGACGACGGCAAAAGCGTGCCGCCGGGCGTGCAGGGCGAAATCATTATTCGTACGCCCGACGGAAAGAAACCGCTCGGTCTTTTCAAGGGTTACTACCGCGACGCCGAGCTGACGACGCGCGTTTACAATAACGATGTTTACCATACGGGTGACGTGGCGACGCGGGATGCCGACGGCTATTTCTGGTTTGTCGGCCGTAACGACGACGTCATCAAGAGCTCCGGCTACCGTATCGGTCCCTTTGAAGTGGAGTCGGCGGTGATGTCTCACCCGGCGGTGTTGGAATGTGCGATTACGGGCGTTCCGGATGCCATCCGCGGCCAGGTGGTTAAGGCAACGATTGTTTTGGCGCAGGCCTGGCGCAACAAGGTCGAGGAATACGACAAGCTGAAGCGCAGTATTCAGGATCACGTCAAAAAAGAGACGGCTCCGTACAAGTATCCGCGCGTTATCGAGTTCGTCGAAGAACTTCCGAAAACGATTTCCGGCAAGATTCGCCGCGTCGAGTTGCGCGAAAAGGTGCAGGAGATTGTCGCCAAGATTGTCCCCGAATCCTTCAAGGACAGCGCGAAGGAAATCGTCGAAAAGATTCCTTTCGAAGACATCAAGCAATCGGTTGACCGTATCGCGGACATTTTCCCGAAATCCAAATCTAAAGAAGAAGGGAAGGCGGGATAAACCTTCCCGCCCGTTGCTATGCCCCCCGTTCTCACTGCTCAGGATTACATTGACGGCGTTTTGCGCGGCGATCGCGTGATGCTGGCGCGTGCGATTACGCTCATCGAAAGCGATGCGCCGAAGCATCAGGCGCTTGCGGACGAAGTCATTCAGGGCTTGTTGCCGTACACGGGAAAATCCGTGCGCGTCGGAATTACCGGCGTCCCCGGCGGCGGGAAAAGTACGTTCATCGAGGCCTTCGGCTGCCATCTTTGCGATTTGGGCAAAAAGGTCGCCGTCTTGGCGATTGACCCGAGCAGCAGCATTTCCCGCGGCAGCATTCTCGGCGATAAGACGCGCATGGAAGAACTGACGCGCCGGGAAAACGCCTTTATCCGCCCATCACCTTCGGGTTGTGCTTTGGGCGGGGTTGCCCGCAAGACGCGCGAGAGCATTCTCATCTGCGAGGCCTTCGGATTCGACGTCGTTTTGGTCGAAACCGTCGGCGTCGGGCAGAGCGAAACGACCGTGCGTTCGATGGTGGACTTCTTTCTCGTTATCACGATTGCCGGGGCCGGAGATGAACTTCAGGGCATCAAAAAAGGCATTATGGAGCTGGCCGATTCGCTGCTGGTGACCAAGGCGGACGGCGACAACCGTTCCCGTGCCTTGGCGACGCGCGCCGAGCTCGAACAGGTTTTGCATTTTATTACGCCGGTTTCGCCGAAATGGCATCCGCGCGCCTTGGCATGTTCCAGCCTCGAAGGTGTCGGCATCGACGAAGTCTGGAAGCTTATCTGCGAATTTGTCGCGAAAGGGCGCGTCACCGGATTGATTGACGAGCGCCGGCGGGAACAGTCTCTCGAATGGCTCCAATGGCTTTTGGAGCAGGAGCTTTGGAGACGTTTTACGCAGAATCCGAATATCGTCGAAACCTGGGCGGAGACGCAGCAGGCGGTTTTGGCGGGAACTCTTTCTCCGACGGCGGCCGCGCGCCGCCTCATGAGCATTAACACCCAACCCCAAGTATAGAATTATGATTACCCAAATTGACCATATCGGCATTGCCGTGACGAGCCTTGAGGCCACCATTCCGCATTATCGCGATGCGCTCGGCCTGGGTGAACCCCATATCGAAGAAGTTGCAACTCAGAAAGTCCGCGTTGCGATGTTCGACGTCGGCGGCGTTCACATCGAGCTCCTTGAGCCGACTTCTCCGGACAGCCCGATTGCGAAAGCTATCGAGAAAAACGGCGGACGCGGCCTGATCCATCACATCGCCTTTAAAACCGACGATGCGGCGGCTCAGCTTACACAGGCTAAAAACGCGGGCTGCGCGCTTATCAACGAAACGCCCGTCCCCGGCGCGCACAATACGCAAGTCGGCTTCCTGCACCCGAAATCGACCTTCGGCGTGCTGACCGAATTCTGCCAGCACTAAGTCTTAGAAACGGCGGGCGTTTACCCGGAGTATAGACACGGAAACTGCCGGGTTACGTTCGCCATAAACACTGAAAACACACATTCGCATGGAAAAGAAACTTACTTTAGACGAGTTTTCAAAACCGTCTTACGAAGACTGGAAGGCCGCAGCCGTTGAGACCCTCAAGGGCGCGCCGTTTGAGAAGAAACTTTTTACAAAAACACCTGAAGGCATCCTCGTTGAGCCGATTTACGACGGCGTTGCTCCCGATGCGGCGATTCCGGGATTCTTCCCGTACACGCGCGGCATTTCGGCGGCCCCGCAAGCCTGGCAAATTGCCCAGGACGCCGCAGCCGGTTGCGCAGACAAGTACAACAAGGTGCTCCGCGCCGCAATCGAACGCGGACAGACGGCCGTTTCCCTCAAATTCAAAGGAACCGGCGTTTGCGGCGGACTCAAGGAGTGCTCCGTCGATGCCGTTAAAACCGCGCTCGAAGGCGTTGATTTCTCGACGCTTGCTCTGTTCATCGACGGCGGCAACGAACCGGCCAAGGTTTACGATACGGTCGGCAAGGCCATTAAGGAGCTCGGCGGCGATGACCGCGCGATTCCGGGGGCTATCGCAATCGACCCGATCGGCGTCCTCCTTCGCAACGGCTCTTTGCCGAAGACGTTTGAAGCGCTCTATGCCGAAATGGCGGACGTGACGAAACGTTCGCAGCCGTGTTTCCGCACGGTCGGCGTTAACGCTGCCATTTATGCGAACGCCGGCGCTACGGCGGTCCAGGAACTCGGTTATGCATTAGCCACGGCAGTCGAATACCTGCGCGCACTTACCGCCGTCGGCTTCGATATCGACACGGCAGCCCGTAAGATCCGCTTCACGCTGGCTATGGGCGGCGACTTCTTCATGTCCATCGCCAAGGTTCGCGCGTTGCGTACGCTTTGGGCGAGCATCGTCAAGGCCTGCGGCGGCGACGACGAGTCCTGCAAGGCTCACATTCACGCGACGACGACCCGCTGGAACAAGTCCTCGCTCGATATTTACGTGAACATGCTCCGTTCGACGACGGAAGCGACGGCGGCGGTTCTTGCCAATGTCGAAAGCCTCACGATTGAGCCCTTCGATGCGGTTGCACGCAAGGCGGACGATTTCTCCCGCCGTATCGCTCAAAACCTCCATATCATTCTCCGCGATGAATGCCAGTTCGACAAGGTCCTCGACCCGGCAGGCGGCTCGCCCTATGTGGAATCGCTTACGACGCAACTTGCGGAAAAGGCTTATGCACTCTTCCAAGACGTCGAAAAGGCCGGCGGTATGGCGGCGGCCGTGCTCGCCGGAACGCCTCAGGCGGCCGTCGCGGCAGTGCATGCGGATAAGATGAAGCAACTCGAACAGCGCCGCATGACGCTCGTCGGTGTCAACGTGTACGCGAATCCGGTCGAAAAACCGCTTGAAAAGCGCGAATGCTGCTGCTCGAAGAAGGCGGAGGAAAAGGCCGAAAAGCACGCTTGCTGCTGTTGCTGCAATGAGGTCGCGGCGGCGGTATCGGCGCCGAAGCTCGAACAGGTCCGTGCGGCGGAACCGTTTGAAAAAATGCGTAACGCCGTTTGGGCGGCGGAAACACGCCCGCAGGTTTTCCTCGCGAACATGGGCCCGGTGCGCCAGCACAAGGCACGTGCGGATTTCTCGACGGGCTTCTTTGATGTCGGCGGATTCGAAATTCTCTCGAATGCCGGCTTTAAGGATGTTCCCGCCGCCGCGGAAGCCGCCTTGGCCTCCGGCGCGGAAATCGTCGTCATCTGCTCGACGGACGATACCTATCCGGAAATCGTTCCCGCGCTGACTCAGGCAATCAAGGCCGCTAAGCCGCAAACGCAAGTCGTGCTCGCCGGCTATCCGACGGACTTCGTCGAAGCTTTCAAGGCTGCCGGCGTGGACGAATTTATCCACATCAAGGCGAATTGCTACGCCGTTAACAAAGCGCTTCTCGCGAAAGTCGGGATCAATGCGTAACCCCCTAAAATTGGAAAGCTAATAATCATGAGTATTCCGAATTTCTCCTCCGTCGATTTCAAAATCGCTCCTGCCACGGGAACGAAGGCCGAATGGCAGGAACAAGTCGAAAAAGCAACCGGCAAGCCGCTGAAGGAATTGCTGTGGCGCACAATGGAACAAATTGACGTTGCGCCGTTGCAGACGCAGGCCGACGCCGCCGATTGCCAACAGGTCGGCTTCACCGCCGGGCTCGCACCGAACCTGCGCGGACCGTATCCGACGATGTATGTCACGCGTCCGTGGACGGTGCGTCAGTACGCCGGTTTCTCGACCGCAAAAGAGTCCAACGCATTCTACCGCCGCAATCTTGCCGCCGGTCAAAAGGGCCTCTCCGTCGCCTTCGACTTGGCAACGCACCGCGGCTACGACTCCGACCACCCGCGCGTTGTCGGTGACGTCGGTAAAGCCGGTGTCGCCGTGGACTCCGTGCTCGACATGAAAACCCTTTTCGACGGTATTCCGCTCGACAAAATTTCCGTTTCCATGACGATGAACGGCGCCGTGCTTCCGGTGATGGCGTTTTACATCGTTGCCGCAGAAGAGCAGGGCGTGAAGCCGGAACTCCTCTCGGGAACGATTCAGAACGACATTCTCAAGGAGTTCATGGTCCGCAACACCTACATTTACCCGCCGACGCCGTCGATGAAAATTATCGCCGACATCTTCGAGTATACGTCCAAGTACATGCCGAAGTTCAACTCGATTTCCATTTCCGGCTACCACATGCAGGAAGCGGGCGCGACGGCGGACATCGAAATGGCGTACACGCTCGCCGACGGCCTGGATTACATCCGCACGGGCGTCAAGGCAGGGCTCTCCGTCGATGCGTTTGCACCGCGCCTCTCCTTCTTCTGGGCGCAGGGCAAAAACATGTTCATGGAAATTGCCAAGATGCGCGCCGCACGCGTGCTTTGGGCGAAAATCGTCAAGCAATTCGGCCCGGAAAACGCGAAGTCGCTTGCACTCCGCACACACTCGCAGACCTCCGGCTGGTCGCTGACGGAACAGGATCCGTTTAACAACGTTGCGCGCACTTGCGTCGAAGCGATGGCGGCCGCCTTCGGCCACACGCAGTCGCTTCACACGAATTCGCTCGACGAAGCCATTGCGCTTCCGACCGATTTCTCGGCGCGTATTGCCCGCAACACGCAGCTCTTCCTCCAAAGCGAAACCGGTATCTGCCGTACGGTCGATCCGTGGGGCGGTTCGTACTACATCGAAAGCCTGACCGAAGCCATCATGGAAAAGGCCTGGGCGCTTATCCAAGAAGTCGAAGAACTCGGCGGGATGGCGAAGGCGATCGAAACGGGCTTGCCGAAAATGCGCATCGAAGAAGCCGCGGCTCGTCGTCAGGCTCAAATCGACTCCGGACGCGAAACCATCGTCGGCGTCAATCGCTACAAGCTCGCCAAGGAAGATGCGCTCGAAACGCTCGAGGTGGACAACACCGTCGTGCGCGAAGAGCAGATTGCCCGCCTCAACGAAATCCGCGCCACGCGTGACAACGCCGCAGTCGAAGCCGCTCTCGAAGCGCTCACGAAATGCGCGGAAACGAAGGAAGGCAACCTTCTCGAACTCGCCGTCAACGCCGCACGCCTCCGTGCCACGCTCGGCGAAATTTCCTACGCACTTGAAAAAATCTACGGGAGACATAAAGCAGTGATTCGTTCGATTTCCGGAGTCTATCAATCCGAGTTCGCCCAAGACGGCGACAACAACATCGTCGCCGAAGTGCGCGCCGCCAGCGACAAGTTCGCCGAAGAAAACGGCCGCCGTCCGCGCGTCATGATTGCCAAGATGGGACAAGACGGACACGACCGCGGCGCGAAGGTCGTTGCCACGGCTTACGCCGACCTCGGCTTCGACGTCGATATCGGACCGCTGTTCCAAACGCCGGAAGAAACGGCAAAGCAGGCGGTTGAAAACGACGTCCACTGCGTCGGGGTTTCCTCGCTTGCAGCCGGTCACAAGACCTTGGTCCCGCAACTCATCGCCGAACTCAAGAAGCTCGGTCGCGAAGACATCCTCGTTTTCTGCGGCGGCGTTATTCCGCCTCAGGACTACGACTTCCTCTACGCGGCAGGGTGTAAGGCGATTTTCGGTCCGGGAACGGTCATTCCGGAAGCGGCGAAGAAGATTCTCTCCTTCCTCTAAGCCGGATCTTTTCCGAAAGACAAGCGTCCTCGCACAGATGGCGGGGGCGCTTTTTATTTGAAGAGAACGAATCGAGCGGAGTCTCCGGGCAAATTTTCCGGTGCCGTGCCTCACGGGGAATACCGCGAGTCACGGGGAGCATTATTTCTGCCCGAATGGGGATTCGTCGAAGAGACTTCGGCTAACGGGAGCCGCCGGTTGTCCTTCCGAAAGAATCGTCAACGGTATCGGAATGACAAGAGGGTATTTTGTGCCAAAGCTAATGAGAGAGGTCCAACGCGTAAAAAACAAAATTAGACATAACCTTTATTGTGCATAAAACGGGAAGGGTGAGAAATCCGCATAGAATAAGGGATTTCGGGACTACTCATGAGGAGTCTCGGATTTATTATTCGGCTCGGATTCGCTTTCCGATTCAGCTACGGACGGTCGATCGTCAGTGCGGGTTCGAACGTGATTTTTTGGGACGCTTCCGGCGGCGGGAGTTGGGCGTCGAACCAAGCGGCGAACGCCATCATTGCGGCGTTGTCGCCGGTGTGCTTCGGCTTGGCCAGCAAGAGCGGAATTTTTTTGCGGTGCGCCAATTTTTCGAATGCGGCACGGAGCGTCTTGTTGTTGGAGACGCCGCCCGAGAGTCCGATGCTCGCGTAGCGTTTTTTCTCGAACTGCACGGCGGCTTTGTCGGTGAGCTGGCGGATGATGGCCTCCTGATAATCGGCACAAATTTCCGGGAGGGATTCGGCGAGTGCATCGTCCGAGAGCTTTTCGAGGCGATAGCGCAGGCTGGTTTTGAGTCCGGAAAAGCTGAAACGCGGTTCGCGCTTGATGGCATCGCCGTGCGGGAAGACAAATCGGCCGCGTTCACGGGCTTCGTTGGCGTGCTTTTCGATGAGCGCGCCGCCGGGATACGGCATCCCGAGGAGCTTAGCACCCTTGTCAAAGGCTTCTCCGGCGGCATCGTCCACCGTTCCCGCGAGAATGCTTACGCGGCGTTCGGCATCAACTTCGACGAGGAGAGTGTTGCCTCCGGAAACAACCAGTCCCAAATGCGGGAAGAGCGCCCTACTCGCTTCTTCGAATCCGGCGGGATTGCTTTCATGGAGCGGGATAAACGGCGAAAAGAGGTGGCCGCGCAAGTGGTTGAGCGCGAGCATCGGCTTGCGGTGCGTCAGCGCCAGCGTCTTGGCATAGGCAATCCCGAGCGCGAGGCAACCGGCGAGCCCGGGACCGCGCGTAACGGCAACAGCATCGACGTCGCGGAGATCGATTTCGCGGGAAAGCGCTTCGAGCAAAAGCGGAAAATTCGCGAGGTGTTCCCGCGAAGCCAGATCCGGCACAACACCGCCGTATTGCGAGTGAAGCGCGATTTGTGTGTTTACGCGCTCGAAAACGATGCCTTTTTCGGAATCGAAAAGCGCGACGGCGGATTCGTCACAGGAGCTCTCAAGCGCCAAAATTCTCATAAACGCGGATTCTATCATAAAATCGGACAAAATCCTCCTTAAAAAACAGCGAATTGCAGGAGGGCGGCTTCACGCGTTCGTCCTTAAAATAATCCTCCGGCAGGGCGCTTTAATCTTTCATTCCTCCTTGGGAATACATAGACTTCGCATTCCGAATCTTTACACTGCTTTTTCGAGAGATGAAAAAAAATCAGACGACTGTGTGGACACCGGCTCAGGCCGAAGACTATTACGGCTTCAAGCGTTGGGGCGCGAATCTGTTTTCCGTTGACGAGGAAGGCTTTCTGAATGTTCATCCTCAAGGCGATGCCCGCCATATTCGTATTACGGACATCATCAAGGAAGCTCAGAGCATGGGTTTGCGTCCGCCGATGACGATTCGCGTGCAGGACATTCTCCGCTCCCGCGTTATCCAGTTGAACCGTGCGTTTCGTGCGGCGATTGAAGACGAAAATTACCGCGGTCGTTACCAGGGCGTTTTCCCGATCAAGGTGAACCAGCTGCGTGAGGTGGTAGAAGAAATTTTAGATGCGGGTGACGATTACGATTACGGTCTCGAAGCCGGCAGCAAACCGGAATTGCTGATTGCGCTCGCCCTGCTCGAAAACAAGAAAGCCCTGTTGATTTGCAACGGCTATAAGGACGAGGATTACATCCGTCTCGCCTTGCTCGGACAGCGTCTCGGCAAGCGCACAATCATCGTCGTCGAACAGCTCGACGAAGTGGACCAAATCATCCGCATTGCCAAGGAAATGAATGCCGAACCGCAAATCGGGTTCCGCGTGAAGCTGACGACGAGCGGCGAAGGCAAATGGGCCAAATCGACCGGAGAATACGCGAAATTCGGTCTCACTCCGGGCGAAATTATTCTCGCGGCGAAAAAACTCAAGCGCGCACGCATGAGCTCGTCGCTCCGCCTCTTGCATTTCCACATCGGGTCGCAGGTTCCGAACATCCTGACCATCAAAAAAGCAGTCACGGAAGCGGCGCGTTTCTATTGCGAACTCACGAAAATGGGCTTCCCGATGGGGCATTTGGACGTCGGCGGCGGTCTCGGCATCGACTACGACGGTTCCCGCTCCAATTACGAAAGCTCGATGAATTACTCGATGGAGGTCTATGCCCGCGACGTCGTGGCCAATATCAAGACCGTGTGTGACGACGCCGATGTCGCACACCCGACGATTACCTCGGAAAGCGGACGCGCCATCGTTGCTCCGCATGCGATTTTGATTACGGAGGCCGTCGGCCGCATCGTTACGGCGGACGACACGACGCAGCCGCTTGTCACGCGCAAGAAAGCGCCGATCGTTCGGGAACTCGAAGAAATCCTCAACAACGGCAGCCATTACGGCCTGCTGGAACGTTTCCACGATGCGCGCCAGAAGCGTGAAGAAGCCCATTCGCTTTTCCAACACGGTTACCTCAATCTCGAAAACCGCGCCGAAGCCGACCGCCTTTTCTGGCATATCTGCCGCCAGATCCACAAGGAAATCCCCTCGCTCGAAGGCAACGTTCCCGAGGATTTGCTCGATTTGGACGTCATGCTCTCGGAACAGTACGTCTGCAATTTCTCCGTCTTCCAGTCCCTGCTCGACAGCTGGGCCATCGACCAACTTTTCCCGATTGCACCCGTCCATCGCCTGACGGAAAAGCCGACGGTGCCGACGACGCTCGTCGATATCACCTGCGACAGCGACGGCAAAATCGCCGAATTCGTCGATTTCGAAGACATCCGCAATACGCTCAATCTGCACAAAATCACGCCGGGCTCGCCCTACTATCTGGGCGTCTTCCTTGTCGGTGCCTATCAGGACATCATCGGCGACCTTCACAATCTCTTCGGACGCGTTGACGAAGCGCACGTTTTCCTCGAAGACGACGAAGAAGACGGTTTCTACATCGAAGAAGCGCTCTCCGGCTACTCGGTCGATAAGATTTTGAATATGATTCAGTACAATGCCGACGATCTTTGCCGCATGCTTAAGCGCGAGATCGACCGTGCGACCAAGGCCGACAAGGTGCGTCCGCGCGAAGGTATCGCCCTGCTCGCTCTTTACGAAAATCTTATCAAAAACAAGTCTTACCTCGTCCCGGCCCGCAAGAAACGCTCGCGCGCCCGGACCGCGAAATAAGCCAATACCATGAGCTTAGACGCGGTATTGGATGCGGCGGCGCGGAAGAACGGCGGCGTGCTGAGCTTCCGGGATTTCTCCGAGCTCGCGCTTTTCGCCCCCGAATACGGTTACTACGCACGCAAGCGGGAACGCGTCGGCACGGCGGAAGGCACGGACTTCTATACGTCCGCAACGATGGGCGCCGTTTTCGGTAAGCTCCTCGTCGCCTCAGCGCAAAGCCTCCTGGCGGAAGCCGGTTTGACCGCCCGCGAATGCAGCTTCGTCGAAATCGGCGCCGAACCCGGCCAAGCTCACCTGCGGGAAGCCGAAGGCGTCTTTGCCGAAACGAAAAGCTTTCGCTTGGGCGACACCGTCGAAATTCCGGAAAAAGCCGTCGTTTTCGCCAACGAGCTCTTAGATGCCCAACCCTTTCACCGCCTCGTCTTCAAGGACAATGCCTGGCGGGAAATCGGCGTAATGCGCGCCGGCAACGGCGAGTGGATCGAAACCCTTTTGCCGGACCTCTCCAAACCGGAACTCGCCCGCTTCGTTGACAAAGCACTTCCCGCGACAATCGACGAAGACTGGCATATCGACATCGCCCTCGATGCCGAAACGCTCCTGCAAAAAATCCTCGCGGGAAACTGGCGCGGCGCCATGATTTTCCCTGATTACGGAAAACGCCTTGCCGATTGCCTCGACACCTATCCCGAAGGCACGGCGCGTGCGTATTTTCGCCACGGGCTGAGCAATGCGCTGACGGCACGTCCGGGAGAGCAAGACCTGACTTGCCACGTCCTCTGGGATCGCCTCGAACCCGTCGCCCGCGAAGCCGGATTCTCCCGCGTCGCCACGCTGCGGCAGGAAGCCTTTTTTATGAAATTCGCCCTGCCCGCGATTCAGCAAATCGTCGATGCTGGCGAACGCCAAAAAACGGAAGCCGCCATGCGGGAACGCGCCAAACTCATCGAAATTATCCATCCCGGAAAAATGGGCCACGCCTTCCAAGTCCTTTCCGGAATCCGGAAGTAGTTTTTCCGCCGATGTTTAAAGACCTTAAAAAAGCCTGGCTCGATGCCATTCGCTTCTCCGGCACCTTCACAGGCTGTATGTCGCGCAAGCATTTTTGGCAGACCGTCCCTGTTGCCTATGCCGTCGCCTTTATACTCGGGTTCGGACTTCTTTCGACGCTTGCATTATCCAAAGACGGCAACGTTCAGCCGCTCCCCCCTGCCCTTGTTTTTCTCATCGCGGCGGTATGTATCGCCCTCAGCTTCTTCGTCTGGACGCATTCCGTACGTCGCCTCCACGACACGGGAAGAACCGGTTGGTGGGTGCTCCTTTCGAATGTATCGATCTTTCCGTACTCTCGCATTATCTTTCTGTTGATCCTGCTGTACCTGCTGACGCGCCCGCGACGTCCGAATTCCTACGGCAAAAGCATTCCCGCAAGTTGGGATATTCGCTGCGCTTGGATTGCCGCAATTCTCATTCTCGCCGGGCTCATCGCATTCGGGCCTAAATAAATTGACTCTACGAGCAAAACGGCCTAACTTCGCTCGCAGTTTAACGTTTTCAGTAAGGGGTGCCCGCGGAATCGTTTCCGCCGGCTGAGATTATACCCGAGAACCTGATCCGGATAATGCCGGCGTAGGAAATACTGAGGAAGGTTTCGACCGTGTTGCGGGAACGGGTGTTCCTGCGCCGAGCGCTCTTTTTGAAAACGACAAAGAAAGAGCAAAAACATGGTCATGGAAGAACAAATCACGGGCGCTATTGTGCGTTCGTTTTTCAATAAACTCGAAGCTCATTTGGCGGTGGATGTTGCCATCGTCGGAGCCGGTCCCAGCGGACTCGTTGCCGCACGCGACCTCGCCCTTGCCGGGCTCAAAGTTGCCGTTTACGAGAGTAAACTAGCCCCGGGCGGCGGCGTTTGGGGCGGCGGCATGCTGATGAACGAAGTCGTCGTCCAAGACGATGCAACGGAAATTCTCAACGACTTCGGCATCACAAGCGTCCCTCTCGGGAACGGCTATCACACCTGCGATTCCGTCGAAATGGCGGCCGGGCTGATTTTCGGCGCGCGCAAGGCGGGAGCGATTATTTTCAATACCGTTTGCGTGGAAGACATCGTCATCCACAGCGGAGTCATTTCCGGAGTCGTCATCAACTGGAATCCGGTACATCGCCTCGATATGCACGTCGATCCGCTCGTTGTTACCGCACGCGCCGTCCTCGACGGCACGGGGCACCCGAGCGAAATTGTCAAAAAAGCCGTGAACAAGGCCGGCGTGCAAGTGGATTCGCCCACAGGCGGTATTCTCGGCGAAAAACCGATGTGGATGGAAGACGGAGAGCGTACGACCGTCGAAAACACCAAGCGACTTTTTCCCGGTCTTTACGCGTCCGGCATGGCGGCAAACAATGTTCAGGGCGGATTTCGCATGGGTCCGATTTTCGGCGGCATGCTCAAGAGCGGACGTAAAATCGCCCGCCTCATCGCTGAAGATTTGAAATAAACCGAACCCGCGAATGGGCACGAATCTCCGGAACTGATTCATTCCCTCAAAATTCCGTGGGCATTCGTGTTCATTCGCGCCCCTACCCTTTCCCCCCATGAAAAATCCTTTCGGACTTTATTTGGTTATCACCGATCCGGCGACGAGCTACGAAGCCTGCGCCGAAGCCGCCGTGCGCGCGCAAGTGCGTGTCATCCAACTGCGCATGAAAAACGTTTCGCGGGAACACCTTCTTTCCACGGCAAAAAATCTCCGCGCAATTACTGCGGGAACACAGACTCTTTTTATCGTCAACGACGAACCGGAAGTCGCGGTCGAAGCCGGAGCCGACGGCGTACATCTCGGACAGGACGATATGCCGATTCCGCGCGCGCGGGAGCGCTTTCCGTCGCTGAAAATTTTCGGGCTTTCCACCCATACGCCCGCGCAGGTCGAAGCCGCTAAGCAAGTGCATCCGGACTACATCGGCGTCGGGCCCGTTTACGCCACGCCGACGAAGGCAATCCCCGACGCAACGCTCGGACTGGAGACGATGAAGCAAATGCTCTCCCGCGCGCCCGCTCCCGCCGTCGCCATCGGCGGAATCGACGCAATCCGCTTGCCGGATGTCGTGCGTGCGGGAGCGCAAAACTTCGCCGTCGTTCGCGCCGTCTGCGCAAGTACGGACCCCTACTCCGCCATTCGCCGTCTACAGGAAACGCATCAAAAAATCATGGGCTCGCTTCGAGACGACAACACTGAATTGCTTTGAGTTCGTACCTCTCGGAGAGGTACGGGCAAAATTTTTGTTACGATTTTTGTTTTTACAGAGGCGAACAGAACTTGTGAGTAGGTTTTTCTTGTGTTGTCAGTAACAGTGTACTAAATTGCCGCCGTACGCTCGGGAAATGACTCCCGAAACTGCCGGAGAAAATAAGTATCATGAGTATCTCTAACTTAACGAATCAAAACACTTTTTTTAATTCGCGCGGGCGTTGGCTGCCGCTCGCGGCGGGCATGTTCATCTTTGCTGGGCTTGCGGGTGCAATTTGGGCTTTGGCGGGGATCGGGGAAAACGACTCCGACAGGGACGGTTGGAGCGACGAGGAGGAAATTTTGGCGGGGACGAATCCCTTTGACGAAACGGAGCCTTGGGACTCCGAC
>JAZRSB010000009.1:0-2569 GCA_045651325.1 Candidatus Spyradenecus sp.
CCCGTTCCCAAAATCCCCTGTTTATGATAAAACAATTTCAGGTTATGGGTCTTTCCTTTAAGAAATGGCATTTCGCTCAAAACATAAGAACTTCGCCTTTCCAATAATGAATCTTCCCAACGTACCTCTTCCCATCCCCAGTCCACTGTAGCGCCCCAATATAAGGATATAAAGAGTTCAATTAATAGTATCACAAACGGAAGAATAACAACCGTGCCTACTCCGAAGAAAAATAACTTAATTGCTTTCATGTCAATTAGAATTTAAGCCCATATTTAATGATAAACTCGAAGTCGGCATCAAGGAGCTTATCTCCAATAATATCAACAATTCCCTCGCTGGCTAGAAGAAGCGCAGTTTGCCAGTTGATTTCTTCACGCGTACGCTTGTAGCTTTCCCAAAATGAATTTGCATCCATTATGTCTTTCCAAAACACAGATACATGCCCATGGACATTTGTAACATCGCCTGTCGCCGAAACACAATAGGAGATTTCCCCTGACACAAAAACATTCGACGAAGAGCCCACACTTTGTAGCAGTTCGTGTTTATTGCCCACCCGGAGAGTTCTATTTGGATCTACGGCTGCGACATTCACCCAAGAAATATATTCTTTGTGAATCCCTGCGCCCCTTGTTTTTTGCTCGACATACCTGTTCAAACAATAAGGCATGACATATCTATCTATCGCGTCTTCCATCTCGCCCCAAATATCTTCGATAAAGAGAAAACGCCTAGCGTTGAGCGTCCGTAGAGGAAATATTCCGTAAATAGCATTAACAATATATTGCTCCCTCAGAATGTCGTTAATATGTCCTTTCCCTAAAAAATCGACTAATTTTACGGGACAATTCCCGACAAACGCATACAGATTGAGTCCGCCTTGTTCTTCGATGGGGTCGCGGGAGAGGAAGCGGCCGAGCGAGGGCGAATAGTGACGGTAGTTGTAGTAAACGAGGTCGAGTTCAGAGTCGTAGTATTCCGAAGACCATTGGAAGGGTTGGGTGACGTCGCCGGAAGCGGTGACCGAGCCGAACGGAGCGTAGGAATATGTTGTACGGATGTAGCCGGCAGGTCCGAAGACATCACAGATGTTTTTCGTGAGGTCGTAGCCATAGGTGAACCACGTGCCGTCTTTTTGAATCGCAAGCGGACGCGTCGCCGTCGGTTGCGACGGATCCCAGGTTACGAGCCAAAGAGCCGGATGCGCCGAGCGAGTCAAATCAAGCGCCGCGATTTGCAAATACCCGCGATAGATGTAGCGGTGGTGAAGCGTCGTTGCTCCCGCAACCGTCACCTTCTTTTCGAAGCGGCGACCTTGCGAGTCGTAAGCACATTCCACGACCGTTTGCGTTTCCGCGTTCTCAAAACGTACCGGACGATTTTCACCGTTGTAGGTGATGCTCCACGTTCCCGTGGAGGTCTGAACCTGCGTCACGTTTCCGTCGGCATCGTACTGAAGCGGCGAGGGCACCGTTTCTCCCAGAGAGATTTCCGTGTATTGGTTGAGATTATTTGTGGAATACGCGCTTTCCGTTCCCACTTCGGAAGCGGTGTTTCTATTCCCTATATTGTCGAACGCGTAAGCATATTCGTCGTTCCCGAGGGTCGCGGAAGTGAGTTCGCTTCGCGCGTTGTAGCCGAAGTTGTCGTTCTGCGTCGTGCCGTTGCGGGAAGTCGATCGCGTGAGCGGACGTCCGAGAGCATCATAAGTGTAATTCCGCAAAACGACATCAGTCGAAGCTCCGCGGCGAATCGTAATTCCCGCGAGCAAATCGCGCTCGGCTTCGTAGCTGTGCATAATCGTCAGATTACTCGGACAAGCCAGCGATTCCAAGAGATTTGTGCCCGCAAGGTAATTATAAGTGAAGGTTTTTGCCGAGCCGCCGTGGACGAAACTTGCCGAGGCGATCCGCCCCGAAGCCGCGTCGTATCCCGTGCCGACGGTCTGCTGAGTGCCGCCGTCCTTCGCGTAGGTGTAGCCGAGCGAACGCCCGAAGGCGTCGGACAGCTCCGTGAGCAAATGCGTTTTGCCGCCGCCGAGCAGGCTTTCCGAGGAGACGTTCCCGTAAGCATCGTAAGCAAAGGCCGTCGTTCCGGAAGCGTCGGCGGTGGAAACGATTCTGCCGAGGGGATCGTAGCTTTGCGTGATGCCGGGCGTGCCGTCGGAATAAGTCGTTGCGCAGAGTTGGTTCCACGCGTCATAAGCGTAAGTCGTGACAACACCGCGCGCCCAAGTGCGGGACGTGAGCAAGCCCGTTGACGTGTAATTATAAACGACCGACTGTCCGGCGGCGTCGGTTTTCGCAAGCAAAAGCCCCGTCGCAGCATCGTAATTCCAGCTCGTCGCGTCGCCGCCCGCGAGGTTTTCCAAGGCTTCCGGCGAGCCCGCAAGCGTGCGGAATGTCTGCATCTGCGTTTTCTGATTCAACGCGTCAAACACAAACAAAACCGGATAGGAAGCATTGCCGTATTCGGCGATTTTGTTTCCGAGCAAGTCGTAGGCGGAAGCGACAAAAGTGCCGTCGGCGAAAACCGTCTTACGAATACGATTCATCGAATCATATTC
>JAZRSB010000010.1:0-79258 GCA_045651325.1 Candidatus Spyradenecus sp.
TTCCGCCCCGCCTTTCTTTAAGGCTACCTCTGGAAATTAAAGAGAGAGCTTAATGATTAGGGCTTAAAGCTTAAAGAGGGATAGGCGGGATCAGACATCGATAACACTTCTCAAGTCCCTAAAATTTGCTACGCGGTGAGCATTCGGAATTCGGGATTCGCTATTCGCAATTGCCCCTTCGGGGCTGTGCGCCGGAGGGGCACGACATGGGATAACCGCGGGTGCAGACGTAGTCGGAACCCGCGGATAATCCATGAAAAACAAGCGCCGCAAAGTGACGGGGCAGACCCGTTTACGTGCCTGCGGCGCAATGGAACGAATTGCGATCCTCTGCAAACCCCTAAAAAAACGAATTTCTGGAGGTAGCCTCAAGCATTGATTTCCCCGGCAATTTCGGGAAAGATGTAGGCATGGACTTCAACGGTATCCTTCTCATCGACAAACCGCAGGAATGGACATCGCACGATGTCGTTGCCAAATTGCGCGGCATCCTGCACACCAAACGCATCGGTCACGCCGGCACGCTTGACCCGCTCGCCACCGGCCTGCTCGTCATCCTCGTCGGCCCGGCCTGCAAGGCTTCCCAGTATCTCATGAGCCAAGATAAGATTTACACGGGAACCCTGCGCCTCGGCATCGTCACCAATTCGCAGGACTCGGACGGCGAAGTCATGGAGGAAAATCCGGTTCCGGCAGAGCTCACGCAGGAAAAAATTAAGGAAGCCATGCGCGCCATGGAAGGCGACCAGTACCAGATTCCGCCGATGTTTTCCGCCATCAAGATTAACGGACAGCCGCTTTACAAAGCCGCCCGTAAAGGCAAGGAAGTCGAACGCGAAAAGCGCTTCATTCGGATTTCCAAATTCGAGATGCGGGAAATGCGCGGCAACAGCGACGTCGATTTCTATGTCGAATGCTCAAAGGGCACCTACGTACGCACCATCGCCCACGACCTCGGACGCAAGCTCGGCCCGGGCGCCCACCTGACCGCGCTACGCCGCGTGGCCTCCGGAAAGTTCAACCTTGACCAAGCCGTAACGCTGGAGGCGCTTCAGACAATGGAACCGGAAGCCATCCAGGCGCACATGCTTGCCGTGCACGACTACGTTCCCGCAGTCGCCATGCTTTAAACCGAAACACCGCAACACAAGCGTTGCCGCAGAGGAAGACGGGGATTTTCGTTGCCTCGCGGGAACGGATTAGGGAAAATCAGTACTTACACTTTCTTTTATGAAACGCATCTTTGTTGAGAAAAAAAACGCTTTCCGTGAACAAACGCACAGTGTCCTTCAGGACCTGCGCGAATCGCTCGGCCTCTCGGGATTGTCCGAGTTGCGCATTGCCCAGCGCTACGATATCGACGGGCTTTCCGAGGAAGATTTCCGCAAAACGCTTTTGACCGTTTTTGCCGAACCGCAAGTGGACGATGTCTACGAAGACGTGTTTCCCTGCAGCAAAGAAGCCGCCGTCTTCGCGGTTGAATACCTGCCCGGCCAATTCGACCAGCGCGCGGACTCCGCCGCGCAATGCGTGCAGATGCTCACGCTCAAGGAACGCCCGCTGATTGCTTCGGCCCGCGTTTACGCCGTCTGCGGCGCCGGCGAAGAAGACCTGGAACGCATCAAAGCCTACCTCATCAACCCGGTCGATTCCCGCGAAGCCTCTCTCGACGTTCCCGAAACGCTCAAACAGGAAATTCCGGCCCCCGCCGCCATCCCGAGCATCGAAAACTTTACCGAAAAAACGGCCGACGAACTCGCCGCCCTCCGCAAGGAACTCGGCTTGGCCATGAGCGATGCCGACATCGGCTTCGTCCAGAAATACTACCGCGACGAAGAACACCGCAATCCGACGCTCACGGAAATCCGCGTACTCGACACCTACTGGTCCGACCACTGCCGTCACACCACCTTCCTGACGCGCCTCAACAACGTTTCCTTCGACCATTCCCCGCTCGTCGCCCCCGTCGAAAAAGCGTGGAACAAATACCTCGAAATCCGCAAGGCCCTCGGACGCGAAGAAAAGACCGTCTGCCTCATGGACGTCGCCCTGCTCGCCATGCGCGAGCTCAAAAAACAGGGTAAGCTCGACGACCTCGAAGTTTCCGAAGAAATCAACGCCGCTTCCATCGTCGTTCCCGTCACCATCGACGGCGTGACGGAAGACTGGCTCGTCATGTTCAAAAACGAAACGCACAACCACCCGACGGAAATCGAACCCTTCGGCGGTGCGGCCACCTGTCTCGGCGGTGCCATCCGCGACCCGCTCTCCGGGCGCAGCTACGTCTATCAGGCCATGCGCGTCACCGGCGCGGCGGACCCCCGCGTGCCTTTCTCCAAGACGCTTCCGGGCAAGCTCCCGCAACGCAAAATCGTGCGCGGCGCAGCTCAGGGCTACTCGTCCTACGGCAACCAAATCGGCCTCGCGACGGGAATGGTTCATGAAATTTATCACCCGGGCTACGTTGCCAAGCGCCTCGAAATCGGCGCCGTCGTCGCAGCCGGGCTGAAAGAAAACGTCGTTCGCGGCACGCCGGCTCCCGGCGACATCATCGTGCTCGTCGGCGGACGCACGGGACGCGACGGCATCGGCGGTGCCACCGGTTCCTCCAAGGAACACACCGAAAAAGCGCTCGAAAACAGCGCGGAAGTCCAAAAAGGCGACGCTCCGACCGAACGTAAACTCCAGCGCCTGTTCCGCGACGCGGAAGTTTCCCGCCTCATCAAGCGCTGTAACGACTTCGGTGCCGGCGGCGTTTCCGTCGCCATCGGCGAACTCGCACCCTCGCTCGACATCCATCTCGACCGCGTTCCCCGCAAGTACGAAGGCCTGAACGGCACGGAACTCGCAATTTCCGAATCGCAGGAACGCATGGCGGTCGTCATCGACCCGGCCGATCTGGAAAAATTCCGCGCCGCCGCCGAACGCGAAAATTTGGAATCCACGCACGTTGCCGACGTCACCGACACCGGTCGTCTCCGCATGTTCTGGCAAGGCAACACGATCGTTAACCTGCTCCGCGCCTTCCTCGATACCAACGGGGCCACGCAGGAAGCGGATGCCCACGTCGCCGCGCCGGACCCGATCGCCAATCCGTTCCTCCCGAAACCGCTTTTGAGCAACGACGTCAAAGCCACCTGGATGAATGCTCTCGGCGACTTGCGTTGCTGCGGCCAGCGCGGTTTGGTGGAACGCTTCGACGCCTCCATCGGCGCGGGCACGGTGCTCCATCCCTTCGGCGGGAAAACGCAAACAACGCCGACGGAAGCCATGGCAGCCAAGATTCCGGTCCTCGAAGGCGAAACGGACGATTGTACGCTGATGAGCTTCGGCTTCGACCCGGAAGTCTCGAGTTGGTCGCCCGCCCACGGTGCCGCTTTCGCCGTCGTCGATTCCGTCGCCCGCCTCGTCGCAGCCGGCGGCAATCCCGCAAAGGCGCGTCTGACGCTTCAGGAATACTTTGAAAAACTCGGCAACGATCCGAAGCGCTGGGGCAAACCGCTTGCCGCCCTGCTCGGAGCGTTCACGGCCCAGCTCGAACTCGGCAACGGTGCCATCGGCGGAAAGGACTCGATGTCCGGCTCGTTCAAAAACCTCGATGTCCCGCCGACGCTCGTTTCCTTCGCCATCGTTCCGGCCAAGGCCTCGAAGGTCGTTTCTCCGGAATTCAAGAAAATCGGCTCAAAGCTCGTCCACGTTCCGGCCAAGCTCACGGCGGATCAGATGCCGGACTGGGAAGATCTCCGCACGAAGCTCGCAAAAATCCACGAACTCGTTCTCGCCGGGAAGATTCTCGCCGCACGCACCGTTCGCGAAGGCGGCAAGGCCGTCGCCCTCGCGGAAATGGCCCTCGGCAACGAAATCGGATTTAAGCTGGAAAAAACACCCGATGCCTCCTTCTTCGCGGTTGAGCACGGCGCCTGGATTCTCGAAGTCGAAGCCGACGAAACACTCGACGGCTTGGAACACAGCGTCATCGGCTTCACGCAGGAAAAAGCGGTCGCCGCTTGGGAAGGCGGTTCCCTCGCCCTTTCCGACATGCGCGATGCCTGGGAATTCGCCCTCGAAAACGTCTTCCCGACCCGCGCCGTTCCCGCCGACACCGCACCCGCACCGCAGACCTACTCCTGCGACGAACGTCCGGCGCAAAAACACGCCAAAATCACCGTCGCCAAGCCGCGCGTTCTCATTCCGGTCTTCCCGGGTTCGAACTGCGAATACGACACCGCACGCGCCTTCCGCGAAGCCGGCGCCGAACCGGAAATCTTCGTCGTCCGCAACCTGACGACCGCCGCCGTCGATGAATCCCTGCGCGCTCTGGCAGACAAGATTGCCAAGACGCAGATCCTGATGATTCCGGGAGGCTTCTCCGCCGGGGACGAACCGGACGGATCCGGCAAGTTTATCGCCGCCGTCTTCAAAAATCCCGCAGTCCGCGATGCCACCAACGCGCTCATCAAGGAACGCGACGGCCTCATTCTCGGGATTTGCAACGGCTTCCAGGCGCTCATCAAACTCGGCCTCGTGCCCTTCGGCGAAATCCGCGACATGGATGCCAACTGCCCGACGCTGTTCCACAACCGCATCGGCCGCCACATTTCCCGCTACGTACACACGCGCGTTGCCACGGTAAAGTCGCCCTGGCTCGCCAATGTCAACGTCGGCGACGTGTTCACCGTCCCCGCCTCCCACGGCGAAGGCAACTTCACGGCCTCGCCGGAAGTGGTCGCTCAACTCGCCGCCAACGGGCAAATCGCCTTCCAATACTGCACGGCCAACGGTACGCCGAGCTACGATATTTCCTGCAATCCGAACGGCTCTTACCAGGCGATTGAAGGAATTATCTCTCCGGACGGCCGCGTGCTCGGCAAAATGGGGCACTCGGAACGCCGCGGAACCGATATCGGCAAAAATATTCCGGGCAATAAAAACCAACCGCTCTTTGACGCCGGCGTCGCCTACTTCGCGTAAGGCACGCCCGGCAAAGCGCCTTTCACCCGGGTCGTTTCGGCCCGGTAACTTTTTTACGACAAAATTTTATGGCAGATTCTGCACCTATTTCCAAACCGGTCATTTTAACGGGAGCTCAACCCACGGGAAGACTCCACCTCGGGAACTACCTCGGCGCGGTGCGCAATTGGAGCGCCATGCAAAATGATTACGAATGCTATTTCTTCGTAACCAATCAGCACGCCATCACCCTCCCGAAAGTCCCCGCCGAACTCCGCAAAAACACCTACTCCTGCCTCGCGCAGTACATGGCTTGCGGACTCGACCCCGCCAAGAGCCACCTCTTCGTTCAAAGCCACGTTTACGGCCACAACGAACTCGCCTGGGTGCTCTCCTGCATCTGCCCGCTCGGCCAGCTCGAACGCATGACGCAGTTTAAGGACAAGGCGAAAAAGCAAATTTCCGTCAACTCCGGTCTGCTCTTCTACCCGGTGCTGATGGCCGCGGACATCCTCCTCTACAACGCCCACGTCGTCCCCGTCGGCGAAGACCAGAAACAACACCTCGAGCTCACGCGCGACCTCGCGGAAAAATTCAACGCGACCTACTCGCCGACGTTCAACGTCCCCGAACCCTACATCGGCAAGGCCGGCGCACGCGTCATGTCGCTCCAGAATCCGAACTCGAAGATGTCTAAATCCGACCCGAACCAGCTCGGAACGGTTGACCTCATCGACACCGCGGACGTCATCCGCAAGAAAATCATGTCCGCCGTCACGGACTCCGAAGGGTCGATTCGCGCCGATGCGGAAAACAAGCCGGGCGTAACCAATCTCATTTCGATTTACTCGGCAATTACCGAAAAATCCGTTGCCGCGATTGAAGACGAATTCGCGGGTAAGGGTTACGGCGACTTCAAAAAGACCGTCGCCGATGCCGTCATCGCCGTTTTGGATCCGGTTCGCCGGCGTTACGACGAGCTGATTAAAGATCAGGCTTACATGGACGAAGTGCTCAAAGCCGGTGCGGAAGCCGCCCAGAAAACCGCCTGGAAAACGCTCTCGAAGGTTTACCGCAAAGTCGGTTTCCCGGAACGTGCCCGCTAAGGCATCAACACAAAACACCCATGGAATTTTCGTCTCAGGAAACTCCCGCAGCGAAACCCGCCTCGGCGGGCGCAAACCGCCTCGGCCTCGTCGTTTTCGTCATCGCCGTCATCGCAGTACTGGTTTACGCGTCGCAACAGGAGCATGATTTCGTAACGCTCGCGATTTTGTGTGCGGTCCTGCTCGTCGGAGAAGTGCTGGCCGCTTATCAGTGGTATCACGAATCCAAGCGGGAAGCGATTAACGATGCCGCGCCGCGCATTCTCGAAGCGTTTGACATGCGCATGAAGCAATCGTTTGCGAATCAGGAAATCATCCACAAGGAAGTCCATGCGGATTTTGAAGCCCTGTCCAAGCAACTCGCCTCGCTTGAAAACGCCGTAAAGTATTTGGCCAACCGTCAGGAAGAAAACACAAAACTCGCCGCCGCCGGCTCCGCCGACGACCGCACGGAAGAGCTTGCGGACGCCGTGGCGCAACTTCACGAAAAGCTCAACGAAAATGCCAAGGAACTCGCCGAACTGATCGAAGCTCAAAACGATACGATTCGCACGCACCTGAGCGGTACCAAGAGCGAAGGCAAGGATTGGGAAGCCATTGACGAGCGCCTCGATGCCATCGTCGCCACGCAGGACGAAATCCTCGAAAAATTTGAATCGATCACTAAGCTTGACGCCGGAGAAGAAGCGTTGACCGACGAAATCTTCATCGACGCGGACGAAGCCGATGCCGTCGATTCCGACGAAGATTTCCCGCTCCCGCAAAACATGTTCGAGCGCGCTCAGGCCGCCAATGCCGAAAGCGTCGCCTCCGCCGTTTCCAAGCTGATTGCCGACGTCCCCGCCAAAGAACCGGCTCCCGCCGCGCCGAAATGCCTCGTCGTCATCGAATATTTTTCAGCAAAGCCCGAAGCGCCCGTTCCCGCGGAACCGCCTCCCGCCGCGACGGAGCCGCAAAAGGTCTCCGAGGAAAGCATTCCCGAACAGCGCCCGATCGCCGAAGGCGAATTGCCGCTCATCGAAGACCTGCCGCACACCGCGCTGATTCTTAAGGCGCAGTTCGGTCCCGGAGAACGCCCCTTCCTGCGCGGCAACGCTCCCGGACTCTCGCTCAAAAAATCAGTCCCGATGGACTACTCCGGCTCCAATCTTTGGCGCTTCGACTTCGGCCCGATGAAGGCGGATGCGGAAATCACCATTTTCCGCAACGACACCAACGAAGCGCTCGGCGCACCGTTTAAACTGCGCGCGGGGAAAGTAACGACACTCGCATTTTCTCCCAACGCCTAAATTTATCCCCCATGAAAAAATCGCTCGCAGCCCTGCCCGTTCTCGCGCTCGCGGCGATTTTTTTGTCGGCACGGGAAGCGCCGCCCGCCGCACCGGACGAAGACGCACTCGTCAAAGCCGCCTTGGAATCCCTGCCGAGTATTTACGAAACACGCACCCGCGTTTTTACGATTCTCTCGGAAGACCTCACGCAAATGCGCCGAGTCGCCGCCGTTGCCAAAAAACTCGAAGGCCACTTGTCCTCCGTGCTCGGCTGGAAACTCGTCGCCGACGGCGCCAAGCTCTCCGTCTGGGTCGCCCCCGAAGCCGATGCTGGCATCCTGTTCGAAACCGGACGCGATTTCCGCCGCAATGCAACTTGCACCTTCCGCGCAGACACCACGCGCCTCAGCGATTACGCCGTCGCACTCGGTCTGGCGCAAAGCGTCCTGTGGCAATACGGCAACGATTTTAAATTGGCATTCAAAGACACGCAGGCCCCGCTCTGGGCCGCCTCGGCAATCGCCACGGAAACGGCCATCGCCCACAACAGCGGCCGCCTCCTGCTCCTGCGCCGGCGTTCCGGAAAAACCGCACCGATTCCCTTCGAAAAACTCGTCGGCCCGCACAGCCAAAGCCGCGTCAGCCAAGTCCCGGACGACGCCTTTCAGGTAAACGCGTTTTGGTTTTACCGCTACCTGCGCAAACGCGAGCTCGCCTCCTGGCAAAACTTTCCGAATTATTTCCGCGGCATCCTCCAAAACGCCGCCGATGCCTTTCCTCAGAAAAAAGACGCAGCCGAAAAAGATATCGACTTGGCTTGGGCAACCGCATTTTTCTCTGCAATCGATAAAACGCCCGCCGGCACCGAATCCCTCGCCGACTCGCAGACACGCTTCGAAAAATCCAATCGCTTTCACGTTCAAATCGGAGAAGAGGAAAAAATCATCTGCACCGAATCCCTGATTGAACACCGTCACTCGCTCGGCATCAAAAAACTCGCCTACATCCGCCTGCGGGAACTCAACGAAGCCCTTTCTTCGACCAATCCCGTCTGGCACAACGCCTTCGTCGAACTCGGCGTCTTCCTCGAAATGATCATAATCCGCGAGGACACCTCCGGCGAGCTGAAGGAAGGCAGCTCCATCTGGGCTCCGGAACGCGGCACGCGCGACAAAATCGAAAGCTCCGCCCTGCGCGCGCAATGGCAGAAAGTCGAAGCCGCCCGCGAAGACGCCGCCCGTCTCCACGCCGAAATCCGTGCGCTGATGGAAAGCGTTTAAGCGCTTCAACTTCTCCCGGAACGGCATTCCCTGAAACTTTTTTCTCGGCGCGGCGTTCTTACGGCAATAGTGTAGAAACTTTCCAATGCCTGACTCCGAAAAAACAGATAACACGCCCGTCATCGAGTTGGTCGATGCCAAAAAGATTTATCGCATGGGCGACGAAGACGTGAACGCACTCGACGGCGTAAGCGTCAAAATTCACCGCGGGGAATTCATCGCGATCCTGGGGCCGTCCGGCTCCGGCAAATCAACGATGATGAATATGCTCGGGTTTATGGACACGCTGACGAGCGGCAAGATGTTTTTTGAAGGGGAAGACGTCTCCGACATCGGAGCTTCCAAGCGGGCGTGGTACCGCGCCAACCGCATCGGCTTCATTTTCCAGGCGTTTAATTTGCTCCCGCGGCTGACCGTTTTGGAAAATGTCATGTTACCGCTGACGTATTCGCGCGTTTCCCGCAGGGAAGCGGAGGAGCGGGCCCGCGAGGCACTTTCCCGCGTCGCCCTCGATCACCGCATCGGGCACATCCCCTCGCAACTTTCCGGCGGGGAGCGCCAACGCGTCGCGACGGCCCGCGCACTCGTGAACAATCCGGGCGTGGTTTTGGCAGACGAGCCGACGGGCAATCTCGACAGTAAAAACGTCGCGCGCACGCTGGATTTATTGCGTTCTCTGCGTGACAGCGGACTTCCCGTGGTCATGGTGACGCACGATTTGGAAGTGGCCAAGGCCACGAACCGCGTGGTTTCGATGCGTGACGGCAAGATTATGGAGGACTACCTGCAATGAATTTTTACGGAGCATTTATCAACGGTTTGCGGGAAATTCTCGCACACAAAATGCGTTCCCTGCTCTCGATGTCGGGTATCATTCTCGGCGTCGCGGCCTTGGTCGCCATGGTGTCGGTCGTCCAGGGTATGGTCGGCCAGTTCAAAGGCTTTATCGAAATGCAGGGCGGCATCGAAAAAATCACGATTTCGACGGAATCGCTCCCGAAAGAGCAGGAACACCTTCAGGAATCGGCGCCGGGTCTGCGCATGGTCGATGTCGATGCCATTCGCAAGCTCGTGCCGAGCGTTTCCCATATTTCACCCGAAATTTCAATCCGCTGGACCAGCATTTCCCGCAACGGCAAGGAGTTCAACGCCCGCGTCACGGGAACGATGTCGGACTGGCTCGTCATCAACAAGCGTTCTGTCCAGAAAGGACGTTTTCTTGCGGATGCCGACGAGCTGGCGCGCGCGAAAGTCTGCGTCCTGGGCTCGCTCGTAGCCGAAGAAATTTTTGAAAGCAACGAAGATCCCATCGGTAAGGCCGTGAAAATCGGCGGGGAATGGTTTACCGTCGTCGGCATTCTCAACACCTATTCCGTCGGCAAGGGCGGGCCCGGAGGACAAAACAAGAAGCGCGGTCCGGGACGCTGGATGAACGGCGGTTGCTACATCCCGATTCACACGGCGATGACGAATTACACGTCCAACGACAAGCTTTCGTCGCTGTATGTGCGCGTGAGTTCCGTGGATCAGCTCGAAGACACGGTTTCGCAGCTCGACCGCGTATTGTTGCAATCGCACAACGGCTTTCAGGATTTCTCGATTTCGACGAACGAAGAAATGCTCGACGAATTCAAAAAAACCGAGCAGTCGTTCATGATTTCGCTCGGCGGCGTGGCCTTTATTTCGCTCTTCATCGGCGGAATCGGCATCATGAACGTCATGCTGGCCGCGATTAACGAACGTATCCGCGAAATCGGCGTACGCAAGGCGGTCGGTGCGCGCGGAAGCGATATTTTCATGCAGTTTCTCGTCGAAACGGCGCTGGTCAGCTCGCTTGGCGGTTTGCTCGGCCTGTTGCTTTCCGTCGCGTTAGTCGAGGGCATCGGCATGGTCATGGCGGGCGGCGGCTCCCCGATGAGCCACGGCATGGTCGGCATGTCGGTCGAGCCGGGTGTCATGCTTGCGGGCTTTATCTTCTCCGTCGGTATCGGCGTCGTTTCCGGAATCTTCCCCGCACTCCGCGCCTCCCGCCTCGACCCCATCGAAGCCCTTCGCTACGAGTAGCGGCAAGGCCTTCACCCCTTCCGGCAATCCGGGAGCAGGAAGCGAGCTCTTTTCTGAGCTCGCTTTTTTGTTTAGGAGGGAATCCGCGTAAACTAAAATCTTGCGAACAGGCGCGGCGAGTGGGAGAATTTCCGCATAATTCGCATAAAGACTATGAGCGCCTACGAAGTTCCCCAAATCACCGAAGCCGATACGCTGATCGAAAACCTCGGAGAATGCCGATTCCCCTCGCCTTTCAAAAAAGAAAGCTACTCCGAACAACTCTTTAAAACGGACGACGACCGCATTCTTTTCGACATTACCTATGCCGGCACGATGAAGGCCATCAAAGAAGGCCGCCCGTTGCCGTCTTTCGAAGCCGCCGGCCCGCGTGAATCCATTTTCTTTAATCCCGCCGAAACGAAAGTCGGGATTGTCACCTGCGGCGGTCTCTGCCCGGGCTTGAACGACGTTATCCGCAACCTCGTCATGGGCCTGCAGCATTCCTACGGGGTTTCCCGCATCTACGGTTTCCGCTACGGCTACGAAGGCCTCGTCGCCAAGTACGGCCACTCGCCGATGCTCTTGGACAGCGACGTCGTTTCGGACATTCACGCACAAGGCGGCTCGATTCTCGCCAGCTCCCGCGGCCAACAGGACACGCCGACACTCGTTGACACGCTGCAACGCATGGGCATCGACATCCTCTTCGTCGTCGGCGGCGACGGCACGCTCCGCGCGGCCAATGAAATTTCCCAGGAATGCAAACTGCGCAACCTGAAAAAATCCGTTATCGGGATTCCGAAAACCATCGACAACGACATCATTCTGCTCGACAAGAGCTTCGGTTTTGAATCCGCCGTCTCCGAGGCCGTTAAGGTCATCAACTGCGCGCACGTCGAAGCCAAGGGAGCTCCGCGCGGCATCGGAATCGTCAAGCTCATGGGCCGCGACTCCGGCTTTATCGCCGCCTACGCCTCGCTCGCGAGCTCGGAAGCCAACTTCGTCCTCATTCCGGAAGTACCGCTCAAACTCGACGGCCCGAACGGCTTCCTGGCCAAGCTGCGCGAACGCATCACGACGAGCGATCACGCGGTCATCGTCGTCGCGGAAGGCGCCGGACAGGATTTGTTCAAGGACGTCAACCTCGGCACGGACGCTTCCGGCAACAAGCGCCACGCCGACATCGGAAAGTTCCTGCGCGACCGCATCAACGCCGACATGAAGGAACACGGCATCGACACGTCGATTAAATATATCGACCCGAGCTACATCATCCGAAGCATCCCGGCGAACGCTTACGACAACGCGTATTGCTCGCACTTGGCGCACAACGCCGTCCACGCCGGTATGGCCGGAAAGACGGGCATGATTGTCGCAATGTGCCACCGTGTTCACGTCAACCTGCCGCTTTCGCTCATCGCGAAGGGCCGCAAGCGCGTCAACACGACCAGCGAGCTCTGGCGCGGCGTTCTCGAATGCACCGGCCAGCCGGCTTCGTGGGAATAATCTTCCCGCGAGCCGTCCCGTTGCTTTTCTTTCACCCCTACCCCGTCCCCCGTGCCCGCCGAACCGCTCCCCTACCAAAAAAATTTGGAACGCATCAACCGGGTTTATTTTTCCGACCCGAGCCGCCGCCTTTCTTACAGAAAAGGTGAAGTCATTCTCCGCCAGGACGAGCCCAGTACGCGGCTTTTTCTCATTGTTTACGGAGACGTCATCGCCTATCAAAAAGACAAGGATGCGCCCGACGGCGACCGCTACGAGATTTTTCGGGCGAGTGCCGGTTCTTACATCGGGGTCCAAAGCTTCTTCTCGCAGCGCTATGCCGTTTCATCGGAAATGATTGCGGAAACCGATGTCGATTTGGCCTATATCGACACTTCCGTTCCCGCCGTAGAACCGGAAATTTACGGTTCCCTCGTCGAGCAGTTTACGCCGGCGATGTTGCACGAGCTTGCGGTAAGAAACTCCCGCATGTTTGAGCGCACCGTCGAAAAAGAAGCCGCCTTAAAGCGCATGCACCGCGCGGAAATGTCCGCCACCCTCGGACAGCTCGCCGCAGGCATCGCGCATGAGCTCAATAACGCGGTCGGCGTGCTCGCCCGCAAAACGGATTTCGTCCTGGAATTCCTGGAAACCGCCATCGCCGAACGCTCCGGCGAGCTTTTGGACATTTTCCGCCGCGGCTTAAATTATTCCGCCGTCACCTCCAGTGAAGACATTCGCCGCCTCGCCCGCGAATTCGAAGCCGAATACGATCTTCCGCCGGACATCGCCAAAGTCCTCGTCCGTATCGCGGGAACACGCGAAAACGCCAAGGCCCTCGGCAAAGATTTTATCGCCGGCCTCGAAAACTCCGCGCGCTACTGGGAACTCGGGCATGACCTGCACGATATGCGCGTCGCCGCCAAGCACGCCGCCAGCATCGTGCGCTCCGTCAAACTGCTCGGCGGCGGCGGGAACATCGTCCGAGAAGCCGGCACCAATGTCCACGAATCCCTCTGCGAAGCGATTGCCCTTTTGAAAACACACCTGCGGGAAGTCCGTCTCGAAGCACAAATCGGCGAAGCCCGGGACTGTCCGACAATTTGCGCGGACATGACCGAGCTCGTCCAAATCTGGGTCAACATCACGAAAAATGCCTGCGACGCGCTTAAGCTCGCGCAAACCCCGGATCCGCTCATCAAAATGCGTCTCCAAGTCGTTCCGACGGGGACCCTGCGCGGCTTCATCGCCGTCACCATCACCGACAACGGACCCGGCGTTCCCGAAAGCCTCCACCAAAAAATCTTTCAACCCGATTTCACCACCAAGAAAAACGGCCTGCAATTCGGACTCGGACTCGGGCTCGCCATCGTACGACGCATCGTCGATTCCTACGAAGGCGAAATTTCGCTCGAAAGTGTCCCCGGAAAAACAAGTTTTTGCATTCATCTGCCTTACAGCAAAACGAATACTTGAAATTTCCCGCAAACCGTCCGATTATTCTTTCAGTACTAAAAACACAAAAGCACTTACATTCTCATGGAAAAAATCAATATCATCTGCGTTGACGACCAAGCCGAAGTTCTGGACTCCGTTCTGCGCGACCTCCGCCCCCTCGCCAAATTCTTCCGCATCGAAGAATGCGAATCGGCCGCCGCCGTACAAACGCTTCTCGACGAAATCGCAGACTCCGGCGATCAGCTCGGCCTCGTCATCTCCGACCACGTCATGCCCGGTAAAAACGGCGTCGATCTCCTCGGAGACATTTCCAAGGACGAACGTTTCGCGGGAACGCGCAAGATTCTCCTCACAGGACAGGCAACGCACGCCGACACGATTCGTGCCGTCAACGAAGCCCATATCGACTCGTACTTTGAAAAGCCCTGGAAGCCGCACGAACTGCTCGCTCAGGCCAAGCACCTGCTGACCCTCTTCATCCTCGAAAAAGGCATCGCACACGAAGATTTCATGCCGGTTCTCGACCAAAGCGTGTTGCTCGAAAAACTCCGCCGCGGCTAAAAACGGCGTTCGGCACTGCCGGACATACAATCATCTGTCCTAAAACGTTCCCGTGATCAACTTCACGGGAACGTTTTTTGTACGGTGCACGACGGAGAAAAAATCGCTTGCCGTTTGTCAAAAGTTTATCCATGCTTCCATTTCATACCCAGCCAATAGGAATTAAAGAAAAAAAAATGAAAGCAAATCAACGATTCGAAACCCTCCAAGTTCACGCCGGACAGGAAAGTCCGGATTCCGCAACCGACGCACGCGCCGTCCCGATTTACGCCAGCACCTCGTTTGTATTTCACAATGCACAGGATGCCGCGGATCGCTTTGCCCTGCAAAAAGCGGGCAATATTTACGGTCGCCTGACCAACCCGACGCAAGACGTCTTTGAGCGCCGCATCGCCGCCCTCGAAGGAGGAAGTGCCGCCCTCGCCGTCGCCTCCGGTGCCGCCGCCATCACCTACGCGATTCAAAACATCGCACGGGCCGGCGATCACATTGTCGCCCAGCGCAGCATCTACGGCGGCTCATACAATCTCTTGGCCTACACGCTGCCGGAATCGGGCATCACGACCAGCTTCGTCGATCCGCTCACGGAAAGCTACGAAGAGGCGATTCGTCCGAACACCAAGGCCATCTTCATCGAAAGCCTCGGAAACCCCAACAGCGACGTCTCCGATATCGCCGCCGTCGCAACCGTCGCACGCCGACACGGCATCCCGCTCATCGTTGACAATACCTTCGGCACGCCCTTCCTGATTCGCCCCTTCGAACACGGAGCCAATATCGTCGTCCACTCTGCGACGAAATTCATCGGCGGGCACGGCACGGCCATCGGCGGCGTCATCATCGACGGCGGCAACTTCGACTGGAGCGCCAACGGAAAATTTCCCGGACTTTCCGAGCCGAACGCAAGCTACCACGGCATCACCTTCGCCCGGGCCTGCGGAAATACCGCCTACGTAACCAAAATCCGAGCCACCCTGCTCCGCGACACCGGCTCAACCCTTTCGCCGTTCCACGCTTTTCTCTTCCTTCAAGGACTGGAAACGCTTTCGCTGCGCATCGAACGACACGTCCAAAACGCACTCAAGGTCGTGGAATTTCTCCGCAATCACCCGCAGGTCGAACGCGTCAACCACCCGTCGATTCCCGAATCGCCGACGCATGCGCTTTATCAAAAATACTTCCCGCAGGGGGCCGGCTCCATCTTCTCCTTCGATATCCGCGGAGATGCGACGACGGCCCGCGCCTTTATCGACAAATTAAAGCTCTTCTCCCTGCTCGCCAACGTCGCCGACGCCAAGTCGCTCGTCATCCACCCGGCCTCGACGACGCACTCGCAGATGACCCGGGAAGAACTTGAGGCCGTAGGAATCCGCCCGAACACCGTCCGCCTCTCCGTCGGCATCGAACATATCGACGACATTCTTGCCGACCTTGCCCAAGCGCTCGCATAGCTTTTTGACAAGCTATCCGTTG
This sequence comes from Candidatus Spyradenecus sp., assembly GCA_045651325.1. Lineage (GTDB taxonomy): Bacteria > Verrucomicrobiota > Verrucomicrobiia > Opitutales > UBA953 > Spyradosoma. Next base: position 15,631 of record JAZRSB010000010.1, read on the forward strand.
TACGGTCTCGCACTCTCAACTCCCGCCGGAGTTGAGAGTGTTTTCTCGTTTTAGCGGCATGGCAAAGCCCCGGCCCGCGCCATTTACGGCTCAGCGCTGGCGGCCCGCCGGACCCGTCGCATTTTCAAAATATTTTTCGCAGAAGCCCAAATTGCCGGCAACAGGCGAACATGCGTCCCCGCACGCTCTTCCCAGCGCACGGGAATTTCGACCAAAGCGCCTTTCGCCCGGCGCTCCGCCAGCATCGCCAATTCGGCGCCTAAGGTAAATTGCTCGGCAACGAGTTTTCCCGCAATGCCCTCGAACCAGCTTCGTCTCAAAAATTTGAAGCCGCAGGCAGAATCCGAAAAATGAGTCCCGAGAGCAAGATTCACGCAAGTCGCATAGATGCGGGAAACAATACGCCGGCGGCAGTTGCGCCCGGAAACGCAGGCGCCCGGTAGATGCCGCGACCCCGAAACCAGCACACAATCCGGATTTTCCTGCAGGATTTTCAGCGCCTCGGAGATATGCGCGGGGTCGGTCGCCATATCGGCATCGCAGTAGGCGAGAATAGCGGCGGATGAGCTTCCCCACGCCTGCTTCAACGCTTCGGCGAGGCTCGGTTCCGGCCAACGAATTACGCGCGTTCCCGCATATTGCCGCGCGAGGCGTTCGGCAATCCGCGGCGTATCGTCGCAGGAACCGTTTTCTGCGATACAAATGCGGACTTCGGACAGTCCGTTGCCGTCGAGCCAATTCCGCAAAGTCAAAAAGCCCTGCTCTAAACGCAGGGCTTCGTTGAATGCGGGAACGGCGATTTCGACCGACAGCTCCGACATCTTTCGTCCTTCGGGCACGGCTTCCCGGGTATTTTACTTAATCCCGCTGGAGCCGTAGCCGCCGGCCCCGCGTTCCGTCGAAGAAAGTTCATCCGCCTCGACGACGGCGACTTGCGGATACGGCATAATGATGATTTGAGCGCAACGCATGCCGGCGGCGTAAAGTTTTTCCGCGGCAATCAGGGCCTCGTTTTCGCCTTCCGGACAGACGTCCAAAATATCGAAAACGGCCATTACATTTCCGCGATAGCCGCTGTCGATTACACCGACGCTGTTCGAGAGCCGGCAGAACGTCTTTTGGACGGAGCTGCGCGGGAAGATCAGGCCGACGTGTCCCTCGGGAATTTCCATTTGCAAACCGAAATCCACTTTGATTTTGCGCGGAGCGATAAATTCGGCGGAAACGGCGGTCAGGTCCATGCCGGCATCGCCCGGTTTTGCATAACGCGGCACGACCGCATTCGGGTGCACTTTCTTAACTTTGAGTGTGATACTGTTCATCTTGGAGGAAACTTTACAAAAATTTAGCGTGAATTAAGAGAAAAAAGGCATAGGATATTTTTATGCTGAAAACGCTTAGAAGTCTTACCGCCCTCGCCGCGTCGGTATTTTTACTTTGCTCCTGCGCCACAACCGAATCCGAACTGGACTCGACCGCCACCGCCGCAGACCTTGTCCCGGAATCCGACTCGGAGCCGATTGCCGCATCCCTTGAAGCCTGCCGCTACGACGAGGCGCTCGCCCTCGCGCTGAAAGAAAAAATGTACGGGGTTTCCAATTACATCGCCGAATGCGTCATGGAAACGCACGAGCTCATCGCCTTCGTCGAAAAACATTACCCGAACGCGCCGAAGGAAAGTATGCCGACGGAGAACGATGCCGGCGAAATCGGTTGCGACGCGGATGAAATCGCCAACGAAATCCGCTACACGCTCGCCCGGCGCCTCATGCGGGAAAACCGCCCGCAGGACTCCCGCGAGTATTTTCCGAAAGAATTACTTCCGACCTTTGATGCCTACGTCGAGGCCATTCGCCGCGGCTACAATTTTGAAGCCGATACCCTCTCCCGGGCCCGCGGCTTCTGGGATGCCGCCATGATCGTGCGCGGAGACGGCGATGCGCTTTTCTCGCTCTTCTCCGTCCCGGAATTCGTCGCGCAAAAAACATTCGCCACGGAAGACGAACGCGAACGCGTCCTCTCGCGCGGCATCACGGAGCCGGTCAGTACGATTCGCCTGCGCGCGGCGACCCTCGCACGCTACGCCGCCGGCCTCTTGCCGAACAACGACGAACGCACCGCACGCCTGCTCTTCACCGCCGGGGTTTGGCTCCGCGCCCGCGACCCCGAAGCGGCCGACGATTTTTACAAAACGCTCGCCATCCGCTGCCCGAAAACCGAAGTCGGCAAACGTTGCCTCGCGCTCCGCTGGTTCCCGACGGATGTGCCGTGGACGCGCGAACAGGCTTGGGACGGGCTCCCCGAAACGGCAGAAAAACAAGGCGAATCCGCCGAATCCGGTGACGCCTAAAATGCTTTTCGACGCCCACGCGCATTTGCCGGCGGCGGAGCCTTGTTGCATTCCCGAAGGGTGGAACGGCGTTGTCTGTGCCGTTCGGGAAAGCGAATTTGAACGGCTTTCCGCACTTGCCGCCGCCAACGTCGGCGTAATTCCGGCCTTCGGCCTGCACCCGTGGTTTCTGCGGGAACGTAGCCCGAATTGGCTCGAAACAATGCGATTTTTCCTTGAAAACACCCCGCGGGCTCAGGTCGGGGAAATCGGCTTGGATAAACGCCGTACCGCCGACGCAACGATTGAAGAACAGGCAGACATCTTCCGCGCCCAACTCCGGCTCGCCGCGACACTGAATCTTTCAGCCCAACTCCACTGCGTGCGCGCCTGGGGCGAGATGATACGCCTGCTTCACGCCGAAAAGCGCCTGCCGAAACTCCATTTTCACGCCTTTTCCGGCTCCGTCGAAATCGCGCGCGAACTCCTGAAAACGGCGGACACCACGTTTTCATTTTCGCCGCAACAACTCCGTTCCGGCTCGGAAAAGCTCCGCCGCGTACGCGCATCCCTCCCGCCGGAACGCCTTTTCGAAGAATCGGACGCCCCGATCGGCGATTTTTAACCGACAAGATTTGTAAAAGCAGTTATGGTCTCTGACATGAGTAAAAAAATTGCGGTCACGGGCGGTGGAGGCTTTCTCGGAAGAGCCGTCATTCGCCAATGCCTTTCCCGCGGCTGGCAGGTACGCGCCGTCGGACGCAGCGCACAGCCCGACCTTGCCGAAACACCGGGCGTCGAATTCATCACGACGGATATCTCAAAAAATCCCCGCAAGCTCGAAGAAATCTTTACCGGCGCCGATCTCGTTTTCCACGTCGCCGCCAAAGCCGGTGTCTGGGGGTCCCGCAAGTCATTTTTTGAAGCCAACGTAACGGGCACGCAAAACGTCATCGACGCCTGCCGCGCCGCCAAGGTGTCCCGCCTCGTTTACACGAGCACGCCGAGCGTCACTTTCAACGAATGCGAAATTGACGGCGGCGACGAGAGCCTCCCCTACTGCCGCTCTAAGCTCAGCCATTACGCCGCGAGCAAAGCCGAAGCCGAACAACGCGTACGGGCCGCCGACGATGCAACGCTACGCACCGTCTCAATCCGGCCGCATCTGATTTGGGGACCCGGCGACCCGCACCTGATTCCGCGCGTCGTCGAACAGGCCGCTCTGGGGCGCCTGCGCATTGTCGGAAACGGGAAAAACAAGGTGGATTTGACGCATGTCGAAAACGCCGCACACGCACATCTGCTGGCCGCGGAATCGCTCTTCCGCGGAGAAACACAGGCCTGCGGGAAAGCCTATTTCGTCTCGGACGGTACGCCCGTCGTGCTCTGGGACTGGATTAACACCTTTCTCGAAGGTATCGGACTGCCGCGCCTGCGCCCGGAAGCCGCCGTCCCCTTCAAGACCGCCTATTTCGCCGGAACACTCCTCGAAACGTTTTGGAAAATTTTCGCCGTCGCGGGAGAACCGCCGATGACGCGCTTCGTCGCCTCGGAACTCGCCAAGAACCACTGGTTCAAAATCGACGCCCTGCGCCGCGACCTGGGCTACGCGCCGATCGTCAATCCCGACGAGGCATTCTCGGATTTAGTCAACAGCTACAAAGGAAAATCATGATCGTCTCACTGAACGGAAAACTCATCGAAGCAGGCATCTTTCGCGCCGTCATCGAATGCGCCGGCGTCGGCTATGAAGTGAACATTCCCGTTTCGACGACAGAAAAGCTACCGGATATCGGCGGGAACGTACGCCTTTTCACTCTGCAGACCTTCCGCGAAGACGGTCAATCGCTCTACGGTTTTTCCACGGCGGAAGAGCGCGATTTCTTCAAACTGCTGGTCGAAAAAGTCAGCGGCATCGGTCCCGGAACCGCACTCAAAATTTTTTCCCGTCTCTCGCTGCCGGTCCTGCAAACGGCAATCCAAAACAGCGATATTGCCCAGCTTTCGCAATGCCCGGGCATCGGGAAAAAGACGGCGGAACGCCTCGTCGTCGAGCTGCGCGACAAAATCGGAGTCGTCAAAACAACCGCGACGAGCCCGAACCCAAGCGGACCGGCAGGCGTATCGGCGGCCGCAAACGAAGCCTCTTCGGCTCAGGCGGATGCGGTAGCGGCCCTGGCGGCGCTCGGTTTCAAGCTCGACCAAGCGGACAAAGCGGTTCGCCGGGCGATTCAAAAATGCGGTGCTTCGGCATCGACGGAAACGCTCGTCCGCGTCGCTCTCGGCAATTAACGCACTCCTTCGCCGGGAGTGCGCAACGCCGGCGAAACGGGTATGCGAGAAGCCGTCCCCGAGCTAAGGCGGCGGCTGAAATTTTGCGGTTAAGCCCTTGCGGGAAGCGGCAAGAATCGTTAGTCTTCGTCCCTTATTTTCCAACCATTCAGCCTCCCAGCAAACGATGTATCTGAAGCAGCTCATCATCAACGGATTTAAAAGCTTTGCGGACCGCACGCGCGTCGATCTCCGTCCCGGAATCACGGCCATTGTAGGTCCGAACGGCTGCGGGAAGTCCAACATCGTGGACGCCATCCGTTGGGTGCTCGGCGAACAAAGCGCAAAAGCCCTGCGCGGCGGCTCGATGCACGACGTCATTTTTTCGGGAACGGACAAACGCAAGCCGCTCCAGTACTGCGAAGTGGAACTGATTTTTGCCGACTGCGAAAAAGAGCTCGGTACGGCGTTTAACGAAGTTTCCATTGTTCGCCGCGTCGCCCGCGACGACTCTTCGGATTATTTTCTCAACGGAAAGCCCTGCCGCTTGCGCGACATTCAGCGTCTGTTCATGGACACCGGGGTCGGCCGCGTCTCGTATTCGTTCATGGTCCAGGGGCAAATCGACCAAATCCTTTCCGCGAATCCCTCGGAGCGACGCACGCTTTTTGAAGAAGCGGCGGGGATCACGCGCTACAAGACACAACGCAAGGAAGCGCTGGGCAAGCTCGCGCTCGTTGACCAGAATCTCGCCCGCGTAACGGACCGTCTCGACGAGCTTTCCCGCCAGATTGTTTCGCTGAAACGCCAAGCCTCGAAGGCCTTGCGCTACAAACGCATCAAGCACCGCCTGACTCACTTGGATTTGGCCTGTCAGGCATTTTCGTTTACAAAACACCGGGCGGCAATTTGCGATTTGGAAGCGCGCGCGGGCACGCTCCGCGAGACGGTAGCGGCGCAACGCGAAAACCTTTCGGAGCGTGAACACGTGCTCGCCTCCTCAAAAGTCCAGCGCAGTATTCTTCACGAAAAAATCGAAAATGCCCAGCAGATGATTTTCGCCCTGCGTTCGGAAAAGGATAATGCCGAAGCGCAGATTCAGTTTTCTCAGGTACGCTCGCAGGACTTGCGGGAACGTATCGCAGGCATCGAACAGGAAATCGCCGCCATCAATCTCCGCCGCGAAGAGCTCGAAATGCGTATTCAGGGCGGCGGTGACACCAAGCTGCAACATGCGGGCGATGTCGCCAACGCCGACGAAGCCTTCCGCATCCGCCAGCGCGAATTGGACGAAACGCTCGCGCAACTTTCCGCCCTGGAACGCGAGGTCGCGACCGCGCGCCAGGATTTGCTGATGAGCGAAAACGAAATTACGCGTTCCCGCTCGACGGTGACGAATATCGAAGTCGATTTACGCACCTCGGAAATCCGCCACGCCGAAATCGGCAACACCCTCGCGCAGTTGCGCGAAGAGCATCACGCTTTGGAATCGCGCTATCTGGAAGCCCGGGCACTCGCCGAATCCCGCCGCGCCGAACACGCCCAAGCCCAACAAAACGTCGAAGCCTCCCGCGAGCGTTCAAAACAGCTTGCCGCGCGCTTCCGCGAACAACAGCAAACCATTTCCCAGCTCGACCGCCAAGTCGCCCGCCTCTCGGCGCAAGTAACCATGCTCGAGCAACTTCAGGCAAAGTTTGAGGGCTTTTCCGCCGGCGCTAAGGCCATCCTCAAGGGCGAATTCGGCGAACTGGTTCCCGCCGGAGCCGCCAAGCCGCTCAATTCGCTCCTCGCCGTCAAAGAAAACGTCTTTGCACCCGCCGTCGAATTACTGCTCGGCTCCGCGACCGAAACCCTTTTCCTCGCGGACAACTCCAAGCTTTTCGCACTCTTAAACGAGCTCGGCGACCGCAACCTCGGGCGCGCCGTTCTCGCCCTTCCCGCGACAAACGCCCGCTCCTTTCCGGCCGCCAATCTTCCGGACTTCCTGCGCCCGGCCGGCAAGCTCGTCGAAGCCAAAAATCCGGACTACGCCGACGCGCTGAACGGGCTGTTCGACCGTTGCTTCGTTTGCGACGACGCCTTCCGCTTCCTGGAATTCTGGAAAGCGAATCCGGATTTCGACTTCCTGCTCGTCGCCACGCTTAACGGCGAGCTCATCGATTGCCGCGGCCTGCTTTACACGCCGGCAGGCGATACGAAAAGCAATTCCGCCTTCCAGCGCGAAACCGAAATCCGCCAACTGCGGGAACGCCTCCACGCGGAAAACGATTTGCTGACGGAAGCTAATCAGCGCACGCTCGAAATTCAGGCGGAAATGGACGACGTCGAAGCCGAAACGGAACAACTGCGCGTCTCCGCCGCCACGCTCGCCCAGGAAATTTCCGCAATCGCCGCCGATGAACGCGCCGCCGAACGCGCAATGGAAAACAACCGCCTCGCCGTCGAACGCCAGGAAAAACTGCTCGCGGAATTCGAATATTCCCGCAATATCGCCATCGAAAAAATGGAAGCCGCGCGCAACATTCTCGCCTCCGGGGAAACACGCATCGCCGAAGCCAAGGCCGGAATCGCCGCCAAGGAAGCCGAAATCGCCTCGCTCCGCATTTGCGCAGACGAACGCAAGGAAGCCGTCAACGAAATCCGTTTCGAACTCGCTCAGAAAAAGCAACAGCTCGAAATGATTGAGCGCGAAGTCGCGGAAATCCGCGCCCAGCTCGCCGAACTGCAGTCCCGCATCGATACGCGCGAAGGCGAAAAACGCAATGCGCTGGCGCAAATCGACACCTTCACCGAACAGGCGGAAAACGCAAAGGCCCGCGTCGGCCAACTCGCGGAAACACTCGAAGCCTCGGGCGGAGAACTCGAAACCCTGCGCAACGAACTCCAAGGCGTCGAAGCCCGCATCGAAGAACTCGACAGCGCCATGAACGGCGACCGCAACACCTTGCGGGAAAACGAAACGCAACTCGCGGCACTCGAAGTCAAACTCACCGAAGAAAGCTCAAAGTGCAACTTCATCTCCGAAAAAATTTCGACCGAATACCAACTCGACATCACCGCCATCGACTGGAAACAACAGCTCTGGCGAGCCGACGAAGAATTTGAAAGCAAGGTCCGCTTCGACGAACTCGAAGACGACGAAGGCGGCGAAAACGAAATCCGCCCGAAGACCCGACGCGAACGCGGCGAACCGACGGAAGAAGACCTCGCCGCCATGGACGAAACCGACTGGCCGCCGCTCGTACGCGAAGTCGCCGACCTGCGCGAACGCCTCCTCTCCATGGGCGCCGTCAACCACACCGCCATCGACGAATATTCCGACCTGCGCGAACGCTACACCTTCCTCAAAAACCAGGCGGACGATTTGTGGAGCTCCAAAAACGAACTCGTCAAGGCCATCGACGAAATCAACACGACCTCGCAAAAGCTCTTTACGGATACCTTCGAGCAAATTCGCAAAAACTTTAAGTTTACTTTCGAACGCCTCTTCCACGGCGGCGAAAGTGATTTACAACTCGTCCAGGCCGAAGACGTCCTCGACAGCGGCATCGAAATCATCGCCCGCCCGCCCGGAACCAAGCTGCGCAGCATTTCCCTGCTCTCCGGCGGCCAGCGCACCATGACCGCCGTCGCCCTGCTCTTCGCGATTTACATGGTCAAACCCTCGCCGTTCTGTGTGCTCGACGAGCTCGACGCGCCGCTCGACGACGCCAACGTCGGTCGCTTCACCGACATCGTCAAAGAATTCACGCGCTACTCGCAATTCCTTGTCGTCACGCACAACAAGCGTACCGTCTCCGCGGCAGGCACGATTTACGGGGTCACGATGCAGGAACGCGGCGTCACGCAGCTGCTTTCGATGCGCTTCAACCGTGAAAGCGGCGACACCGAAACGACCGGCACCGTCACCGAATCCTCTACTCTCGGCAAGGGCGGAGCCTTCTCCATGGCGCGATAATCCTTCACCAAGGGATTATTCTAGTCATTTTTTGCGCAGCTCTGTGGTAGAATGCGAAAAACCATTACCGCACAGACGCAAAAAATGTCTCAAGCATCACTCGAAAAAAAATCCGTCAGGGGTTCCCGCAAGCTCCTCCTCGCAGGCGCGCTTGCGACGGTTTTTGCGCTTGCGCTGTACCTGCGCTTCTCGGGGCTCGACGCGCGCCCGATGCACAGCGACGAGGCCGTGCAAGCCTATCGTGTCGGCGAAATGCTGGCGGGAAAAACCTTCGTTTACGACCCGCAGGATTTTCACGGTCCGACGCTTTATTTTTTTACCTTCTGGCTTTGTAAAATTTTCGGAATCGGGAGTTTCGCCGAACTGTCCGAAACGCTCGTCCGCGCCGTCCCCGCAATTACCGGCGCGCTCGGCTGCGTCCTGATTCCGCTGAGTTTTTTCGGGCGTAAAATCAGCTCCGTCACGCTTGCGGGATGCCTGCTCGCCTGTTCGCACATTGCGATTTTTTATTCCGGCTATTTCATCCAGGAAACGATTTTGGTCGTTTTCGCCTGGTGCGCGGCGGGAATTTGGTTTTTCAGAAAAAAAACGCTGACAAATGCGACGCTTGCGGGAATTTGTGCGGGATTGGCAATCGCGAGCAAGGAAACCTGGCTTCTCATGGCGGCGGCATTCGCGCTCGGCGGTGCAAGCACGGCGCTCCTCCGGCTCCGCTTCCGCGAGCCGGGTGAACCAGCAAAACAACTCGCCAAGCGCGTTACCGCCGCAACGCTCGCAGCCGGCATCACCGCTACGCTTTTTTATACTTCGTTCGGGCAAAACCCCGGCGGCGCGGCAGATTTTTTCGTAGCGTTTAAAAATTATTTTTTTGCGGGAACCGCCACGGAATCGCCGCATGCCAAACCGTTTTTCTACTACCTCCTCCTGCTCGGCGGGCATGAACGCCTTCCGCTTTTGGCGCTCGCGATCTTCCTTCCGCATTTTATCCTGAGAACCTTTTTCCCGACGCGCAACGAGCGCCGCTTCTCGCGTCCCTTCCGCGAAAACGATTTTTCCCCGACGCTTTTTCTTTGGGTCGCCGGATTCGCACTGCTGATTTTTTATTCCGCCATCCCCTACAAAACGCCGTGGTGCATACTGGGAATCATTCCCGCAATCCCGTTGCTCGCCGCCGCCGTCACCGATTCTGCGGTTTTGAGAAGCATTTTTAAAATGACGCCGGCACGCATCACCCTCAGCCTTGTAGCCTTTATTGCCGCCGTAGCCCTCTGTGTCGCGGGAAGCAATACGACACTGCGTTACGAGCATCCCGACGAAAGCCTTTCGGGAATCATTCCCGCAATCGAAAAATCGAAAGCCGATTTCGTCGTGAACGGCAACGATGCCGAAACCTTTTTCGTCGCCCTCGCCGGGCCCGAATACTGGCCGCTTCCGTGGTATTTGCGGAAAGAACGTTTCGGCGTCTGGGAAAATCTCTCGCAAGTCCCGCCTCAGGCACCGGTCTGCATCGCCGAACTCGAAGCCTGGAGCGAAGCCGATGCCGTTGATTCGGGTGCAAAAAAATCCCGCACGATTTTCTGTGCGGGATTGCGTCCGGGCGTCATTATCGAGGCCCGCGAAAATTTTTCCGAAGCGGATTAGCGGTCGAACTTCGCGACGACGGCCGGGTCGGCGACGTCGGAGGTAAGCTTCACGATACGGGAATTGCCGTCACCGAAAACGACCACGCGCGGCGTCCAGGTCTTGGCTTCTTCCGGCGTCATGCGTGCGAAGGACATGATGACGATGAGGTCGCCGATTTTGCCGAGGTGCGCGACGGCGCCGTTGAGGCAGAACTGGCGAGAGCCGGCAGGCGCGGGAATCGCGTAGGTTTCGAAGCGGTGGCCGTTCGAGATGTTCCCGACGAGAATTTTTTCATTCGGAAGCATGCCGATCATGTCCATGATTTCGGAATCGATGGCGAGGCTGCCTTCATAGTGCAATTGCGCGTCGGTCACTTCGGCGCGCAAAATTTTGGAATGAAGAATATCTAAAAGCATGGTGTTTATGCGAAAGGGTCAATTATATTAGAGCCTCGCGGAAATTCATCAAGAAAGAATCACCTCGGCAACACGCTTTCAAAACCACCCTCAAACCAACTCTTAATTCCTTAGAATGGCGGCGTCGATGCGGGGGAAGGCAGCGGCGAAGTCCGCTTCTTTGGCTAAGAGGGAGAAGACCAGATGCGGAGCGGGAACGGCTTCCAAATCGTAGAAATAGCCGGGATGGACGATGACGTTGTCGCGGCGCAACAAGGCCGTCACTAAAGATTCCTCCTCGATGCCGCGCGGCAGGCGCACAAGGCCGTACCAGCCGCCCTCGCGACGAAGGTATTCCAAATCGCGGGAACGCTCGCACCATTCGCGCAGTTGACCTTCGTTGGCCTCCAAGCGGGCGTTGATACGCGCCCTCATTTCCGGTGCCGCCTGCAACAACGCGGGAACGGCAAGTTGGGCGGGCGTACTCACGGACAGAAAGGTATCGGCGATAAAATCCAAGCGCCCGAGGGCCTCTTCGCGGAATTCTTTTCCGCCGCAGGTCACGATCCAACCGGCTTTGACTTGCGGGAGTGCCGCCGTCTTGGAAAGTCCGCCCAGAACGAAAACCGCCCCGGATTCCGCCGAAGCAAAACTCTCCGCCGGCTCACGCATGTATTCGAGAAAAACTTCGTCCACGACGAGAGCCAAGCCGCGTTCCCGTGCAAATGCTTCGAGGCGTTCACGTTCTTCGGGTGAGAAAGTCGAACCCGTCGGATTATTCGGATTCACGCAGAAAATCGCCCTTGTCCGTTCGTTTACGGCAGCTTCGAGCGAGTCGAAATCCACGTTCCAACGCCCTTCCCCGTAGCTCAGGGCATAGTCACGGGTCTCGACGTTTTCCATGCAGCACAGAAACGAAATCAGCGGATAGGACGGCGTCGGCATGACAATGTTATCGCCGGCGTCGCAGAGCAATTTCAAAATCCAGCCGTAGGCTTCGCTCGTGCTTGCGGTGAGATGGATGCGCTCGGGCGCGATCGCCACACGATGGGTTTCCGCATAAAAATCCGCCACGGCCTGACGTGCATCGAAGTCGCCGCGGGAGCTCGGTTTGTAGTTCGTAATGGCACCTCCGGTCAACGCGCGAGCGAGCACGTCGCGTTCCCAGGCAAAGCCCGCCGATGTCGGATTGGAAACGGCTAAATCCAAAAGCGCACGTCCCTCGGAGCGGGCTTCCCGCAACGCGCGCGTCCAGCGATTGGGCGTCATCGAAAAATTAAAACGGCTCGTAAACATCCTGCGTCTTGCGTCTAAAAAATTTCTAAAAAAAGCGTTCCCGCAAATCGTATGCGCGAACGCTTTTCATCGGCGTAAAATCGATTATCGAATACCCGCGCGCGTGCTTTTCAGAGCTGCCGCAGAAGCCTGCAAGGCGGACATTTCCTTCGGCCAAAGCTCAAGCTCGATGTGTTTGACGACACCGCAACGACCGACGACGGTCGGCACGCTGATGCAGACGCCGCGAATGCCGTACGGCCCGTCCACGAGCGACGAAACCGGCATGATGCACTTGCGGTCGAGCGCGATGGCATCAACAACGGCGCGGATGGAGGTTCCGACAGCCCAACCGGCACCGCCCTTGCGGGAAATGACTTCGGCTCCGGACTTTTTCGTGCGTTCGAAAATCTGATTCTGCCAGCTCGGCGTGACGTTTTTGAACTTGGCGAGCGGGAGACCGGCGATGCTGGCGGAGGACCAGACCGGGAGCATGGAGTCGCCGTGTTCGCCGAGAATCAGGGCGTTGACCTGCGTCGGAGCGACGCCGAGGGATTCCGCGATAAGGGCGTTGAAGCGGGAAGTGTCAAGCACGGTTCCCAAGCCCAAAACCTGTTGCGCGGGCAAGCCGAGGAATTCGACGGCAAGCTGCGTAAGAATATCGACCGGATTCGAGACGACGAGCACGATGGCGTCGCGCTTCAGGCCGGCGTTCTTGATTTCGCCGAGAATGGTTTTGAAAAGCGAAACGTTGCGGTTGATGAGGTCGAGGCGGGATTCGTCCGGCTTGCGGCGCAGACCGGCGGTGATGACGATGCAGTCCATATCGGCGCAGTCGGCATAGGTTCCGGCGCGGATGACCTGGTCACCGCAGAGGGGAGCGCCGTGCAGGAGGTCGAGCGCTTCGCCTTCCGCCATTGCCTGATTAACGTCGAGACATACAATCTCGCTGACCACGCCGGAGCATTGAAGCGCAAATGCGGCATTAGAACCTACGCGCCCGCCGGCACCGATAACAGCAACTTTCATCATGATTTTTTACGAAATATCTAAGGTTAAGAAAAAATATCAGTATGCCATTTATAAACGTTTCGCCCCGCAAAGGCAACGCGAAAGGCTGCGGACTTTACGAAAACGGAAGCTTTTTAAGGCTTTCTTTAAGGTTACCTATAGAAATTCATTTTTTACAGGAAACACTACAAGAAAAGCGTCTCGGGTGTAGCGAAACGATCTTTTGCATATGCAAGCTTGCTCCGGCAGAGGGCTTAAAGCGAGAAATACTACGCGTGGAGCGGGAATACATGGTTTCGGACGTTTAAACTTGCGCCGCAGATGTCTTCACTTATCAGTTATCAGCTATCCACTATCACTTCCGCTGCAGGCCCTTTAAAGTGTTACCTATCTCTGGTTTCGCCAGGCTTTCTTTAAGCTTTAAGCCCTAATCTTTAAGCTCTTTTCCCTCGTATTGCGGATCGATTTTCCGAAGCATGCGGGAGAGTGCGGCAGCGATCCGGCGATAGCCTTTGGCGTTCAGGTGAACGCCGTCGCGCATCATCTTCGGGTCAGCGAGCTTGCTTTTCGGCGCAAGCAGCAGCGTCCCGGGATTGACGAAAAAGACCTGCTTCCCGTCGGCTAATGCGGCGTAAAGGCGGTTCGCGGCTTCAATGGTTTCGGCGAATTTCGCCTCGCGGCGCGGGTAAATGCCGATGAGCAAAATCTTCGCCTGCGGGGATTTTTTGCGCAGCAATTTGACAAACGCCGCCATGTTGTCGCCGCAAATCTTGGCAGTATCGCCGCGGTGTCCGATATTATTGGTGCCGAGATTGACGAGGATGACGCGGGGTGCGATGCCGTCGAGTTCCCCGTTTTCGACGCGGTAGTAGGCGTTATCGATGTAGTCGAATCCGAAGCCGCAATTCGTAACGGGATGTTGGCCGAAGAGCGCGGCCCAGGAATCGGGACCGACAATCGGCATGACGGAGCCCGGTTCGCCGCCCCACCAATGCGTGATGCTGTCGCCGAAGAACACGTAGTCCGGCTTCAGGGTTTTGTGGCGTTCCAACACCGCTGCGTGGCGCGCCGCCCAGCCGTAGCTGTCACGCTGATGCGGCTCGGATTTCAGGGACTCGGGAAGGCTTTCCGCTCCGAGCATTCCCGCCGCGCCGAATAGGGCCGCGACCGCGCAAATTGTTCGAATCAATTTCATGGGAAGAAGCATATTTTACGTCGGAACGATGGCAAAATTTTTCTTCCGATTTTTAGATTTACACACAAGAATCAAAGGCACAAAATTTAGAACTATGAAACACTCCGATGTTGAAAAACTGCTTGAGCTCAACCTCATTTCGCCGGAGCAAAAAGACGCTATCGTCGCCCGGCTGAAGCTCTCGCCCTCGGCTTCCCGCAATTACCTGCTCATCGCCCTTTCGAGTCTCGGCGGTCTGCTCGTACTCGCGGGAATCATCCTGCTGATTTCCGCAAATTGGGAATCGATCCCCGCCTTAGCCAAACAGATTTCCGCCGTCGCGCTGATGCTCGCATTTTGGATCTTCGGCCTGCGTTTCCTGCTTCGCCGAGACAATCCGCGCCCGATTCTCGGCGAAAGCCTCTGCCTTGTCGGAGCCGGTTTATGGCTCGGCAATATCGCGCTTTACGGACAAATTTACCAAATTTCATCCGAACCCTCGAAGGCCATGGCCGCATGGTTTCTCGGCATTTTTCTCATGCCCTGGCTCGTGCGCCTGCGCGGCGTTTTCGTCCTTTCGCTCATCGCCGCATTTATCTGGCTCGCCTGCAAAACGGAAGAAGCATCGTACCCGGACAACGATGCTTACTACTTCCATTTCCTCGCATTTTTCGCCGCGGTTTCCGCGCTCGGAACTGTCCTCTCCAATTTGAAAGACTCCGTACGCAAGCGCTTCCGCGGATACGGCCCGCTCGCCGCCTGGACTGCCTTTCCGGCAATCATTCTCATGACTCAGATCTGGTGTTATGACATCCCATTTCGTAGCGATATAAACGTCGCTCTCGTCCTACTGACGCTCATTCCCGCCACGCTGCTACTGACGGCCTCCCTGCTCTTCTCTTTCCGCGAAAAACTCAAGCCCTTCGGCAAGCTCTGCGCCCTTCTTCTCGGCGCCTTCCCCTGTGTTCCGCTCGTGCTTTACGGGCTCGGCACAACTCATTTCTCCGAAGACGCCACCCAAGTCCTGATGATGGCCGCGCTCTTTGTAAGCGGAATCGCCGCAATGGCTCTCGGCGCCTTTGTTCTGCGTAAATTCTACGTCAATCTCGGCACGCTGATGGTGCTGCTTGCCGCGCTTGCGCTCATCATCGAAGTCATCGGCTCGCTCACATTCAGCGGCTTCACCCTGATTCTCGCCGGGACGCTGATGATTGTTTTCGGCTACCTGCTTGAGCGCCAACGCCGCAAAATCACGGCAAAAATCAAAGCCGAACAGGCCTAACTCCCGAACCTCAACCCTAAGAGCTTTTTCCTATGAAAATCAGAATTTTTATCATCGCCCTGATTCTCGCCGCACAAGTCCTCGGCCTCTTCTGCGTCTCGCTCGCACGGGAACGCGAATGGCACAACAATCCGACCTTCCGCCTGAAATGCGTAAGCTACGACCCGCGCGATTTTCTGCGCGGACACTATTTGCCGCTGAGATTTGAAATCGAAGGCCCCATCGCCTTCTCCAAATTCGACGCCGCGGCCCGACAAAAACTGCGCGACGAGCTTGCCGACGACATTGACAGCCTTCTGAAGCCGGACGGTGACGGCTACCACTACGTCTATTTCCCGGAAAATTGGGAATTTTGGGCCATTCTTACGCCCAATAAAACAACAGGCATTTGGGAAATAGAACGCGTAACGGCGGAAGATCCAAAAATTGATTTCAACGCCCACCCGCATTCCGGAAAAATTGCGCTTAAAGTCGAGCGCCTCAACACCCTCCGCTTGAATAAAACAAGCGCGCACCACCACCCTCTTGTCCAATTTGCAGGCGCACAAGAAAAAAGCGAGCCCGCCGTAACCGCAAAACGTCCGGAAGATTTCTTCACGGCGGGGAGCCCGTTTGAAATTCAAGTGCCCCTGGAGCTCGCATTCGCCAACCGACGCTTTTACCTCTCCGAAGAAAAGGCCAAACGCTTCGATCGCGAATTCCAAAACGATATGAACCGCGTTTCCGCCGAACTCTTTTTCCGCGCCGACGGATCCGTCGTTCCGAAGCGCCTACTCGTGGACGGAAAACCCTTTTAAGAGAAAAAAGATTAAAGATTAGAGGATAAAGATTAAAGAACCGCAGGCTCAGTCAGACATAGCCAACTATTTATTATTCACTAAAATCCCTTATCCGTTATCAGCTATCCGCTATCACTTGCGCCGCAGGCTTCTTTAATCTCTCTGCTACTTGGCGATCAGGTCGTAGGCCTTGTACCCGGTAACGGTCACTTCCGCGAATTCGCCGACGGGCAGGCTCTTCGGCACGTAAACTACGCCGTCCACTTCGAAGCCGTCGCCGGCCGCACGGGCGATGCCGGGTTCGTCCACGAGCACGCGGATTTTTTCGCCGACGCGGGAGCGCATCCGTTCCCGGGAAATTTTCTGGAGCAGAACCATCGTTGCGTTCCAGCGGCGGACTTTTTCTGCCGGGGCGACCTGATTGTCCATCAGCGCCGCACGCGTATTTTCTTCCTTGGAATATTGGAAAACGCCGACGCGATCGAATTTTTCTTCGGCGAGGAAGGTCGAAAGTTCTTCGTAGTCCTCCTTCGTTTCCCCCGGAAAGCCGACGATGAAGGTCGAGCGAATGACGGCCTTCGGAATGCCCTTGCGAATCTTCTTAATCAGGTCGCGAATGTATTTTCCGTCGGTTTCGCGCTTCATTGCCGCAAGCATGTTGTCGGAAATGTGCTGGAGCGGAATATCGACGTAGGGAACGACTTTCTTGCATTTCGCAAAGACGGAAATCAATTCGTCGCTCCAGTGCGCCGGATGCGTGTAAAAAACGCGAATCCAGAAATCCCCGCGGATGCGGTTGAGCGCCCGCAACAAAGTCGCGAGCGAATCGCCCTCTTCGGAGCTTACCTTCGTCGTTTTGCCGGCACGCGTTTGCTTCCATGTATCCATGCCGTAATAGGTCGTGTCTTGGGAAATGAGATTGATTTCCTTGACACCGTTGACCTGTACAAGGGTTTTAACTTCGGCGACAATATCGTCAATCGGACGGGAGCGGTGTTTTCCGCGAATACCCGGAATCGCGCAGAACGCGCAACCGTGATTACAACCTTCGGCGATTTTGACGTTGGCGATATGCGGGAGCGTGAGGCGCGCGCGGGGAGTCTCGTAGTCGGGAATGTAGCGCGGACGCTTCGTCACGGCAACGGGAGGCAAGCCGTCTTTGGCAACCGGCTTACCGGAGCAGAGTTTTTCGACGAGCGGCGCGATTTTTCCCAATTCGTCGATTCCGATAAAGGCATCGGCCTGCGGAATCATTTCGCGAATCTTCTCGCCGTAGCGCTGCGGCATGCATCCGGCGACGATGATTTTGAGCGGCTTGGCGCTCTTGCGGCGGCGTTTGGCTTCCTTGGCCATTTCGGAAATCGCCTCCAGGCTTTCCTCCCGCGCGTCGAGAATGAACGAGCAGGTATTGACGACGACGGCGTCCGCTTCGCGCGGGTCCGCCGTGAGGTTCATTCCGGCTTCGAGAAGTCGGCCGATAAGCACTTCCGAATCCGATTGATTTTTGGGACATCCCAGGGAGACGATTCCGACAGTTGTCATAATGAGCCGCGGTTAAAAACTAAAAACGTTTCGGAGGCCGATTAGTACTTCGGCGCCCCCGGTTCCTCCATCTCGGCGATACGCGCCATGAAACGGCGGGACGCCTCGCGGAAGCGGTCCGGAAAATCCTTGCCCGGATCAAATTCTTCCGGATACATCGGCTTGCCGAAACAGACTTTCAGCTCCGCGCGCTTCGGCAGGAAAGTGCCGCGCTGGAGGACTTCATTGGTACCGAAAAGGCGAACCGGCACAACGGGAACACGCGCCTTGCAGGCAATCAGACCGGCACCGCCCTGGGCTTTGCCGAACTTGCCGTCTTTACTGCGTGTACCTTCCGGGAAAAGCAAAATCGAGTGACCGTCACGCAGCACCTTAAACATTTTCTTAAACGCCGCCACGTCCGAGCCGCCGTCGCGGTCAACGGGAATCACATTGCAATGCGGCAACACGCGCCCGAGAATCGGATTGTCGTTAAGCGTTTTACGCGCCAAAAAGAACATTTCTTTCGGAATGCACGAACCGATCAGCGGCGGGTCGATGAAGCTGACGTGGTTGCTCGCGATGAGGCAACCGCACTTGGGGATATTTTCCAAGCCGTAAACATCCAGACGCCCGAAGGTGTGCATGAATGCACGCGCGCCGTAATAAACCAACGAGTAAAGCAGTTTGTCCGTAAACATTTCCATGGTTAAGCCTTTTGTCCGAGTTTTTCCCGAATCATATCGGAGATTTTATCGACAACCTGTTCCAAATTCAAGAATGTGCTGTCGATTAGGGTGGCGCCTTCCGGGCAAGCCAGCGGAGCCGTTTTGCGGGAGGCGTCGAGTTTATCGCGCGAGGCAATCGAGTCGCCGATGCCTTCGGCGGCGCGGCGGCGTTCCCGGGCGGCAACATCCGCCGTCAGGAAAATGCGCAAATCCGCATCCGGGAAAATTACGGAACCGATGTCGCGACCGTCCATAATCAAACCGGCGAATCCGTTTTCTTCGGCGATTTTGGCCTGCGAACGCTGGTAGTCGAAAAGGAATTTGCGCACGGCGGGAATGGCTGCGAAGCGGGAGACGACGGCGTTGACGGCATCGTTGCGGATAGCCTCGCCGGCGGGCACTTCCCCGCCAATACTCATGGCAGCCTCATGGCCGTCGATCTGCGTTCCCAGTTCAAGATGGGCGAGCAAGTCGCTTTCGGCCGCCTCGAAGGCTTCGGGAGAATCAATTCCGCGCTTCAGGAGGGAAAGCGCGACCGTGCGATAGTGTGCGCCGGTATCGACGTGCAGCAAATTAAAACGCGCCGCGAGGGCACGCGAGGTGGAAGATTTTCCGGAAGCCGCACCGCCGTCCACGGCAATAACGATGAAAGGTAGAGCCATACGCATCATGAAACAGAAGATAGCGCCGGGAATCAAGGGAATCTGTAAGCCGCATGCGGGAAACAATGCATCATCCGGCAAGGGACTCTGCGTTTTACGCACTCACGCGCTTGCCGCAGCGGACGGCATTGAGCAAAGTCGCTCCGACGGCAATCCCGCCGCGGTAATTTCCGCAGAAATAAAGATTCGGGAAAGCCGCCTCCGCCGCGTCGATTGCCTGCAGAAAAGCACCGTAACCCAGATTATACTGCGGAATGGCGTCCTCGTGTTCGCAAACCTCGACAAAAAGCGGTTCGCCCTTTACGCCGAAAAGCGATGCCAATTCCTCGCGGGCGAGCGCCGTTTTTGCTTCGCGGGAAAGTTTCGCGAGCTCGGGCTGACGCGCACCGCCGACGTAAGTCGTCAGCGTCACACAGTTTTCGGGGGCACGATTCGGGAAAAACGACGACGTCCACAGCGAGCCGAGGATTTTTCGTTTTTCGAGCTCGGGAACAAGTGCGCCGAATCCGTCGAGCGGATGAGCCACGTCTTCGCGCCTGTAGCCGAGCGTCAGTGTCGTGACCGGCGGATAAACGAGGGAATCGGCTGCGTTTCCAAGCGGTCCGGAAAGCGCGGGAACAGCGGCAAAAATTTTCTTCCAGGCCTGAGGCGGCACGGCGGAAACGACAGCGTCAAAAATATCGTCCTGCTCAAAGAAATCGCAGACGGAGCCGCAGGTAAACCAACGCGCCCGCCAGCGTTTCCCCTCGGGGACGAGCTCCGTCAGCGTAGCGTTCACCCGCACACTGCGGCCGAGTTTTTTGGCGAGCAGCTTCGGCAGGGTCTCCATGCCGTGCGGGAAAGAAAGCGTACGTTTTTTTTCGTAAAGCCCGGAGGCCTTTTTGGCCTTGGCGTTCGGGAAGGTGCCGAGAATCAGCGAGCCGTATTTTTGGTCAAGATGCCAGACTTTCGGGAAGGCATAACGCACGGAAAGCTTTTCCGGCGCTCCGGCAAAAACGCCCGCCACCAAGGGATTCAACGCGTAGTTGTACATCTCCTTTCCGATACGGCGACGCACGAAATCGGCCACGCTCTCCTCGCGCCCGGGATCCCCGCGACGCACAAAAATGTCACCGAGCAAACGCAATTTCCCCGCGAAGGAAAACAGCGGCGTCGTAACGGCCTTCAGCGGCGACGACGGCACGGCAATCGGCTTTCCGCCGCGCACGATAAAGCGCTTTTTGGCAACCGGAGCCACATCGATGGCCGCTTCCAAAACGCCGCTCGAACGCAGAAAATCGTAAAGTTCCTTTTCTTCGACAATGAAGCTGTTCGGCCCCGACTCCGCCAAAAATCCGTCGCGGCTGATCGTCCGCACGTTGCCGCCGACGCGATTGGACGCTTCGAGCAAAGTGACTTCCGCACCGCGGGAGCGCAACACGTTTGCCGCCGTCAGCCCGGCAATTCCGCCGCCGAGGACCAAAACTTTTTTCCCCGTCATTGCTTAGCCGATGATATTGACGACGTGTTCGAGGATATCGCTCGGAGCCGCGAGTTTGCCCCGCCCTTCGTAGCCGCAGGCAAGCATGCCCGCTGCCGGTTCGACGATGATGTTGCCGCGGGAGCGTAGCTTGTCGAGATTCTCCTGCGTCGCCGGATGATCGAGCATATTGCAGTTCATCGCGGGAGCAATGACGACCGGTGCGCGCGTCGCCAGATAAGTGCAGGAAACGACTTCCGGCGCAAGGCCGTTCGCGAAGCAGGCAATCATATGCGCGGTCGCGGGCGCCACAAGGAAAAGGTCCGCCCAACCGGCCACGGCAATGTGCTCGGGCACCCAATCTTCGCCCTCCGCCCAGAGATCCGAAATCACGGGATTGCGGGAAAGCGTTTTCAGGGTGAGCGGAGAGATGAAACGCGCCGCTTCCGGCGTCATCAGCACGCGCACCTGCGCACCTTCCTTAACCAAAAGCGAGACGATTTCTGCCGCCTTGTAAGCAGCAATGGAGCCGGTAACGGCGAGAGCGATTTTTTTATTTTCGAGAAACATGAACGTGTAAACTCCGAGAAATTAAGGGGCAAGGCGATTGATAGCCCAAGCGGAAGCGCCTTCGTCTTCCCGCGTGTATTCAAAACGATCGTGAAGCCGGTTCGGGCGTCCCTGCCAAAATTCGATGCGCGCGGGAACAACGCGGTAACCGCCCCAGAAATCCGGCAACGGCACCTTGCCTTCGCTGAACTTGCGCTTCATTTCGTCGAGCTTTTTCAAAAGAATCGAACGCGAGGAAATCACACTCGACTGATGCGAAACCCAAGCTCCGAGCTGACTCCCGTGCGGACGGCTAATAAAATACTTGAGCGATTCCGCCGCCGAAATCTTTTCGACGCGCCCTTCGATTGCGACCTGCCGCTCAAGCGTTACCCACGGAAAAAGGAGCGCCGCACGCGGATTTTCGCGAATCTGAACCGCCTTGCGACCCGTATAATTCGTAAAAAAAACAAAACCGCGATCGTCGTAAGCCTTCAAAAGGACGGTACGCGCAGAGGGCATGCCGTCTGCGCCGACCGTGCAAAGCGTCATCGCATTCGGCTCCGCAATCTTAGCCGCACAGGCCTGCTCAAACCAAAGACGAAATTGGTCGAAAGGCGATGCCGCCAAATCCGGTAAATCCAAACCGGCGCGCGTGTATTCCTCGCGAAAATTGTAAAGCTCCATGGAACACGAATCATAAAAGGAACTTCCAAAAACTCAATTATGAACGGCAATTTCCGCCGGAACGGAAATTGTTGAATTTTTTCTTGCACACCCCAAACACAATTACTATTAGTTTGGTATAGTTTAACTAAATGTTTTGCCATGACCGGAACCATAACCAAGAAAACAATATTGACGGAGATTGCCTGCCTGATCGCAGGAACAATCTCCTTGGGCGCGGCAGAGCTCTACCATAACTACTGGACAACCGCCATCGCCGGCGGCTGGAAATACGATACAAGTTCTGCGCCGGGCGCATACACAACACTTGACTATCAGGAAAACAAGGCAAGCGCCTCGCTTCTCGCCGCAACCGGCGGTCTGTTGACCATAAAGACGGACAAATACACCTTTAGCACCAACAAAGCCGGAAACACAATAAGCACCCTCAATAAAAACAGCGAAGGCTGGAAACTCCTCAGCAAAACCCTGCATATCGACCCGGCAAAAATCCAAACCTCCGCCGCCGACTGGTTCTCGGGAACGGCCGCCCTCGATGTCGGAGCAACCAACACCATCGAAATCTCGAAGCTCCACCCCGGATACAAATACCGGATTGCGTTTTGGTTCTCGACAAGCGCCGGCTGGGGAGACGGATGCAAAACGACAATCTCACTTGAATCCGACAACGTGACCTGGAACAAAATCGGCTACGGATACATGTCCGCTCGAAACAGTACCTGGAATACGGTAGCCACCCTCGATGACGTTGTCTTAGGCGGAAATAACAGCGACTCCCTTTTCGCCGGAATCTACGCTGAATTCACCTGCGAAAACATTACGGAAGAACCTTTCTTCAGCGATATCACATTGCGCCTTGAAAACGGCAAGCTCGCATTCACGCCGATCCACGCCGTCTCTCTGCAAATGGTCGCAATTCCCGAACCTTCGACCTTTACCGGCTTAACGGGAATCGGAGCCCTATGCCTGGCACGAAGACAACGCCGGAAACGTAAGACATCCGAAACGCTCTGAATTTTCGCCATGTTCTAGATCCATAAAACCGCCCTTCGGGAAGTATGCCCCTGTCCTCTCCCGAAGGGCGCCTATAGCGCAAAACAAATCTGCGCCGACTTTAATTTCTTACCTAATTAAATAAATATGAAAAATATACTACTGACAGGAATTGCCCTCCTCGCGGCCAACACAGCCTTAGCCAAGGTCCATGACATCCTCACCTGGGGCGAAGGAAACGTCGATGGAGGACAAAAATTGGAGCTCACAAACGGACTCACTTCCGACCAATCGTGGAAAGCCAACAATACCGGGCTGTCCCTCAAGCTTTCGATTAACGGCGTCACCGGGATCAGCACGCTCGCACTCCCGATTAATAACTTCTCGTCGTCGGGATGGACCAACACCCAAGCCTTAACGGCCCTTTACGCGGCCTCCGGAAAATCTTCCAGCAACGATTTTAGCGGCCTGACCACGGGGCTCTACGTCGGAGCAAAATCCGGTCAGTCAACGGATGGCATTAAAATAGAATTTCACGGATTTGAATACGGCAAAAGCTACAAGATTGCATTTCTGGTCAGAGCGCGACACGACACTCTGAATATTCGGACAAGCGGATCCTCCGGCGGCGGCTACGGCCTAAAAATCGCCTGCCAATACGGTGACATGGGCACTCAGAATTGGACAACGAGCGAAGACTCATGGACAGGCGCATCGCTTTCCGCCAATACACAAACACTAGTCAGCTTCGATATTACGCCAACACACAAGGACAATGCCTTGGTCGTGTATTTTGACAACGTGCACAAGAACAATATAACCGGAGTTTCAGACTCTGCAATCGGTTTGATTGCCATTTCCACAATTCCTGAGCCTTCGACCTTCGCTCTGTTAGCCGGACTGGGAGCCGTTGGGCTGGTAGGCGTACGCCGAAGAAAACGCGCCTAATCTTATCGTGCTACAGTAAGCAACCCGGACCAATCGAAGCGGGTAAAAAAGCTCCTCCCCTAAGCTAGGGGAGGAGGACCGCGTGCGGTGGAGGAGTGCGTTGCCTAATGCGTCCGCTACGGGTTCCGATTACGTCTGCACCCGCGCTTACCCTATATTGCACCTCCGGCGCACAGCCCCGAAGGGGCAATTGCGAATAGCGAATCCCGAATGCTCACCGCGTAGCAAATTTTAGGGACTCTAAAGTGTTACCGATGTCCGGTTCCGCCGCTCTCTCTTTAATCTTTATCCTTTAATCTTTATCTATCCGTTACCCCCTATCACTTCCCTTTAAGCTTTAAGCATTAAGCTCTAATCTCTCTTTAATCTCTCTCATGCGGTAAACTCCAACAAAATTGAATTGCATAAAAATTTCATCAGGATTCTAATTGCTCTTTATTTTTTCAATCTATTCCCGCCAGACAATGAGACATTTTCTGAAAGAAACCGATTTGAGCGTCGAAGAAGCCGCTTACGTTTTTGAACTCGCCGCGAAGCTGAAGGCCGGACGCGGGAGTGCGGATGCGCCGAAGCCGCTTGCCAACCAGTCTTGGGGCCTGCTCTTTTTCAAGAAATCGACGCGTACGCGCGTTTCCTTCCAAGTCGGCGTGCATGAGCTCGGCGGGAATCCCGTCATGCTCAACGCAGATGACATGCAGTTGGCTCGCGGGGAAACGCCGGAAGATACGGCGAAAGTGCTTTCCCGCTACCTGCACGGCATGGTAATCCGTTGTCACGAGCATTCCCTGCTCGAAACCTTCGTCAATGAAGGCTCGATGCCGGTCGTCAACGCGCTCTCGGACTTTCTCCATCCCTGCCAGTTCTACACGGACATGTTTACGCTCGCGGAGCGCTGGAGCGGCGGCGACGCCAAGCAAATGGGCGCTTCGTTGCGCGGCCGGAAAATCGTCTTCATCGGCGATACGGCCTGCAACATGGGTAATACCTTTGCGCTCGGTTGCGTGCATCTCGGCATGGAAGTCGTACTCTGCGGTCCCGCAGGCTACGAACCGCCGGCAGAGCTTTACAAACAGTTTGAGGCGGACGGCATTGCACCGAATTTCACCTTCACGACCGACCCCGAAGCCGCCGCTAAGGGTGCCGACGTGCTTTACACGGACGTCTGGGTCAGCATGGGTATGGAAGACGAAAAGGAACGCCGCCTCCGCGAATTCCGTCCCTATCAGGTCAACGAGCACCTGATGTCGCTCGCGAAAAAGGATGCGTATTTTATGCACTGCCTTCCCGCACACATCGGGGAAGAAGTTTCCGAAGGGGTCCTCAAGGGTCCGCAGAGCATCATTTTCGACGAAGCGGAAAACCGCCTGCACACGCAGAAGGCCATTCTCGCTTTTCTTGCTCAGGAAAACGCCAAACTGAAAGCGTAAGCTCAGGTTCCGAGCACAAAAAAACGTTCCCGTGAAACCGCGGGAACGTTTTTTTGTCATCGGGGAAGCCGCTACCTCAATAGAGTTTCTTGCCGAAGACCATGAATTTGCGGAAATGCAGGAAGGTGTTGCCGTTGCCGACCCGCGTAACGCGCACATAGCGTCCTTTCACCGGCGGGAAAGTAAACTTCCACTCGTTTTCGGCCTTATCGGCGCGCGCAACTTCCTTCCAGGTCTTGCCGTCTTCGGAGATTTCGAGCTTAAACGGCACGGCGCGCCAATTGTTTTGGGTGTGGATATTTTCGATGTAAACGGCCGCGATTTCAGCCGTCCCGCCCAAAACGACTTCCGCCCAAGGTGCATTTTCCGACGCCGTATGGAAATTGGACGTGCAGGTTTTACCGTCGATAACATCCCGGTAAACCTCCGGATGGTCCCAATTCGAAGTCGTCGAAATTCTCAAAAGCCCCTTATCGGAGAGCAGCGGAAACTGCGTAAAGTTTCCGAGATTAATTGTTTTTCTCTCTGCCGGCGCGAATGCCTCCCTCAAATCGCAGAGGCTTTGGAAGACCGCAATGTTCTCCGCCTGTGCTGCCTCCCGAATCGATCCGGCGAGGAAGCGCGAAATGTCCGTTTCGCCGCCTTTACTTTTAAGCAGATCAGAGATCGCCGCAACGTAAAGAGAGGCGCTTGACGAATCTTTCAAAAACTTGGCTCCGCCCCAGCGCATGACGATGCCGAACGCGTCTTTCGTGCCGTATTGTCCGTTAAGCGCAGCATTGAAAAGCGTAAAGTTTTTCACGGCATTATCGCCGAGCATCTTGGCGTGACGATCGAGGATTTCGCCGAAATTGCAGAATTCCGCCGTCGCGCGATCGCCTTGGCGGATGATATCGTGCAAGCGGATAAACTGCTGAAGCAATGCATCCTTGCCGCCGGATTTTTCAATTGCGGGAAGTGCATTTCTTTCGACGAGCTTCCACGCCGGGAGCGGGTGATTTTTGAGCCCCTGCGCCGCCGCAACAGCAAATTCCTTCCAGGCTTCCGCGGGCACATTCTGCGCCGTTGCCAAATATTTTTCGTAGGCGTCCCAAAGGTCGTAGGAGGCGGGCGAGAGTTCTGCTGCGCGGCGATATGCTTCGGCAAATTTCGGATTAAAATCGTAAAGCACGCGCAAATCCAATTCGAGGCCGCGGGCGCCGCCGAAATTGAAATACTGCAATTCGAAGCTCTGCGTTCCCGCCGGAACTTCGATGGTTTTTTGCTTCAGGTCCATGCCGTGACAGCCGTCGTTATCCAAAATCGTTTTTCCGCCGAGCACGAAGCGCGAACCGTCGTCACTGCGTAGCGACACGGCGACTTCGGACGGTTTGGGGAAATTGTATTCGCCCTTCCAAGCCAAAAGCACTTTGTCCGCCTTGCCGTCGATGTTCAAATCGAATCCGTTGCAATGCTTCTCCTCGCGGAGCTTTTTTACTTCGTCCCATTTTTCCGGAAGCTTACGCCCGTTCCAGCTTTCGTAAACCAGACGTGTCATCGCCGAACGTTGCGGCTGCGGTTCCGCTTTTCGGCGCGCCGTCTCAGCTTTCCAAAATGCACGGAGCGCATTTTTCCGTCCTTTCGCGTAAAACGTATCGGCGGTCAAATCGAGGAAGGCGAACTCCCAGCTCCAAAGGTTAAAATGCGTCCCCGTGTAAGGCCAAACGTTGTTGCCGATGCCCCAGGTTTTCGTTTCCGGCAGGTAGAGCGAATAGGCGCAGTGTTGCGGTTGGCCGCCGGGCGTGGACGGCAGGCCGTTCGCCTTCGCCGCTAGTGAGCCGTAGTACGAAAGTGCACCGCAGACGCCGCCGACGATGCGGGAAGCCTCACGAATATTGTATTTTCCGTTCCAGGGCTTGAAATAATCGCTCCCGTGAATGGAATCGCCGAAGAAATTATAGGTCCGATACGGCACAAACCAACAAGCCCCGTAATAGCGGCGCGGCGGGATGTGGTGGTTTTTCGCCATGTAGAGCAATTCTTCGGCATTTGTCTGCGCCGGCGTAATGACGTAGCGCATCAGGGCAACCGGCAATTTGTCCGCGCCGCGATAAAAAAGCTTACGGGAACGAATATCCAAAATCGCGCCGAGCAAATCCCCCAACTTGGCTTCGCTCGCTTCCCCGGCATTCAGCGCCGCCGCAATTGCCCATTTCTTCGTATCGCGGGAATTCAAAATTTCCGGAAAGCGATAAACCAAATTATCCAGGCGCAACAAGGCCGCGTCGTAAGAGGGTTTTGCCGGGCCGCTTCCGAAGAAATCCTCCAGCCCGCGCCCGTCCGCGAAAAACTTCTGCAAAAACGCCGCCCCGCCCTTGCGCGCGGCAATCGCCTTCAAGGTGCTTTCGGCAATCGTTGCCCGCGCATAGCGGTAAACCGTCTCATACTTTTTCGGAGCCGGCGGAAAAACAAAACGCTCTCCCTTCGCCGCCGGGCGCGCCGGCATTTTCTTTTCCGGCTTGGACGCGTCGAGGGCTTTTCCGTCGAGCATGGCAAGCATCCCGCGCGCGGCCCAACCGAAGTGCGTCTTCGGATTCATCTCGGCGATTTCCTGAAGCAGTGCGCGATTGGCCTCCTTCTTTTCGGGGACATTTCGGTAGAGCACGAAGCTCAAGAGCTTCAGCCCCTGCTTCTGATTTACGGAAAGATGCTGCGTCTTTTCCGGAGTCGAAAGCGAAGCAATGAATTTTTCGCCGCCTTCAAAGTTCTTTGCCTTTGCAAAGTCCTGTACTTTGTAAACGGTTTCCGACGGGTTAAATTCGAAGGCGTTTCTCCAACCGGAAGCATCCTGCGGATCGAGTTCGCGCAAACGATCCCACGCCGCCTTCATGCCGCGGGCATCCTTCGAGCGCGACAGCCCTAAATCGCCGAGCGTCAACTTAATCGCCTTGCCGGCAGATTCCGCCGTATTGTCCGCCAAAAAATCCTCGATCTTTTTTGCTCGGGAGCGCCCTTTTTCGACTAAGGACAAGAGGCGCTTGCGGGAAATGTTCCAAGCCAATCCCTGTTCCAAAAGCACGCAACGGCCTTGGGCGTCAAAATACGCCAAACCGGGATAACGCTCCAATTCGAAACGAATCGCCTTCTGCTTTTCATGCTGCGCCTTGGCGGCATCCGTAAGCACTTCCGGCTCATCGACAACAACGCATTCAAGCCCGGCATCCTTCGCAAACTGCGCCTGCGTAAAGATTTTCTCCACGTCCGTACTTGCGTCGCACCAATCGCTGCCGACATACAAAACGGCTTGTTGGGCATTCAGTTCGAGCGGGGAAAACGCCGCAAAAGCGCTTCCCAAGATACCGGCGGAAAACGTCAAAAAAGGTTTCAATCCCTGTTTACGCATCATGACTTTAGAGTTTTTGTGTTTGATTTCTATTCCGCATAGACCGTCGGGTCGGGCACGCCCGCCGCACGGAAAGCTTCGCGGCGCTCAACGCAGGTCGAACATTTTCCGCAATGCGTTTTCCCGCCGTTGTAGCACGACCAGGTCAATTCCAACGGTGCATTCAAGCGGGCTCCGAGACGCACGATTTCCGTTTTATCCATATCGACAAACGGGCGCTCCAGACACACGCGATGCCAATCCGAAATTCGGACGACGGCATCGAGCTTTTCCGCGAACTCCGGACGGCAATCCGGATAAATCGTATGGTCGCCGCCGTGTGCCGCATAAGCAATGGTATCGCATTTTTCGGCAATGGCCCAGGCAGTTGCCAGTGAAATCAAAATCAGATTCCGCGCAGGCACCACGGTCGTTTTCATCCCCGCTTCATCGTAGGCGCCTTCATAAACCGGCACCTCCGCATTCGTCAGGCTGTTATTTCCGAAAAACGGCGACAGGGAACGCAAATCCGCCAAGCGGTATTCGACACCGAGGCGCGCGCAAACGGCACGGGCGGCATCGATTTCACAGCGGTGCCGCTGCCCGTAGTCGATGCCCATGGCAAGCACTTCCCGCCCTTCCGCCACGAGCTTGGCCAGCAAGACCGTCGAATCGATTCCGCCGGAAAGAAGAATAATGCTTTTTCGGGGGCTGAGCGTTTCCATTTATTTTTCGGGTTTTGCCATAAGGCTGATGAGGCGTTGATTAAATTCTTCCGCCGGGTCGTGTCCCATCTGGCGCAGCGAATGCACCATTACGGCGACTTCGACGAGACGCGCCATGTCGCGCCCGGAACGCACCGCCAATTGGATGTGCGGCACCTTGCGGCCGAGAATGTCCAATTCCTGCAATTCGAGTCCGGTACGGTCTTCCTCCATACCTTCCTCCCAATGAACAAAGGAAATAACCAAGTGGATGGTCTTTTCACGGCGCACGGAACGAATCCCGAACATACTGGCGACGTTGATGATACCGATCCCGCGGCATTCCATAAAGCCGCGCGAAATCTCCTTGCCGGTACCGATCAGCGCATCTTCGCCGACCAAACGCACTAAGACGTAGTCGTCCGCCACGAGGGAGTGCCCGCGCTCAATCAGCGCCAACGCGCATTCGCTCTTGCCGACCCCGCTTTCCCCGCGCAACAGCACGCCGACCCCGCGCACGTCGAGCAAGGTCCCGTGCAGATTCGTCTTCAGCGCAAATTTCTGTTCGAGTAAGAGCGTCGCCTCCGACGTAAAGTCCTTGGACTTCATGCGGGAACGCAAAATCGGCACCTTGTAGCGGTCTGCAAGCGACACCATCGACGGCGTCGGATACAGGCCGCGGGAAACGATAATCCCCGGAATGTTTTTCTGGAAAATTTCCTCGAGAATGACGCGCTGCGTTTCCGGACGCAGGTCTTCGAGATAGGAAATTTCCCCGGCTCCGAAAAGCTGGAGACGGCGGCTCCCGAAATGCTTGAAATAGCCGGTCAGCGCCAGAGCCGGACGGTTCAGCGATTTTTCGCCGATAACATTGTCCAAGCCCTCATCGCCGGCGACAATTTCCATCTCCAGACGCTCTTTTGCCGACTCGTAGAACTCACGCACGCGCACCTTCGTCGGCGGGTGCGGCTTGCACACGAATTGATCCCGGCTCACGACCGGCAACTCGTTTGCATCGGGCCAGAGTTCGTTCGAATCGCCGAGATCAACTTCAGACATGGCGCTATTCCTTTCCGTGGACGGGAACGCCCTGCGTGAGATACTCCGCAGGAACGGCGTATTGCGTCTGGAGGCGTTTCAGTTCCGCTTTCAGCTTCACCGTAACCGCTTCCGTTCCGGGCGTGCCGTAAACGTTCTTAATTTCCGTCGGATCGGCGTTCAGATTGTACAGCTCCCAAACGTCTTCCTTGTAGAAGTGAATAAGCTTCCAGTCTTCCTTGCCGTCGTGCGAACGGAAATTCACAGCGCAGTGGCGGCGCACCGCGTGCTCGGCCGGAAACTCGTAGTACTGGTAATAGAGCGAATTCCGCCAATCCGGATGCATTTCGCCGTCGAGCAGTTTCTTGAAGGAAACGCCCTGCATTTCTTCCGGCACCGCAATGCCGCAGGCATCAAGGAAAGTCGGCGCAAAGTCGATATTCTGCGTCAGTTGCTCCACCTTCGAGCCGGGCTTGATTCCCGGACCGCACATCATGAGCGGCATGCGGAACGATTCTTCGTAGGCAAAGCGCTTGTCGAACCAGCCGTGTTCGCCGAGGTAGAAACCCTGGTCGGCAGCGTAAACGACAATCGTGTTTTTGTCCAAACCGGTTTTCTTGAGATAATCCAAGATCTCGCCGACGCCTTCATCCACGCCGCGAATCGTCGCCAAATAATCCTGCAGATAACGCTGATAGGCCCAGCTTTGGAACTTGCGGAGCTTGTCGCGATTGGCTTCGAGAATTTCCGTCTTGCCTTCACGACGCGCTTTCTTGAGCGCATTGAGCTCGGCTTCCGTCATGATGCCCGAATCAAAGAATTCGGTGTTTTTAGCCGTGTACGCCTTGATAAAGCGCTGATACTGCGCGTCGCTCATGTGCGGCGGGAACATCCAGCGCGGAAGCGTGTGGTTGTCGCGCGACGGGAAGAGCTTCAGGTCGGCCGCCCAACGGAAAGTCCACAGAATTGACATGTCCTGCTTGGCGGCGGCATCGCGTCCGGCGTAATCGTCAAAAAACGTCGGCGGTTCCGGGAATCGGACATTGTCGAAAAGGTTGTAATATTTTTCCTTCGGAATCCAATTGCGGTGCGGGGCCTTGTAGTGGACCATGAAAAAGAACGGCTTGCCCGCTTCCCGCTGATTTTCAATCCAATCGATGGCGCGGTCCGTGACGATTTCCGTCGAGTAACCTTCCGGGCGCTGGTGATAATCCTTGCCCGGGAGACGGCCCTGCGCGTTGCCGCAATACAGATCCGGATTGATGTATTGGCCTTGCCCGTGGAAAACCTGCCAGAAATCAAACCCCGTCGGGTCGGCCGGAATATGCCACTTACCAACGATGGCCGTGCGGTAGCCGTTCGCACGGAAGACCTTCGCCACGTTGTTTTGACGGTTGTCGAAGCGGCCCCATTCGTTGCTCATGTAGCCGTTCGCATGCGAATGTTTCCCCGTGATGATACAGGCGCGGGAAGGCCCGGAAATGGAATTCGCGCAGTAGTTACGCATGAAGAGCGCACCGTCATTGGCAATGCGGTCGATGTTCGGTGTCGGCGCCAACTTCGAAATCGGATGCCCGTAAGCACTGATAGCCTGTACCGCATGGTCATCGCTCATAATGTAGATGATATTCGGACGGGAAGACGGCGAAGCTTGCTCCGCGGCAGCAGAAAGTCCGACTCCGGAAAAAATCGAAAGCGCAATAGCACTGCAAAGAGGGTACAACGAATTTTTCATGGTAAGGAAAGATTAGAGATTAAAGATTAAAGGATAAAGATTAAAGAAAGAGCTTAGAGCTTAAGGCTTAAAGCTTAAAGAAGGCAAAAAAGATTAAAGAAGCTCCGACGAAATCAGACATCGGTAACCTTGATGCTCGATGTTTGATGCTTGGCGCTTGCTCGTCTTCACTTATCCGTTATCAACTATCAGTTATCACTTTCGCAATTGCCCCTTCGAGGCCGTGCTCCGGAGGTGCACACCATGGGATACCCGCGGGTGGAGGCAATAGCCGAAACCCGCGGACAAGCCTCCGCTCTCAGGCGCCGCTAAACGACACCGATCCGGATCCGACCCGCCTGCGGCGCCATGGAACAGGCCACAAAAAAGCGCTCCCGCGAATTCGCAGGAGCGCTCTTCTTTAAGCTCTTCTATCGCTTATTTGCGGCGACGGCGCGTACCGACGAGCGCCAAAGCACCGAGACCCGCGAGGAGACCGAACGTGGACGGCTCGGGGATGGTTTGGACAAAAGAAACAGTCAAATCCGACACCGTCCAATTAGACCGGCTATTCTCTCCATCTCCACTAACCTTGATCTTATCGAGACAGAAATCTTTCCCCAAATTGACAGTCGCAGTCCCTGAAGGATTCCCTGCCGCATCACTTGAA
Source organism: Candidatus Spyradenecus sp. (assembly GCA_045651325.1). Taxonomy (GTDB): domain Bacteria; phylum Verrucomicrobiota; class Verrucomicrobiia; order Opitutales; family UBA953; genus Spyradosoma. Next base: position 48,189 of record JAZRSB010000010.1, read on the forward strand.
ATCGACAAAAATAAGAGAGTATCTCCGTTCAAATCCACTCCTGTTGTCCCAGTCAACACCGATGTTGCATAATTATTGAAAATTCCTTCTACCCACTCTGTTCCCTCAACCTTGACTCCACCGTTATCCCAAGCGGTATTAAGAGAATAGCTTGAAGCATCAGTTTTGTCACTCGTTCCATAAAACGCAGTCCCACTGCCGTAGTCATTGGTTCCAACGACTACGACCATACCATTAGTCCCAACTAAAGAGAACGAAAAACCAACGCTACCTACCGGGCGATAACAGGTAACCGAGAAACTGGAGAGCTCAATGTCTTCAATGAAATCGTAAGTAGCGGTAGATTGCCCCCAATTGCTGTTGGTAAGGGTAAGCTCCCCCTTTTCAGCGTCTTGTTTCCATTGTCCTCGATTGGGACGGCCGAGAAGGAAACTCCACTCATCGGTATTTGTGAGGAGATTCTCCGTCACGACTTCCGTCTCTGCGTTAGCGAAAGCGCTTCCTGCGGCGAGGAGCGCGGCGATTGCGATATAATTTTTCATAGAGGTCTAAGTGTAGATAAAATTAAGGAGGCTTAATTCTACCCCCCCACAAATGTTGTCAAGCGGTATTTCAAAAAAAGATAAAAGCTGCCGCTGAGACGTTTTCGGCATCCGCGTTCCACTGCGCCGCAAAAACGTCAGGGGCGCAGACACGTCTCCGAGCGGCGCATGACGGTAGAGCCGCCTATCCGCGGGTTCCGGCAAAGCCTACACCCGCGGTTATCCAATGTATTCCCGCCCTGCGGAAAACATCCGAAAAAATCTTCCCCAAAGGAAAGCTCTCCGCACCAACCAAACACGGACTCCGGAGACTCTCGCTCCGGCACAAAACCGCTTCCGGCGAAAGCTCAGAACGCCCGCGAACGAGTAGCAAAGACTGCCCTATGTTATGCACCTTCGGCGCACATGAGGCGCAGGGCCGTTGCGCGCTACATGCAGCCTCGCCAGAGGCGTATCCGTGTCGGAGCGAAGGCTCCAGAGTCCGTGGTGTCAGTGAAAAAAGCCTGCTTGAGCGGAGTTATTAGGGATTGGGATCTCGAGCCTCTTCGAGGCATGTGCGCCGGAGATGCACTACATGGGATAACCGCGGGTGTAGGCTCTGCCGAAACCCGCGGGCTCACTCCGCCTTATCCGCGCCGCTAAACAATCTCGATTCGTCCCCGACGCTCCTGCGGCGCAATGGAACAGGCACAAAAAAGCGTTCCCGCGAATTCGCAGGAGCGCTCTTCTTTAAGCTTTAAGCCCTAATCTTTAAGCTCTCTACCTACCATTGGTTGTTCAGGTTTTTCGTCTTTACGCCGTTCATGTCGTAGTTGCGTTCCTGGCAACCGCGGATCGGGCGCGGCTCGGAAAGCTCGAGTTCGACGACGTCGATGACGTTTTTCCCGCGCTTCAGGAAGGGAGCCGGGCAGTACAGGCGTAGCTGCGGACCGACCGGTTTGCCGTCGATCGTCTGGCTCCAGTAGCGCCCGAGATTATGGCCGTTGACGTAAACAACGCCCTTGCCCCATTTCGACATATCAAGGAAGGTGTCGCCGGCCTTCGCCACGTTAAAGGTCCCGCGGAAGTGTCCGCCGGGGAAGCTTTTATTTTGCTTTTCGGCTTTCTTGGCATTGACGACGGAGGCCGCCGAAAGCGTTTTCGGAATGACATGCCAGTTCTTCAGGGCCTTGCCGTCGAGACGGACTTCGCCGACGACGCCCTTGCGGTCGCTTTCCATTTTGCGGCCGTAATTGATGTGGCCCATGCCTTCGACCATGATCTCGAGAGTCGCGGCTTTTTCACGTGCGGGGACGGCGACCGGCGCTTTTTTCATGCGGCGATCGACGGTTGCGATGAGTTTGCCGTCGAGGTAGAGGTGCGCGTAGTCGTTGATGGCGTCGAAATCGAGTGTTCCGGCGGCACCGGCGGGGAGGCGCGTGCGGTAAAACGCGATTCCCTGATTTTGATCAAAGGCTTCGAAGTAGGGTGCGTCTTTGAATTTTCCGCCGTTCCTGAGAGGAAAGGTGTCTGTGTTGTCGCGCAGGTTGGCAAAGAACTTCGGCGTGAAATCGCGGATTTCGATTGCGGGAATCGCTTTCGGAATCGGGGGCAGTTTTTCTTTGCCTTTGAGTCCGTTTTGAATGATTTCGCGGTACTGATGGTATTCCGCCGTGGGATTGCCCTGCTCGTTAATCGGCGAACCGTAGTCGTAGCTCGTCAGGTCGGTGTGGTAGTCGCCGCCGGTACGCGGGTCGTCGTTTGCGCCCGCCGTGAAGGCGAAATTCGTACCGCCGTGAACCGGAAACACGCTGAACGAACGTCCCGTTTCCATGTACCATTTGATGCTGCCGGAAAGGTTTGTCGGCGTCCAGTTGCCTTCGCCCCAGCGGCGGAGCCAGCCCGGGTAGGTTTCCGAGGAAAACACGGGAACGCCCGGGTTGTATTTGTTGGCAACGCGCCATGCGTTGTCGTTCTGCCCCGGGTCGAGCCCGATGCAAACGTCTTTATCCGGATAAATCATGCCGCGCAGGAAGTGGTCTCCGGCGCCGTCAGACATGTACAGCGGCGTGAAGCCCCGCTTGGTCCAAAAATCTTTCAGCCAGCGCAGGTATTCCGGATCCTTGCGCGGCCAGCTGCCGTGCTCGTTTTCGAGCTGCGTCATGATAATCGGGCCGCCGTTTTGAGCGCGGAAGGGTTTAACGACTTCCGCAATCGCTTCCAGATAGCGCGTCTGGGCCTTCATGAAGTTTTTATCCTTAATCGTACGGATTTTCGCGTCTTTTTCTTTGAGCAAATACGCGGGAAGCCCGCCGAAATCCCATTCGCCGCAAACGTAGGGGCCCGGACGGAAAAGCACCCACATGCCGTTGTCTTGGCAGAGCTTCAAAAACGCCGCGATATCGCGATTGCCCGTTTTAAAATCGAAGGTGCCGTCGGGTTGCTCGAAATCGTTCCACATCGTATAAAACGCGATGGTGTTCAGGCCCATGGCCTTGCACATTTTGATGCGGTGATCCCAGTATTCGCGCGGAATACGCTGCGGGTGGATTTCGCCGCCGCGGATCTGAAACGGCTTTCCGTTCAGGAGGAAAACCCCGTCGTTCGGATTCTGCGGGTGCGCCGCAAATTCAAATTTTACGGGCGACGCGGACGATTCCGGAGCCGCCGTCAAAGCGGCCGTTCCCGCGCAAAACGCGGAGAGACCCGCGGCAAGAAGCAACATGTGTTTTTTCATTGATAATTTTTCCAAAAAACGGGGATTAAGCATGCGGAAAAAGTTACGGATGCGGAGACCCCCGCGCAATATTTTTTGCGCGGAGCGGACACAGCCGACACGGATTCAAAGCACTCGCTCCGACACAGCTCCGACGATACGGGTTTTGCCGTACGTCGCTCCCGGGAAAGTCCCTCTAAGCGTTCACTTACTGCGGCGACGGCGTGTACCGGCAAGTGCCAGAGCTCCCAGGCCCGCGAGGAGACCGAATGCCGAGGGCTCGGGAATCGCCAAAATCCCGAAGGTGCCGTTGCCGGTCGTTCCCGTGAAGTAGAGCTCGAACGAATTTGCCGCCAAATTAGAGAAGTAGGCGCTCGCATCCGCGTTGCCTTCCCAATCACTTTCCGGATTGAGCATTTTGGCATTTTCTCCGCTCCCGAGAATCAATTGATCGACGCCCGTAAACAGCGTCAGGCTTTCGCCGGCATCCAAAGCATTCGCGCGCACCAGCATTTCCTCGCCCAAGAGGACACCCTGCTCCAGCGTCAGCGTACTGCCCATAGAGAGCCCGCCGGCCGCAACTTCGAGCGTCGATCCGCCGGACAGAATCAGGTTGGCATTCAAATGCGAACCTGCGGCGAAGCGCGCTTCTCCCGTGATATTGAGGTTGGCTTCCGCCGTTTCGGAATCGACAAAATCCTTGTAGAATCCGACAACGCTTTGCCCGTCCAACGACAACGCGTTCAGCAGGTAATTTTCCGCCCCGTAAATCTTGAGCGTTCCCGCTTCGGCGCTGACATTTACCAAGGCCTTTTCGGAATCGTTAATCGTAAGCGTTCCCGCGCCGCTTTTCGTAAGCGATGCACGTTCGCCGGAATGAGCAAGCGCCGCACTTGAGCGGAGTGTCGCGCCGGATACCACATCGTAGGTCACATGCGCACCGTCATTCAGGGTCGCCGTTCCCGTGAGCGAAGCATTTCCCGTCGCACGAATCGTTCCCGACGTATTGACGCTCAAATCCGCCGAGACGGAAGCACCGGAAGCCAAGGCCAACGCGCCTTCGTTCAGCTCCGTCGCTTGCGTCAGCGCCGCGGAGCTATCGACTGCGAGCGTTGCGCCTTTCTGCACCTGAATGCCCGTAGCGCGATTAAATGCGTTTTTGTGTTTGAGCGTTCCGTTGCCGATGACGTCTAAAGCCGTCGAACCCTGCCATGAGAGTGTTCCCGTCAAATCAACGACGACGCCGGCGGTTGCGTCGCTCGACAAATTGAAATCGGCGCCCGCCGTATTCGCGGCGGTATCGATTGTAAATGTCCCGGTCGAATTCGCCGTGCCGATCGTCATGTCATTGGAGAACGTAACGGTTTTACCGGATCCTCCGATAGCGCCGAGCGTCGCGCCGGAAGCCAAAGAAACAAGAAGCTCCGAGCGCTGCGTCCCGCCGGCGGCATAGAGTTCCCCGCCGTCGAGGACATTCAGGTTCCCTTTCACTCCGCCGGAAACCCAGTCGTTAGTGGCAACGCCCTTGAGTTGTAAACCATCCAGAAGGTTCAGACGCCCGCCGTTTTGAACGGTCAAATCCGCAGATTTGTAGTAGAGCGTCATGGCGGCGTTTGAAGTCAACGTCCCGCTGATATTAATTTTGTTGGACCCTGCGGTCAGTTGCGATTTTTCACCGCCGACGGCCAAAACAAAATCCGATGCCGTTGTTCCGCTCGTTTCGCCGGTGACAACCAAATGTGCGCCGGAAGCAACGCTCAATACGCCTTTCACGCCTTGCGCGTCTTCCGGCAAAAGCACGAGACCGTTCACATACATCGTACCGTCAGCATCCGTGCCGCCGACATTTATCGTGCCGGAGACGCTGTAATCGGAAAGCCGCGTATCCAGAATTGCGCCGTTTTTCAGATTAACGGTCGTCGTGTTGTTGCCGGACCAGTTGCGGGTCTGCGCTTCCGTTTCATTTAATCTGAGCCCGTCCAAGTTTAAGACAGCACCGACATTATGGGTAAAGGACTTCGCGCTCAGCGTTCCGCTTCCGCCCAAAACTGCGTTGGGATTGTTGATGTTAAGCGTATCGGCGGTCGCCTCGCCGTTGAAATTCACCGCAGTGCTGCCCGTGTCGATCGTAAGCGTACCCAAGGCCGCCTTCCCGTTAAAGTTGGCGGTGACATTTTCCTTATTGAGCGTGACGGCGGAAATGCGCGTTTCACCGTTAAAATTATTGGTAGATCCCGCAGCGTTAGCCCCGGTCACAAAGCCTTTCAGATCAACGTTGCCGTTCAGGTTCAGGGTGCCGCCGACCATGCGTTCCCAAACGCCCTCCGCTCCCGTCACATTTCCTTCAAAAGTAAGGGTCCGGCTTCCGTTCTGGTGGATCTGGGTCGTACCGTCCAAAACCAAATTCCCGCGGAACGTTGTCTCGCCCGTGATTTGGGCATTTACGCCATGGGCCAGCCGAAGTGTGTTTCCGAAGGCACTGTCATTCAGCGTCAAATTGCCCGCCAGAACATGCGTTGTTCCGGCAAAGGCCTCTCCCAATTTCAATTTATTGTTGTAGTTCGTACCGAGTTTAACCTGCAGGGAGCCTTCTCCGGAAATATTGTTCAACGCGACAGTCGAATCCGCAGCCGCCGAGAGGGTATTGCTCAGCGCGAGCGTTCCGCCGGCGGCGATTTCGAGTTCCCCTCCGGAGCTTTCGTAGGAAGCCGCCGTCAGCTTATTGTTTACGCTCAGCTTTCCGCTTTGCAGGTTCAATGCGCCGCTGAGAGTCACATCCTGTCCGGCGAAGGTATAAGATTCGCCGTTAACCAAACGAAGTCCCGTCGCAGAAACGGCCGTAGTGAAGTTCAGAGTCTTCGCGGCTTCCGAGCTACGGAACAAAACGGTTTTATCCGCCGAGAACGCATTATAGTTATCTTGCCATTCGGCAAAACCGTCCGCCAAAGCGAGCGTAACGGACAAGCCGTTCGCCGTGGGCGCGAATGTACTCGCCTTCAGGTAGTCCGGCATAGAGTCGGCAATGACCGCCGATCTGCCCGTCCAATTGCCGTCGAGCAATTTGTAGGTTTTGCCGATTTCGAGAAGCGATTCATTCGTAAAGCTGATTGTCTGCTTCGAGAAATCATTGCCGAAACTCAGCGTCGCCGACAAAAGCGAAGTCGCGTCGTTCAGTACCGAGGCGTCGAAGCCGAGTGTCCCGCCGTTGAGCACGAGCATTCCCGTCAGATTCGCGGATCCGGACTTGCTCGCTCCCGCGATTGCGGAAAGCGTGTGGCCGGCATTTAACGTGAAGGACTCGCCGAAGCTCAGCGTCGCGCCTTGGGCGATGGCGATATTTCCCTTAAGCGTCGGGGCTTTAGAGAAAACCAAGGTTCCCGAAAGCGCGGAAATATCCTTTACGACAACATTATTCCCGCTGAAGGTCTGCGTTCCCGTACCGGACATCGCGATACTCGCTCCCGCGACTGCGCCCTTGTAATCGTACGTTTCGCGACCCGAGATTGTAAGAGTCGTATCCTTCGTAGTCGTTACGGAATTTAACGCCGTCGCCGAGGCCGCTCCGCCGTAAACGACGGCGTGCTCATTTCCCTTCAGCCCTTGAATTTGGGCGTTGTCCGTATTGATCGCAAGCGCGACTTTACCGCCGGAAATGCCCTGCAGGTCGAGCGTCGCGTTTTGCAGCGCCTTGTCATGCGCGAGCTCAACGAAGGTATTGTAGCTGTTTCCGTTTGCAGTACGCTTCGCCGTCACGGTTCCGGAGAAATTTCCTTCATTCGTGAACACCAAACGCGACGCGTCCGCAGTTCCGTTCGCGGACGTATTTAAATCCGCATTCCAAGTCACGCTTCCGGAGCCGTTCAGACGGCCGATGGAAAACTTCGCATTCTTATTCGTGTTTTCTTCGAGCGTCAGGCTCTTATCGTCTATGAGAATGGTATTAAAATTCAACTCCTGCGATGCCGAGCTTCCCGTCCCCGCGAAATCAATTGTAACCTCTTTGCTTCCCGCAGAAGAAAGCAGCTCCAAAGTCCCGCCGACAGCGATAAGGTCTGAAGCGTTCGTAAACGTCAACGTCGGAGCTTCCACCTGCAGAGTTCCTCCACCGCCAACCCCGACCGTATTGTACCCGGCCGCGGAGAAAGTCCATTTCCCGGAGCCCTCCAAACGAATCTTTGCTCCCGCAGCAGCAATCACGTTTGCGGATAAACTAAAATCATTCCCGCCGTTATTAACATAAGCAGTTCCGGAAATACCCTTGATATTGCTATATCCGGAGAAAGCAGAGCCACGGGCAGAAGCATCGATTTTTCCGCCGTCCTCCATGATTACCCCGAGATAGAGTGTCTGTCCGTTTAAATACAGCGTGTGGTCGTTTAAGGACAATCCGCCGATATTAACAAAGACCATTCCCGTTAATTTAACGTCGCCTTCCTCGATAATGAGATTCGCACATTTGAAATTGGCGGCACCATCCAATTCCAAAGTGTTTTCTCCGTACTTGTGAATCGTTGCGACGTTAATGCTGCCCTGAAACTTGCTCAGATTATCAATCGTAAGATGCAGCTCGCTCGCCTTGGTATCGGTCGCGCTTTCCAAGCGATTGCCGTATAAAGTCGCCCCGGATTCCAAAACGAGATTCGTAATTTTCTGCGTCGTGTCGCCGATGTTGAGCGTGGCACCGGCCTTAACGGTGACGCCCTTGGCGGCATTCAACACATCGTCTTGTGTGACTTCTAACGTAATCGAGCCCGTCGTATTGTTCGTCTTCGTGCCGTCGTAGCCGGCAACCGTCAGCGCTCCCGTAAAGTCTTTGAGGTTATTCAGCTTTATCGTGCCGCCGGTATAAGTTTGGGCATCGACGACGATGTCGTGCGCCCCGCCGATTTCCGAATGAACGGTAAAAGTGCCGTTCGCCGCAGAAAGGCGATAAGCCTGTCCTTCCGCGACGGAGATTTTCCCCGTGTAATCCAGATTGCCGTTTGCGCCGAGCGAAAGTTCTTTATGCCCGCTCAAATCCAGCGCCTGCCCGGCATTGTACTGCAGTAGAATCCCGTTGGATGTTTTCGCGATATTGTCGAGCAAACCCGTCATCGCGGTGCGGTTGCCGTAGCTGAGATTGAGGGTGATGTTTTTAATCGCCGCCTCGCTGCTGTACTCGAGCGTCACGCCGCTTCCCATGAAGTCGATACCGCCCGTAAAATCATTCTTTTCGTTGGTCAGCGTGACGACGCCTTTTGCATGCGCGTTGCCGAGAATGAGTTTGTTCGCTCCCGTCAGGTGGTAGTTGACGACCAATTCGCCGCCGCCTCCGCCGAGGCGCCAAGCATTATCGACGGCCGTCAGGGTCTCGGACGTTCCTTGCGTTCCGTATTGAATAACCTTCCCCGCCAAAGCACCGACGATGAGATTTTTGTGCGAAGAAAGATTAACTTGCGTATCGTCTTTCCCGAGGGCCAGCACGCCGTTAGAAGCCTGATCGATATAAGTAAGCATTTCCGTTCCTGTCGCATTTTGCGCATAGAACACGCCCTTTTCGCCGACTTTCCACTTCGTATTTCCGGCCGCAGCAGCGTCTTCGACAATCAGAGTTCCGCCAACGACCGAACGTTCGCCCGTAAACGTATTATTTCCCGTCAGGGTAAACGACCCGTCTGCGGCATCCACGGTAAGCGTCCCGTTGCCCGTGATATTTCCGGCATAAGTCGTGTTTGCCGTCGTCCCGGAGGAAAACTCGACTTCCATCGTACCGTTGCTGAGCATCGTATTGCCGTGATGCCCGTAATAATCGCTCCACGCGTAGGTATCTTCCTTTATCAGGCCGCCTTCGATGTATTCCATTTGGTGGCGGACACCTTCACGCATGATATAGGTCCCGCCGTTGACGGTGACATCGCCTTTCAGGCGCGCGTGCGAGCCGAGTTCAAAAACGGCTCCGCTTTGTACCGCCACCTTCATCTGCGCGTCGGCGTAGTGCCAATCGTCCTCGGAGAAAAACACGTCGGACGAATAATTCACCGAACCCTTGCCGTGGACGGTATTCGTTCCCGCCAAAATGACTTTCCCGCTTTTGACTTCAAAACCGCTCCCGGTGTTTTTGCTCAAATCCGTAACAATGCCGTTAAGCGTCCAAACGGATTCCGCTCCCGCATCGGCGACGATTTTAATCGCTCCCGAAGCCGCGTCTTTAAACGAACCTTTGAACGTCGTCGCGCCGCCCTGCTTGTACGTGAGCGTCGTCGCCTGCGTTCCCGTGTTCGTAATAACGGCTTCGTCGGTCAGCGCGTTGATACTGAAATTATCTGCGGCAACATTGGTATTCGTCGTGTACCAATCCATCGAATTGCCGTTCATGTCGAGCGTCCCGCCGCTAAGACCGAAGGTAAAATCGCGGGCAATCTGTTTGATGTCTTTGATAACGACGGTCGCGCCGCTCGATGCCAAAACATTGTAGCCGGAATAACCGCCTTCGCGTTGCAAATAGACCTTGCCGCTACCGCCGACCGCCAAAAGCGCATTCGTGTCGCCGCTTCCTTCGATGTACAAATCGCCTTCGCCGTTTTTGCGCCACTCGCGCATGTAATTCGCAGCGTTCGTCAGCTTCAGATGCACCTCCGCGTCTTTGTTGACGACGTAGCCGGCGGAATTGAGCATGTAGCTCCCGCCGTTTACCGACGAAACCGTGAATTTCCCGTTGTTAAATTCCGTGTAGCCGATACCGGTATCGACCGTTGCATTCAGCGTAATCGTGTGATTCGCTTCCGATCCGCTTCCCGTGAAAACCAGATTATGCGTATTCCCCAAGCCGTTGACGCCGTTTTGGTAGTTGTTTCCGTAGGCGTACCAATTGGCTTTGTCTTTTTCGGGAGAAAGATCTTTCCACGTGTGCGTCCCCGATGCGACACCGAGAAACTCAATCGTTTGATTACCGACCGTAATCGTGCCCGTCGCCGCCTTGTCCGCCGTTGCCGCGCTGACGGCTCCGAGCGTCGCCGTCGTCACGGAGCGCATATCGATTTCTTTCGTAAAGCCCGCCATCGTCTTTTTCGTCCATTCGACGGAGCCCTGCGTCTTGGAAAAGTCCGCGCTATTCAAGCCTCCGGTAATCGTCGTCACACCGCCGCTGAGCGCGGAAATGTATTCGTATCTTCCGGCTTTTTCATTGTAAACGAAGTTGGAGCTTCCGGAGTCGCCGCCGGTCGTGGCAATCGCCAGAGGGTTATCTTCGTTAACCCCGCCCGCCGAGCGATCCAAGGTCCAAGAAATTGTGTAGCTTCCTTCCGAAGTCAGGCCGGAACCCGTCGCAGTAATAATCCCGCCGGACAAAAACGTGTAGCCGTCGCCGACATTTTTTGCAATCTGGTTGTAGCCCGGATACTTCCACTGCGTCCCTGCTCCGGCACGATAAATTTTTTGCCCGATAATCGTATTTTTGACTTCTTCGTCCGTTTCCGCGCCGCTGTAAAGTGCGGCCCCGACGACATCCGTGAAAATTTTATTCTGTCGCAGCAGAGCATAATCGGCTCCCCCGTAAAGTTCCGGAGCAGCTATAGTCCGGTAAACAATCGCATGACCCGCACCCAGTTCGCTCCCGCCGAAAGACGCGCTGAAAGCGGCGTTGTTATGTGCGACCGTCGCAATGAAATTGTTTCCCAGCGCAGCTCCCGCGCCGTGAAACCAGCCGGGCATGTCCTCCACGCCGCTGAAATCAATCATGCCCTGCGCGAGGGAAATTGTTCCCGTTGTTTTTCCGTCCTTATTTACGAGTAGGATTCCGCCGTCTTTCTCGCGAATTGCCTGAAGGAGCGTGCTGACGCCGGTCACTTTATAGCGGCCTAAATTCTGGGCGAAATCCGTGTATGTCCGCTGATCGATATCGGCGTGCATCAGTCCCGCTTCTGCGGTCGGACAAAGCAAAGACGCGGCCAAACCCGCGACTGCAATCAGTTGGGAACGAGAGAGAAAAGGGAGTCGGCTTTTCATATACTATAAGTAGGGTAAAGTTTCGAGAGATAGTAAGCGCCCAAAACGAAATGCCAACAAAAATCTTTGAAAAACTTTTAAATACAAAAACCGAATAACGGATCTTCCCGCTTGAAACTCCCTCCAGAAATTCAGAGCGTTGTCCTAAGTTTTCTTCTTCCCGTCCGCCGAAGTCTGTGCGCCGGATATGCACGACATGGCTTGAAGGCCTGAAACGAAAGCTTCGGCCGAAAATAAGGCTTACTTCGCCAAAAACGGGAAAACGCGGGCGTAAAAAGCTTCCCCGCAGGCGCAATAAATCAGAGCGCCGAGCAGGAGCCAGGGACCGAGCGGGAACGGACGCGATCCGATACTCGAAAACATCTCTGCCGCCTCTTCGTCACCCTCAAGCGAAAGCCGGGACGCCTCCGTCGCGCGCAAATCGGCCGGCACTTCCTTGCCGAAAAACTTCTGAAAAAGCGTCGCGCCCAAACCGAGGAACGACGAAGCAAAAAACGCGAATACGGCACCCTTCCAGCCGAAGAAAGCCCCGATGCCGCCGAGCAAAATGACGTCGCCCTCGCCCATCGCCTCGCGCCGCATAATCACGGAGGCAAAATAGCGCATCCAATACGACAAGCTGCCGCCGACCGCCAAACCTATCAGCGCGGGCACCAGACCGTAGTGCAACCCCGGGACGAGCATGTCTCCCTGAATCCGGGCGGGAACTTCGCCGTGCATTTCCGGCAGAAAAAATGAAAGCACTAATCCCGAGACGACAAAGGGAGCATTCACGCAATCCGGCAAATACATCGTGTCCCAATCGATAAACGCGAGCACGATTCCGAAAGCGCAAAACACCATGAGTGCGACGGCTTCCTGCCACGGGTAATAATGCCAGGCCGCGGCAAAAAGCAGCCCCGTCAGCGCCTCGATCGCCGCGTAGCGAATACTGAACGTTCTCCCGCAGCACGCGGCCTTCCCGCGCAGAATAAACCACGAAAGAATCGGGATATTGTTCCAAAGCGGAATCGGCTTCCCGCAGGCGCAATGCGATCCCGGAGTCGCCACGCTCTCTCCGCGGGGAATGCGCAGAATGCAGACATTAAGAAAACTGCCGACAATCGCTCCCAACACAAAAAACATCCCCGTAAAAAAGTGGGGACAAAGCAAATGGGTCTGTCGGAGATTCTCAAGCATCGTCCCATTAGTAAACGCCCGACAAAACAGACGCGCAACGTAAATTCTCAAGCTCCGAAATAGGATGAGAGATTAAGGCTACCTCTAGAAATTCGTTTTTGAGAAGTGATCGTGGATAGCTGATAGCGGATAGGGAGAAAAGATTAAAGATTAAAGGATAAAGATTAAAGGGAGAGCTTAATGATTAGGGCTTAAAGCTTAAAGAAATCAGACATCGATAACACTTCTCAAGTCCCTAAAATTTGCTAAGCGGTGAGCATTCGGAATTCGGGATTCGCTATTCGCAATTGCCCCTTCGAGGCTGTGCGCCGGAGGTGCACGGCTTCGAAGAGGCAATTGCGAATTCTCCGTAAAAACCTATTAAAAAACCGCCGCGTTCGCAATCAGCGACCAACGGCGGTTTTTGAGCTTGGCTATATCTTCTTTTTTATTCACGGACCACGGCAACGCGGAAGCCGAGGTCATAGCCGCTACGGACGGGCGCATCGTAGAAACGATCCGCAGAGCGGCAACTCCGCGCGCTGCAATTTCCTCCGCCGCCGCGAAGCACGCGACGCGAACCTGCGAGGGGACCCGCAGGATCATCCCCGCCCCGTAAACGCGAACGATACCAGTCCAAGCACCATTCATCGACATTCCCGTGCATATCGTAAAGGCCCCATGCATTCGGCGCTTTTCCTCCGACCGGATTGGCTCCTCCTTCGGAAGTGCCGCTATAGTACGCAACACGCTTAAGGTCGCGAATTTTATCGCCGGAGTGGTACATTGTCGTCGTTCCCGCACGGCAAGCGTATTCCCACTGCGCTTCGGTCGGAAGGGTAAATTTCCAACCGCGCATTTTCCCTTGTTCGTGCGCCCACGCTGTCAATCGCTTACAAAATGCCGTCGCATCAAACCAAGAAACCTTCGTTACCGGTTTATTTTTGCTGTCATCCGCCGGAGCAGCACCGCCGATTATTTCAGAATACTGTGCTTGCGTTACTTCCGTTTTCCCCATGTAAAACGCTTTCGTAATATTCACCTGAACCTGATCTTCGTCTTTATCGCGCCCCTCCTCATTTTTCGGGCTGCCCATAACGAACTTCCCCGCAGGAATCGGCATAAACTCCATTTTCGTCCCGTTCGGCAAAGTAAGAACGATGGGGTCAGAGACATTCGCCGCATCCCCCTTCTGAGGAACGTTTTCCTTCCCGACTTCTCCGGCAATCACACAGGAAGTCGCCCACGAAGCGGCACAAAACAGACAAACAAGAGATTTTACTGAGACTTTCATATTCTATCTACTATTAAGACTGCCGCCATAATGTCTCAATAAAAAATCGCACTAAAGCTCGGAAAGCGCCGATTGAGGACACGATTCCCCCTCGCGCCATGGAACGAGCTACACGCTCTTTTCGGCGGTAAATCTCTAAAAAAATTTCCTGAGGTCGCCTAAGGGCTTCCCTAATCGGCTCAAAACGCCGAAAAACACACCCTTTTCGGCTCGCATTGAGCCGATTTTCGCTTATTTTTCCAAGATCATGAGCCGAAACCACCCCGAGAAGCCCCTTTTCGATGAAATATTTCAATTCCTGCATCATCATCCGAAGTCGTCCAGAAACGAAATTGAGGCCGGAATTTCGTCGCCGCCGAGCCCGGCGACGCTGAAACGTTATTTGGCGGACGCGATCAAAAACGAACTAATCTTCTCTGTCGGAAGCGGGCGCGCCGTAAAGTATTCTCTCACGCCCAAAGCTCAACTACTGCGAACGATTGAAGTCAACAACTATTTCAAAAAGGAAATTGACGAGCGCCTCATTCAAAGCACGTATAATTTTGAGCTTATTCACAGCCTGTTAGCAAAAACAGAACTCTTCACAAGCGAAGAGCAGGAAAATTTGTCCCGGCTTCACACCGCATTTTCCGAAAACATTTCTAAACTCTCGCCGGATTCCCGTACGAAAGAAATGGAACGCTTGGGAATCGACTTAAGCTGGAAATCCTCTCAAATCGAAGGCAATACCTATACACTTCTGGAAACAGAAAAGCTCTTAAAAGAAAACGAAGAGGCACAAGGCAGGACGAGAGAAGAAGCGCAAATGCTCATAAACCACAAAGAAGCGCTGAAATTTCTTGTTGAAAACGAAGACTACTTCGAGAACCTCTCCGTCGGACGAATAGAGGATGTTCATAGCCTTCTCGTCAAAAATCTGAATGTTCAGCGGAATCTTCGGACCGCGCGAGTCGGCATCACAGGAACGAATTATCGCCCGCTCGATAACGAATTTCAAATTCGCGAAGCCCTGAACGATGCCTGCAAGCTAATAAACGCCAAGCAAAACGTTTTTGAAAAAGCGCTTTTGGCGATTCTTCTGATTTCTTATATCCAGCCGTTTTCCGACGGAAATAAGCGGACCGCGCGTATCGTGTGCAACGCACTGCTTCTTGCCAACCGCCACTGCCCGCTCTCGTTCCGCACGGTTGATTCACTCGGCTACAAAGAAGCTTTACTGATTTTTTATGAACAAAACAACCTGAGCGCTTTCAAAAAAATCTTTATCGAACAGGTCGAATTCGCCGTAAAAACTTATTTTTAAAAACCGCCGCGTTCGCAATCAGCTACTAACGGCGGGTTCAAGCTTGGTTTTACCTCCCTTTCCGGAGGACGGAGTGCCTCGCTTCGGAAATCCATATCCATTGTTTTCTGAGCTATAAAGCATCCGTTGCGGGCGGCTCCGCTCCGCCCGCACACTCGCTCGCCCATTCCGAAATTCATTTTTTTAGCCCAGAAAAACAATGGATATTTTACTCCCGAACTAAGGCAACGCGGAAGCCGAGGCTGCCGCTGCGAATGCCGGGCGAATCGCAGCCGCGATTCGCAGAGCGACAACTCCGCGCGCTGAAGTCCCAACCCCCGCCGCGATACACGCGGCCCGAGCCTGATTTAGGTCCCGTAGGATTATCCCCGCCTTGTAAACGCGAACCATACCAATCTAAACACCACTCCCAGACATTCCCATGCATATCGTAAAGCCCAAACGCATTCGGCTCTTTTTGTGCAACCTCTCGCACACCCAATCCCGACTCTTCATAATACCGCGCAACGCGCTTAAGATCCCGACGCTTATTCCCTGAATGATACATCGTTGTTGTTCCCGCACGGCAAGCGTATTCCCATTGAGCCTCGGTCGGTAGGGTAAACTTCCATCCGAGAAATTTACCCTGTTTATGTGCCCACCTTGTTAATGCCTCGCAGTACTCCATCGCCTCATACCACGAAACCTTTGCAACGGGTTCATTGTTCTTGTTTCCGGACGGGCTGTCGTCGTCATAAAATTCGAGGAACTGCGCTTCTGTCACTTCCGTTTTCCCCATGTAAAACGCTTTCGTGATATTCACCTGAACCTGATCCTCGTCTTTGTCGCGCCCATCCTCATCTTTCGGGCTTCCCATCATAAACGTCCCCGCAGGAATTGGCATGAACTCCATTTTCGTCCCGTTCGGCAAAGTAAGAACTATGGGGGCAAGGGCATTCGTCGCCTCCTCCTTCTGAGAAACCTTTTCCTTCTCGACTTCCCCGGCAATCGCGCAAGAAGTAGCCCACGAAGCGGCACAAAACAGACAAACAAGAGATTTTAATGAAACTTTCATACCCCATGAAATGTTAACGCTACCGCCATAATGTCTCAATAGAAAATACAGCAGAGCAAAAATATTTCTCCGGGAATCGGAAGATTCACTCATTCCCGCCCGCACCGCATTTCATCCCGCTTGACAGGTGGCGGGAACGCCCGTTTATTTCGATAGACGAACGCTTTACTCCCCATGCTTTCCTGCAAAAACCTGACAGTCGAAACCGCCGACGGCAAAAAAATCCTCAATCACGCGGACGCCAACTTCGCCTCGCGACAGATGCACGCCGTCATCGGTCCTTCCGGTTGCGGGAAGACCACGCTGATGAAGGCGATGCTCGGCATGATTAACCGCACGGGGACGGCGACGTTCAACGGCAAGCCGATTCGCTCGTCGAACGACCTTGCGGGCACCATCGGCTTCGTCCCGCAGTTTACCCTCGCGCAACCGAATCTGAGCGTCGCGGAAACCTTTCGCTATGCCTTGGCGCTGAACCTGAAAGATGCCGCCGAACGGGAACGCCGACTCCAAGCCGTTCTCGAAACCACCAAACTTGCCCCGCACGCCGACAAACGCGTCGCGTCGCTTTCCGGCGGGCAAACGCGCCGCGTCGGGCTCGGACTGGAACTGACGCTCAGCCCGGAATGCCTGATTTGCGACGAAGTGACTAGCGGCCTCGACCCCAATTCCGAGGACGAAATGCTCGACCTCCTGCGCGAACTCGTCGAACGGGAGCACAAATCGATTATCTGTATTATTCACAACCTCGCGAAACTTTCCCGCTTCGATACCGTCAGCGTCGTCCTGCAGGGGCACGTCATTTTCCAAGGCAGCCATCCGGAGCTTTTAAATTATTTTTCCATCGGTAACGCGTTGGAACTTTACACCTGCCTTGAGTCGCACCCGCTCGCCTTTTGGTGCGAACGTTGGGACATTTACAAAAAAAACGCCTTGGAACTCGTCAACGACGATGGCGCCGAGGCCTCCGCCGACACCCGGACACCGGAGGCGCAACCGCAGGAGCGCGCAGGCTTTTTCGCCCAGCTGATTACCCTGCTCGCCCGCCGCTTCCGCCTGTTCATCCGCGACAACGGCTACTTCGCTCTAACGCTCGCCATCACTTTCGGGTTCCCGTGTATCGTCGTCATCTTTGCCTTGGACGGACTTCCGCAGGTGCCGCGCATGCCGCTCGACCAGGCGATTATGACTTCGCAGCAGGCCATGGAAGCCCGGACAATTCAAATCGAGCAGATGCGCATCGCGACGCTGGCAACCGGGCTCGTACTCTTCCAAGTCATGTTGCTTGCGCTCATGGGTGCCAACAACGGCGGACGCGAAATCGCCGCCGAACGCAATCTCTATGAAAAGGAACGCATGACGGGTCTGCGCCCGAGCGCTTACGCCCTTTCGAAAATTATTTTTACCGCCTCGATTGCGATTTTCCAAGGGCTCTGGATGTGCGCCTTCGTGAAAATTATCTGTAATTTCCCCGGAGACTGGGGCGTCCAGCTACTTACGATGGCGGGCGTCTGTGTGGCGATGACGCTGATCTGCCTCGGATTTTCCGCCCTGATGCAATCCGCGGAAAAGGCTTCGTTGCTTGCGATTTATCTGGTCGGCTTCCAACTCCCGCTCTCGGGCATCGTTTTGGAACTTCCCGATGCGCTCGTCTGGGTGTTCCGGCCCTTTATCAACATCTACTGGGGCTGGTCCGGCTTTTTCAGCGCCATGCAGTCCAGCCCGATTTACGACGCCTACACGCTGATGAATGCGCACGCGGCCATCTACGATTTCGCCGTCTCGGGAACGGTTTTGCTGCTCCACATCGCCTTGGGTTGCCTCATGGTCTTCCGCGGTTGCGCCCTCAAACGCCCCCTGTAAAAGCCTAACGGAGCACAACGGTTTCACCGCTTTTTTCGTTGAATTCAAGCCGAAGGAAGCGCAAAATTGTTGCAGTTATGGCAAAATCTACATCTAAGTTTAAAACGATGGATGCTAACGAAGCCGTTGCATCCGTTGCTTACAGACTCAGCGAAGTCATCGCGATTTACCCGATTACGCCCTCCTCCCCGATGGCGGAATCCTGCGACGAATGGTCGGCAAAAAAGATGCCGAACCTGTGGAATAACACCCCCAGCATTGAACAGCTTCAATCCGAAGCCGGCGTTGCGGGTGCCGTCCACGGCTCGTTGCTCGCAGGGGCGCTGACGACGACCTTTACCGCGTCGCAAGGCCTCCTGCTCATGATTCCGAACATGTACAAGATCGCGGGCGAACTCATTCCGTTCACCATGCACGTCACCGCACGCGCACTCGCGACAAACGCCCTCTCGATTTTCGGAGACCACTCCGACGTTATGGCTTGCCGCGCCACCGGCTTTGCCATGCTGAACTCGACCTCGGGCCAGGAAGCTCAGGACCTCGCACTCATCGCACACGCCGCCTCGCTCAAGTCCCGCGTGCCGTTCATGCACTTCTTTGACGGCTTCCGCACCTCGCACGAAGTCTCCAAGATTCAAACGCTTTCGGACGACGAAATCCGCGCCGTCATCGATGAAGCCGATATCGCCGAATTCCGCTCCCGCGCCATGTCGCCCGAACGCCCGAACGTTCACGGCACGGCTCAAAATCCGGACGTCTATTTCCAAGGCCGCGAATCCGTCAACAAATACTACAACGCGCTGCCGCAAATCGTCCAGGACGCCATGGACAAGTTTGCCGCCGCAACGGGACGCCAATACCACCTCTTCGACTACTACGGAGCTCCGGACGCCGACCGCGTCATCGTCTCCATGGGTTCGTCCTGCGAAACGATCGAAGAAACGATCGACGCACTCAACGCCCAAGGCGCCAAGCTCGGCCTTATCAAGGTCCGTCTCTTCCTCCCGTTTGATGCAGAAGCCTTCCTCAAGACCGTCCCCGCAACGGTAAAGAGCATCGCCGTTCTCGACCGCACGAAAGAACCGGGCTCCCTCGGCGAACCGCTCCTGCTCAACGTCTTCACTGCCTACGCAGAATCCGGCAAGGCCATGCCGACCATCATCGGCGGCCGCTACGGTATCGGCTCGAAGGAATTCAATCCGGGCATGGTCAAGGCCGTTTACGACGAGCTCGCCAAGGACGCTCCGAAGAAACGCTTCACGATCGGTATCTACGACGACCTGACCAACACCTCGCTCGCATGGGACAACGCGTTCGACATCGAAGCGGACGACGTTAAGCGCGCAGTCTTCGTCGGCCTCGGCGCAGACGGAACGGTCGGTGCCAACAAGAATTCCATCAAGATTATCGGCGAACAAACCCCGAACTTTGCTCAGGGCTACTTCGTTTACGACTCCAAGAAATCCGGTGCTTCGACGGTCTCACACCTGCGCTTCGGCCCGAAGCCGATTCGCTCCGCGTACCTCATCCAAAAGGCCGGATTCGTCGCCTGCTCGCAATACGTCTTCATCGGCCGCCAGCCGATTCTCGACTACGCAATGCCGGGCGCAACGGTGCTCCTGAACTCGCCCTTCTCCCCGGAAGAAACCTGGAAGCGTTTCTCCAAGGAATGGCAGGCGGAAATCATCGAAAAGAAACTCCGCGTCTTCGTCATCGATGCGTCGAAAGTCGCCGCCGACTCCGGCATGCGCGGACGCACGAACACCGTCATGCAGGCCTGCTTCTTTGCCCTCGCGAATGTCCTCCCGAAGGAAGAAGCCATCGACCAGATTAAGAAGTCGATTCAAAAGACCTACGCCAAGAAGGGCGACGAAGTCGTTCAGATGAACTTCAAGGCAGTCGATAATTCCCTCGCAAACCTGCACGAAATCAACGTGCCGGAAGCCGTCGAAGCCGACGCACTCCCGCAGGTCATCCCGCAATACGAAGGCGCTCCGGAATTCTTCAAGCGCGTTCAGGCGATGATGATTGCCAATAAGGGCGACCTCATCCCGACCAGCGCTATGCCGGTTGACGGCACCTTCCCGTCCGCAACGACGCGTTTCGAAAAGCGTGACCTCGCCGACCAGATTCCGGTCTGGACGCCGGAACTCTGTATCCAATGTAACAAGTGCGTGACGATTTGCCCGCACGCCGCCATTCGCGCGAAGTTCTATCCGGAAGCTCTCAAGGCCGACGCTCCCGCCACGTTCAAGGGCGTGCCGTTCAAGGCAAAGGACTTCCCGGGAACCCTCTTCACGATCCAGGTCGCTCCGGAAGATTGCACGGGTTGCACGATCTGTACGAACGTCTGCCCGGGCAAGGACAAGAACGACCCGACCCGCAAGGCGCTCATGATGGCACCGCAACCGCCGCTGCGCGACGCCGAAGCCAAGAATTGGGACTTCTTCCTCAACCTCCCGGATCCGGACCGCACCAAGCTCGGCAACACGATTCGCGACTCACAGTTCATGACGCCGCTTATCGAGTTCTCCGGAGCCTGCGCCGCTTGCGGCGAAACGCCGTACATCAAGCTCATGACGCAACTCTTCGGCGACCGCACTTACATCGCCAACGCAACGGGCTGCTCCTCGATTTACGGCGGCAACCTGCCGACCACCCCGTACTGCACGAACAAGGACGGACGCGGACCGGCTTGGGCCAACTCGCTCTTCGAAGATAACGCCGAATTCGGCCTCGGTATGCGCTACGCAATCGACAAGAAGACCGAAATCGCACGTCAGGCCCTCAGCGCCGCAGCCGCAACGGTCGGCGAAGAATTCGCCAAGTCGATTCTCGAAGCTCCGCAATCCACGGAAGCCGACATCGCCGCTCAACGCGAACGCGTCGCCGAACTTTGCAAAAAGCTCGAAGCCGCAGGCACGCCGGAAGCCAAGAGCCTCATCGCCCTCTCCGAATTCCTCGTTAAGAAGAATGTCTGGATCGTCGGCGGCGACGGCTGGGCCTACGATATCGGCTACGGAGGACTCGACCACGCAATCGCCTCGGGCAAGAACATCAAGATTCTCGTCCTCGACACGGAAGTCTATTCCAACACCGGCGGTCAGATGTCGAAATCGACCTCCATCGGTGCCGTTGCCAAGTTCGCGGCAGCCGGTAAGAAGCTTCCGAAGAAGGACCTCGCCCAGATTGCCGTTCAGTACGGCCACGTCTATGTCGCCCGCGTCTCGCTCGGCTACAAGGACACGCAGGTACTCCAAGCCATGAAGGAAGCCGAAGCCTACGACGGACCGGCCATCATCATCGCCTACGCACACTGTATCGCTCACGGCTACCGCAACCTCGCGGAAGGCGCAGCGCACCAGAAACTGGCAGTCGAATCCGGCTACTGGCCGATCTTCCGCTACAACCCGGCAAACATCGCACTCGGCAAGAATCCGTTCTCGCTCGATACGCCGGCCCCGAAAGCCCAAGTTCAGGAATTCATGAACTCGGAAACGCGCTTCAAGGGCCTGCAACGCGCCAATCCGGAACACGCGGCAGAACTCTACGCCAAGGCGCAGGAAGTCGTCTCCGACCGATTCCACTACTACCAGGAATCGAAGAAGGCCTACGAACCGGCCCCGAAAGCGGAATAATCCTCCGTTTTCTTAAACAAAACGTTCCCGTGAAACCCACGGGAACGTTTTTTATTATCTCCGAAACAGGCGCCGCGGCGGCACGGAACGGGCATTTTACTAAAAACAAGAGTTGACAAGAACGAGAGTCTTCAACAACATGAGCAACAATCTTCAAAAGTCCTTTATGAAAACAATACCCGACAGACAAAGACTCCTCCACGAACGCCTCGAATCCACGGTAAAGCGCGTAACAAAACGCATGGCTCGAGGAAACATAAATCTTATCCTCGGGCGTTTCACCACCAAGCAGGATATTCGCTCACGCCTTCTCGCCGCTGCAACCTGCTTTAAAAACGCAAAATAATGCACCCCAAGCTCGACGACTTGCACGCTCGTTTTTATGCGGCGTTTAAACAAGCCGAAGGCGCCATCAAATCTGCCGAACACGCCGGGGAAGATTTGCCCGTCCCGTGCATAAACGAGCTGCGCTATGCCGGATATCACCACATACGCTCAGATCAATTTCGGGCTGACGGCTTGCCCGAAAAAGCCGAGGAGGAAATGCAGAAGGCAATACGCCATGCAAAACGCGCTCACTTCGATGTCTCCGAATTCTATGTCTCAATCTATTCCGAGAAAGCAAGAGCAGTCATCGACTCCTACAAAGGCTACGAATACCTCGCGGCAAGACACATCCCTAATTACTCCGAACATATTACCGTAATTTCCGAACTCGGAAATTTCCTCGAAGCCCTTCACGCCTTGGACAAAGAATCCCCGGATTACGTCGCGCATTGCAAGGCCATCTGCCAAAAGCTAAAAAATTTCATCGACGCATTCCGTTCCGTCGAAGGAGCCCTTCTCTCGGAAATTGCAGAAAAAGAATCCGGGAAGAAAATTTCGTGGGTTCAGTGCCTAATCAGCGCAATTGTAGGCTTCCTCCTGGGGAAGCTTTTCTAATCGCCTCCCGACCCGTACAAACAAAAAAATCCCGCTTGAATACTTGCTTCAAGCGGGATTGAAAAGTGGTAGCCGGTGCAGGACTCGAACCTGTAACCAATTGATTAAGAGTCAACTGCTCTACCATTGAGCTAACCGGCCATGTTGTTCAAAAAAGAACGAGGTTAAAGATGGCATTAATATTACAAGCATGCAAGCCTTTTTTTAATATTTTTTCAAAAAGGCTTTTTTAACGGGCGAATTCCTTTGTTATTTTCGGTAAACTTTGTTTCAATCGCGAACTATGACTACAGACAAGCAGACTCAACGCATAACGGAAACCCGGGGCGGTCCCTCGCGACCGCGACTGCGCGTCCAGCCTTTAGCCCATGATACCTTTTCGACGCTTGCCTATGCCTGCATCATGGGGCTTTTGTGCTTCGAATTTCTCGCTCTTTTCTGGCTCGATATTTTTTAATTTTTTATGGCTACCTTCAAATCACTTCCCGGGTTCCGCGAGTTCTATCCGGAAGACTGCGCAATCCGCAATTTCATTTTCTCCCGCTGGCGCGATGCCGCCGGGCGCTTCAACTTCTTGGAATGGGACGCCCCCGCACTTGAACCGCTTGAGCTGTTCACGGAAAAGTCCGGCGAAGAAATCGTTTCCCAGCTCTTCAACTTCGAAGACAAGGGAGGCCGCAAGGTATCGTTGCGTCCGGAAATGACCCCCTCGCTCGCCCGCCTGATTGCGGCGCGCGCCGGTTCGTTGCGACGCCCGATTAAGTGGTTCGGCATCGGCGAAAACTACCGCTACGAAAAGCAACAACGCGGACGCCTGCGCGCATTTTATCAATACAATGCGGATATCTTCGGCGAAGCCGGTTGTTCTGCCGACGCCGAAATCATCGCCCTCTGCGTAGAATCGCTCTGCGCCTTCGGACTGAGCTCCGAGGACTTCTGCATTCGTCTGAGCGACCGCACGCTGTGGTTCCTCTTCCTTGAAAGTTTGGGAATCGCCGACGAAGCCACCGCGGTCAAAGTACTCGCCGTCGTTGACAAGCTCGAACGCGTCGCGCACGACGGGCTTGTCGAAATGATGACGGGTGCCCTGGCGGGAACAAGTCTCGACGCCGCGGCAACGCTGGCCAAGGTTCGCGAATTCGTGGCGCTCGGAGATTTTGCCGCGCTCGAAAAGTATTTTGACGGGAATGAAAAACTGGCGGCACGCCTTGCCGATTGGCGCAACCTGCTCGCCCTTTTGGCGGCACTCGGCGTCGGCAACTTTATCCGCATCGACCTGACAATCGTCCGCGGGCTCGCCTACTACACGGGCTTTGTGTTTGAAGCCTTCCAGCTCGTCGGCGAAGGGCGCGCCTTGGCCGGCGGCGGGCGCTACGACAAGCTCGTCAAAAAACTCGGTGGTCCGGACATGCCGGCGGTCGGTTTCGGCATGGGCGACGTCACGCTGCGCAACTTGCTCGAACAGCAGAATCTGCTCCCGCAAATCGAAGACGTTCCCGACTTCTATGCAATTATCCTCGGCGAAGAGAACCGATCGGAAGCCTTGGCGGACGTTGCGGATTTGCGCCGCTTCGGGCTGCGCGTGGAATACGCATTTAAGGACGGCAAATTCGGCAAGCTGATTCAGGCTGCGGAACAAACCGGAGCCCGTTACGCCCTGATTTACGGCACCAACGAGCTCGCCCACGGCGTCGTCAAGGTGCGCGACACGCAGGAACGCCGCGAAATCGCCTTCCCGCGCGAATCTTTGGCCGACACGCTTTTCGGTATTCTTCAGACCGGTCTGCCCGTCATTGAAGAACCGCACTGCCACGGCGACGGTTCCTGCGACCACTGCACCTGCGGGAAAAAGGAAGCCCGTTAGGCGTTTAGACCGCTAAATGCCCGTCAGCTTCCGGCACCGCTTATTTCATTGAATTCCGGGGAGACGCCCTGTTAATTATATGGTGTCACCCGAACAAAGCCCTATGCCGCCTTCCCGCAGAGATTTTATTAAAACCGGAGCCCTTATCGGAGCCGGTCTCGTCATGTTCCCGCAAGTCCTGGCGGAGAGCCCGCAATCTGCAGTCGCGCCGTCCGAGGAAATCTGCGTCGCGCTCATCGGTTGCGGCTCGCAGGGGAACGTGCTCCTCGATGCGATTTTGCGTCTGAACCGCCATCTTGGCGTACGCATTGTTGCCGTTTGCGACCTCTGGAAATTCAAGCTCGATTCGACGGTCCGCCGCCTCAAAGCCAACGGACGTACGGTAAACGGGTACACCGATTTCCGCGAGATGCTTGAGCAGGAAAAATCCTTGGATGCGGTTTTCATCGCCACACCGGACTTCTGCCACGCACCGCAAACGATTGCCTGCCTCGCCGCGGGTAAGCACGTTTACTGCGAAAAAATGATGGCGGAAAACCTCGATCGGGCCCGCGACATTGTCCGTGCCGCGCGGGTCGCACGCGCCAAGGGGCTCCTCACGCAAATCGGGCACCAGCGCCGATCGAATCCGTACTATCGTTTTGCCTTCGAGCAGGTAATTCCCGCAAAAATCCTCGGGAGAGTGACCCATGCCGTCGGACAATGGAACCGAGCCGTGACCCGCGATTTCGTCGCGCCGAAAAAATTCCGTCCGGATCCCGTCCTGCTCCGCGAATTCGGTTACGAAGACGAACATCAATTTCTGAATTGGCGCTGGTTCAAAAAGTATTCCGGCGGACCGATTTCCGACCTCGGCGCCCACCAGATCGACATCTTTAACTGGTTCTTCGGATCTCCCGAAAGCGTCATCGCCGCCGGCGGAAACGATTACTACAAAAACCACGAATGGTTTGACAATGTAACCGCAACCTTCGCCTACGCCACACCCGCAGGCACCGTCCGCGCTACCTATCAGGTATTGACAACCACGAGCTACGGCGGCGGCTATTACGAAGCGTTCATGGGCGACGAAGGCTCATTGCGTCTCTCCGAAAAAGTCTCGCTTATCCGCGCCTATCAGGAGCCGCGCTCCGTCGTCGATTGGCAGAGCTACGTCGAGCGCGGCCTGCTCGCTACCGCCGATATTCCCGCGATTCCCGCGTCGGACAACGATTTTGACGCCCGTGCCTCGGCCAGCATTCCCGCCGCGGAATTCGTTTTCCCGCAGCGCATCACTCTCGGCAACAAGACCATCCACCAGCCGCACGTCGAAAATTTCATCCGTGCGATTCGTCAAAAAGCCGTACTCACCTGCGACGCCGAAGAAGCATTTCGCTCCGAAGCTCCCATCTACAAAGTCAACGATGCCGTTGCCGCCGAAAAAATGCTCCGCTACAGCGCCGAGGATTTTGAGGTTTAGCCTCCTTTAAACAATCGCAAGCCATGAATCGTCCACTTCCGATTGCGCTGACCTGCGGCGATCCGTCCGGCATCGGTCCCGAAATTATTGCACGCCACCTGACAACGCATCCGCAGGACGCCCAACGCGTCGTCCCCGTCGGTCCGCAACGCTGGCTCGACACGCTCCCGTGCCCGGGCATCGCAGTCGGCTCTGCCGATTTCGTCGCGGAAGCCGGGCGCCCGAGTGCCGACGGACAGCGTATCGCCCTCGAGGCCATGGAACGAGCGGCGGCCGGCACGCGCAACGGCGAATTCGCCGGAGTCGTCACCGCCCCCGTCAATAAAGCCGGCCTGCAGAGTATCGGCTACCGTTTCCCGGGGCAGACGGAATTTTTTGCCGCACGCTGGGGAGGCGATCCCGTCATGGCATTCGTCGGTGAAAAAATGCGTGTCGTGCTTGCGACCTGGCACATTCCTTTCCGCGATGTCCCCGATTCGCTGACTCCGCAAGCCATGGAAAATGCCGTACGCGCGGCAGCTTTTCTTACCGAAAAATTCGTCGATACGGAACGCCTTCCGCGCATCGGCGTCTGCGGCTTGAACCCGCATGCGGGAGAAGCCGGCATTCTCGGAACGGAAGAACGCGACAGCCTCGACCCGATACTGAGCAACCTGCGGGAAAAATTTCCCGGGCTTTCGCAATGCATTCCCGCGGATACGATTTTCTGTCGACACCTGCGCGGCGAATTCGATGTCGTCATCGGCCTCTATCACGACCAGGCGTTGGCTCCGCTGAAAACCTTGGAGTTCGACTCGGCCGTCAATGTCTCCTTGGGGTTGCGACACATCCGCACCTCTCCGGACCACGGAACCGCCTACGACATTGCCGGCAAAGGCATCGCCCGCCCGGACTCCCTCGGCCACGCCATCCGCGTCGCCCGTAAGCTCTGTGCAGCCCAAACCTCTCAAAGCGCAACAATTGATTCCGCCCGCTAAATTTCTGTTTATTTCTCAAAGAAACGTGATTATCTTTGATTTTTTCATGCTATGAGCGAAGAAACCATTTCTCCTGAAACGCCGGCGGCAAACCGCCACTTCATTCGTCAGATTATCGACAACGACCTTGCCGCGGGAACGGTCAAAAGCATTGTTACGCGCTTTCCGCCGGAGCCCAACGGCTATCTGCACATCGGACACGCCAAGGCGATCTGCCTCGATTTCGGCATGGCGAAAGAATACGGCGGAAAATGCCATTTGCGTATGGATGACACGAACCCGACGCGCGAAGACGTCGAATACGTCGAATCCATCCAGGAAGACGTACGCTGGCTCGGTTTCGACTGGGGCGAAAACTATTTTCACGCCTCTGATTATTTTGACAAGATTTACGACTACGCGATTCAGCTGATTAAGCTCGGTAAAGCGTATGTTTGCCACCTTTCCGCCGAGGAATGGAAAGATTACCGCGGCGTTCCCGACAAGCCGGGCAAGGCCTCGCCGTGGCGCGACCGTTCCGTCGAGGAAAACCTCGAAGAATTTGCCAAGATGACGCGCGGCGAATACGACGAAGGCGCGGCAACGTTGCGCGCGAAGGTCGATATGTTCTCGCCGAACATGCATATGCGCGATCCCGTCATTTACCGCGTCCGCAAAGTCGCCCACCACAACACCGGCGACAAGTGGTGCGTCTATCCGATGTACGACTTCGCACACCCGCTCGAAGACGCCATTGAAGGCGTGACGCACTCGATTTGTACGCTTGAATTTGAAGTCCACCGCCCGTTTTACGATTGGGTGATTAACACGCTGAACACGCCGTCGAAGCCGCACCAGTACGAGTTTGCGCGCCTGAATCTGACCTACACGATGATGAGCAAGCGCCGCCTGCTCGAACTCGTTCAGGAAAACCTCGTCAACGGCTGGGACGACCCGCGCATGCCCACGGTTTGCGGTTTGCGCCGCCGCGGCTACACGCCGGAATCCATCCGTAATTTCTGCGAAATCATCGGCGTGACGAAATACAACTCGCTGACGGATGTCGCCCTGCTCGAGCACACGGTCCGTGCGGACTTGAACAAGACCTCGCCGCGTGCCATGGCGGTGATGAATCCGGTCAAAGTCGTCATCGACAACTACCCGGAAAATCAGGTCGAAGAGCTGACGGCAATCAATAATCCCGAGGACGAAGCGGCGGGAACGCGCATCGTGCCGTTCTCCCGCGAAATTTTCATCGAGCGCGAAGACTTTATGGAAGACGCGCCGAAGAAATTCTTCCGCCTTACGCCGGGCCGCGAAGTGCGCCTGCGCTGGGCTTACGTCGTCAAATGCGTTTCCTGCGAAAAGGATGCGGACGGCAACGTCACCGTCATTCACTGCACCTACGATCCGGAAACGCGCGGCGGCAACACGCCCGACGGACGCAAAATCAAGTCCACGATTCACTGGGTTTCGGCGGCACATGCCAAGCCGGCGGAAGTGCGTCTCTACGACCGCCTCTTCAAGACGGAAGAACCGGCGGATGTTCCCGAAGGCGGCGACTGGCGCGCCAACCTGAACCCGGATTCGTTGACGATTGCCACGGCACTCGTCGAGCCCTCCCTCTTGGAGGTGACCGCAGGCACACGTGTTCAGTTCGAACGCATCGGCTACTTCTGCGCCGACCCGGACTCCAAGCCCGGTGCCCCCGTCTTCAATCGCACGGTAACGCTCAAAGACTCGAAGAAGTTTTAAGATTCGATTACTCCGAGAAACAGAAAACGGTAGCTCCCTCGCTTTTGAATAAAAAGCCGGGAGCTGCCGTTCTTTGCTTTCCGGACAAAGCCTTTCTTAAAACCAATATTCGTATGAAAAAATATATCCTCAGTCTGTCCGCCTTGTTCGCCGCCACAACCGCCTTCGCGGGAACGGCCAACGAGACATACCTCGAACTCGGCGTCGGCTACGCCAATTTCCGACGCAACGGAGACTCCGTCGCAGACGCAAATGTCTGGCGCGGCGTTTTCAATTATGCATTCACGCCCGATGCGCCCGTTTTGATTGCGGACATCCGCACCAATATGGAATATGCAAACGACTATTCGAAAAACGATGATTATTTCATCGGCAACCTCGAAGCCGTCATCGGCATGAATGCTCTCGACATCCTGAAGCCCTATGTATTTGCCGGCCCCGAGTTTCAGAATTACCACGGATTTCATGCCCTCGGAAACGCTTACGCCAACGACGATTGGCGCCTCGGTTTGACTTGGGGGGCCGCCGTCGAAGTCGAACTCATTCCCGGCGTCCTCCACGTTACCCCCTATGCACGTTTTTCAAACATCGATAAATTAGAGCGTAACCGATACGGATTCGACCTCGCCGTTTGGTTTTCCCACTTCGGCATCGGTGCAGACCTCAACTACCAGGATTTTCGCGGACGCACGGATGCCGAAGCCTGGCAGGCATGCGTCTATGCCGGCATCCGTTTTTAACTAAAGCTGCCGCAACACAGCTCCGTCGGACCGACGCCACTCCCCGGCGATTTATCCCAAAAAATCGCTCGCAAAAAATGCGAAATCTTCAGAGCATTGAACCATGCTGATTGAAATTCCTAAGAGTGACTCGGTCGCGACGGAACTGTTTTTTGAAAAAGTAAAAGAACTCGGCGGACGCGCACTTTTCGTCGGCGGCTGCGTCCGCGACGCCCTCCGCGGCGAGACACCGAAAGATTTCGACGTCGAAGTGTACGGTCTTCCCGCCTCCGCAATCGAGACGCTCCTGCAGGAACTGAACATCCGCTACAACACCGCAGGCCGCTCGTTCGGCGTTTTCAAAATTCACGACGCCCCTATCGATATCGCCCTCCCGCGACGGGAATCCAAGTGCGGACGCGGCCACACGGCTTTCATCGTCGAAGGCGATCCCGACATGCCGCTCGCCGAAGCCGCCGCACGCCGCGATTTCACCGTCAACGCCATCTACTACGACCCGCTCGAAGATGAGGTCTTAGACCCCTTTGACGGACGCAGCGATCTGGAGAGAAAAATCCTCCGTCATACCTCGCCGGCGTTTTCGGAAGACCCGCTTCGCGTCCTGCGCGCCATGCAGTTTCTCGCACGATTCCGCTTCGACATCGCCCCCGAAACGCTCGAAATTTGCAAAACAATCGAGCCGGAAGGCCTCTCCCGCGAGCGCGTTTTCGACGAATGGAAAAAGCTTTTTACAAAAGGCGAAGAACCCTCCCGCGGACTGAATTTCCTGCGCGATTGCGGATGGGTAAAATATTTTCCCGAACTGGCAGCGCTCATCGGCGTCGAACAGGATCCGTTTTGGCACCCCGAAGGCGACGTCTGGAACCACACGCTTCGCGCGATGGACTCCTTTGCAAGAGACCGCGTCGAAAATGATTTTGAAAACATCGTCGTCGGTTTCGCCGTCCTCTGCCACGACTTCGGAAAGCCGGCCACAACGGCACTCGGCAGCGACGGACGCATCCACTCCTACCGCCACGAAAGCGCCGGGGTAAAACCGACAATCCGTTTTCTCAAGTCCATGACGGATCAGCGGGAACTCCTCAGTGATGTCCCCATTCTCGTCGAAGCGCACATGCGCCCGCGCGCCCTTTTCCTCGCCCAATCCGGCGACGCCGCCATCCGCCGCCTTTCCAACACCGTCGGACGCATCGACCGGCTGCTCCGCGTCTGCAAGGCCGACGCCATGGGAAGCCGCTTCCACGAAAGCGAAGATTTCCGGGAAACGGAGCACTGGCTCACGTCCCGTTCCGAAGCGCTCAAAATCAAAGATTCCGCTCCGAAGCCCCTAGTCCTCGGACGCCACCTGATTGCTCTCGGCTATCGCCCGAACGCAGAGTTCAGCCCCCTCCTCAACCGCTGCTTCGAAGCTCAACTCGACGGTCTCTTCACCGACGAAGCCGGCGGCATCGCCTTTCTGAAATCGCTCCTCGAAACAAACGCCCCGGAACGCTAACAACGGACGATAAATCCCGCTAGGCCCAATTACTTTTTCGGAGGATTATTTTCGTTAAACAAAGCCAAGCCTTTCACCGTCAGGCGATATTTCTGGCGCGGATGGTGCGGATTCTCCGGATAGAGCGGAGTCGCCACGCCGACTTTAAGCGCCGGACTTAGGGTGTACTCAATAAAATTTTTGCGATCCTTCAAGCCGACTGCCGCCATCGCCTCTTTTACGGAAAACGTATTCATTCCCGTCGCCAAAATAAAACGACGTACGTTCTCACTGAGCGCGCCCCAAATCCCGGCCGAACTTATGGGGGTGTCCGACGAGCTTGCGGGGGT
>JAZRSB010000011.1:0-4365 GCA_045651325.1 Candidatus Spyradenecus sp.
ACAAGTTCATCGTATATACATCGCTCTGCGTCTGTCGTTGAACGACGAAACTGAGAAGGTGTAGAGTGCTCAATTGTGACTACTGCCTCTCGGAAAAAATAAATGGTAACGTGCTTGTTCCTAAATACAAACGCAGGAGGCGCATAGGTTGCAATATCCCATACCCCGCTACAGTCTTTCAGATACTCGTGTCTAAATTTTTCAGTTAAAGTGGGGTCGTACACAAGCTCGTCATGAAAATAAAGACTGAGAGAATCAAGTTTTTCTGGAGAAACCCATCGAGTGCAGGACACGCAAAAGAGAAGTGAAGCCCAAAAGCAGAGGCGCGAAGGAACGGACGACACTTTTTTCGTTAGCCAATCCCCAAAACGAATTTCTAGAGGTAGCCTAAAGTATTTACACTTCATTGGAGAGGATAGGGATGAAGTGAATCTCTTGGGGAAGTTTTTCCGGAGAAATCCAAAAACAAATTATTAGTCTTTTACTCTTTGAAATTTCCAATTGGAGTTCAACAAGGACGGCATTGCTTGAGCCTTTATCCGATTGTATCTTCCCTTGGGAAATGATTCGGTGAAGCCATTTTTTCCACTCCGAATTCGCCGTACGAGAAAGAGAGAGCTCTTCTTCCGTATCCGGGTAAAATACAAGCCGGACAACAGAGGTTTTTTCAATAAGGGATTTCTCGTAAAGCAACAACAGATCTTTAGAAATAAAATAGTATTCTTCATGGACAAGCGTTGTTTTCTTTTTCGATTTTATCAATCCGGCTTCCCCGATAGGATATCCCCAACCCCAATCTCCTTTTTTGACGTATTGGGTAAATTTGAGCGACGGTAGAGAAAAATTATATGACTCAAAATGGTCAGCATCCGTAGTTTTTTGCAAAACAAAACGCCGCTTTTCAAAATCCAACAAATAATCAACGTCTGCCAATACGGATTGTGAGTTCATAGAATAAATCCAAAGAGAAAAAGAATTATTTGCGTAGCCCCATGACGCATCAGGTCTAAATGAGAAAACTTCGTTTGTCGTCATACTTTGGGCTCGAGTTGTTAGCTCAACTTGGCTCGCAAGTAAAGGAGCGGAGAGGCTATACAAAAAAATAAGGATGTATTTGGGATTCATGTTTCATTCTTTTACATATTTTGCTCTGATACGAGAGAGCTCTGTGTCTAATTTTTTGATTTCGGATCTTATCGCATTAATCCTAGTTTGAACTTCTCCTCTATCCTCAATTGAATACTCCTGCAGGTCGAATTCTAGGTTTGGAAGAAACGTTTTGTAATACGTTAGCTCCATATACTTTTTAATGTACATTCCAATGCATGATGTCTTTTTAAAGTAAATACCTGAAATCTCATACTCGACAGGAGCAATGCTCGTAGTAATTAAACTGAGGTGTTGGTATTCATGTGCCCTATCAGCGTCATCATAATACCACATATTCACAACAATTTCAATCGGAGGAAAAAACCATGCAACAAAACAACAGTTTTCCAAGCGTCTATATTTATAGCGATAATTGGCAATTCCCAAAGACATTTCTCCTTGTAACGATGATGATCCGCCTACGGGAGGACGCCTTCTTTCCTCATGTAAGGAGAGAGTATACGTTCCATGAAAGTCTATACAAGAAAGCCCTCGATTCTCCACGAACGCATACAGATTCAAGCCGCCTTGTTCGGCGATGGGGTCACGGGAGAGGAAGCGGCCGAGCAAAGGTGAGTAGTGGCGGGAGTTATAGTAAACGAGGTCGAGTTCGGAGTCGTAGTATTCCGACGAGAAGCGGAACGGATTGAGCGCAACGATGTCGAACGAGGCGGACGCATCGCGGTGCGTGCGGGTGGTGGCGCCGAAGGGCGCGTAATCGTAGTGCGCGCCGATCCCGTTAGAATTCATCCGGTAAAACACGTCCGAGACGTTTTTGTTTCCGTCAAAAGCATAGAACAGATTCAAGCTGTTCGGCGCGTAGCGGAAAACGAGCGGGCGCGTCGCCACCGGTTCCGTCGGGTCCCAGACAAACTCTTTGAACACGTTGTACGGCTCGTTCGAATAGAGCACCTGCACGCAGAGATAGCCGTCGTAAAGGAAACGCAACCACGTGTTTTGCGCGCCGTTTGTAACGGATTTGTATTCCGTCCGGCGCCCCTGCGAGTCAAAGGTGTTTGCGACCGCTTTTTTCATCATTGTGCGAACTCCTTTGGGATAGAAATCGGTGTTCCGATTGATAAACTCCAAAATTTGACCTCGGTCGGATCCTTGGATTGAGCATCCGCTTCGCCGTAAACGAGGACCGGGACCAAACTCTTGCCGTCATCGCTATACACCAAGGCGGCAAGATGAATTGTTTCGGGATAAAGTTTTTCCCGTGCACCCAACAAAAACTCGTAATCCTTCGGGAAACGTATTTTTTTTAAGTCCTCAACAAATTCTGAAAGCCGCTTACCGTAAACATGAAAGTAGCGACGAACATAAATCTTGTCAGAATTTTCTGAATCACTGCTGTAAATCCATTTCCTATCGAACCAAAAATTTCCGCGCTGCGCGAGGCATGTCGCCTTTCCGCCAATTCGTAAAATACAGTCAAACCGAACCTTTTCGGGAACTACGCCTTCTTCAAGATCGTTATAACGAGACGCGTTTTTTTGTGGCATGGTTCCGGATAGCAGAATGTATCTATAGGAATTAAACGTACTTTCGCAAACAATCGTCAACGGCTCAAATTTTTCTTTTTCTAAGATGCGTGTTTGGCGGAGAACGTCTTTTCTTAAGCGAGAAATACCTCTTTCAATGTTAAGGTCTTTCCAAGTTTCTTTTCTGGAGGCTTCACAGGTAAGACGAAAAAGCTCTCGATCTTCCAACTCCGCAATGAGCATAATTAAGTCCACATCGCCGGAATAATTCCGTTTTACAGGGATATAATCACCGTCCTTGGGCTTAGAAACAATGAACGCCTTATCCGATTCAGGACTCAGCTCCAAAATTAGTTCATTAATGCGTGCATACCACGCCTTCTTAAGCTCGAAGCGTTCTTGGATGTTTTCCGCAGTTCTGTAATAGAAAAGCGGCATATCCGAATTCGCGTAAGTAACTTCAGATTCAGACTTTGCCGCTCCGAAGCCAAATACGACGAAAAACATTATTACACACGCCAAAAGTGGTTTTTGACTGATTAGATCAACTGAACTTATTCTCATTTTGAATAAATCGTATACTCTTTTGATTTCCATGTAGGTCCTTCCCAGGTAAATCTTCTGTGTTTCCATTCATTGCCCGTGGAAGGGGACCGATACGAAAGCCTTATATCTGTAGACAACCCGCCTGTAATCTCCAGTACTGCAGAGCTTTCGCGCGCGACTAACTTCAAGTTACTTTTTACCCCACCAACAGCATTGGCAAACAAAGAATAGTCTTTAGAGTAAAGTTCTATCTTCCCATAAGGCTTTGCCTCCATCATCGCTGAACCACTTACACTATCAAATCTTTCGTGGCATCCGTCCCAGTTGATGTATCCATCAAAGCTTCCTGCTATAACTACTCCAAAATCTACCGGATCCCACCCTGTTGCTTGAAGAATCTTTGCAATCGGAGCCGTGTATGGGCTTTTTTCTAAAAGATAGTCTCGCAATGAGATTTTCTTTTCGTAGGAAATGGTCGGATGTAGTGTAACGAGAAAAGCTTTCTTTCCTTTATTCGCCATTCCTGCTTTGTCGCAACAAACTTGCTTGATGCCTCCGTATACGGAGACTGCAAAATCTCCCACTTCAAACGCTTGTCGTCGCAACGGATAGTATTTATTCAGCTTCGGAGAACTTATTAACTCCCAAAGATCTTGAGTTGAGATTAATCCGGTAATTTCAGAAATGAAGGGACAATTCCCCACAAACGCATACAGATTCAGTCCGCCTTGTTCTTCGATGGGGTCGCGGGAGAGGAAGCGCCCGAGCGAGGGCGAGTAATGCCGGTAGTTGTAGTAAACGAGGTCGAGTTCGGAGTCGTAGTATTCCGAGGAGAAGCGGAACGGATTGAGCGCAACGATGTCGAACGAGGCGGACGCATCGCGGTGCGTGCGCGTGGTGGCGCCGAAGGGCGCGTAGTCGTAGTGCGCACCGATCCCGTTCGAATTCATCCGGTAAAACACGTCCGAAACGTTTTTATTGCCGTCGAAAGCGTGGAACAGATTCAGGCTGCTCGGCGCGTAGCGGAAGATCAGCGGACGCGTCGCGGTCGTCGCCTCCTTCACGAAGCAGCGCTTCTGTGAATCGAACGTCATTGCAAATCTCCATTCCCATTCAAATGGCTTTTCGGAAATTTAAATACCATCACTATGTAGCAATCGCTATCTGTCTTCTCTGAACCTATAGG
>JAZRSB010000012.1:0-8299 GCA_045651325.1 Candidatus Spyradenecus sp.
CCCCTAGGGGGCGTCATAGGGGAGGACTCTTCTTCGACAACTCTAAGTCTTGCTTCCAATCCCCAACCTTGTAATCTCTCTGTAACCTCAGAAGTGTAACCTATGTCTGACTCTAAAGTGTTACCGATGTCTGATTCCGCCGCTCTCTCTTTAATCTTTCCTCTTTAATCTTTAATCTTTTTTATCCCCTCCCTTTAAGCTCTAAGCCCTAAGCTTTAATCTCTCTCTTTAATCTTTCCCCTTTAATCTTTCACCTTTAAGGTGCAAACTGCGTACATGGATTTAATCAGTTCTTTAAGTGCCTTGCCGGGCCGTACGATGTTGGCCAACGGGATTCGCGTTTTTTTCAGACAGACGCCGCCTTCGGGCTTGGTTTCGGTGCAGGTTTGGGTGAAAAGCGGGAGCGTGCACGAGGGCGAGTTTCTCGGGGCGGGCGTTTCCCATTACCTTGAGCACATGGTTTTTAAGGGAACGGAGAAATTTTCTTCCGAGGCGATTTCGAAAAAGGTGCAGGCGCTCGGCGGAAGCATGAATGCCTACACGACGTTTTCGCGGACGGTGTATCACGTTGACCTGCCGGCGGAATCTGCGGAAACCGCATTCGATGTTTTGTCGCAGATGACTCTGTTTCCCCGCTTGGATGCTGAGGATGCGCGCAGTGAAAAAGACGTGATTTTGCGCGAAATTGCGATGGGGGAGGACGACCCGGACCAGCGCATTGCCGCTGCGTCGTTGGAGGCGGTATTTCGTGTGCATCCGCTGCGTTTCCCGATTATCGGAAAGCGGAATCTCTTTGAGCGTTTGGGCGACGAAGAGCTGAAAACCTATTTTAAAAACAGATACGTCGGCGATACGCTTTACCTCGTCGTTGCGGGAGATTTGCCGGAGTCGATTGTCTTTGAGTTGGCGGAAAAATATTTCGGGCAGGCGCCGGCGAGCGTGGCGCGGGAAGTGCTCGTTCCCGACGAGCCGGCACAGCTGGCTTCCCGCGAATTGACGTTGCGCGGCGACGTCAAAATTCTGCGCGGCAATATGCTTTGGCGTATCCCGGATGCGCGCCATCCCGATGCGCCGGCGCTTTCCGTACTCGCCGCGTTGCTGGGCAAGGGCGATTCCGCTTTGCTTTGGACGGAGCTCCATGAAAAGCGCGAACTGGTTCACGGCTTGAGCGCTTCCGCCTGGCAACCGACACGGGAAGGGGTGTTTTGGATTTCGTACGACGCGGATTTGGGCAAGCGCGCGGCTGTCGAAGCGGCGGTTTTTGAATCCATTGACCGCATGGTGCGCGAAGGCGTTTCTCCTGCGCTGTTGAAGAAAGTGGCGCGTTTGGCGCTTGTCAGTCAGATTGATTCCCGCCGCACGGTGGCTTCTTCGGCGGCGGCGCTCGGGCGGGAAGCCGTCGAACTCGGCGAACCGGGAATCGCCGGAGTGTTTTTGGAACGCGTTCGGGCTTTGACTCCGGAGGCGATTCGTGCGGTCGTCGAAAAATATTTACGGCGGGAGACCTGCACCTTGGCGGGCTACGAAGAAAATCTGCCGCCGCGCTCCCGCAAGACCGCCGGCAATACAAGCGGCGCGACGAATGCCCCGCAGGCTTTTGAGACTCTGCGCCTGGCGAACGGCGTCCGTCTTCTGCTTCAACCCGTTGCGGGCTTTCCGAAAGTGCATTGGCACGCGAGCCTGCGAGCCGGCGGTTTGTTTGAAGAGGAAAATACCAAGGGCGCCAGTGCGCTGTTGTCCACCCTGCTGACGCTGGATGCGGGGGGCAGGACGGCTTCCGAGGTCGCGGAAGCGATTGAGGGCGTCGGCGGTTCCTTTGACGAAAATTGCGGAGCGAATTCTCTCTCGCTTGTCGTCGAAACGCTTTCCGAAGATTGCGCGCTTGCCTGTGAAATTTTGCGGAACGCGCTTTTGGAACCGCATTTTACGGAGGCTAATTTCCGGCGAGAACGCGACACGCAACTTGCCGCGTTGCGCTGTGAATTTGACGATGTCGATTCTTGGGCGCGCCTGATGCTGCATGAGCGCTTTTTCGGCAAGGACTGTCCGCTCGGGACACATGTTTACGGTACCGAAGCGTCGCTTGCGTCGCTGACGCTTGCCGATGCGGAGCGCCTTTACGAACGCCTTGTCGTGCCGGAAAATCTCGTTGTCGCGGTTAGCGGGGATTTTGTCCGGGAAGAGGTGCTTCAGCTTGCGGAAACGGCTTTCGGGCGGTTTTCGGGGAAGTCCGCATTCGCTTTGCCGACCGCGCAAGTGCCGGCTCTTCCCGAAGGTCCGCGGGAGGAAAAGTGCGCCCGTGACGGCGAGCAGGCGATTGTCCAATTGGCGTTCCCCGGCGTGGGCTTTTCGGATGAGCGACGCTTTGCCGCGCTGTTTACGGAAGCTCTGCTCAGCGGGATGGCGAGCCGGCTTTTCGACGAGGTGCGTGAGAAGCGCGGGCTGGCTTATTTTGTCGGTGCGACGCGCTCGCAGGCGCCGGAATACGGGATGTTTTCGCTTTATGCGGGAACGGAAAAATCGAAGACCGAGGAGGTCTTTGCGGTCATGCGTGAGGAATTGGAACGCCTGCGTCGCGGCGAGATTACGGAAGAGGAAATGAACGGGGTGAAAACCCGTTTGCGCGTCGCCCGCCGCAGTGCCCGTCAGCGTGCCTCGGTGCGTGCCGCCGCTGCCGCGAAGAATGTGCTCTACGGGCTTCCTGCGGATTTTGACGATGCGTTCGAAGCAAAAATCGAGGCGCTGAGCGTTGCCGATATCGCAGCCTTTGTAACGGAATGCCTGCGCCCGGAACACGCATTTGCGCTGACCGTCGCCTGATTTTCCGAACGCAAGGCTTAGGCTCGGTTCCGGCGTCCCGTAAGGACGGCGAGTGTCAGCGCGCCCGCCAATAAACCGAAGGCCGAGGGTTCCGGAATCGGGGCGCTCAGGCCCTGAATCTCCGAAATGAAAAGCCCCGTACCGGTTTCGGCATTCCATCGGGCGTATTTTTCGGCTTCGCCGTCGATGCTTCCGAGACAGAGATAGCCTTCGTCGGAGGCGATTACGGCCTGTTTGAAAAGTCCGTAGGAGTAATCGTCGGAATCTGTCAGGTAAAGGACGAGGCCGTGTTCGGGTGTTTCTTCGTAACCCCAGAGCGTAATCGCGTGACCGCCGTTTCCGGAGAGGCTGAGGGCGGTGCCGTAATTGCGGTCGATGTAGCTTTTTATGATGTTTTTAAACTCGTCCGTCCGGGCGGGATCGTTCCAAAAGGCGTAGGTTTCACAGAGCTTGGACGTGTCGTAGGAGCCGTCCGGATTCTGGGTACAGGTGAATCCGAGTTCTTTCCGGTAGCCGCCTTGGGAACCCGTGAGCTGCGTGCTTCCGGGGAAGGCAACCGCGCTCAGGCTTCCGCCGTTGAACCACCAGTTCCAAGCCTGTTCGACGTGGCTACCGCCGTCCGTCCAGTTTGTGCAAATGGTTTGGTAGATTTGGAGTTGGGAAATATTTTGAAGTCCGTTGATGTTTGCGGAATCCGCCTTTCCGTCGGGGGTTCCGGCGGGGATATTGCCGTAGCGGTCCTGCCACCATTGCAAGGTATTGGCTCCTGCCGCAGCCCAGCACATAGAGTAATCCGCGGGGAGGTTCACCCATTGCCACGGGCGAGTTGCCGGATTGATGCCGACTTTCGGCCAGTCGTTCCACTTGGTTTTCTTGTTTACGTCGTACCAGCCGCCGGCTTCGGAAACGCCTTCGATGAAGACGGGCGCGGCCGTTGCGGGGAGGGCGAGCAGCAAGAGTGCGGATACGGAGAGTAGGGGATTGAGGCGGAGAGACATTGAAAGCTTTATGAGCTAAGCGGGTGCCGCTGTCAAAGAATAATTGATTATTCCCGTAGGAATTATGGGTTATCCGCTGCCGGCCGTCGTCTGTTGCCTTCCGGAGTAAAGCAAGAGGGGGAGCCTTTCGGCTCCCCCGGGTAATAAGCAATTTAATTTTGTAGGTACTAACCTCTACAACACCTACAAAGTCTTAAAAAATACATGTCGGATAGGAAATAAAAATCCGCCTTTTGCGTCGAGCATTTTTTCAGCGTTATTTTTTTAACCTGTTCGCGGACGTTGTTATGGCGTGCCGGCGTATTTTTAGAGGACCTTCGAGAGAAATTCGCGGATGCGCGGCGAGGGCATTTCGCCGAAGAAGCGTGCCGGCGTGCTATCACTGACGACTTGGCCGTGATCCATGAAAAGGATGCGCGAGGCGACTTCGCGGGCGAAGGCGATTTCGTGCGTGACGACAATCATGGTCAGTCCGCCCTGAGCGAGGTCCTTCATCAGTGAAAGGACTTCGCCGACCATTTCGGGGTCGAGGGCGGAAGTCGGTTCGTCGAAGAGAATTACGTCGGGATTCATCACGAGGGCGCGCACGATGGCGATGCGCTGTTTTTGCCCGCCGGAAAGCTGTTGCGGGAAGGCGTGACGCTTTTCGAAAAGGCCGATACGCTTGAGCAGGCGTTCGGCGGCGAAAATCGCTTCGCCTTTGCTGAGGCGTCCGGTCTTCACCGGAGCGAGCGTAATGTTGTCGAGTACGCTCAGGTGCGGGAAGAGATTGAAGTGCTGGAAGACCATGCCGACGCGGGCGCGGAAGGCGTTGACGTCGGTGTGGCGGACATCGTCTCCGCGGAAAAGAATTTCGCCGCCGTCCGGCATTTCGAGGAGGTTGAGGCAACGCAGGAAGGTGCTTTTCCCGGAGCCGCTCGGGCCGAGGACGAAGACGGCTTCCCCGCGACGGATTTCGGCGGAGACGCCGTTGACGGCCGTGTGGTCGCCGAAGACTTTTTTCAAATCGGAAATACGGAAAAGCGTTTCGGCATTTTCGCCTTCGGGCTTTATGGTGGGCGTGGTGTTCATTCGTAAATTCCTTTTTCTGAAAATTATTCGCTGCGTTTCAGGCGGCGTTCGAGTTTGCCGAGCAGGGCGGTGAAGAGCATGACGATACAGAGATAAATTGCCGCGACGGCCAACAGCGGGAGGAAGGCCGTGTAGGTTTGGCTGCGGATGATGTCGCCGGCTTTCGTCAAATCCTGGAGCGCGATGTAGCCCGCAACGCTGGTTTCCTTCAGCAGGACGACGAATTCGTTGCCGAGGGCGGGAAGTACGTTTTTGAAGGCTTGCGGGAGCACGATGTAAATCATTGTCTGCGGGTAGCTCAGACCGAGACTGCGCCCGGCTTCGAATTGCCCCTTGTCGATCGACTGAATGCCGCCGCGGATGATTTCCGCAACGTAGGCCCCGGAATTGATCCCGAAGGCGACGATGGCGACGAGGACCTTGCTGACATCCACGCTTCCGAAAATCACGAAGTAGATGATGAGCAATTGGACGACGACCGGCGTGCCGCGGATGACCGTCAGGTAGAGCTTGCAGAGGAAGTTGAGGCATTTCAGCGAGCCGTTTTTGTCGTGCGTCGTGCGGACGACGGCGACGCCGAAGCCGATAATGAGACCGAGAACGACGGCAAAGAAAGAGACTTCAATCGTCACCCAAAGACCTTCGACCAGGTAACGCCAACGGCCGTTTTCGATGAAGTTCGTATAAAACGCACCGTGGGCTTCGGAGGCGCTTTCTGCGGCGGGCATGTCGGCGGGTGCGGGAGCGCCCGTGACGCCGTATTTCCCCAGAATCGCTTCGAGGCGTCCGTCGCGCTTCATGGCTTCGAGCACGGAATCGATTTGTGCAAGCAGGGTTTCGTTGCCCTTGGCGACGGCGAAGGCGTAGCTTTCCGTCGTCAGCGATTCCGCCAAAATGCGGATTTTATCCGGGTATTTATTTTCAAAGACTTTCGCCGGCTGGTCGTCGAGGACGAGGACATCGATTTTTCCCGCAATCAGAGCGGAAACCCCGAGGGCTCCGTTTTGAAAGCGCTCCGGCTCGCCGATGTTTTTAGAAACGAACAGGTCGCCGGTCGTGCCGTGCTGAACACCGATGCGCTTGCCGTTCAAATCGCCTTTCCCGGTAATCGTACTTGCGGCGGGCACGATGATGACCTGGCGTGCTTCGACATAGGGAAGCGAAAAATTCACTTGGCGGCGGCGTTCTTCCGTAACGGTGATACCCGAGGCGGCGACATCCGCTTTGCCCGTGCTGACGGCCGCAATTACCGAGTCAAAACTCATATCCTGGATGACCAGCTCTTTGCCGACGGCGTCCGCAACAGCCTGCATAATCTCGGGGTCAATGCCGACGACGCGGTCGCCTTCCCGGAATTCGTAAGGCGGGAACGTTGCTTCCGTGACCATGATCAGCTGTTCCTCGCGCTTGGAATCGCAGGCGCACAGGAATAGGGCGAAGGAAATAAAAATGAGTCGGAATAGAGTTTTCATCAAAAATTGATTTTTATCGGCTAAAAAAAGCGTTCCCGGGAACGGACGCGGGAACGCTTTTTTCGAATGGGGAAGTAATTACTTCACCTGCTTCATGATTTCGTCGGTGATTTCTTTGACGAGAGCTTCGACGTCGGCGGGAGCGGATTCGCCCTTGCATTCGCAGGGTTTTGCCGGCGTGCTGAGCTTGCAGACGGCATTGCCGGCGAGGATTTCCCACGGATCGGCGTCGCAGAGGTTGGCGACCTTCAGGCCGAAGCGATCGTCCGGAAGATTCATCTGTTTTTTCAAATCGAGAATTTCCGCCATGCCTTCGTTCGAGATCGCGGGGCCGCGCTTCGGAAGCTGGTTGGCGAGGAGAATCGTGCGGCAGAGCGCGTCGGCGATTTCCATCTTGTAGTACGCGTCTTCAACGCCCGTGCCCCAGGTGATGACCCCGTGGGATGCCATCATGATGGCTTGGTGCGTCGGCGCGAGTTCGGCGCAGAATTTGGCCACGTCCGGGCTGCCCGGTGTCGCGTATTTGGCGATCGGAATGCGGCCGAGGAAGATTTCGGATTCCGTGAGGAGGCAGGTCGGCGGTTCGACGCCCGCAACCGCAAACGCCGTCGCGTGAACCGGGTGGGCGTGGATGACGGACATCGCCGTCGGGCAAACCTTCATGATGGCGATGTGCGTGTTGACTTCGCTGGTGCGCTTCCACGTACCGGCGAGCTGCTTGCCGTTGGCATCGACCATGCCGATCATGTCCGGCGTGAGGAAGCCTTTGCTGACGCCGGTCGGCGTGCAGAGGTAGCGGTCGCCGTCAACGCGCGCGGAAATGTTGCCGCCGTTGCCGTCAACGAATTCGCGCAACCAAATGCGGCGGCCCATGTCGCACATCTGGTACTTGAGGGCTTCGCATTCCGGAGAATTGAAGTAATCGACGTCTTCCTTTTTGTAGCCGGACTGGTCGGCGGGAGACGGGCAGAAATTGCGGGTGGACGGGCCGCTTGCCGTGAGGCGGGCCAATTCGGGATCGCCGACAAAGCTCGAGGCTGCGGCGGCCGAAGAATCGGCGGCGGTTTTCGGAGCGGCGGGAACCGCATTCGTCGCAACGGGAGCCGTTCCCGACAGGGCCGGATCAAAGACGAGGCGGATACCGGCTTCCGTGAGCACGTCACGCGCCATCGGCGTTACGCGCATTTCGGGACCGTGACGAAAGACCTTGTTGCCGGTCTTAACAAAAGCTTCTGCTTCCTGCTGATTAAAGAGTTTCATAATCAAAAATGGGGATGTTTAGTGGAAACGATTCTGCGACTTTCTGTGCGGAAGTGCAATTTTATTTTAAAGCCATCACGCACCCGCGGTTATCGTTAGGCTACCTCTAGAAATTCGTTTTTTTGGGAAAAAGAAAGTGTCGTCCGTTCCATTGCGCCGCGGGAGCTTCGGAGACAAATCCGCGTCGCTTGGCGGTGGGCAAAGCTTAGCTCCATATACTTTTTATCTAGGTTTTCCCAAAATATATCCATACTCGGAAATAAAAACTAACGCATGTATCCGAAGAATAACTTTTTTTATTCAGGATATATGCAAGGCTTTCCGGGTCTGTAAAAACATCAAGCTTTCCGGTATGCCAAATAAGATACATTTCACTCCAATCGCAAGGAAGCGAGAGCAAGCAAGACAATTCTTCGCTCCAATCGCCCTCTCCGAGAGGAGTACCCAAATAAAAAAATTTATCGCCTAATTTATCTCTCAACTTGAAAAGCTCTTCTCCTTTAAGATTCACGCGTCCCCACAAATCATATCCCCGTACGCCCGTTCCCAAAATCCCCTGTTTATGATAAAACAATTTCAGGTTATGGGTCTTTCCTTTAAGAAATGGCATTTCGCTCAAAACATAAGAACTTCGCCTTTCCAATAATGAATCTTCCCAACGTACCTCTTCCCATCCCC
>JAZRSB010000013.1:0-1898 GCA_045651325.1 Candidatus Spyradenecus sp.
CGATACCAGCAACATAATCTAGGTCTTCCTTACTTTCACCTGATGTAAGTTTTGTTCCAAGACTAACGTCGTATTTAACATAGAAGTTCACTACAAAAAAATCCCTGGAATCTCCCCAATAGACCTCGTGCATAACAGATATGTCTCTATAGCCTTTGTACATGAATGATTCTTCGATTTCATACTCAATCATTTTTAGCCTTACTGTTAATTCCTGCACAGGAATCCGTTCTGCGCGGGATTCCGAATTCCACGAATAATACAATACCTCTTCTACTCTAATATTATTAACAAGCAAAAAGAGCATTAGGGCAAAAAAACAGTTAACCAAAAAGCTCATGCAAAAAAGCGAAATCGTAATCAGGTTTAAGACTTTCATTTTGTATTTTCTTTTATGATTAAAAACATGTGTCTAAATCGTTCTTTAAGACCTTAACTTCTTCTTCGAGTTTTTTTACTCTCTCTTGAACATCTGAAATTGCACCCCAAAAAGCCTCACGAACTCGCTCTGCATAGGCGAAATCTAACTCTGAATATCTCCTGTCTCCTATTTTGTCTCCTGTCTTCAAAACATTGTTGTAATAGTATTGTAGCTGTACAGGGGTGTAGTCGTCGTATTCTAGAGTTAAGTCTGCAACCCTACATTTTTCTTTGAACAGAGCCATTCTCTTCGCTGCATACGGAGAGAGTTTTTTGGAGCAATCACACCAAAAATGTCCTTTGAGAGTGAAACACTTCTCATCATAGGAATTAAAGTCCTCAACTAGGGAGTTGTATTCTTTTTTGTAGTTCTCAAAGTGCGTTTTTTCGTGAATATATTCTGGACTTATCAGAAAAGATTCTTTTGTGAACGACTTACCATAAACGATTCTCATTCCTTCCGCTTTCCCTTTTGCAATTAATTTGCTCGTCCAATTCCAATTAAACTCAGAATCGAAGAATAAGGACACCGATTGCGACCCTTTTTCAAATTTTGCCAAAAAACCCATCCGCACATCTCCTGCTTCGACTGGTACTTGATTGGCGGGAATCGTTATTTTATCCGCTAATAATCCCCCTCTGTCAAATACTAAAAACAATCCATTCCCCACGAACGCATATAGATTGAGGCCGCCTTGTTCTTCGATGGGGTCACGGGAGAGGAAGCGGCCGAGCGAGGGCGAGTAGTGCCGGTAGTTGTAGTAAACGAGGTCGAGTTC
Source organism: Candidatus Spyradenecus sp. (assembly GCA_045651325.1). GTDB lineage: Bacteria > Verrucomicrobiota > Verrucomicrobiia > Opitutales > UBA953 > Spyradosoma. Next base: position 1,200 of record JAZRSB010000013.1, read on the forward strand.
GGAGTCGTAGTATTCCGAGGAGAAGCGGAACGGATTGAGCGCAACGATGTCGAACGAAGCGCTTGAATCGCGGTGCGAGGGGGTCGTGGCGCCGAAGGGCGCGTAGTCGTAGTGGGCACCGATCCCGTTAGACGTCATCCGGTAGAACACGTCCGAGACGTTTTTGTTGCCGTCGAAAGCGTAGAACAGGTTTAGACTGTTCGGCGCGTAGCGGAACACCAACGGACGCGTGGCGACGGGTTCGGTCGGATCCCAAACGAACTCTTTGAACACATTGTACGGCTCGTTGGAATAGAGCACCTGTACGCAAAGATAGCCGTCGTAGAGGAAGCGTAGCCACGTGTTTTGAACGCCGTTTGTCACGGATTTGTATTCCGTACGGCGGCCTTGGGAGTCAAAGCTCATCGTAATCACCGTTCCCGTGGCGGCATTCGTCCAACGCACCGGACGGTTTTCGGCGTTGCATTCAACGCTCCACGTTCCCGTGGAAGTCTGAACCGAAGTCATGTTCCCGTCAGCATCGTAGCTCGGATTAAACGCAGGAGATTCGGCGGGCGTAACTGACAAATATTGATTCAGAGAGTTCGTCGCGTAGGCATTTTCCGTTCCCGCGACAGCCTCCGTCGCTCTGTTTCCGATGTGGTCAAAGGCGTAGGCGTAATTGTAATTCGCATCGGTGTCGGAGACGGCGGAAACGAG
>JAZRSB010000014.1:0-44066 GCA_045651325.1 Candidatus Spyradenecus sp.
ACAAGGCGGCTTGGATAACGTGACGATTGTTTTCATGCCTACGGGGACAAGTACGAGCGGTCCGCTGGTTGGCTCAATTGCACTCCGCGAAGCGATTACTGTTTCGGAAGTTAATTTGAATGCCGGCGACGGCGGAACGGAATTTGCCGTGACGCAAGACAGCGGCGCGGCGTTTACGGGAAGCGATTGGGTGCTTTCGCGCACGCGCCAAGCCAATCCGGTGGCCTTCCAAAGCGGCTCGAAATTGAAATTGGTGCCGACGTTCCGTTTGCCGGATTCCACGGTTCCCGCCCGCATCCAAGCGCTTGTTACCTTGGGGAACTCGACAAATACCTACACGCTTGCGTGGTCTGAGCGCGTGAACGGCATCGAGATTCCGGCTCCGGTTCCTGCGGGGACGGTCGGCTACTTCGAAAACGCGACGATTGTCTGGAAAGTCTGCTACGACGCGAATTCCGATACCTGGGAAGACGTCGGCACAAGCACGCACGAAATCTATTTCACGCGTGCTGCACCGCAAGCAGGGCTTGCCCAGGAAACACTGTTTTGGGTCGCCTGTTCCGCCTGCCACGGCAAAAGTACGAATGAGGATATTATCGACGGAATTTGGAGTAAATTTTCCACCGGCTCCGGCCCCACGAACCTTTGTCGCCGCGACGGAATCCCAATGAAATATTGGGGAGCAGGAGAACAAACGACACAGAGCACTGCCTCTGCTTTAATTGCGAATGCTGACGGGAAATGTGAAGCGTGGATTAATTTGTTTTACGAAGCATTAAAAAATCAAAATATTTCTCTAACCCGAATGGTATTAAGACCTGTGAACACGAAAGAAGGTTTCCTCATAAGAAACTATGTTTTCAGCAGCGCAGAAAAACCAGATCTTCCAGACGAATACACACATATTGTGGACCACGCCATTTCCGGAGCACTTGGCTCAGGAATGGTGAAAAACCTGCAGGGAATTGCAGGGCAAAATAATTTAGAGCCTGAAAGTTTATTTGCCAACCATGCCATTTCCATTGTTAACGACAGATTTTACGACCCCAGCTACGGAGTTTGCTTCGATTCCTTGGAAGAAATCCAAGAATTCCTGCTTGCCGGATATGTTCGGATTGAACCTACTTCTGTCCAATACATTGCTCGTCGAGCAGATGCTTCTTTTATGATTTTACCTTTCCCCCGATGAAATGGAGTATGGCAATGAGAAGAATTTTGATTTTTGTTCTGTTATTAATGCAAACAATGCTGTTTGCCGATTTCCTGGAAATAGAGTCTCCGGAGAAAACGACACCGAGGAAGATCGTATTGCCTTCAACAATCGGAAAAGCCGATTTTGCGAAGAAAGCGGTTTTTTGGCGAATTTATCTGGGTTCTACTGCTTATCCGTTTTACTATCAAGATGAAGAGGGGATTCCGCTAGATCGTTTTTTTTCACCGACCGAATTATCCGCATTGAACAAGGAGGATTGTGCTTCCGTTAAATTCAAAAGCCGGGATCTCCCCTTGGTCGGATTTTCTTGTCAATTCGGTGATTCTGCTTATTTCCGTTCTTCGGAGAAAAACATCCTCGATATAGTCATTAAGACCCGCTTGGGCGAAATTCTGTTCTGCTACGATATTGCACAGGACCTGTTTTTTGAGAAGTCGGACGGGACTCCTTACACCCCTCCCCCCAAGGACGAAGTCGCTGAAAATCTCTTTCGGATTCGTCTTCTCGAAAAGTACGGACTTTGTGATACCTCCGAGAAAGAGAAGCTTCCCATCGGGATTGCCGGATTAAGAGCTACAGACGTAAAAAATCTTCGCGGGAATGAGCTTACGCGTCTCGTAGAAGAAAAAAGAGCAGTTGTTCGCAATCAGGTCTGGGAGGCTCTGAAAAGAGAGCCTCTGAAAGCTCCAATAGATCAGAAATCCAGCCTGTCGGGAAATATAAATGACGGAGAATGCGAAACTCAAGCGGAGCAGAGAGGCACCGTGAAATACGTTTCATGGGTGATCGTACTTACTTGCACTGCCGGATTTTTCCTTTGGCTGAAAATTCGTTCCCACAGGAGAAGAACTAAGTAGAAATCCTCCACGAATTACACTGATTACACGAATTTTGCCTACGGCGGTGAGCCGTGACGATGAATAGTAAACGAAGTGTTCTCTGCCGCCATGCGTGCAATGGGTGTAATTCGTGGCCCCCCCCCCCTTCGAAAAACTAAATAGGAATCCGTTATGAATTTCGGGGAATGCTTTCGGCGCTACGTCCACCGGATGTGCGCAGTCGTGATTCCGTAATTTTCGAGGGGATTTTTCATAATTGCGAGCCGGCGGAAATCCTGCCATTGTGGCGGAAATTATTTTAGCTATGAAAATCAGCATCGGCAGCGATCACGCAGGCTTTGAACTTAAACAGGAACTCGCCGAATACCTTCGTTCCCGCGGGCACGAGGTCACGGACTACGGAGCGTACGGAAAGGACTCCGTTGATTACCCGCTCTTCGCGCATTCGGTGGCGCAGGATGTTGCTTGCGGCAAGGCGGAATTCGGTGTCTTGGTTTGCTGGACGGGGGTTGGCATTTCGATTGCCGCGAATAAGGTTCCCGGAGTCCGCGCGGTCAACTGTCTCAACGTCGAGATGGCGAAACTCTGCCGCCAGCACAACAACGGCAACGTCATCAGCTTCGGGCAAAAATTCATCGCTCCGGCTTACGCGAAGGACATGCTCGACGCGTTTCTTTCCACGGCCTTTGAAGGCGGGCGGCACGAACGCCGCGTCGGCCAGATCGAAGACTTGGGAGCCTGTGCTGTTAGAGATTAAAGATTAAAGGTTAAAGATTAGAGATTAAAGATTAGAGATTAAAGATTGGGGCTTAAAGAGGTCCCGGCGAAATCAGACATAGGTAACACTTTTCCCGTTCGTCATTTTTATAATTTTCAAACCATGATTAATCCTACTCCGCTTGAGCAACTTGATCCGGAACTCGCCGGCTATATCAACGGTGAGCTTTCCCGTCAGCAGTCGCATATTGAGCTGATTGCGTCCGAAAATTTTACGCTCCCCGCCGTCATGCAGGCGCAGGGCAGCATTCTCACGAACAAGTACGCCGAAGGTTATCCGAATAAACGCTGGTACGGCGGTTGCGAATGGGTGGACAAGGTCGAACAGCTGGCCATCGATCGCGCAAAGCAACTTTTCGGCGCCGAACATGCCAACGTCCAGCCGCATTCCGGTTCGCAGACGAATATGGCGGTTTATTTTGCCGCGCTGAAGCCGGGCGATAAAATTCTGACGATGAATCTCGCTCACGGCGGTCACCTGACGCACGGCGCCCCGGTGAACTTCTCCGGAAAGCTCTACGACGTCGTCCACTACGGTGTCGGCGAAGACGGCTATATCAATTACGACGAAATCGCCGAAATGGCGGCGCGGGAAAAACCGCAACTGATTACGGTCGGAGCCTCGGCCTATGCCCGTATCATCGACTTCGAACGCATGGCGGACATTGCCCATGCGAACGGCGCACTTTTGCTGGCGGACATCGCGCACATCGCCGGCCTCGTCGCGGGCGGCGCCCACCCGTCTCCGGTCGGACACGCGGACTTCGTGACGACGACGACGCACAAGACGCTCCGCGGTCCGCGCGGCGGCCTGATTCTTTGCAATGCGGAATGGGCGAAGGCGATTGACGCCGCCGTTTTCCCGGGCATGCAGGGCGGCCCGCTCGAGCATGTTATCGCAGGGAAGGCCGTTTGCTTCGGCGAAGCGCTCAAACCGGAATTCAAGGCTTACGCGCATCAAATCGTTTCCAACTGTAAGGTGTTGGCGGCCGACCTGATGGCGGCGGGCTTCAAGCTCGTTTCCGGCGGAACGGACAATCATCTCTGTCTGATTGACTTGCGCGGCAGCCATCCGGATGTCTCCGGTAAGGATGCGCAGCTCGCTCTCGATGCGGCGAACATCACGACGAATAAAAATACCGTTCCGGGCGAAACGCGTTCTCCGTTCCAAGCGAGCGGAATCCGTCTCGGTACGGCAGCCTGTACCTCGCGCGGCATGCGGGAGCCGGAAATGAAGCTCATCGCCAAGGCCATTGCGCTCGTCATCAATAACATCCACGACGAGGCGAAAATTGCCGAAGCGCGTGAAATCGCCCGCACGCTTTGCCAGAAGTTTCCGCTTCCCTACTAAAATTCACGGCGGGGAGGCGCTTGCATAAAAATTTGTTTGCCAAAGCGCCCCCGCAGTGCATTATTTCTGAAAATCATCATAACCCATTTAACCCCAATCAATCAGCAAAAGCTTATGAAAAAATCCCAAAATAACCGTAAAGGTTTTACGCTCATTGAACTTCTGACCGTTATTGCGATTATCGGTATTCTCGCCGCTCTCGCCGTTCCGACCATCGGTATCGGTATGGACAAGGTCCGTCAGCTCGTTGCGAGCAACAATCTCGGACAGATTGCCAAGGCTTACGTTTCCTACATGCAGGAAGGGACTAACGGTCGCCGTATCACAAACGACGGAGACGAACCGGAACGCGGAAAGGCCTCGTCGGTCGCCAGCGTCGCGGAAATTCTCGCACGCCGCGCGGGCTTGGTTGACGCCGAAGTTTGGTATGTTGCCTCCGACGACAATGTGGACAGCGAAAGCATCCCGAAGACCGTTCTCGAAGAAGGTACGGACGGTGCAAACCAGCTCCGCGAAGTAAAGCCGATTTCCTGGGCAGTCGTCGTTAACACGAAGAAGAACCCGAAGGCCGGCAAGACCGCTTACCCGATTGCATGGCTCCGTGGCCTCCAAACGACCGGCGAATGGGACGAAAACGCTCCCTTCGGCGCAGGAACGGGCTTCATCGCTTTTGCTGACGGCTCCGTGCGCAAGTACGCTAACCTCCTGAGCGACGAAGACCAATTCCGCTCTGCTGACGGCAAGCGTAGCTCCGAAAATTATCAGGACGCTATCGGCGCCAACGGTGCAAACTCCGGTCTCGTTCCGACCGTTCTCGAAGATTCGATCTAATCGAAAGTCCTTCGACAAAAAACGTCCCCGCAATCACGGGGACGTTTTTTTGTGCCGCGCAACAGGCGATCATTGCAGAATTTACAGCGGATTCTTAATTTTTCTGAAAAAATAATTTGACAAAAAACGGAAAAACCAGTTTTATAAAGACTCTTTCATTTTTTGGTTAGGTAGCTCAGTCGGTAGAGCAAGGGACTGAAAATCCCTGTGTCGGCGGTTCGATCCCGCCCCTGACCACCATTTTTTTAACGCCGGTTTATCCCGGCGTTTTTTTGTTTTAGAGGCGACGCTTTTCGTGTTCTTTTCGTTTCGGCGTTTGAAATTGCTCCGCCGGGGGGCTAAACTGCAGGTTTATTTCGTGGGACGTAAATCTATCATTCTGCTTTTTGCTTTGGCGCTTTCGGCTCTGCTTGCGCTCGTGTTTTCCTGCGCGGCGGGAACGGCGGAGCTGGGCTTGGCGGATATTTGGGGCGCTCTGAAATCCGGGGAGGATGCGGATTTGGCGCGCACGATTCTCTTCGAGATCCGTTTGCCCCGGGCGTTTGCGGCGCTGATTTGCGGTCTGGCTCTGGGGACGGCGGGCGCGGCGCTTCAGGGGCTGTTCCGGAATCCGCTCGCAGACCCGGGTCTGATCGGGGTTTCTTCGGGCGGCGCGCTCGGGGCCCTGCTGGTTTTCGCGTTTGGGGGAGCAATCTTCACCGGCTTGCCTGTGGCGTTTCACGCGTTTGCGCTTCCGCTCGCGGCGATGGTCGGCGCGCTGGCGATTACGTTTTTGGTCTTGGCGCTTGCGGGGACGCTGGGGCGCCGACGTATCGGCGGGATGTTGCTCATCGGGATTGCGGTCAATGCGGCGGTCGCGGCGCTGACCGGGCTGATTCTTCATTTTGCCGCCGATAATCAGATTCGCCTTTACACATTTTGGATGCTCGGGGGCTTGGATCGTTCGGAATGGATTTTGCTTTTGCCGGCGGCCTGTGTGGTCGGACCGGGGCTACTGATTTTGCCGCGTTGCTCCCGCGAGCTCGACGTTCTGGCCTTAGGCGAGGCCGAGGCGCATTTTGCGGGAATCGACGTGGCACGCTTGCGCCGTTGCGTGGTTTGGACTTCGGCGGCAATGGTTGGCGCGGCGGTGGCCGTCGGCGGAATGATCGGCTTTGTCGGCTTAGTCGCGCCGCATTTAGTGCGTCTGACGGCAGGGCCTTCGCACCGCTTCCTCGTTCCCGCGTCGGGCTTGCTCGGCGGCATTTTGCTGGTCGCGGCGGACGTGGCGGCTCGTTTGGCGGGGGGAGCTTCGGAGTTGCCGATCGGCGTGGTGACGGCGATTATCGGGGCGCCGTTCTTCCTGTACGTCCTGATGAAAGGGGAAGGGAAAGCGGAATGAGCTTTTCGGCGAAAAATTTGGTCGTTTGCCGCAACGGGAACCGCATCCTCGACGATGTTTCCGTCGAAGTCCCCGCCGGGAAACTTACGATTGTGCTCGGTCAAAACGGCGCGGGGAAATCGACGCTTTTGCGGGCCTTGGCGGGCGGATTAAAGCCCGATTCCGGTACGGTTTTTTGCGGGGAAACGCCTTTGGCTACGTTGAGTGCGCGGGAATTGGCGCGGCGGCGGGCCGTAATGATGCAATCGACGCAGGCCGCATTCGATTTCACGGTCGAAGAAACCGTCCTGCTCGGGCGCACCCCGTGGATGGACGCTGTGGAGACGCGCCGCGACCGCGAAGTGGCGGCCAATGCGCTGCGAACCGTGGGCCTGGAAAAATTCGCGCGGCGCCGGCTTTCTACGCTTTCCGGCGGTGAACGGCAGCGCGTCCAAATTGCGCGGACCTTCGCTCAGGGCATTACGCCGACGGGGACGCCGACGACATTTTTCCTTGATGAGCCGCTTGCCGCTTTGGACTTTCGTCATCGGGCGGAAATCATGCGTTGTCTGCGGGAATTGGCGGAAGCGGGCAATGCCGTATTCGTCGTTTTGCACGACCTGAATCTCTCCATGCGCTTTGCCGATCGCGTCCTCGTTATGGATCGCGGAAAAATCGTGCTCTCGGGGGCGCCGCAAGCGGTACTGACTCCGGAAAATCTCGCCCGGGTCTTCGGCATCGAAACCGAAATTATCCGCGATTCCCGCGGCGCTTGCGTCCGCATTCTTTAGATAGATTAAAGAGAGAGCTTAGAGTTTAATGCTTAGGGCTTAAAGAAGAGTCTTTGTATTCATTTTTAGAGGAGTCCCGCAAAAGCATGTAGCTTGTTCCATTGCGCCGTGGGTGCGTAAACGGGGCTGCCCCCGTCACTTTGCGGCGCTTGTTTTTCATGGATTATCCGCGGGTTTCGACTACGTCTGCACCCGCGGTTATCCCATGTAGTGCACCTCCGGCGCACGGCCTCGAAGAGGCAATTGCGAATAGCGAATCCCGAATTCCGAATGCTCACCGCTTAGCAAATTTTATAGACTCTAAAGTGTTACCGATGTCTGATTTCGCCTCACTTTCTTTAAGCTTTAAGCATTAAGCTCTAATCTTTTCCCCCCACTATCACTTCTCAAAAAACGAATTTCTGGAGGTAGCCTTAAAGATGAAAGCTTAGAGCTTAAAGAACTCTCTTTAAGCTCTCCTTATCGTTTTATTGTAGTTCGTTGCCTTTTTCGAAATAGGTCCAGGCGAGGGCGCGAAGGGCGTCGATTTCGGCTTGCATACGAGCGGCGTCGTCTTCGTGAAGCGCTTGGCCGTAGTGGAGTCCGGAGCGCTTGGCGGCGGTTGAATCGCCGTTGTAAACGAATCCGCCTCGGGCGTGAACAATCAGGTAGTCGCCGAAAGCGCAGCGGCGTTCCCGAGCCTTTTTCGAAAAGAGATTGGTGCCGAAGCTCGGGTATTCAAATCCGTCCGGGGCGCAGAGTGCGAGCAGGGTCGGCACCATGTCGATGTGTGTTCCGAAGGGGAGGGTGGTTCCGGCGGGGATGCCGGCTCCGGCGATGACGAAGGGGACCTGACGGGACTCGGAAAGTGTCGGGTGTTCGTTTAGGAATTTTCGGGAAAAATGGTCTCCGGTGACGGCAAAGACGGCTTCGGGGTGGCGCTTGGTGATTTGTCCGATAAACTTTCCGAGTTCGCGGTCGGCATATTTGAAATGGGAAAGTGTATTGATGTTGGCGGGGCCGGTACAGGCTTTTTCGAGCGCGGCGGGGAGGCGGACGCGCTCGTGCCCGAGTGCTTCAATCGGAAGGCTATAGGGCGGGTGGTTAGACGCGGTTAAAATGAGCGTGAAGACCGGGGTGTCGCCGTCGGCTTCGGCGATTTTTTCGAGATGGGAAAAGAGGAAGCCGTCGGGCACGCCCCACTCGCCTTTGTATTTCGGCGGGCAGTCGGGGACGTCGCTACCGAGTACGATTTCGTCGAATCCCTGGTTTCGGGCGTAATCTTCGACGCGCTGCCACAAGCCGTATCCGGCGTAAGCGAAACGCGTTTTGTATCCGAGGCGTTTAAAGATTTCGGCGGTTGCCGTGGGCAGGGCGACGCTGCCGTTCGGGCGGTGGTTTTGGGCGCAATCGACGAAGGGGACGCCGGAAAGGATGGAGGTGAGCGAGGTCATGGTCCCGCCGGTTGCGGGGGCAAAATTCGGTGATGAGGCCCCGGATTTTTCTAAGGCAAGCAGGGTATCGCAGATTCCCAGGTCGGCATACTTTTCGAGCATCGGCCAGCGGTCATAGCTTTCCATGACGACGAGGAAAATCTGTTTCGGCGTGGGAGATTCCGGGTTGAGGCGTTCGTTGCGCTTCAGAATCAGCTCGTCGATGGTTTGAGCCGTTGCCGCTTTTTCTCCGTAAAGCAGCTTTGCCTGTTCGCGTACATCGCGCACGAATTCCGGCTTTTGCCCGCTGTTTGAAATCCGCCAAAGATCGACGATGACGTGCTTGAGGGCGTAAACGGGATTGAGGACGAGGTGGTTGACGATTTCCGTGTCGCAGGGAGCGGCATCACGCATACGCGGCGGTCGCCGGTCGAGGCCGCCGCGGTAGAAAACGATGCTTATCGCGGTTGCAACGAGCACGAAGATAATTCCGGTTTTCGGTGTTTTCCGGAGTTTCGTGACGGCGCGAAAAACTTTGCGGGCCGCGCGCCGGAAGAGGGAGATCCAAGCGGCAAAAAGGAGGGTGCCGATGCAGAGATAGCGTTCCCAGCGGTAGTCGTTGAGGATGGTTTGTCCGACGGCTTGGGCGTCGTCGTTGATTAGGCCGAGGACCCAGACATTGAATTGGTCGCGGTATTCGCAGAAGAAGCCGAAGTTGATAATCTCCGTCAAAATCAATAGGAGGCCTAAGGAAAGCGAGACGGCGACTCCCGATTTCAGGAAAAATTTTAGCCGTTTCGGAAAGAATAACGAGGCGAGCCAGCAGAGCAGTACCGGGGTCGCGAAATAGGCGGCAACCATCATGTCGAAGCGCAGGCCGACTTTCCAGGCAAGGAGGGTTTCCGGATTCCAAAAATCGGCACGGGCGGCGAAGAACCAAAGCGCCAAGCGTCCCAAGGCGAGCAAAATCATTGTCGCGATCAGGCTCAAGAGCCAAATCGAAATTAAATAGGGACTACGGCGTAGTGCTTTCATGGGAGGCTTTTTTATTTTGTTGCGATTTCTCCGGAGGTCAAATTTTTCGTAGTCAATTTTTTCGGCCTTGGTGCGTTTCATTACAAACGTTTTCGCGCGCGGGGAGAATGAATCTGTGCCCGCCCGATTTTTGGATGCTTTCGAACGGGGCGTCACGGAGCGAGAAAATAGTTGCTTGGGAGTGGATAATTCATTCTGATTGTTCATCAGGTCGCGTATTCTTTCGCGGTGTGAACGGTTCGGAAGCTTCCGTACGGCTGTCTCCGGGGATTGGTGCGCGGCGGTTGCGTTCGGGCGTTGGCTGCGGGAAGACGGGCGAGACGTAATATCTAACGAGATTTTAAACCATGTCTAATGCGAGATTTCCTTATTACTTAAAATGTTTTGCGGAATGGATGATTCCGGATTTGTTTTTTCGCATGCGGGCCAAGAATCTGTTTTTGCCTGAGATGTATTTGAATTCTCCGGAAATCAGGGAACGGGTTAATTATTATTGTCGGCTTCCTTTTGGATGTACGTTGGGAGAGAATTCGCATCGTTTGGCGCGGGAACATCTCTCCGGAAAGCGGACCGTTTACTATTTTGACTCTCACGAAATTTCGCGCTATTTCCCCAAACGCTTCTGTTGGGAAACGGGATTTGGAGACAACCGCAAAATTTTCGAAACACCGACTATCGTAAAAAGTCGTATGATTCCCGAGGGGGCGTGTTCGTATGATGTTTTGTTAAAGCTAAACAAAGTGCGGCATTTTCTGTTCGTTAACGATACGCTTGCGTTTAATGAAAAGAAAGACGAGCTTGTTTTTCGCGGTCTATCCAGCCAAAAAAACCGTCAGGATTTTTTGAGAAAATATTTCGGGCATCCGCGTTGTAATGTCGGTTCGGCTCATCGTTCGGGCAAGAAAAAGGCTAAAATGTTTCCGTTTTTGGTTCCGACACTTTCTATCGAAGAGCAGTTGAAGTATAAATTCATTCTTTGTCTGGAAGGCAATGATGTCGCGACTAATTTAAAATGGGTCATGTCGTCGAATTCGTTGGTCGTAATGCCGAAACCGACTTGCGAGACGTGGTTTATGGAGGGCAGGTTGCTTGCCGGAGTGCATTATGCGGAAATCAAATCGGACTATTCCGATCTTGATGCGGTTATGGATTACTATCTCGCACATCCGGAACAAGCGCAGGCGATTATTAAAAACGCGAACGACTACGTTAAACCATTTCAGGACGAAAAGCAGGAGCGTTTAATCGCTTATCTCGTTTTGAAAAAATACTTTTGCGCGACAGGGCAATTGGAGGTGTCGCCGGAAGAGCACGAGTTCTTTTTCGGGAGCCGCTGATTGCCCGTGTCCGCTTTTAAATAGAGAATGATTTCGAGGGGCGTTTGTGCTACCATTCTCCCCCAAGAATTACGGAGCTTTTTGTTGCAAGATGAATCCCGAACGCACTTTCTCTTTCGTCGATAATGATGTTCCCGCATGGCTTGCCTGCGGCGACGGGTGGCGTGTCGCCGTCAGTCCCGCTTGGGATTTTCCGGTGATTCGGGAGTTGCTGACGGCAGCGGAGCCGGCGGATGCGGTTTTGCTTCAGCAGGGCCGGGAGCGCGTCGTGAAGGTGACCTGTGATTGCGGCGGGAAGCGGTGCGATGTCGTTGTAAAAACTTATCGCTCGCCGGGACGGATTCGGGAGTTTTTCGAAAAAAAAGATAAGGGCTCAAAGGCGTTCCGTGCGTTTCGTGCCGCGTGGATTCTGCTTAAAAACGGCGTCGGAACTCCGGAGCCGATTGCTGTTGCCGAGCGCCGCGATACAAAGGGCCATTTGCTTGAAAGCCGCCTGATTACGGCGTTTGTTCCGGAACTGACGGATTTTCGCGTCGAAATGAATCGCCTTTTACTCGGCAAGGGCATCGAAGATCCTTCGACGGAAATTGCCGGCCTGATGCAGCTTGTCGCGAATGCGTGTCGGCGGTTTCATGATTGCGGCATTATTCATCATGATTTAGGCAACCAAAACATCGGCTTGCAGAAGGAGGTTTCCGGTGTGTGGTGCGTGCTTTTCCTGGACTTGGACCGCGTGAGAATTTTCCCGGCGGGAAGTCTGACCCGGTACCAGCGCGGACGCGATCTGGCGCGGCTTTTTCTGCCTTCCGAATTGCGTTGGTTTTTCTGCAATATGTACAGCGGAGAGCCGGCGCGTCGGGGAACCGCATTCCGTCGCGGACTTGAGCGTGAGTTGCGCGCGTGGAATTTCCACAGCAAGACGCGGATTTTGCGCCATCCGATTCAGGGTTTCCGGCGGTATTTGCAAATGAAGCGCGGCGGGGGCTACGGGGAAACGCCTTTGGAGGGAATCGGCGCTTGGGTTTGGGATGAAAAAACCGGACAGGCGATTGTGCTTCACGACAAAAAGAACTCCCGTAAATTTCGTCCGCTGAGCAATCTCTTCCGTTCCCTAAAGGGAGTTTTGTGTCACGGGCTTGCGTTGCGGAAAAACTACTGCGCGGCTCAATCCGAATCGTTTGCCGAATCCGTTGATTTTTCTCAAACGTTCGGGATGACGCTCGAAGCCTGCCCCGCGACCTGGGAAAAGCAATTGCTCTGGCTGGGCGAACTTGAAAAAAGTGCGGACGGGGCGTTGCCGGTGTTGCTGCGTTTTTATCACCACAAAGGACGTTCGCACTGGCGCTTTGTCGCCGAAAAAGCGCGGGAATTGCATGCGCGCGGGAATGCCGTGGCCATTGCGCTCGTGCAGGATCGGGAAGCTGTCCGCAATGCGAATTCCTGGCGGGAAATGGTGCTTTTTGCCGTCGAAAAAACTCGGGACTTTGCGGATTTCTATGAGGTCGGGCATGCGACGAATCGTTCGAAGTGGGGCGTTTGGGATTTTGCCGATTATGCGAAGCTCCTGGCTCCCGCAATAGAAGCGAAGAAGGCATTTCCGGGGATAAGGTTAACCGGCCCGGCTTGCATCGATTTTGATTTGCACAATTTGCCCGGTTTGCTTTCGCTCGTTCCGCCGGGAACGTTTTCCGCGCTTTCCCAACATCTCTACGTCGATCGTCGCGGAGCGCCTGAAAATTTCCAGGGGAAATTCGATTTGGTCGGCAAATGCGCCGTTCATCGCGCCGTCGCGAAGACCTACGGATTTGCGGAAGAAAAAATCATCATTTCGGAAGTGAATTGGCCGCTGAAGGGCGTCGAAACCTATTCGCCCTGTGCCGCGTTTTTCTGCGAGCCCGGGGCGCCGACCGCTTCGCCGCCGAATGTTTCCGAGGAAGACTATGCGAAGTTCATGTGCCGCTACTGGCTGCTTGCAATCGCAAGCGGACACGCCTCCCGCATTTATTGGTGGCGGCTCGTTCATCGCGGCTTCGGTTTAATTGATGATTCGGATGCTGAAAATTGGCGCCCGATGCCGGCCTTCGCGGCTCTCAAAGACATGCTCGCGCGCTTGGCGGGAAGCCGTTTCGAATGCCGCCTTTCCGAAACGCCCGATGAGCCTTTTGCCTTCAAGTTTTCCCGCCGCGACGGATCAAGCTTCAAGGTCGTTTGGACTCTCGACTCATTTCCCGAATTTAAGGAGCTTCCCCGATGACCATTCTTTTTTTGCACAGCCTTGCAATCGCGCCGGAAAAAGGCGGAATCGAACGCGTGACGCGTACGCTCACGGACGGCTTTTTGGCGCGCGGGCACAGCGTTTATTTCCTCGCCGCAAAGCCGACGTGGAAGGAGTTTGCAGATGTCGAGAGGCAGTTTTACCTGCCCGACGCCAAGGATTTTGCCGCGCCCGAAAACGCCGCATTCTTTGAAGCTTTCCTGCGGGAGCGCGCAATTGACGCAGTCGTCTTTCAATGGGCGGACGGCAAGCGTTTCCCCTTTGGCGATATTTGCCGGAAATTAGGGGTGCCGGTGATTTCCGCAATTCACACGGACCCGTGTTTTTACGAGCGGCGCCTGCGCGGACACGGCATTTTAAAATCGCTTAAACGCTGGTGGCGCTTTCGCCGTCAGGCAAAAATCTATCGCGGGAATGCAGCCTGCAGTGCAACAACCGTGTTGCTTTCGGAACGTTTCATTCCCGGATTTTTGAAACATTTTCCGCGGACCGGTAAGCCGAATGTGTGCGCGATTCCGAATCCGTCCTCTTACGAAAACGTGCCTGTCGATTTCGCGGCAAAAAAGAACGAATTGCTCTTCGTCGGGCGCATGGAAAAACGCGTAAAGCAACCGCACCTGATTTTACAGGCCTGGAAGCAGCTTCAGGAACGTTTCCCCGATTGGTCTTTGGTAATGGTCGGCGGCGGACACGAAGAGGCCGAGATTCGCGCCTGTGCGGAAGCCCTGGGGCTGGACCGCGTGCGCTTCGAAGGCTTCCAAAATCCGGCACGCTATTACCGCGATGCCTCCGTTTTTTGTATGGCAAGCGCCTACGAAGGCTTTCCCATGGTGCTCGTTGAGGCGGCCGCTCACGGCTGTGTCCCCGTCGCCTTCGATTCCTTTGTCGCTGTGCGCGACATTATTTCCGACGGCGAAAACGGCTGTCTCGTCCCCGCATACGACGTCGATAAGTATGCCGCTGTTCTCGGCAGACTGATGTCGGATAATGCGTCGAGAAATAAGCTTGCGCGCGCCGCCCATCGTGATGTTTCACGTTTTTCGTTGAGCGCAATGTTGCCGAAGTGGCTTGAAATTCCGGGCAAATTCGCTTCCCAATTGAAACGTTAAATGCGCTTCCCCGTGCAGCGGGAGGGCTCTGTCCCGACGGAATTTATCGGCGAGGCAGACGGGGGACGACGGCTTAGGACTGCGCCGTGTTCCGCTCTTTTACGATGCCGTAGGGCGTCCAGTAACGCTCCGAGGCGAGTGCCCGATTCAGGATTTCGATGTTTTTTGCGTCACGGGAGCGGTCGTTTTCTTTGTGAAAAAGGTGGTATTGTGCGCCGCCGAATTTCAGGGATTGCCGTCGGACGCCGAGTTTCATGAGGCGTACTTCAATCTCGGCGTCTTCGCGTCCCCAGCCGGAAATACTTTCGTTGTACCCGTTGACGGCAAGCAAGTCTTTGCGCCAAAAACCCATGTTGCACCCCTTGGAAATATACGGCTTTTTTTGTCGGTAGCGCTCACGGAAAAAGCGGGTCAGTACCGGAATCCGAAACGCGTTAAACTTATTGCAAACCCCTCGGGAAAACGGCGTGAGTTGAGCGATTCCGGCAGTGAGAATTTGCTTTGTTCGCTCGGGGGTAAGAAGCGTGCGACTCCCGCAGGTAAACCAGCCGTCGCGAGCATTTTTCAAATGGTCTTCAATAAAACGGGGCGAAAGCACGCAGTCGCCGTCGATTTGGACGATGTAGTCGCTATTGCAGCGGGAGAGCGCTTTGTTCCAAATCATGCATTTCCGGAAGCCGTCGTCTTCGTGCCAGACATGGATGAGCGGGCAGGGGAAATCTTTTTGAAAACTCTCGATGAGCTCCCGCGTGGCTTCGCCGCTACCGTCGTCGGCGATAATAACTTCGTCCGGAATACGTGTCTGCCGTCTGACGCTTTTGAGGACGAGCTTCAGAGCTTCCGGCCAGTTATAGGTCGAAATCAGCAAGGCACAGGTTCTTGGTACGGCTTTCACTGTCTCCGATTATTTGAAAAATCCGTCTCAGGAACAAGTCTTTTATCGTTTTCCCGTGCGCAACGCTTGCTTTAAGGCTCGCCTGTCCGCTACCGCAGGTTTCTTTAGTCTTTAATTCCGCAGAATTTGCCGGAGCCATTTGCGGTGCGGGCCGGAAAGCGTGATGCGCTCTAAGTCGCCTGCGGGGACTTTGACGAATTCCGCGGCGGTGCTGTTTTTCGGAATCCGCGAAAGCGTGCCTGCATAAATGCGCTCTAAAATACTTTCGGAGGCGATGCCGCGTCGGCCTTCCAGAAGCAGGTTTTCCGCGGGCGGAGCGTTGTCGGGAAAAACGTTTTCCCAACGCGGGAATTCGAGAAGTTCGCGCAGGCGGCGCGCCGAAGCGTGGGGCTTGGCAAACAAAACGGAGCCGTCGCGGAAGCGGATAAACGCCCGGTCAATCTGTACTTTTTTGACTGCTTTGGCGGCGAATTGCGGGAGTGCGGCGACATTATCGAGTATTTTTCCGCTACAAAATGCGGCGACGGGGCAAGCGGCGCAGCACGGGTTGTGTTTGGTGCAGACGGTGGCACCGAGTTCCATCATGGCTTCGTTGTGGTCGCCGGGGTGTTCGCGGGAAAGCAGAGTATCCGCGAGCGGAGAAAAATGTTTTACGCCGGCACTATTGTCTTTGAACGGCGTTGTGTCGGCGGAGAGGCGGGCGAGGATGCGGACGACATTGCCGTCCACGACGGCGGCAGGGACGCCCTGGGCGATGCTGGCGATGGCGGCGGCGGTGTAGGCTCCGATGCCCCGAAACGCGAGCCAGCCTTCGGGGGTCGCGGGAATATTGCCTTGGGCGACGACGGCGCGTGCGAGGGCGTGGAGATTGCGTGCGCGGGAGTAGTAGCCGAGCCCTTCCCAGGCGTGCAGAACGTCGCCTTCGTCGGCAGCGGCGAGTGCTTCGAAATCCGGCCATTTTCTTACCCAGTTTTCGAAATACGGGCGCACGGTATCCACCTGTGTCTGCTGAAGCATGAATTCGGAAACGGCGGTACGGTAAACGCTGCGTTCGCGGCGCCAAGGCATGTCGCGCCGTTCTTTCAGGAACCACGCCCGGAGGGCGCGTTGAAAGTTGCGGATTTGCGTTTTGTCGGTCCAAAAAGCATTCATGGGACGATTCCGTTTTCAGAAAATCTACAGGGTTTCGACGGGAGATTCGATCTCGGATTGCCGGCGGGAGCGTGGGCTTCGCCGGCGGGGACGCGGGTCCGATTCTTCGGCGGATTCGCGCAGATAGCGTACGTCGGCGATAGCCCCGCCGGAGAGTTCGACGCATTCGGCGAGGAATTTTTGCGGTTCGACGCCGATGGTAAAAAGGTAAATACGCAGGGAGTTCTTGCGACGCTTTAGCGTGCTTTGCCAACGCGTTTGCCAGCGGATATCGCGTTGTTTGCGCTCATCGGTCTCGGTCGGATGATAGGAGGAGTCGGCGAAGACGGTTTTCCCCTCTTTGTTGTACTGGCGCAGGCCGTCCTGAAAGTCCGAGAAAATGACGAGGGCGTCGTACCTTTCGTTCATCATGATGTCGATCCACGCGCCGACGGAGCCCTGTTCGAAGTTGTTCGCATATTTTTGGTGAATACGTTTCCCGTTGAAGGAGAGTTTTTCTTTTTCTGTGCCGTCGAAACGAAGGGCATAGCGATTGGGGACGGGGTTCTTGCCTTTGTAATGCTTTCCGCCGATGATTTCGCCGTCGTGGACGAGGGTGCGAATACCGTCGAATTCGAAAATGTCGGCATCGGGATATTTGTCGTAAATTTCGTTACGAACCTGCGGGAGGTAGGGCGACATGCTGCCCGAGCAATCGAGATAGACGGCGACTTTTTCCGCGACGATATTGGTGCCCATGACTTTCCGCGGAGCGAAGGCGCCGACGAGGTTTTTGCCGTCGCCGATTCCGATACCGATGCCCGTGCCGATGCCTCCGCCCGAGCCGCCTCCGAAGCCGCTTCCGCCGTTGGCGAGCCCGTCGGCAGATAAACCTGCGATACTTTGCGGGAGGTTTGTCGGCGCGGGCATTTTGACGTTAAATTCCGGAAGCGCGATGGTGGCGGATGCAGATTTTGAAAGGATCTTCGGGGGACGGGGCGGGATCACTTTGTGGGCTTTTGCACGGTGGGCTTGGTTCTCGCCGCCTTGGCCGCCGCCGCTACCGGTCACGAAGGCTTGGACGGTTTCTTCTTCCGGGGCTTTGCGGATGCGTTCCGTAATCCAAAAAACCGCGAAGACGAGGAAGGCGGCGTGAACGATGGCGGAGACCGTGAATCCGGCTCCGTTTCCGCCGAAGAAGCGGCGTTTAGGAGCTTCCGTTCGGGGCGCGGAGGGGTTTCTTCCGCGGCGGATGAGTCTTCCGATGATGAGCCGTTCGCCGGATTCCGCCGGGCGGTCGGCGACATTCGGGGTGGGGAGAACGTTTTTTTCGGGAATCGGTTCCTGCATCGGGAATTACGAAAGAGTTTTTTTGAGTAAACCGAGTAACTTGGTAGCCTTCAACGATTTTCTTGCAGGCATAGGACTTTCGGCATTTCATTTTTTCATTCATGAGCGAGGTTAAGACAGTTCCGCGGCAGGCGGGTGCGAAAAAAAAGGGCGGCGCGTTTTATAAAGACTGGTTCCTTTACGGGATGGTTTCCTGCGTCGTTTTGGCGACACTTTTCCCGGACTTCGGAAAGACCGGCGGAGCGCTTCATGCGGATGTCCTTGCCAATGTCGGGGTCGCGGCGGTCTTTTTCTTTCACGGCTTGGGCCTCTCTTGGGAAAATCTCCGGAACGGCTTGCTGGCATGGCGCGTCCATACGGCGGTGCAATTGATGACGTTCTTTGTTTTCCCGCTGATTACCTTCGCGTTCTGCGGGATCTTCGACAATGCTCTCGCCTGGCTTCCCGCTCAGCTCGCACTCGGGTTTTACTTTCTCGGGGCGTTGCCTTCGACGATTTCCTCCTCCGTGGCAATGACGGCGATTGCGCGCGGAAATGTCCCCGCCGCCGTATTCAACGCCTCCATTTCGAGCTTGCTCGGCATTGTCCTGACGCCGGTTCTGATCGGCATTTTTGCGACGACGAGCGGGGATTCCCTGCCGCTCGGAAAGACGATTTTCGATTTATTCGTCCTGCTCTTTCTGCCTTTCATCCTCGGGCAGTTGCTGCGCCCGCTACTGAGAAAATTTGCGGAAGGTTTTAAAAAGGGCATCAACACTTTCGACAAGGGCGTCATTTTGCTGATCGTCTATTCCTCGTTCGCCGATTCCGTTGCGCGCGGTCTTTGGAAAAATTACGGCTTGGGGATTCTGTTTCAGACTCTTGCGGGGACGCTTTTGATTTTGGCGATTGCGCTTGGCATTTCCTTTGCGATTGCGAAGTTCTGCCGTTTCGGGAAAGAGGATGAAATCACGACGGTGTTTTGCGGTTCGAAAAAAACCTTGGCGTCGGGAGTGCCGATGGCGAAAGTTATTTTCGGCGCGGCGGCACTTTCCGGCGATTTGGATATCGGGCTGATTGTCTTGCCGATTATGTTTTATCACCAGCTCCAATTACTCGTTTGTACGATTCTTGCCAACCGTTATGCCGCCCGGGAGCGGATTTAAACGTAAAGGCGAACCTCTAGAAACTTGATTTTTAGAGCTTTGCTGAGGCGCGCAATGGAACGACTTACACGCTTTTCCGGAACTCGCCTAAAATTTTTAATTTCGTTTTTGAATGCCGGGCCGGGAGTGCTCATGCTTAAAGACAATAATGAACACGACTCCGACCGCACCCGTTTCCGATGAACTTGACCTGCCCGTAGCCCCGCGCAAAGCCTGGCTGCTCGGAGTTTGCGGTATGGGCGTCGGCCCCCTGGCGATTTATATGCGCGGCGAAGGCTGGGATGTTTCCGGCTGGGATGACGGAGCGGATTCGCCGATGCGCGTTTTTCTCTCGCAGGCGGGCGTTCGGTTCGAGGAGCGTCTGCCCGCCGATGCGGCCATTGTCGGACGCTCCAGTGCCGTTAAGCCCGGCAATCCGCTTTACGACGCCGCAACGGAAAACGGAGCGCGTATTTTGCGCCGCGGGGAACTGCTTGCGGAGCGCGCCGCCGAAAAGCAGCTGATTGCGGTCTGCGGCAGCCACGGAAAGACGACGACCAGCGGAATGCTCGCGCAAACCCTGGCGGCGGCGGGAACGGATGCCGGCTACGTCCTCGGCGGGCTTTACCGCGACCCGGGAATGCCGCCCGCCCACTATTCGGCGACGACTCCCTGGCTGGTTGCCGAAGTCGATGAAAGCGACGGGACGATTCGCCATTTTTCGCCGGAAATTACTATCGCGGTAAATCTCGATTGGGATCACCCCGACTACTATAAAACCGAGGAAGACTTGGAACGCATTTTCCGCGAGCTCTTCGAGCGGACGCGCCGGGCGATTTTCATTCCTGCCGGCAATGTCCGCCTCCTGCGCCTGACGCGCGACCTGAATGTCCCCGTTTTTACGGTCGGGGCCGGCGGCGATTTTTCGTACAGCGTCGTGCGGGCTCGAGCCAACGAAACACAGCTCGAAATCGGAGGAAAATTCTCTGCGGGAACGATTGTTTTGCCGACGGCGGGGACCTTTAACACGCAAAACGCCATGCTTGCGCTCGCGGCGACAGCCTTTGTCTGCGACGGTAAAATCGGCGTTTCCCCGCTCGGCAAATTCCCCGGGATGTGCCGCCGCCAGGATGTTCTTTATTCCGGAGACCGATTTAAGGTAATCGCCGACTACGCGCACCATCCGACCGAGATTTCCGCTCTCCTGCGCCTGCTTCGGGAGACGCATCTCGGGCGTCTCGTCGTTGTCTTCCAACCGCACCGTTATTCGCGCACGCGGCAGTACGCAGCGGAATTCGCCAATGCGCTGGCGATTGCCGACGAAGCGATGATTTTGCCCGTGTATTCGGCGGGCGAAGCCAAAATTTCCGGTGGGGAAGCGGCTGACATTCTGGCTGCCGTCACTGCGGGGACGCGCACCATCCGCACCTGCGGCAATGCCGCCGAATGCCTGTCGCGGCTTCGTGAGGTCGTGCTCGAAATTGCGGAAGGCCGGGGCGAAGAAACACTTGTGGCCTTTGTCGGTGCCGGAGACATCGATCGTATCGCCGCCGCGGTTTTTGTCCGCGAGCTCTGGTTGCGCGAAGCCGGCCGTCCGCGCGAAACGTCCGAGGGCTTCGGAGAACGCATGAGAAAACTCCTTGGCGAGGAGGCTGTTTTTTGCGCGGAGAAAAATTTCGGCGCGTTGACGACGCTCGGGGTCGGCGGGAACGCCGCCTGGTATGCCGAGCCGGAAGATTTAAACGAATTACTCGTCCTTTTGCGCGGCGCTCGCGTTTACGAGTTGCCGGTTTTCGTGCTCGGTCGCGGTTCGAACTTGCTTGTTCCCGACGAGGGCTTCCCCGGATTGGTCGTCCGCCTTTGCCGCTCGAATTGGACGCGCGTCATGCGCGTGCGCGCTTCGGACAACGAAGTCCCGGAACGTGCTTGCCTGCGCGCCGGAGCGGGAATCAAGCTCAAGGAATTTTGTGCTTTCGCCGCGCGGGAAGGCATGGGCGGTTTCGAATTTTTGGAAGGTATTCCGGGGACGCTCGGCGGCGCGTTGCGCATGAATGCCGGTGCCCACGGGAGCACGATTTTTGATCGCGTCGTCAGCGTCGAATGGCTGATGCCCGACGGCTCGTTTCACGAAGCGACGCGGGAACAGATGCACCCGACGTATCGGGATTGTCCGGAACTGCACGGAGCAATTGTGCTCAGTGTCCTTTTGAGATGTGAAGCTCCGCGGGAGGCGGACGAAATCTTTTCCGTCATGCGAACGCTTGCGGAGGTGCGCCGCACGTCTCAGCCGCGGGAACGCTCGGCCGGATGTACCTTCAAAAATCCGCCCGGCGACAGTGCGGGAAGGCTCATCGACAGCCTCGGGCTGAAGGGTAGCGCTCAAGGCGGCGCGACGGTTTCTCCCGTTCACGCAAATTTTATTACGGCGACACCGGGTGCCCGTGCGGAAGACGTGGAAGGGTTAGTCCGTCGGGTGCGCGGCATTGTCAAAGCCGAAACCGGAATCACGCTCGCCCCCGAAATTATTTTCGTCGGGAAAGACTGGTAGAGCGTCCAGCGGCGTTGTCGAATCGCTTCGGAGGGCCCTTGGAGTTCAGTAATTTTCTCCGGAGGCCTTGCGGCAAACTCCATGAAGACCGGCCTTAAAGGCGCTTGGGTTTTCGAGTTGCGGGGCGTGTCCGCATCCCGGGATTTTGATGAGGCGGGAATGCGGAAGTCCGGCATGCATGGCTTCGGCAATCCGTGAGAATTTGTCGTCGTTTTCGCCGCAGACGAGCAGGGTTTCGACCCGGATGTCGCCGAGTTTGTCCCAAAGAGGCGGGAGTGCTCCCGTGCCGAGTGTTTCGAGCGCGCGTGCCCAGAGTGTTTTATCGGCGGCGGCCCGGCTTTCCAAAATCCGGCTCTTCCACGGTTCGGGAATGTCGGCTTGCGAGGCGATAATCGGGACTGTCTGCCAGAATGCGTAGAATGCGGCGGCATCGGGCGCGGCGAGGATTTTTCGGGCGAGGGCGGCGTCGTGTTCCAGGCGGGCCTTGCGTTCTTCACCGCTTCTCAATCCCGGAGAGGCGGAAATTAAAATGAGGCGGTCGGTTTTGCGGAAGCGGCCGTTGCGTGCGAGCTGCAGGGCCAGGTGTAAGGCGATGCGTCCGCCCATCGAGTAGCCGAGGAGACGGCGCGGTTTTGCTTTCGGAAGCGCTTCAAAACGGGCTTCAAGCAGGGCAAGCAGGCTCGGGAAATTCTCGGGAATGGCGGCATCGTGCAAATCGGGGGTATCAAAAAAAACATCCGGGTATGCGTCCCGCAAGCAGTCGAAGTCTTTTCCGCATCCGGTGAATCCGTGGAGAGCAAGCACGCTTGCCTGACTGTTTTCCGCGTTCGGCATTAGGGCTTGGCGCTCGGCAGTTTGTCTTGGAGGTTTAGCCCCGAATCGCCGGTGTCGCCTGCCAGCGCGGCGATGACTTCCCCCGCCAGGTAGCAGGAGCCCGCGACAATCAGCGATTCGCCGGGTTGCGTTTCCAAGGCGCAACGGCCTTTGCCCGGGAAAAGCGTCGCGACGTCCGATTCGAAAATGCTTCCCGAAAAATCCGACGGGATGCAGGCCCGCAAATCGGCGAGCGAGCAGGCGCGGTCCTGCGCCGGACGTACGAGAAAGATACGCCCTGCGTGCTTGGCGATAACGCGAAGAATCGGCTGCGCGCGGTCGGTGCCGAGTACGCCGACGATGAGGCTCGGGCGTATTCCCGCCGTTGTGACGTGCGCGGACAGCATGGCGTCCAGCGCGACGGCGCATTCGGCGTTGTGAGCGACGTCGATGATGAGCTCCCGCCCGTCTTCGAGATGCCGGCGTTCCCAGCGTGCGGGCCAGCAGACCGTGTTCAGGGCGGCGGCAATGTCGCCGACGCTCTCGTTGCGTGTTTCGCGGAAAAAGATTTCGGCGGCGAGTGCGGCGGTCGCGGCGTTGCGGCGTTGGTGGTCGCCGGAAAGATTTGTCTGCGGATAGGCGTTGACGGCGTCGCCGAAGCGTTCCCGTACGGAGACGAGCGGGGAGCTCTTTTCGCGGGCAACGGCGCGGATGACGCGTTCGGCTTCTTCGGGGACGCAGCCCAAGACGACGGGGACGCCCGGTTTGATGATGCCTGCCTTTTCTGCGGCGACGGCCTCAAGCGTGCTGCCGAGCATGTCGCAGTGGTCCAGACCGATGGAGGTGATGGCGCAGACTTTCGGGAGAAGAATGTTGGTGGCGTCGAGGCGGCCGCCCAGCCCGGTTTCGATGACCGCCGCATCGCAGTGCGTTTCGGAAAATCGCAGGAAGGCCATTGCCGTCATCAGTTCGAAAAACGAGGGAAAATCTTCGTCGCCGGGTTGGCCGAAGCGGCTTGCCGTGGCATAAAGTTTTTCTGCGTAGGCGCAAATGGCGTCATCGCCGAGCGGGGTGCGATTGACTTGGATGCGTTCGCCGAGTTTTACGAGGTGCGGGGAGGTGTAGAGGCCGGTGCGCAGCCCTTTGTTGCGGAGAATCGATTCCAGCATTGCGGAGGTGGAGCCTTTACCGTTCGTTCCCGCGAGATGGATGGCGTGAAAATGTTTTTGCGGTGCGCCGATTGCTTCACTCAGCAGACGCATGCGGTCGATGCCGAATTTGCTCCCGTGATTGCGGAGCGAGCAAAGTTTTTCGATGGTTTCTGCGTGTGTCATGCCTTCTTTTTTTGCAATCATTGAATCCTTTTCCCGAAAAATCGCAAGCGACGGCATTTTTATTCGCTTTCCGGCGAGGCGTATATCCGATGGAACTACTAAGAGTTGGCGGGATGAATTCGAGGGCGGAGCCGCGGTTTGTTTTCGGAGGCGGTGAGGCTTTGTGCGAAATTGAAATTTTCGGGCTACTGCTGTAGGCTTAGGGCAAATGAGCAAAATCAACATCGGACTTATCCAGCTGACGGGTGCGGAAACGCCCGCCGAAAATCTTCGCAAAACAATCCCGCAGATTGAAGCCGCCGCCGCACGGGGCGCGAAAATCATCGGCCTGCAGGAAATGTTTACGACGAAATATTTCTGCATCGACCAGAATCCGGACCGTTTCGATCTCGCCGAGCCGATTCCCGCAGGCGCATCCACGCAGGAGCTTTGCGCCGTCGCCAAGCGACTCGGAGTCGTCATCGTTGCTCCGATGTTCGAAGCGCGGGGCAATGAAATCTATCACAATACGGCAGCCATTATCGACGCCGACGGCACCTATCTCGGCAAGTACCGCAAAATGCACATCCCGCAGGATCCGTGTTTCGAGGAAAAATTTTATTTCACGCCGGGTGATCTCGGTTTTCGGGCTTGGGATACGGCGTTCGGTAAAATCGGTGTCTGCATTTGCTGGGACCAGTGGTACCCGGAAGCGGCCCGCCTGACCGCCCTCGCCGGCGCACAAATCATTTTTTATCCGACGGCAATCGGATGGCTGCCCGAAGAAAAAGCCGAATTCGGCGCCGCCCAGCATTGCGCCTGGGAAACCGTCCAGCGCGGCCATGCCGTTGCCAACGGTTGCTATGTCGCGGCGACCAATCGCGTCGGCGTCGAAGGGCGTACGGAATTTTGGGGACAGAGTTTCGTGGCGAACCCCTACGGCGAGATTATCGCGAAAGCCTCTGCCGATAAGGAAGAAATTCTCATCGCGGAATGCGATCTTGCGGTGCAGCGCGAGTTCCGCCGCATTTGGCCGTTCTTCCGCGACCGCCGTATCGACGCTTACGGCGACATTACGAAGCGTCTTTGCGACTAAATTCGGGAATGGCTGCGTTCGAAGCATACATGCGTCGGGCGATTGAACTCGCGGAGCAGGCCCGCGGGGATACGCACCCGAATCCGCGCGTCGGCGCAGTTATTGTCGAAGACGGCGAAATCGTCGCGGAAGGTTTTCACGCCCGCGCGGGTACGCCGCACGCCGAACGCGCGGCACTCCATGCGCTCGGGCGGCGTCCGAAGCCCGGTGCGACGATGGTCGTTACGCTCGAGCCCTGTTCGACGCACGGGCGCACGGGGGCGTGTACGGAGGCGATTCTCGCCGCAGGCATTGCCCGCATCGTCGTCGGAGCGACCGACCCGAATCCGGCGCATGCGGGGCGCGGTCTTGAGATTTTGCGGGAGCGGGGCGTCGAAGTGCTTTCCGGCGTTCTCGAGCGCGAATGCGAAAATCTGAATCCGATTTTCAATTGCAATATTGTCAGGAACTCGCCTTTGCTTGCGGCGAAATGCGCGCTGACGCCCGACGGAAAAATGTTCTTCGTTCCGGGAGAACGGGCGCAGATTACGGGGGCCGAGGCGCGGGAAAACGTCATGCGCGAACGTTGCTATTTCCCGGCGATTGCGACGAGTTCCGGGACGGTGCTTTGCGATAATCCGTCGCTTACGGTGCGGCTTCCCGGCGAGTCCGTCACTTGCCCGACGCGTTTTGTTTTCGACCGGAGCGGCCGCACGCTCGCTTGCGCGGAACGCCTTAACGTTTTTTCGGATGAATTCCGCGAGAAAACAATTTTGGTGACGATTCCGGAAACGGCGGCGCGTGCCCGTTCGCTTCTCGAAGGAAGCGGTGTGCGCATTTGGGAGCTCCCGCCGGAGGCTTCCGCGTTTTGGGCGGCGTTTCGGGCGCGTTGCAACGAAAGCGGCATTACCGGCGTTTATTTTGAATGCGGCCCGACGTTTCTGCGGGGGCTTTTTGAAGCGGAGCAGGCGGATTACCTCTATGCTTATGTCGCGGGAATTCCGGAAAAATCCCCGGAAAAATACTTTTCGGCGGCTGCCGTGTTTACGCTCGACGCGCATAAGTGTTTCCCGAACGGCGATTCCGAATACTGCGGAAAAATCCGTCGGGAGCAGGCCTCGGGCGGGTGATTTTGACACGTGTGTGCTTGTTGCCGCATTTTCTCTTGAGGTTTCTCCGTATTCCCGTAGGTGATGAGAAAATTTTTGTCGCGGGAAATCGCAAAAACGGATTAGCTCAAGGGCATTCAAACGTTTACTTTTTACACCTTTATAAGAAAGAAAAATGGCTAAAGAATCTTCAAAAAACATCGTTGCGCCCGATACCAAGAAAGCCCTCGAACTCGCGCTTTCCGCCATCAATAAGACCTACGGCGAAGGGACGCTCATGCGCATGGGCGACGCAACGAAAATGGATGTGACGACGATTTCCACGGGTTCTGTGGCAATCGACCTCGCGCTCGGCGTCGGCGGGCTTCCCCGCGGGCGTATCGTCGAAATTTACGGTCCGGAATCTTCCGGGAAAACCACGCTCTGCCTCAGCGTCATTGCGCAGGCGCAACGCGAAGGCGGCACGGCGGCGATTATCGACGTCGAACACGCGCTCGATCCGCGCTATGCGAAGGTCGTCGGCGTGGATTTGGAAAACCTCCTCGTCTCTCAGCCGGAAAGCGGTGAAGACGCGCTCAACATCGTCGAAACGCTCGTCCGCTCGGGGGCGGTTGACGTCGTGGTTCTCGACTCCGTAGCCGCCCTTGTTTCCAAGCAGGAATTGGACGGGCAGATGGGCGACACGACGGTCGGTCTTCAGGCGCGTATGATGTCGCAGGCGATGCGTCGCCTTACGGCGGCGATTGCGAAGTCGAAGTGCCTTTGCATTTTCACGAACCAGATCCGCGAAAAGATCGGTGTTATGTTCGGCTCTCCGGAAACGACGCCGGGCGGCCGCGCGCTGAAGTTCTTTGCGTCCGTGCGTATGGATATCCGCCGCGTCGGTCAAATCAAGGAGCCGTCGGGCAAGGTCATCGGCAATCGTACGAAAATCAAGGTCGTCAAAAACAAGGTTGCCTCGCCGTTTACGGAATGCGAATTCGACATCATGTACAACGAAGGTATTTCCCGCACGGGCTCGGTGATTGACCTCGGCGTTGACAACAAGATTCTGGAAAAGAAGGGCGCGTGGATTGCTTACAACGGCAATCTGATCGGTCAGGGACGCGAAGCCGCGAAGGAGTATCTGAAGAAGAATCCGGAAGTGCTCGCCGAAATCCAGGAAAAGATCATGGAAAAAGTACACCCGACCGTCGGTGAAACCCTCGGCGCCAACGACGAAGAAAAAGTCGCTTAATTTTCAACATGCTCCCGCGAGTTGTTTCGCGGGAGCGTTTTCCGTTTCCCGTTAACAGAATAAATCCCCACAGGCTTATGTTGCTTAAAAAAATCTCTTTTGCCGCCCTGGCAGTTTTGTCGGGCGTCCTCACGTTGAACGCGGCTCCGCCCGCGGTCTTCGGCGCACCGCTTGAAAAAAGCGCCTCACAGCTCTCAATCCCGCTCGGCGGAAATGCCTATGTCCTGAAAGGAAAGAGCGGCGCGAAAGTGCACAACCAAAACGGCCTCGTCAACTGGACCGGTTCGGATTCGATGATTGCCGTTTATGTCCGTACTTCCGACCCGCAGGATGCGGTCGATTTTTCGATTCGCGCGCGCGGACACGGGACAATCAAATTCAACGTCAACCGCGACAAGGCGCAGACTTTCTCCGTAAAGCTTGATTCCGACGAATTCAAGGAATACCCGGTCGGGAAAATCAAATTTGCGGAGCCCGGTTACCAGAAAATCTATATCAAGGGCAGCGAAAAGAGCGGAGAGCAGTTCGGCGAAATTTCGGATTTCATCTTGAATAATGTCCTCGGAGCGACGAATTATGTGCACAAATTCGATAATTACTGGGGGCGCCGCGGGCCGAGCGTTCACATGCGCTACACCCTGCCGAAGGAAAAGAACATCGAGTATTTTTACAGTGAAGTGCTTGTGCCGGAAGGCATGGACAAGCTCGGTACCTATTTCATGGTAAACGGATTCGGCGAAGGTTACTGCGGAATTCAGGTGAATTCGCCGACGGAACGCCGCGTGCTTTTCTCTGTGTGGAGCCCGTTTGATACGCAGAATCCGAAGGATATTCCCGAGCACCTGCGCGTCGTCAATCTGCGTCGCGGGGAAGGCGTGAAAATCGGTGAATTCGGCAATGAAGGCTCCGGCGGGCAAAGCTATTTGCGCTATCCCTGGGAAGCCGGAAAAACTTACGGATTCCTCACGCGCGTTCGCCCGGACGGCAACGGCAACACCGAATACACGGCCTATTTTCACATCCCGAGCGAGCGCAAGTGGTTGCTCATCGCAAGCTTCCGCCGTCCGGCAACATCGACCTGGTACAAGGGCGCTCACTCCTTTCTCGAAAACTTTATTCCCGACATGGGCTATGCCGTCCGCAGCGCCAATTATTTCAATCAGTGGGCATGGGATAAAAACGGGAAGGCTTATGAGCTGACCGAAGGAACGTTTACCTGCGACGGAACCGGCCGTGCCGCCGTCCGCACCGACTTTGCGGGCGGGCTTACCGAAGACGGGAAATCGTTCTTCCTGCGCAATTGCGGATTTTTCAATGAGGGCACCGAGTCGAACTCGCGCTTCGAACGCAAATCGGCGATGTCCGCACCGCCGATGATTAACTTCGACGCCTTGGAAAAACTCTAAGGCTTTCCGGAGTCCGCTTCCGGACATCCCCGCAAAAAACGCGTTCCCGCAGCTTTAAACCCTGCGGGAACGTTTTTTTGTTTAACCTCTCAACGATAATTAGAAAATGTCGTTTTCAGTGAAAATGACGACGGGCAGCCTACCCCTAAGCTGCCCGCCTTTATTTTCTATATCTCGTTGCTTATTACCCCATCTCTCACTACGTGAGAGAAATTTTTGATTTATATGAGACCAATAAATATTTTTTTATTTATATATGCAAGCACTTTTTTAATAAAATTTTAAAAATGCGTTTCTTTCCGCATAAATAAAGGAAACTTTTTTAGCCCCGAAAAGAAAAACACCCTTGGGGAAGGGCGTTTTTCGAGCCGTTTTTTGGTAGAATTACATGGGCGGCATCATCATTCCGCGGCCGCCTCGCCCGCCCGGACCTCCGGGAGTGCCGAGAGCTTCAATCGCTTTCTGTTGTTCGGAATAAACATTCCATTGCTCGTCGGAGAGTACGCCTTTGAGGATGCGTTCTTCCGTGGCGCGATCGACGCGACCTTCGTTGTTCATTGCGGCCGAGGCATATTCGGAAAAATATTTGTCTTTCTGTTCCTGATTGAGTGCGACGGATTCCTGAAGCATGGAGAGGCGCATGTTGGCGACGGTTTCCGCACGGGCGGTCGCGCGTTCGTTGCGGTAGGCTTCGTATTCGGCCTTCTGCTCGTCGGAAAGCAGTTCCGTGACGTATTCTTCCGGATTGTTGGCGCGCATGGCTTCGCGCAACTGAGCGCTGAGCTCGTTCGTGTCGGCGCCGTTTTCGCGTGCTTCGCGGATGGCGACCATCAGATTTTGGGCTTCAGCGCTGCGGGCTTGAGCCAATTCGTGCATCCGGGCGGTCTGCTCTTCGCTGAGCTTGAGGCGGAGGGCCAGGCGCGAAATGGCCGTGTTGGTACGGATGCGGCGGAAATTGTCGAAGCGTTGGGCCATTTGTTGGCGACGGGCTTCGCGCGTTTCGTCGTTAGCGGCCTCGTCATTGGCTACGGCCGGGCGCTCGGCGCGCTGTGCGGAAGCACGGTTGCCGCGGGAAGAGCGGGCGTTTTTGCGGGCAAGCTCGTCTTTGAGGGCTTGGATTTCGGCGTCCTTGGCGGCGAGGGCGTCCGTGTCGGTAGCCGGAGCGGCGACGTACCAAACGATCCCGGCGACGAGGAGGTTCGAGATGACAATAGGCAGTATTTTTGACTTCATGATAAATATTAAACGTCCGTTTCCGGAAGAAAGTTTCAAAAAAAGTGCGTCCGGGCGAGTTTTTTCTTGAGAATGTAAAAAGCAAAAAAGAAAATGAACGCATCATTTTCCGTCTCTTGTTTCCTTATTTCCTCGGCATACTCAAACTTTGAATTTCGTCGTGGAAACCGTATCGGATCTAAACAGTCTTACCTATGTGGCAGCTGCGATTGCCGTCGCAGGTGTTTTTTTCGCGTTTATGCGTACGCGCAAAGTCGTGCGGGAGAACAGGAAGCTCGACAAGGCCTGTCGCGAGGCGGAGCTTGCCTGCCATGCGGCGGAGTCCGCGGCGCGTGAGCGCGTGGCTGAGGCCGAGAAGGCGGTGGCGGAATGCCGTGCGGAGTCGGAACGGGCCGCGCGTGAAAACCTTGAGCGCGAACGTGATTTGGAGCTGCGCGCCGCGAAATTGGATTTGCGGGAGCAAGCCCTTGCCGAAGAACGCGAAAAGCTCGTCGCCGCACGGGAGCGTTACGAAGAGAAAATTCGCGACGTCGCCGGCATTTCTCTCGAAGAAGCCCGCGCCGATATCCTGAAGAGCGTCGCCGAAAATGCCGCCGAGGAAGCCCGCCGCATTCGCCGGGAAATCCTCGAAAAATCGGAAAAAGATTATGCCGACGACGCGCGGAAGTTGCTGATTACGACAATGCAACGCGTGGCCCCGCGCCTGAATGACGAAATTTCTTCCGAGCTCGTTCCGATTCCCGCCGAGGAAATCAAGGGGCGTCTCATCGGCCGTGAAGGGCGCAACATCAAGAGCTTTGAACAGCTTACGGGTACGACACTCATCATCGACGATACGCCGGGCTCCGTGCTCGTTTCCTGCTTTGACCCCTTCCGTCGGCAAGTGGCGGCTCTGGCCTTGCGGCACTTGATTGACGACGGGCGTATCCATCCGCAGAGCATCGAATACTACGTCGAAGAAGCCAAACAGGAGGCCTCCGAAAGCGCTTTGCTCGTCGGAACCAAGGCCTGCGACGATCTGGGATTGCTCAATGTCTCCGAAAAGGTGCGGGAACTGCTCGGGAAACTCCAGTTCCGCCTTTCCATTAATCAGAACACCCTGGAGCACTCGATCGAAACGGCCCAGCTCGCGGGAACGTTCGCCGCGGAACTCGGCCTGAATGTCGGATTGGCGACGCGTGCCGGCCTCTTCCACGATATCGGGAAGGCCGTTGATGCCAACAATGAAGACGCCCACGCGATTGCGGGTGCGCGCGTTTTGCGTCAGGCGGGAGAATGCCGCGAAGTCGTCAACGCCGTCGAATCCCATCACCGCGAAGTCGGGCACGAAAATATTTACGGACCGCTCGTGATGTTGGCGGACTCGATTTCGGCGACGCGTCCGGGGGCCCGCGCTTCGACGCACGAAGGCTACGCCGAGCGCATTTACAATTTGGAAAAAATCGCGAAAGGCTTCCCGGGCGTTACGGAGGCGTTCGCGATTCAGGCGGGGCATGAGGTGCGCGTCATGGTTTCCAGCAGCGAGGTCAACGACGCCGAGGCCCGTGCGATTGCCCGCAAGATTCGCATCGCGATTGAGGAAAATCTTACCTACCCGGGCAAAATCCGCGTAGTCGTCATTCGCGAATTGCGCATCCACGAAGACGCGCTCTAAAAAGAAACTCGCCAAGCTTTCGCAGCTTCGGCATTGTCTTTCCCAACAGTGTCCCGGTAGTTCAACGGATAGAACCGCGGTTTCCTAAACCGTTAATCCGAGTTCGATTCTCGGTCGGGGCGCCACTTTTATTTGTTCGGATTTCCGCTTAAATAAAGGAATTGGAGAGGATTGATAATCCGTGCCTCTGAACACAAAAAGACCCCAAAAAATACGTTTACAGACAAAGGTGGGTGTAAAAATGGGTGTATGAGAACGTTTTTTATTGGGGCGATGTGCTCGCCCATGGCGCTTTAAGAAAATCACCGTTCCCGCGAACGTTTGCAAGACGCGGGATGTGTGGGTGGTTGCGCTAATGTCGATGTCGTGAACGGCGGAGACAAATTGTTTTATGCGAAAAGCGGAGGCGCATTTGTTTGCCGGAGGGAACTCGATTCGCAAAATTCGTCTTTCCCGGGGGGGCAATGTGGCGGCGTGGCCCGGTACAAATTCACGGACTGGCTAAAATGTTTGTCTTTGACTACGATTCGACGGTTGTCGTGTATCATTATCGCAGTGCTCGATATTTACGGGCAAGGCGTTGGATATTTCGAGGTCTGCTTCGATGGAGGGGAAACCTACGAGCAACAATTTGCGGGCTTCGATCTGTGCAGGAGCAGACCTCTATCATTCCGGGAAAGTGGAATGTAACTTGCTGGTGCTTCGGCATCTTTTGTGTCGAGGCGTATAAGTCGTATGGATAACACCTCTTGGTATTTAGTTTACGTACGCGCGCGAGCGGGTCTTCTGCCCGGCGAAGATCTTTTCTAAATCTCCGGCACCGCAGAGAACATCATCATCTTATTCCAAGCGTCAACATCTTGAACAATAAAAAGCCCTAAGATACAAGATGCATCTTGAATACAAATTTGTGTATGCGTTTTTTCAAAAAATTTCCCTCCCGGATAAACAGGCTCTCCTTCGATGAACGGAGATTTAACAGCAGGAATTTTTCTATCTTCGAAAAGAGTATTTAAGACGGCACAGTCGAGTCTGCGCTTTAGTTCGTCGTTGTCGTTTTTGTGTCCCCGTTGGTTTTTAGGAAGCTTTTGTCCGGTGGAAGTATAAATCGTTACAAGTTTTTGATACGCAAGGCGGAGAAATTGTGCCCCGTCCGGTGAGGTTAAATCAAGGCATTGGCTCGGATTTATGATTGCGCCGAGAACGGTTGGGTTTTCTTTCTTTTTATCAACTGCCCATTTGAGGGCTCTCAGAGGGTCGTTTTCCCAAAAATAAAATCCTTTCCCGAGCCACTCAAAATCATTGGAACTTTGCTTAAAGTCAAAAGAAAGCACAATGCTTTCTGCGGCTTTTCGGGAGCACCCGTGGAAACCGTAAATCGGGTGAAGTGCCATCGGGATTAAGCGGAATGAACGACGCGTTTAATCCAAGCAAGGGCTTCTTCTTTGCTCATTTTACGTGCATTGCGAACGCTTTTTTCGAGCTGATTATAGGCATCCTGAAAGAATGGGTTGTTCAGCTTAACGCGTGGCGTGCGTTGCTGTGGCTGTTTTGTCGCAGATTGTTTCACCATGTTCTTTCCTTTCTCCTTACCCGGATTTTTGCACAGTGCCTGCCCCCGTGCAAGCACTAACCGAAACTAACCTTTTCTAACCCCTTTGCCGATTGTTGGCGGATTTTTTTGCGAGGCAAAATTTGGGGTAAGTCAAAGGCAAAGCTCGTGCAGTTGCCGAGAGACAAGTGCTCAGCGCCCTTTCATTTGCTTGAACGAGTTCTTCGCCCCGCATATGCGGATAAGCGACTCGAGGCGAAACACCAGACCTGCAAAAAATCACATCAGGGAGTTTTGTGGGTTTAATTTTGGAGGGACGCCGGGAAGGCGTTTAATTCTCATAGACAAAGGGGTTCGTTCCGTTTTCCGCTTTACCTCGGGGGCGGGAACGCCTATCGTTGAAGCACGTGGAGGATTTTATCCCGCTTATGCTTATTACGGATCTTAACAGCGAAAAAGACATCGGTTCCAATTGCATGCTTTTGGAAATCGGCCCCTTCCGTATTCTTGCGGACTGCGGGATTCATCCGAAAAAACTCGGTCGCAACGCCTTGCCGAACCTTGCGAAGATACGCGAGCTTTCCGTGGATTTCATTTTGTTGACCCACTGTCATCTCGACCACTTGGGCGGGATTCCGGTGGCGTTGCGGGAACACCCGAGTGCCCGTATTCTGTGTTCGCCGGCCTCGCGTTTGGTCGCGACGCGTATTTTGCGCAATTCCATCAATGTGATGTTGCGCCAGCGTGAAGAACAAAACATCAACGAGTATCCGCTTTATACCTACAGCGAACTCGACCGCGTCGATGCGGCATTGACGGCGTTGCCGCTCGGAGTGCCGAAGACGTTTCACGAAAACGACGATGAAATTACCTTTACGCTCTATCCTGCCGGACACGTTGCCGGAGCGGTCGGCGTGATGATCGAATACCGCCACCGGAAAATTTTCCTCACGGGCGACGTTTCTTTCAACGATCAGGAGACCGTGGACGGTGCAGACTTCCCGCAGGAAAAAATCGACACGCTAATCATGGAAACGACGCGCGGTGCGACGGAGGTCGATCCGGACCTGACGCGTGAGCGCGAGTTGGAGCGCTTAATCGGCGATATCGCCAATACGCTTTCCGGCGGCGGGTCGGTGCTGATTCCAGCCTTTGCGTTCGGGCGCATGCAGGACCTTTTCCACGTTCTGCTTAAAGCCAAAAACGAAGGCCTGATTCCGAAAGAAATTCCGGTTTTCTGTACCGGGCTCGGCTTGGACTTGGCGGATTATTTCGACACGATGGCGCGGAAAACCGGCTCGGTTTATTTCCACCGCACGATGGCGAAGGAACTCGGCGTGCAGGCGCTTCGTACTTGGGAGGCCCCCGGGACGGATGTGCCCGTGCAGGGAATTTACCTCGTTTCGAGCGGGATGCTCGTGGAAAATACGCCGGCGTGGTACATCGCGTCGAACATGCTCGACCACGCGCACAACCTTATCGCCTTTGTCGGCTACTGCGATCCGGATACGCCGGGCGGCCGCCTGCTCACGCGTACGAATATCGACGAGTTGCGTTTCGCGCCGTTGAATTACATTGCCCGCGTGCGTGCCGCCGTGGCGCGTTATGACCTGAGCGGACACACGACGCGGGAACGCATGATGGAGTTTGTCAACGCCGTTGACCCGCGCTTGGTGGTGCTTACCCACGGGGAGCCGGCAGCGCAGGAGTGGTACGAGGAAGAACTCGCAATTCAGCTGCCGAAGGCCAAGGTGCTCAGTCCCGAACCCGGCGTCGAGTACAAGGTTTAAGCGGCGTTTTGTCCGCTGCCGCGCATTTGTTTTTCAATGAGAGCCAAGTCTAAGTTCAAAAATTTTTCGGAAGAAAAAGAACGGTATTTGGGCGCGCGGACACGAATCGAGCGATTCGGCGTCGCGCTCTCTATCGGGTTCAGCAGTATTTTCAACTGCGCTTTCGGTGCGGTTTTCGGCGGTCTGCCGCTGTTCTTCATGCTGATTCCGATTCTTACGGGGAACAGTAATGTGGAGGGCGATTTCAAGTGGTTGCCGGTTCTCTTCATTTTGCCTTTTATCTGCATCGGCGCGGGCGTTTTAATTTCCGGAGTCGTAAAATTTGTCCGGCTTATTTTGCTGATTAAAAATGCGCCGCCGGTGACGGCGGTACCGGCAGAAGCGACGAGCGCGTATGAGCCGCCGGCGCCGAGCCTTAAAGAGACATTCGGAAAGATGAGTTCGACGGTGCGGGATTTCGGTCGCGGGAATCTTGTTGTTCCGGGAGACGAAGAGTCTGAGCGTCCGAAAATGAGCGGGAAACAGCGTCTGGTTTCTGCCGTGTTCGGCGCTATTTTCCTGGCTATCGGCTGCGGGATTATTACTTGGGTCGTCTTTAACTACGTAAAATGTTATCGGGCGGCCGAGACTTGGGTGTCGGTTCCCTGTGAGATTGTTTCCGCGAAAATCGACACGAATCACAGCCGCAAAGGAGGGACTTCCTATTCGCCGGAAATCACTTTCCGCTATACCTACCAGGGTGAAACGTTTTCGAGCGACGAGATTTCTCTCCTGCCCCGGAGTAGCTTCAAGAGCCATTCGAATGCAAAGCAGGAATTGCATCGGCTCAGGAAGTTCAAAAACTGCTGGGTGGATCCGGAGGAGCCGAGTGAGGCGGCTTTGGAAAAGCCGGAAGCGGCATTCTCGTTCGAGAAAATCATTTTCCCGCTTTTCGGTCTGCCGTTTGCCCTGATGGGCGGCTTCGTTTTCGTGGCCGGTATTTTCGGCGGCAGGGAACGTAAGGACGGGCGGGTGCCGGAGCGCGACGTTATTTTGCCCGAAGCAGACTCGCCTTTCGGGACGGTGTTTTTTGCGCTCGGGTGGAATTCTTTTGTCGCGCTATTTCTCGTGATCCTTCTCGCAAAGGACGAAATTGAGTGGATTCCCGTGTTTTTCCTTATTCCGTTTTCGCTTATCGGCTTAATCGTTTTTGTCGTGGCAATTAGGGCCTTGATGAAGCATTTCAGCGGATTTTCTTACACGCTTTCGCTGAGACCGTCGAAAAATCTCGTTGCGGGAGAAGCGGTACGCGTACTTTGGAAACTGACGCGCGGGGAGGCGGAAAAGCTGGCCCGGCTCAGCCTGAGCTTCGTAGAGATGGAGCGCGATGACGACACGGAGGTCAACGGCAAGCCCGTGTTTAAAATCGTCGAACGGACAGCAATCTGCGAGTCCGGGGCGCGCATTGACCTGCGGGACGGCGCCTGCGACTTTACTCCGCCGGAGGACAAAGGGAGTTCAAACCGGAAGCGTCGCTTCGCTTTCGAGCTGGAGCTTGAGCGGAAAACGGGCCTCCTCGGGAAGATTGTTTTGCGTTTTCCCGTAAAGCTGAAAGGCAAGCGCCCGCCGGAAGAAGAGTCCGTCCCGGAAACTTAATGCGTCCGCTTATTTGACTTCGATTTCGATTTTTGCTGACGAAAAATCGTTGCCGCCCCAGACGTAAATTTGGTGTTTGCCGGGCGGAATTTCGAGCGCTGTCCCCGAATTGAGAAATCCGAGATAGCTTCCGTCCAAGTACCAGTGGGCTTGGGCGGGAAGGCTTTTCAAAATAAAGCGCGCCTTGCCGTTGAAGCCTTTTCGGTAAACTCCGCCGAGCGGTTGCAGGACCTGAGTTTCGCGCGAATAGGGATTGGCTCCGTCGAAGCTCTTACAAGCCGGGCAGGTGCGTAGCGGAATGCCGACAACGGCTGTCCCCGAAAAAGTTTTTGCGCAGTGCGTGCCGGCTGCCAGACCGCTTTTTTCGCAAAGAAGCGTATCGCGTAGCAGCGTGCTCGTGTCCCGGGGCGCGGGAGTTTGGTCGCGGTAAAGCGCATTCATGATGGCTCCGGCGGCGGGCGCGGCAATTTCGGCGCCGACGAGCTCCGGAGCGGACGAACCGTCCTTGTTGCCGAACCAGACGGCGACGGTCCATTCCGGGGTGACGGCGATGCACCAGGCGTCGCGGAGACCGTTGGAGGTGCCCGTTTTCCAGGCAATTTCCAGGTGCTCGGCGCCGGGAAGCGGGAGGCTTTGCAACATTTTCAAAACCATTGCGGCTGTTCCCGCGTTCCAGATTGCATGGGCGGAACGGCTCGTTTCCGTCGTGCATTCCGTGCACCTCAGGTTCGCGGGAACGCTTCCGGACGCCAAGGTGCTGTATGCGCCGGCGAGCTGCCAAAGCGTCGTTTCCGCCCCGCCCAAAGCCAGAGAGAGTCCGATTTTTTCGGCGTTTGTGTGTTCGGGGAAACGCATCCCGGAGGCGTGGAGGGTTTCGAGGCCGCGCTCTGTGCCGATGGTGTTTAAAATGCGTACGGCGGGTGTGTTGAGCGATTGGGAAAGGGCGCTTCGGGCGGAAACACGGCCGAGAAAATCGCCGGAAAAATTTTCGGGGCGGTAGTCGCCGAGAGCAAGCGGGGAATCGTCAACGAGTGTTTCGGCGACGAGCAGGCCGCCGTTGATTGCTTCGCCGAAAATGAAGGGCTTTAGCAACGAACCCGGCGAACGGCGGGCAAGGGCGGCGTTGACCTGGCCGTCACCGGCGGCCTTGAAATCCGTCGTTCCCAAAAAAGCGCGGACGGCCCGTGTGCGGTTTTCGACGACGATGGCTGCGCCGTCGTGCACGGTACGGTGTCCGTTGACGCAGCGGGTGATGACGGCGTTGACGACGGACTGTTTGGCCATGTCCAAAGTCGTGGTGCAGGTTCCGCGGATTTCGGGGTGATTTTGTCGTGTCCAAAGAAAGAACTGCGGGTCTTCGGCTCGCGGGAAGGCTTCGAGGGAAAAATCGCGAAAGCGCAGGGGTTCCCGGCGGATGCGTTCGGCCTCAGCCTCGGTGAAATTGCCTTGGCGCACGAGCATTTCCAAAATGCGGTCGCGGCGTTTTATTGCGGCTTCGGGAAAGCGGTCGGGGCGCAAGCGGTTCGGGCGCTGCGGAATGCCGGCGAGCAAAATGGATTCCGCCGTGTTAAGGCGGCTTGCGGGAAGCCCGAAATAGTAATTGGCGGCGGCTTCGATGCCGTAAATTTTCCCGCCGTAGGGCAGGCGGTTGAAATATGCTTCGAGGATTTTTTCTTTGCTCCAACGGCGCTCCAAATTGCGGGCTTTCCCCATTTGGGCGAGTTTGTAAAGCAGGGAACGTCCCCGGCGCTCTTCCGCCAGATTAGCGAGCTGCATGCTCACGGTTGAAGCCCCGGAAACGATGCGCCCGTTCGTAATCAATTGAAACGCGGCGCGGGCAACGGCGCAGAGATCGACGCCGTCGTGCTCAAAAAAATTGCGGTCT
Organism: Candidatus Spyradenecus sp.; assembly: GCA_045651325.1. Taxonomy (GTDB): domain Bacteria; phylum Verrucomicrobiota; class Verrucomicrobiia; order Opitutales; family UBA953; genus Spyradosoma. Next base: position 38,081 of record JAZRSB010000014.1, read on the forward strand.
TCGGCGGCAAGCGTGACGTCGATTAAGTGCTGCGGCAAATCTTCCAGCTTGGCGGGGAAGCGCAGGCAATAATCGTAGCCGGGCTCGGTGTGGACGACGTTCCCGCGGCAATCGGTAAAGCGCGTCGCCGGAAATTGTCGGGAAAACGCCGCCGTGTCGAAAACGAAAATGTGCGGGAATACCCATTCCCAAAATGCGACAGCGGAAACCATCGCAACGCCCGAAAGCATTGCGATGGTTAAGAGGAATTGCTTCCGTTGTCGGGGCATTAGCGGACTTCGAACACCGTGTTTTTCGGCTGCCACGCGGCGCGTTTTTCGCCTTCGTACATCGATTCGATTTGAACCGGCGGAATGGTGAATTTCCCGCGGGAGGTGGCGCGGACGCGGTAGCTCAGCGTCGCCCAATCATCGTCGGCGGCGGATGAACCGAATGAGAGGAAGCGGTCGAAGCGGCGTTCCCGTGCCAGTTCGCTGTAGGCGTAGCTGAAGGATTGCGGCTTCGGAGCAGCGGCCTGTGCGCGGGTGGCGAGCGTTTCGTCTTCGATTTCGAGCCCGCCGGGAAGCAGGTCGCAAACGACGATGCTCGGGCAGCGTTCTTTCGAGCGGATATTGATTTTTACGGTAATGAAGTCGCCGACGGAACATTGGGAGACGGGGTTGCCGTTGACGTCTAAGTATTCGCGCGTGATTTCAAAGCCGGCGCGAATCGGCTTGAAGCTCTTCGGGATTTCGCGGGTGCGGACGAATGCGGAGATCGGGCGTTCGCCGATGTTTTTGACGCGAAGGCTCTTGCCGCCGGGGACACGTGTTGCGCCCTTGAGTTCGCTCGCTTGCCCGTCAATTTCCAGCAGCGCGCGCTCGTTGCCGTGGCCGCCGGAGTGCGTGAAATAGGCTGCGAGTCCGAAGGCCGCCCACGCGTTTTTCTGTGTCGAGCCCCAATGCCCGGAAGGCTGAATTTGCTTGCTGATGTATTGTGCGATGAGGGCGTTTTCGGGGGCGTCCGGCGCGATTTCCGAAAGAATGCGCAGGGTGATTCCCGCGCGGCGGACGGAGGAATCCAAGCAGGAATCCCAGACTGCGGTTTCAGCGCGCCAGAATGCCGTTTCGAGGAGCGGAAGGATTGTCTTCATGCCTTCTGCGGCGTATCCGGATTTTACCAGTGCGGCGGCGGCAAGGAAGCGCGAGAACTCCTGATTTTTCTCCGTATAAATCATCGGTTTGGCGTAGGCGGCGATGCGCTTGTCGCCCATGAGCGAGAGCAGGTAAACCGCGTAGGCGCGTTGTGCTTCCGGGTTTCGCGAGCTGATGAATTGGGCGAGGATACGGCTGATTGTCGCGCGGCGCGCCTGCGTGAGCGGGAAGCCGTTGGCATCGGCCTCGAGCTCGAAATGAATCGCGAAAAGCGTTCCGGCATCCCAAGCCTTGGATGAGCAGGGCCACATGGCGTATTTCCCGTCGTAAAGGCGCATCGTCGAAATTTGTCCGAGGGCGTTTCGGATTTTCCCGGCGGAGCTTTCGCCGAAGGCTCGGTGGATGAGCCCGGATTCAATCAGCGACGGCACCGCCAAGTGCGGGAACGCGGCCGCCGAAACCTGTTCGAGGCAACCGTAGGGATAGGCATCGAGCCAATCGAGCGCGCTCGCAAGTGCAAGCGCCGGCGAACCGACGGAGATTTCGCCGAAGGCTTGGCTGTTCGGGAAATAGGCTTCGGCTCCGGGCGCGATTTCGGTGACGGCGATGCTGTCCTGCGCCGGTAGGGCCGCACGGACGGAGATGCTGACGTATTCCTGCGAGCAGCGCTTGCCGGCAGCATCGAAGACGTGCAGTTCCGCCTTCTTCGCGCCGTTGATTTCCGGAGCGATGAGCGGGGCGCGGAGGACGTGTTTTTGGCCCGGCTTCAAAACATCGGATTCGCCGGATGCGAGCGTCGCCCCGTCGAAGTTCAATTGCCAGGAGAATTTTTGTTCCGGCAAATCCGTGTTAAAGATTTCCGTAACGATCTCAAAGCTGTCGCCCGGAGCCACGGCACGCGGGGCCGTCATTTGTACGGAAACGGGTTCGCGGACGATGAAGGTGCTGTCGCCGGAACCGGTTTTTTCCTCGTTGAGCGCAACCGCCATGAGGCGCATGCTCCCGTCGAAGTCCGGAGCGATAATTTCGACTGCCGCCTCGCCGCTTGCGGGTACGTTTACGGTGTCGAGCATCACCACGGCGCTTTGTTTGGATTCGTCGCGCTCGTTGATGAATTTGCTCAGGGAGGCGCCGCCGCCGAAGAGCTTTTTGTCCAGGGTAAGCAGCGGATAGAAATCCGCATAGCTGTCGCCGAATGCGTACGGGCAATCGTAAGTTCCGAAGAAATACGCGAAGGGATCCGGCGTTTTAAAGTCCGTCAGCGAAAGCACGCCGCGATCAACAGCCCAGAGTTGCAGCGTTCCCGCAACGGGTTTGCCGGCGGCGTCGGAAAGGCGGACGCGGACTTGCGCTTTTTCGCCCGGACGCGCGACTTCGGGGACTTCCGTTTTTACGAAAATCGTGCGTGTCTGTTGGCTGACGGGAAGTACGCCGACGCCGAAGCGGCGCTGGACGAGTTCCGACGCACCGGGCTCGGTTTTCCCGCTTGCCGTGACGGAGAAGAAGCGGCTTCCGCTTGCCGTGATTTCGGGAATCGGGATTTCGACAACGTTCTCGCCGACCTTGAGCGGAATATGTTGCATCGTTTCGATGCTTTCCGAGCCGACGAGCAGGACGGCGTTGCCGGCAAACGGCGAATCGAAGGTGACCTTTGCCGTTTCGCCGGGCAGGTATTTTTCGCGGTCCAAACGGAAGGTAATTTCCGAGGGATTGCGCGGATGCCCGCCGCTTTCTCCGTAGTAATGCCAGAATTCGCGTTCGTGGAGCACGTCTGCGTTTGCGGCGTCGGAGACAACCAGTTTGTATTCGCCGACTTGCGGAATCGGGAGCGCGATTTCGCTCGCGGAGCCGTCGAATTCGATGCTGCCGGCGGGGACGGATTCCCGTTGCCATTCGCAGCGGAGGGTGCCGTTTTGTTCGCGGACGAGGTAGTTCCATTCGTTGCGGTAGAGCGAGGCCTTGAACTTTTTGCCTTCGAGCTTGAGCTCTTCGGAGTTCGGCGAAAGTGTGCAGATTTCAAAGACCCGGCCCTGTTCGTCGGCGGATTTTTCACGTGTTCCGAAATAGAAATCGCAATTGTGAATTTCCGTCGAATTGTATGCGGAAACACTGCGGCTACCGGCGCCGCTCGCAGCGCTGGCTCGGACGACTGCCCGGAGTGTGGCGGTTTGGCGTTTTTCGTATTTCGGGATGTCGAAGCGTGCGGAGAATTGGCCTGCGTCGTCGGATTTTCCCGTGGCTTGCAGGGTGTTGAACGAGTTTGCGGGAATAAGGCCGAACAAAAATTCGGAGAACTCACGATTTTTAGGGGTGAAGCGCGTGAATTTGAAATCGCAGGAGAAGTCGATTTTGCCGTCGGCAAGCGGCAGTCCGAAGTAGTAGGCGGCATTGCCGTCGGCGCAAATGCAGTCGTCCTTGCGCTCGGTTTTCACGGAGACTTCGATGGCATCCGGAACGTATTCGGCGACGGAAAACGTCGTGCTGCCGAATTCGCTGTCTTCCTGCCCGGGAATGCGCAGGGTGGCTTCGTAGCTACCGGTGGCGGCGAAGGCGGGGATTTCCACGGCCGTTTTGTAAAATCCGAAGGCATCGCCGTTGACGGGGATGCGCAGGAAGGTGTTTCCGCTCGGGTCTTCGATGTGAAATTCTGCGGGAACGTGGCCTTGGGCGAGCTTGGTTTTCCCGTCACGCAGGCCGGCGAAAAGATGGATTTTTTCTCCGGGGCGGCAAATGCCTCGTTCGGGGAAGACGTAGGCCCTTGCGCCCTGTTTCTCAAAGCCGCGTTGCTGGCGGCGGGAGTTCAAGTCATGGAGGAGGAGGAAGGTTTTGTCGTCGCCGGCTTCGGCAAGAATCATTGCGGGGCTATCTTCCTTGTCTTCGAGTGTCGGGAGTTGGATTTTGGCAAAACCGTTTTCGTCGCAATCAGCGGAGAGAACTAAGTGCTTTTTACGGGAAAAAATGGAGATTTTTGCGGCGGGGACGGCGGCGTTTCCGGAGATGTTTTTTACGGCGACGGCAAGTTCTTCGCCGTTGCGCGTTGCCTGAATCGCGAGGTCGGTAACAACGACGAGACGGTTGCGGTTCCAATAACTGTAATAGTAGTACTGACCGGGTTTTTCGAGCCCGATGCTGTAAATACCGCATTTGCGGGGAATGCCGATTTTTTCGAGCTCGACGGCATATTGTTCACGTTGGTTTCGGCGGGCTTTCGGAAGTACTTCCTGTGAAAAAATCGTCTTCGAATAATCGGAGTTTTGGGGGTTGAGGAAAAAGTCGGCGACGGAATCTCCGTAGGCTTGGCGGACGGTGATTCTGATTTTTTCGAGATTGCGCAGACTAATCGGGAGCGAGAAATCCTTGGCGCAGAGCGGGAAGAAGTCGCCGTCGCTCAAGAAGTTCAGTTCTTCGGGCGCGTCTTTTACGGTAAACGCAATGCTTTCGCGCTTGCCGAGCGGGAGGGATCTTATGCCGCTGAGCGTCGGTGCGATGCTGACGGCATAGGTTTCGCCCGGCTTGAAATCGGCGGAAATTGTAAACGAGGTTTCCCAGTTCTGTTTGACGGAAAACTCAATCGACGGTTCGACGGAGATGCTTTTTTCAAAGGCATCTTTGGTGACTGCATCCGAAAATTCGACGGAGACCTTTTGCTCGGAATAGCGGGAAGTCGTTATAAAGAGCGGTTTTTTCGGCGGCTTTTCGGCTGTGTCAGCCGGAGAATCGGCTTGCGTTCCCGACGCGTCTTCGGAGGCGAATGCCGTGAACGGGGCAATCGCGAGCGTTAATAAGAAAGAGGCAGTGAAAAGGATATTATTCATGGGTGAAAATTGGGTGTTTTTTTGAGAAAAAGCCCGGATAAAAGAGACAACGGGGCGCCCGCGAGTCCGTAAATCCGGCCACGAATACGACGAGCTCCTTGAAAAATCTCTCAACCCGATTTCGCCGTTTTCTCGCCCGGCGAAGCGCTAAAATTTATAAGGCCGGAGGTTCCGTCTTTTCGAGAGAAATTTCGTTTTCCGGCGTCCGGGCGAATTCCCAAGCGGAAAGAATATTTTAAGGCTGAATTTCTCGGGCTCCGCCGACGATTCCGGGCGTTCAGGGCTTTATTAATGCAGGTTTGAGGAGAGTTTTGGGCCTTGGGCAGGATGCCGTTTATGCAATTCCGTGACAATCATGCGACGGGACTGCGCCGCAAGTTTTAGCACCACAAAAAATAATTTCTGGCTACACACCCCAAAAATTACCGGAAAATTGTTACAAAAAAATTATTTTTTTTAATTTTTTTGTTTCGAGGGCTTCGAGATTGGAGGCGATTTCGGTGTCTAAGCCTTTATTGATACGGGTTTGCGGAGAATTTGAAAAGTTTTTGGAGTGATTACATTTTGTAACAATTCTGTGACAATTGCTTGGAGGGGTCATGATAAACTGGTTTCGCACGCTCGGGAAATGGCTCCCGAAAGTGCCGGGAAATAGGCTTCATGAGTGACTCCAACTTAACACATCAAGACACGTTTTCTAATTCGCGCGGGCGTTGGTTGCCGCTTGCGGCGGGCATGTTTATCTTTGCTGGGCTTGCGGGTGCAATTTGGGCTTTGGCGGGGACGAATCCCTTTGACGAAACGGAGCCTTGGGACTCCGACGGCGACGGCATTGCCGATTATTTGGAATTTCAAAACGGCACGGACCCGCTCGATGCCGGCGATCCGCCTTCGGGGCTTTGGGCCGCGGGCAACGGAAGCGGCATCGGCAAGCTTTCCGGAGCTTCGGGCAATGAACTCGCCGGAATGCGTCCGGAGTCCGTAGCGCTTTCGGAGGCTGTGCGCGGCGTTGAAAGCGGGAGCGCGTCGGTGCTTGTT
>JAZRSB010000015.1:0-15475 GCA_045651325.1 Candidatus Spyradenecus sp.
GCACTTTCGGGAGCCATTTCCCGAGCGTGCGAAACCAGTTTATCATGACCCCTCCAAGCAATTGTCACAGAATTGTTACAAAATGTAATCACTCAAAAAAAACTCCCGAACACCCCGCAAACCCGCATCAATAAAGGCTTAGACGCCGAAATCGCCTCCAATCCCGAAGCCCTCGAAACAAAAAAATTAAAAAAAATAATTTTTTTGTAACAATTTTCCGGTAATTTTTGGGCGAAAATCACCCTCCTAATTTGCGTACGCTAATTGCGGCAGCGGGGTCCGTGTTTTCTTTACAGAAAAAACTTGCTCCCGCGGCCGCTTTTTCCGCTAATTTCCGTAGCCGTGACCACTTCTCAAACAACATTTTCCGCCAGCGCACCCGCGAAAATCAACCTGCTTCTTGCCATCACGGGGCTCCGCCCCGACGGCTTTCACTCGCTCGTTTCGCTGGTCACTCCCATTTCACTCTGCGACACGCTCGCGGGGACACCTGCCCAACGGGACAGCCTAAGCTGCGACGCTCCGGAGGTTCCGACGGACGACTCCAACCTCGTCTGTCGCGCAACCCGACTTTTCCGGGAACAGGTCCCGGCTTGCCCGCCCGTCGCCTGGACGCTTAAAAAGGTCATTCCGCACGGTGCCGGGCTCGGCGGCGGCAGTTCCGATGCCGCAAGCGCCCTCATACTGCTCAACGCCTTTTGCGGTCGTCCGCTCGATGCCGCCGCAATGAACGCCCTCGCCGCGCAACTCGGCTCCGACGTTCCGCTCTTCCTCGGCCGCACGCCGCTCGTCATGCGCGGGCGAGGCGAAGCCGTCGAAGCACTTCCCGAAGCGGCCGTCCGCAGCCTGTGCAAGCACCGTTTCCTGCTTTTCAAGCCCGCATTCGGAGTTTCCACGGCGGAGGCCTACGGCGCGATGAAGCGCAACGCCCCGCACGACTACGTTTCCGCGGACGAAGCCGAAGCGCGACTCGCCGCTTGGGCTGCCGATCCGGAAAACGCGCCCCTCCCGCTCTTCAACAACATGGAGCGTGCCGTCTTCCGCAAGCACCTCGCCCTACCCGCGCTCTTCAAAATTCTACGGGAGCGTCACGGTCTCGACCCGCACATGAGCGGAAGCGGAAGCGCCTGCTTCGCCGTCGTACGCGACGACGCAGCCCTTCCCGTAATCGAACAAACGATTCGCGACGCTTGGGGGGAAAGCGCTTTTATCGCGCACGTTGCCCCGCTCGGAACACCGCCGGCTTCCGGCGTTTAGCTACACTCCCGATACTTATAAAACGCATCAGGCACCCGTACGGCATTTCCGTCGGGTGCCTGATGCATTCGTATTCCTGCCGCGCCTTAGCGTACGGAGTACTCGATAACAAGCCGTTCGTCCGGGGCAAGCTCCATCATATCCGGCAGCATAAGGAAATTCTTGGTCGAGCTGTGCGCGACATCGACGACTTCGCGGGCATTGCCCTTGACGCGCGTAAAGCGAATCGCTTCGTCGGTATTGCGCAGTTCGGGGAACCAGAAACGGAATTCGGACTTCCGGGTTTTCCCCTGCGTTCCTTTCACCGTGAGACGGCGTGCCTTGCCCTTCGTTTCGAGCGTGTAATGCCAGGGCTGGCAGTTCTTTGCCTTTTGGTCAAAGGCCGAGCGGAACAGCGGATCGCCGTAAAACGCGATGACGTCGCGGTCATGGAAGCGGCCCAAGTTGTCGTGCGTTACCTCGGCCTTGCTTTCGGACAGGGCACGACGCAGGGTACTCATATCGATGCCGCTCATATCCTTGGCGCGCAACGGAAGCTTGTGGGAGCGCAGAACTTCCGGAAGACGCTCCAGGTTTCGCTGATTCGTGAAATACCAAGCCTGACTGACGGTAACGTCCTGGTGGCCGTTGAAGAAATTGCCGTGCACATCCCATCCGACGCCGTACCAGGTCGGAACGGTGTAACCGACGAGTTGGCGTACGCCGTATTCGGAAAGCAGGGTCGCCGCCACGGAATCCGGGTTGCGCAGGATGTCCCCGAAGAGACAATTGCCGGAAGCAATCCAGATTTTCGGATCATCGGTCGGTTTGATTGAAAGCAGCTTATGCTCCTTGGCGTATTTTTCGACCTCTTCGGCATTACCCATGCGGCGGAGGAAATCGCGGAATTGAGCCGTCTTGAAGCAATAGAATTTTCCCTTTGCGGGGGCGATCAAGCCGCGACTGTAAGGCATTTCGAGATTGAACTCGGTCGCGTGCGATGCGGAAATCAGGTACTGCGGATTGATTTCATCGAACTTCTTTGCGAAGAGCTCGACGATTTCTTTGCCTTCGGGAAGGATTTTTTTCTCGGAAGAGACACCGTTGCGCGTTTCCACATACTGGCTTGCTTCCCAGTCTGTGACCAGAAAGTGGCGCTTAAAACGCTCCAGGTCGCAATTTGTCGTGCTGACGCCGCGCTCGATCAAAAGCGGCGCCTTCTGGGCCTCAACCAGCAGTTCTGCCTGCTTCGGCGAACGTGCCGTGATAATACCGAAAATTGCATCTCCGTAAAAATCCGGCTCGATACGGCGCGCCATGCCGTGCAAGTCGGCGACAACGACGCGGTCGATTTCCTGCGGTTTGGCAACGACGGCGATATAACGCGGCCGGGCGTCCTTGAGTGCGGCTTCGAGCTCCGTCACATTTTCTTTCCATGTGAGGATTTTGCCCTTGTAGCGCTTTTGAAGCGTGGTAGCGACCTTCGCCCAACCTGCGTCTTTCGCAGTCGCTTCCGAAATCAGAATCGCGTACTCGCCGACGGCGGGGATGATTTTCCCGGGATCGGAAACAGGTTGCCAGCCATCGGCGGCATGAGCCGTCGCAAGACCGGCAGGAATGAAACAGGCGGCGCAAAGCCAGGAGCGGAGTAATTTTTTCATGGGGAAATAATTTTAGTTATGGGGTATGAATTTAAACAAATCGCGGCCCAAGGCAAACATGTTCGGGAAAATCATTTCCTGCGAACCCGTGCACTCAATCAGGGCCTCGGGCAAATGCGTTCCCGTCGCAACGCAGGCAACCGGCATGCCGACGGCACGCGCGGCGCTGACATCGAAGGGTGAATCGCCGATGAGCATCGCATTTTCCGCGGAGAGATTCATTTTCTTCAAAACGTACTCGGAATATTCGCGTTGCGGCTTGCGCCAAGGCATATCGGGGAGATTCGTCCCGAAGACGACATCAATGAGCGGCGACAGCTTCAGATAATCCAAAAGCGCCACGCTCGAAGAATGTTCCTTGTTCGTGAAAACGGCGGTCCGGATACCGTGCTCCCGCAGGTTTCTCAGCATCCACTCAACGCCCTCCAACACGAAAACGTCCTCAAACATCACCTCCGGGAAATGAGCGCGGAAGCGGCGGACGCCTTCATCGGCAAGGTCTTCGCCGATGAGCTTGGAGAGCGTCATCGTAATGGAACCGCCGACCGTCGCGCGCAATACGTGATAGCTTTTAGGCTCGAGGCCCATTTCCCGCGCAATATCGGCGTAGCACTTGTAAATCGCGCGAAAATTGTCAATCAGCGTCCCGTCCAAATCGAAAAAGACGGTTTGAATCTTGGATAAATCCGCAGGCATAGAATCAGAGTTGAATACGTTTATAAATCGGGCAGGCAAGTGCGAGAGAGAGAGCGTTGATGAGATCGGCCTCCGTCGCGGAAACCTTCCCGTCCGCCAGGGCAACGGCGTCGCACACCTTAATCAGATTTTCCCGGAAGATAATCGGCGCGCTTCGCAGAACGTCAAATGCGCGGTCGAGTGCGGGCACTTCGAGTTGAGATGCCGCGACGAGATGCAGGCGCGTCGGAAAGTATTTTTGAGCGGCAAGAATGGCCTGCAGTTTCTGCTCGGCATCGGCGGGCGCAAAACGATTCTCCCGCATAACCACGGAAAATGCGATTTCGGCGGCAGCCATACGTTCGGATTCGGAGAATTCCGCGTCGCCGTCCCAAAGCAAAAGTCCTTCGACAATACGGATAATCAGGAACTCAAAGAGCGCAATTTCGCCGTCGGTTTCCGCCAAACGCCGCAACGTCGCACAGATTGCCTTGCGCTCCCTTTGCGAATAATCCCGTAACTGCGGCGCGGCCAAAATAACGAGCGAAAGGCGTTTCTCCGGCGGAAGCGCCAAAACGGCTTCCCAATTCGCCTCCAAAATCGCAAATACGTCCTTTTTCTCCGACTGAAGCAGGAGATTCGCCTGTACCTGATCGTCGCCGCGGGAATGCGTCATCATCAGCAAGTAAACGAGTGCACGGGCCCCCTTGGGATTTTTGGTAAGATCCGCAAGCGGCCAATGCGGCATCGACGGCGCGGAAGCCTCTCCGGCATGCGGCTCGCTCTTGGCTTTTCCCGAACGCAAAAACTTGCCGTCCCAAGCCGGATTGAGAGCCCGAATGCGCTCTTCCAGCGGCGGATGCGTCGCAAAGAGCGATTGGACACCGCAGGCAAAAAAGAAATGGGAATACTCGCTCGCATGCGGCGATTCCAAAATGCTCGAATCGCCGCCGATGCGGGACAGCGCATTAGCCAGCGCCGCCGGATTGCGCGTAAACTGCGTCGCCGATGCGTCCGCCAAACGTTCACGGTGGCGGGAAATCGCCGCCTGAATGATGCTTGCGAAAAACTGGCTGATCGACCCGATAATCAGCATCGCCAAGCCGACGATAACGAGCACTTGCCCGCCGTCGTTTTTGCGGGAACGGGAGCCGCCGGAAAGCATCGCACTCTGCATCAAAATACGTCCGACAAGCGCCAACACGACCAAGCCGAAAATCCAGCCGATGAGCTTGACGTTCAGGCGCATGTCGCCGTTCAAAATGTGCGAAAATTCGTGACCGACAACCGCCTGTAACTCGTCGCGCGTAAGCTTGTCGAGCGCCCCGCGGGAAACGGCAATCGCCGCATTTTCAATGCGCGTTCCCGCCGCAAACGCGTTGATGCTTTTTTCGCGTTCGAGAATGAAGATTTTCGGCATCGGCACGCCCGAGGCAATGGACATTTCCTGGACGACATTCACAAGCCGGCGGCGATCCGCTTCGCTTGCATTCGGGTTCACGGCCACCCCGCCAAGCTCCCGCGCAATCATTTCCCCGCTCGAGCTTCCCAGCTCCAGACTTTTGAAAAAACTCGCACCGCCGACCAGCAAGAGCGTCCCGCCGAACGCGTAGGCGAAAATCTCCGCCTCCCAATACGAACCGGCCGGCAAAATGTCGGCATAAATCAGCGCCGCTATCGTGACCGCGTAAATCGCAACGGCCGTACCCAAAACCGCAAGCGCAAACCAGACGACGAGCCAATGCGTCGCCCGGCGCGCCTTGTCCTGACGCTCAAAAAAGTTCGCTCCCGCCATCGATTACCACCCGACGGAATTCTTTTCGCCCTGCTTCGTAATGGTCTTCGAATCCATCCAGACCACATTGCCGGTCTTCGTTTCGACGAGACGCATCGAAAATACATAGGAAACCTGACGCGTACTGTCGGCACGGGCCGTCACTTCCGAAATCTTCCCGATAAGCGTCAAATCCGGAACAACCGTTTCCGTACCGCCGAGCGCGGCAACATCCTGGCGTACGCTGTCGTCGTTACGTTCAACGCTCATAGACATCGAGATAATCGCCTTGCGCGACTTCAAAATGGCTTCCTGCACCTGATTCGTCAGCAGCGCCGTGTCAAAATTGTTCGTGGTGTCGTTGACGACGCGGCTAAGTGCAACCACCGGTTTTTTTGCGCCCGCGAAGGCATCCCAAGTCAGCATGTCGGCCACCAGCGCTTCCGTCGCGGATTGAAAATCCTGGATATCGACTTTGTTCAGCGACACGACGGTTTCCGGACCGTTGGAGTCGATGTAGCGCGCCTTTTGCGCGGCGCAGGCACCGAGAGCGAGTGTCCCCGCGGCAAGCAAAATCACGGAAAGAGATTTTTTGAACGTCATAGTTTTTCCTTATTCTTGAGTTTTTGAAATTTATTCGCTGCGTTTCAGTGAGATGCGAAAATCGCGTGCCGCCGCATTGGGGGCCACGGCCGTAATCGATTCAATCTTCGACGGCTGGATGTTGAGTTGCTTCCAAGCCGACGGCACATCCACTTTCATCCCCTGCTCGTCAAACCATTCGACGAGGCAGAACACACGCCCGATTTCGTCCGTACGGTTCATCAGCTCGAGCTGAACGCACATCACGTTATCGGAAACGGTTCCCGTGCGAATCTCGAGCGGCGTCGCCATTTCGAGTGTCTTGGCATCGGATACAATGCGGCGGTCCTGCGTTCCCGTACGTTCAATCACGTTGACGGAAGCCGCGCAGGCTGAAAAGCAAACGACACCGGCGGCAAGCGCGGCGAGGAGAATTTTTCTTAAGGGAAAGCGTGCCATAGAATTATTATTTGAGGATAAATTGATTCACTTTCGGTTCCAATGCAAATCCGACGGCTTTCACGAGGACGACATTGACCTTGCCCGGCAACAACTCGACCTGTACGCGCCGGCCGGCAACTTCGATCTGCAGGCGGCGCGAAGCCGGCGTCGGCAGGCGGACGACGGAAAAATTCTCGGGGAGCGTCTGCCAAATGCGCAAATCCGCCTCCGTGGAAGCATAAGTAATCGCATTCGTGGCAATCATTCCTCCGAGTGCGATGAGAGCGGCGGCGGCGCTTCCGTCGTGCCGGGCATATTCCGCCGCTGCGGCATTGGCGGCAACGGAGGCAGCCGTCTTCAGAAACGCCGTAGTCAGCGTTCGCGTGAGAACGGCGGGATACGCATTTTCGAAATCGGTTTTGACGACCCGATTCATGTCGCAAAGCGTCTGCGCGGGAATGTCGTTCGCCCGCATCACGGGAATTCCCGCAGACGCCTCCCGGGAAAGCTTAGGCAACGCGATACAAAAAGGCGCGACAGTAACGTTGCCGTCCCCGATCGGAAACGGGAAAAATTCGTCGATACGCGAATCCACGAGCGTCGGAGCTATGCCGTATTCGAAAATAACGTAGGTAAGCGCCTCGCCTGCCGGAGCTGCTTGTTCCCGCGCCAAGTCTTCCCGCACAAAAGCGTTGCCGGGTTCCATCTGCGCCACGCGCTCCAAAGATTTCCGTCCCCGCTCGCGATCGGCACCATCCGCTCCCGCATGGATAAAATAAATCCCGTGAAGCCAAGTCGTAAACGGATTCACGTAATCGGCATAAACGGCCAATTCGGAAGACGCGTTTTTTTCCTTTTCTAAAGCCTCGACGACGGAAGGCAGGCTTTCCAGAGAAACCAGATCGACTTCGTTTTCGGCGGCCGAAGCCTGCGCCCGTTCGATATACTTCCGATTGTTTTCGACGGCATCGCTCTGCGCCTGAAATGCCGCATTGAGCGCGACGCGAGCCTCGTCGCGTTTCCCCGCCTCCAGATAATTCAACGCGCGGTAGGTCTGCAACATGATACGGTCGGTCCCGCGCCCGCGATACGGAAGCGCCGCCAGGCTCGACAGCGTCGCGGCAGTTTCCTGCGAAATGAGAAAATCAGCCTGTTCGTCCCAAGCCTCGAAGGTTGCGGCAGCGGCATCCAGAGCCGTTTGCGCTTCCGCATTACGCTGCCGGCTACGCAAAACGGACGCATGCTCCAACAGCCAGATCAAACGATTATTGTCATCGGCCTCCTGCACCTCCCCGGCGACAATTTCCTCGGCGAGCGCAAAATTTCCCTGCTGCCAAGCGTCGCGGAGATTCGTCGCCTTGTCGGAATAAGCCGCGGAACAGCCGCCGAAGAAAACGGCTCCCGCAAGCATGAGGACGACTCCGAAAAATGCCGACTTGTTTTGTTTCATGGTTAGCTCGAGTACTCTAATCTTTCCCGCACAACGCAACGCTGGCAAGAGCAATCTCGCCGCAACCCCGGCGGGAACACGCTTGCCTTTATTCGCAAAACAGTCTCAAAATTAGCACATGAAAAATTCTACCGCCCCGATGAATTTTGGAGAAGTGCTCGCCTCCGTCGGTCTCCGAAGTACGCGACCGCGCCTGACCATTTGGGAAGCCGCCTATTACTATGAAGGCCATTTCACCGCCGAAGACCTGCTGGTCGCGGCACGTAAGCTTTACCCGAAAATTTCCCGCGCCACGGTTTACCGCGCCCTGCCGGACCTGATTCGCTCCGGAATTCTCAGCGAACTCAATGTCGGCCGCGATTTCAAGTATTACGAAAGCACACGCAACGCCGGAACCTTCAAAGGCCATATCGTTTGTACGAATTGCGACAAAATCATCGAGTTCGACGCCCCTTTCATGGACTGGTACGGCCGCGCCATCGCCGAGAAAAACGGACTGACCTTCATCACGCAACACCTGCAAATCACGGCCCGCTGCCCGAATTGCAACCGCGAGCAAGCCGACGAAAATGCGCACGTTGCCACCAACTCCCAAACGGAAAACCACGCCTAATCCTCCAATCCGCCCAATGAAAACCGCTCCGCTTCTTCCCTTCCTCGTCTGCGCCTTGGCCGCTCCCGCAGTCCATGCCTACACGCACAGTCAAGCCGCCGATGAAATGAGCTACGTCCCCGCCGGCGATCTTTCCGCCGTCGCCGACAATTTCCTCGGAGAAAAACGCGTTGCCTGGCGCGGCGAACGCGTGCTTGTCCGCGTCAAAACAACGCTCCCGGAAAACGCGAAAATTTCAGCCGCACTCTCCGTCACCGACGGCATGAAAACCCTCAAATCCCGCGCGCGTGCCGAATACGTGCGCTCGACGCTCGGACAAGGCGGCAAGCCCGTCGCCGACATCGTCGAGCCCGAGGGCGAAGTCGCCATCCGGACCGCCGACGAGCCAATCGTCATTAAGCCGGCCGCAACGCCCTTTAAAATTCCGGCGGGAGAAGCCGTCATTCTCGTTTCCGCAGACATCGCGCCCGACGAGAATCCCGGCAAGCTCGCATTGAGCTTATCCGTAAACGGCAAACATCAGACAATCGCCGAAATCGAAGTCCTGCCCGCCGTGCTCCCGCTACCGCAGGATTGGGAAATTCACCTCGACTTGTGGCAACACCCGGAAGCCGTCGCCCGCTGGACCGGGACAAAACTTTGGTCGCGGGAACACTTCGACGCGATGAAACCGCTGATGAAACGCCTCGCCGATGCCGGGCAAAAAGTCGTCACCTGCTCCATCATCGAAGAACCCTGGGATCACCAAACGCGCGACCATTGGAGTTCGATGGTTCAGTGGCGCAAAACGAAATCCGGCGAATGGCAATTCGACTACACGGCATTCGATAAGTATGTCGATTTCATGATGAACGAAGTCGGCATCTGCGAACAGATTTCCTGCTATACGATGGTTTCCTGGTCACTCAAAACCACGTATTTCGACGAAGCCTCGGGAACGACAAAAACCATTTCGCTCGACCCAAAATCGCCGGACTACGACGCGACATGGAAAGCATTTCTGACAAGCTTCCGCAAACATTTAAAACAACGCGGCCTGCTCGAAAAAACCTGTATCGCGCTCGACGAACGCCCGGATCATCTCGTCAACGCCGCCCGCGGAGTCGTCGAAAAATACGCCCCGGAGCTCAAAATCGTCTCCGCCGTTGACCGCCCGACCAAGATGGCGCATTTCGTCCACGACATCTCTGCCGTTTTCCATCATTCCGCAGGGCTGACGGAGCTTGCCGATTCCCGCCGCGCGGAAAACCGCAAGACGACCTGCTACGTCTGCACCAATCCGGCAAAGCCGAACACGTTCCCGCACTCGACCGCCGCCGAGCCGCACTGGCTCTTGCTCTACACCTCGGCCAACCGCTTCGACGGATTTCTGCGCTGGGCGTACAATTCCTGGGTCGATAATCCCTTTGCCGACTGCCGCTGGCCCAAACGCTACTGGCCCGCGGGCGACTGCTTCCTCGTTTACCCCGGAAACCGCACGACGCTCCGCTTCGAAACGCTCCGCGACGGCATTGAGGATTTTGAAAAAATCCGTATCCTCCGCGAGGCTTCCCGCAAGCCCGGCGCAAGCGACGAACTTCAAAAAGCCGTTGCCGATTTAGAAAAATTTATCACAACGACTTTTACGGTCGAAGCCGGATCCGGCAATGCACACGCCGAACAAGTCAAAGCCGCACGGGAACACATCGATTCCGCCTCCCGCCACCTGTAAGCCGCCTATGACCGTCCCAATAACGCCTCCGACCATGAATTCCCGCGAACGCTTTCTCGCCGCCTCCCGCTGTGAAGCCACGGACCGACCGCCGGTCTGGATTATGCGCCAAGCCGGACGCTACCTGCCGGAATACCGGGCGCTGAAGGAGCGCCACGATTTTCTCACCCTCGTAAAAACGCCCGAACTCGCGGCGGAAGTCACGCTCCAACCCGTGCGCCGCTTTGAAGCGCTGGACGCCGCCATTACGTTCAGCGACATTCTCGTCATTCCCGAAGCGCTCGGCCAAAACTACCGCTTCGGCAACGGCGGCATCGCCATGGAGTTTACGCTCGATTCGCCCGAACAAATTCGCCGGCTCGCCCCCGCCGATGCCGTTTTCGAGAAGCTCGCCTACGTCCCCGCCGCTCAAAAAATCGTACGCGAACAACTCGGCGCTACACGCGCCCTGCTCGGCTTCGCGGGAACACCTTGGACCCTTGCGACTTACATGGTAGAAGGCGGTTCCGCCAAGCAATTTTCCAAAATCAAAGCTCTCGCTGCCGAGCAACCGGAAGCCTTCGACGCCCTAATGGAAAAGCTTTCCGACGCGATTATTCGTTACCTGAAAATGCAAATCGACGCCGGAGTCGATGCCATCCAGCTCTTCGATTCCTGGGCGGCCTTGTGCACGGCGCAGGAATACGAAACGCTTTCCCTGCAATGGATTCGTAAAATCATCAGCGCTTTGCCTAAAGAAACACCGGTTATCGTTTTCGCCAAAGGCATGTCGCATTTCGCGAAAGCCATCGCGGAAAGCGGAGCAAGCGTACTCGGCGCGGATTGGACACATTCCCTCCGCGCAATCCGGGAAAGCCTTCCCGCCGGCATGAAACTCGCTCTGCAAGGCAATCTTGACCCGGCGGTTTTGAACTTCGAAAACACCGAAATCGTACGGGCACGCACACGCGCCATTCTCGACGAAATGCAGCAAGGAGAAAGCGGCTTCATTTTCAATCTCGGCCACGGGATCCAACCCTGCGCACGCATCGAAAACGTCGCCGCCATGCTGGAGGAAATCGGTCATGCCCGGCGATAAAATCCGCATCGAAAAAATCCGGGCCTACGGCTACCACGGCGTCTTTCCGCACGAGAAAACCCAAGGACAAAATTTTTACGTTTCGCTGACGCTTACACTCGACCTGCGCGCAGCCGGTCAAAGCGACGAACTGGAACAAACGGTCAACTACGCCGCCGTCGTCGCCCGCGTCGTCGAGATCGTTTCCGCCCGTCCCGGTTTCAATCTGATTGAGGCGCTCGCGGAAAAAATCGCCGCGAGTCTGCTTCGGGAATTCCCTAAGGTCGATACAATCGAGGTCGAAATTCACAAGCCCGAAGCCCCGATTCCCACGCCGTTCGGCGACGTTATCGTCTCCGTCTTCCGCACGCGCGAAAGCCTGTAATTCGGATTCGACGACACGAGACTCCGGACTTAAGCTTTAATTTTAGAAACCTAATCTTCCTGCAATGAGCGAAGAACTGAAATGCCAAATTTGCGGAGCTCCCGCGACCGTACATCTTACCCAGATTATCAACGGAAAGATGCGCAAGATCCATCTCTGCGAAAAATGCGCAGCCAAACACAACGCCACGGAATTGCCGCTGATTAAATTCGCCGAAATGATCACGAAAAAGCTCTTCGGCGAAAAACTCGGCAAAGAGATTCTGGAAGGCACGGCCAAAGCATTTTCGGAAAAGGATTTGAAACTCGGAAAGCAGTGTCCGAAATGCGGACTGAGCGAAAGCGAACTCGAAAAACACGAGCGCTTCGGATGTCCGCAATGCTACGAAACGTTTGCCGGCGCTCTAAACGCCCTGTTGCCGAAAATCCAACACGCCAATGCCGCGCCCGAAGGCAATGTCCCGATGCCCGCCACACCCGCAAAGAAACGCAAAGCGACGCCGCAAATCTCCGTCGAAACCCTCGAACAGGCGCTCCGCGATGCCGTTGCGAAAGAAGATTACAAGCTCGCCGCGACCTTGCGCGACCAAATCGCGGCCCTGAAAAGCAAACCCGCCAAACCGCCCCGTAAAAAAGCCGCCGCAAAATCCGCTGCGGCAGGCAAAGCGAGCCCGGCAACGGGCACAACCAAACGCCCCCGAGGAGGAAAAAAACAATGAGCGACCTGAAACGCTTCCTCGCCGATTCCAATCTGCTGCCGCGCCGCTCCTTGCCGATTCTGATCAGCTCCCGCGTACGTCTGGCACGCAATCTCGCCGACAAAATTTTCCCGGAACGCCTCTCCCCGCAAGCGCGTGAAGACATCAAGCAGTGCATCCTCGCGACACTGAAAAAACTTCCGGAACTCGCCGACTCCGTTTGCTTCGAAATGCACGACCTCGCACTCTCCGAAGCGGAAATGCTCGTCGAACGCCACCTCATTTCCAAAGAGCTCGTCGAACGCGAAGGCGCCGCCGTCGTCATCTCGCCCGACCGCAAACTCTCGATTATGATTAACGAAGAAGACCATTTTCGTATTCAGGTCATGGATGCGGAAATGAATCTCTCCCTGCTCGCGGAAACCGCCCGGACGCTCTCCGAAACCATCGCACGGGAGCTTCCCTTCGCAAGCTCGCCGCGCTACGGATTTCTGACCGCATGCCCGACCAACCTCGGCACCGGCATGCGCGTCTCCGTCATGGCCCACCTCCCGGGCCTCGTCATGGACGGACAAATGGAAAAAGTTGTCCGCTCGCTCAATATGTGCGGACTCACCGTCCGCGGCTCGCTCGGCGAAGGCTCCGATGCCGCAGGAAGCATCTTCCAGATTTCCAATCAGCGCACACTCGCCCAAACGCCTCAAAAAATCGCGGAAACGCTTCGGGACTGGCTTAAAAGCCTCGTCGAGCAGGAGCGCAACGCGCGCCGCCGCATCGTGCGCCGCAACAAAAGCATTTTCTGCGATCAGGTCGGACGCATCTACGGCGAATCCCGATTCGGCATGCTGATTTCCGAAGGCGAAGCCCTGACCGGACTCTCGCTCATGCGCCTCGCCTGCGACCTCGGCATTTTCCCGGAATACACCCGCGTCCGTTTCGACGAATTGCTCATCGAAGCACAGGATGCCCACATCCGATTCCGCAACAAAATCACGGGAACGGCCAAACCGAGCGAACTCGCCGACCGCTGCCGCGCCGCGCTCTTCCGCGAAACCTTCGCAACGCTTCCGCCGCCGGACTTCTCGCGGATATAAGCCCCGCCCCTCCGGATTCGCCGTATTCCGAAAACAACAAAGGCGTCCCCGAATCACTCGGGAACGCCTTTTGTTTTTCCGGAAGATTAAACACCGAGCATGCCGGTGATATTGCCTTCCGCGTCCAAATCGATGGATTCCGCACAGGGCACCTTCGGGAGCGCCGGCATGCGCATGATATCGCCGGTAAGCGCGACGAGGAAGCCGGCACCCGCAGCAATTTCAAAATCGCGAACCGTGATTTTGAAGCCTTTCGGGCGACCGAGCTTCGTCGGATCATCGGAAAGCGAATTCTGCGTTTTCGCCATGCAAATCATCATCTTGTCACCGCCGGCAAGCGCCAACGATTCAAGCTTCTTCTGCGCCTTCGGGAGAATGACCACGCCGTCTGCGCCGTACATTTCCTTGGCAATCGTTTCGAGCTTTTCCGCGACGGGAACATCGAGCGAGTAAAGCGGCTTAAATTCCGGCGAAGGCTTTTCGCAGGCTTCGCAAACGAGCTTGGCCAACTCCGTGCAACCCGGTCCGCCTTCCGCAAACGAACCCGCATAAGCCGCGGGAACACCCTGGGCGGCACAGAACCGCTCGACCGCCGCAAATTCCTCCGCCGTATCCGTCGGGAACTGATTGAGCGCAACGACAATCGGACGACCGAACTTCTTCGCGGAATCAATGTGCGCACCGAGATTTTCCAAACCGCGTTCAACGGCAGCCACATCCGTTTCGGTGAGCTCCTTCAGGCCCTTGCCGCCGTGCATCTTGAGCGCACGAATCGTCGCGACGATAACAATCGCGTCCGGCGCAATACCTGCCGAGCGGCACTTGATATCAAAGAATTTTTCCCCGCCCAAATCAAAGGCAAAGCCGGCTTCCGTAATTGCATAATCCGCATAGCTCATCGCCATTTTCGTCGCAATGACGGAGTTGCACCCCTGCGCGATGTTGGCAAACGGACCGCCGTGTACAAACGCGGGGACGCCCTCAACGCTGGAAACCAAATTCGGCTTAAGCGCTTCCTTCAAAATCGCCATGAGCGAGCCGGTAACACCGATTTCTTCCGCAAAGACCGGCTTATTTTCGGCGTCAAAACCGACAACCATCTTGTTCAGGCGAGCACGCAGGTCCTCGTAGTTTTCCGCGAGGCAGAGAATCGCCATGATTTCGGAAGCCACCGTAATGTCAAAACCGCTTTCGCGCGGAACACCGTTGCCGTTGCAACCGACGACGATGTGGCGCAGCGAGCGGTCGTTCATGTCGATTACGCGCTTCCAGGTGATGCGGCGCGTATCCAAGCGCGTATTACGGAAATAGAGCTTGTTGTCAATCGCCGCAGCCAACAAATTGTGCGCCGCCGTAATCGCGTGAAAGTCGCCCGTAAACTGAAGATTAATTTCCGTCGCCGGCTGAACCGTGCTCTTCCCGCCGCCGGTGGCGCCGCCCTTGCGGCCGAAAACCGGGCCCATTGAGGGCTGACGCAGCGCGAGCGCAACGCTCTTGCCGATGAGCTTCATGCCCTGAGCCAAGCCGATGGACGTCGTCGTCTTGCCTTCGCCCGCCGGAGTCGGCGTAATCGCGGAGACAAGAATCATCTTGCCGGGCTTTTTGCCGGAGTTCAGCGCTTCGAGGGCAATTTTGCCCTTATCGCGACCGTAGGGTTCCACCATTTCGGCAGGAATCCCGAGTTGAGAAGCCAAGGAGAACACAGGAAGTTTTTCCATAATGCCGAGAGCATAAAAACGCCGCGCCGGGAACGCAAGCGGCGATTCTTCAAAACAAATAGGTCATCACCAAAGGACAATGAAGTGTTACCGATGTCTGATTTCGCCCCGTCCGATAAGAGAGATTAAAGATTAAAGGATAAAGATTAAAGAGAAAGCTTAAAGCTTAGGGCTTAAAGCTTAAAGAGAGCTCGGCGGAATCAGACATCGGTAACACTCCTCGAGTCTATAAAATTTGGTAAGCGGTGAGCATTCGGAATTCGGGATTCGCTATTCGCAATTGCCTCTCTGAGGCTGTGCACCTCCGGCGGCGGAAAAAGCGCCAAGCATCAACCATCGGGCACAAAGCCAGTGGCTGCGGTTTCTTTGATCTTACATCTC
>JAZRSB010000016.1:0-64671 GCA_045651325.1 Candidatus Spyradenecus sp.
AACAAGCACCGACGCGCTCCCGCTTTCAACGCCGCGCACAGCCTCCGAAAGCGCTACGGACTCCGGACGCATTCCGGCGAGTTCATTGCCCGAAGCTCCGGAAAGCTTGCCGATGCCGCTTCCGTTGCCCGCGGCCCAAAGTCCCGAAGGCGGATCGCCGGCATCAAGCGGGTCCGTGCCATTTTGAAACTCCAAATAATCGGCAATGCCGTCGCCGTCGGAATCCCAAGGCTCCGTTTCGTCAAAAGGGTTGGTCCCCGCTAAAATTTCCTCCTCGTCGCTCCAACCGTCCTTATCGGAGTCGTTTTCCCCGATCCCCGCCAAAGCCCAAATTGCACCTGCAAGCCCCGCAAACGCCAGCGTCGAACGCAATATCCACTTCCCGAAGTGTTTTTGTTGTATCTCTTCCATCTTCAATCCTTAAGTTAAGTTTTAAAGACACAATAAATACACAAAACAAATTCCGTCAAATAAAATTTTACACAATCATTATCTCATGTCAGCCGCCGCCGTATAGAGTCTGTGAAAACAAAAAACAGCAGGCTCACATCATGTGAACCTGCCGTTCTCTTTAAGCTGTTTCGACTATTTGTCGTCAACGACTTCGAAGTCGGCATCAACGGCACCGTTGTCGCCCTTCTTGGCGGAAGCGGCGTCGTTCTGCGGCGGCGGAGGCGTTCCCGCGCCGGCCTGCTGCTGTTGTTGCTGAGCGAACTGCTGAGCCGCCTGCATGATGCTTTCGATTTTGGAAACCTGTTCGTTGATGGCGTCGAGCGTGGACGACTTGTCGTCGAGCACCTTCTTCGCATCGGCGAGGAGCTTGTCCATTTCCGCCTTCTGTTCGGCGGGAACCTTGTCTCCTGCTTCCTTGATTTGCTTTTCGATTTGGAAGACGTAAGCGTCGAGCTTGTTGCGGGCTTCGGCGGTTTCGCGAAGGATCTTGTCTTCCGCGGCGTGCATTTCGGCTTCCTTGCGGAGTTTTTCGACTTCATCCTTGCTCAAGCCGGACGATCCCGTGATGGAGATTTCCTGGCTTTTGCCGGTGCCCTTGTCGATGGCGGAAACGTGCAGGATACCGTTCGCGTCGATGTCGAAGGTAACTTCGATTTGCGGCGTGCCGCGCGGGGCGGGATTGATGCCGTCGAGGCGGAAAAGGCCGAGTTGCTTGTTGTCCTTGGCCATCGGGCGCTCGCCTTGGAGGACGCGAATATCGACGGCGGTCTGATTGTCCGCATAGGTCGAGAAAATCTGGGATTTCTTCGTCGGAATCGTCGAATTGCGCTCAATCATCGGCGTGGAGACGCCGCCTGCGGTTTCGATGGAAAGCGTGAGCGGAGTGACGTCGAGGAGGAGCACGTCGCGCACGTCGCCCTTGAGCACGCCGCCCTGGATAGAAGCGCCGATTGCGACGACTTCGTCCGGGTTCACGCCCTTGTGCGGTTCCTTGCCGGCGAGGCTGCGAGCGACTTCGACGACCTTCGGCATACGCGTCATACCGCCGACGAGGACGAGTTCGTTGATTTCGCTCATGGAGAGCTCGGCATCGCGCAAGCACTTTTCGAACGGAATGCGGGTGCGTTCGAGCAAGTCGTCGCAAAGCTGTTCGAGCTTGGCGCGGGTAAGCTGGACGTTCAAGTGTTTCGGGCCGGTTGCGTCCGCCGTGATGAACGGCAAATTGATGTCCGTGGAATTCGTGGACGAAAGAGCAATCTTTGCCTTTTCGGCTTCTTCCTTCAGGCGCTGGAGCGCGATCGGGTCGTTGCGAAGGTCGATTCCGTTTTCGGCTTTGAAGCCGTCCACGAGCCACGCGATGATGCGTTCGTCGAAATTGTCACCGCCGAGTTGCGTATCGCCGTTGGTGGCCTTGACTTCGAAAACGCCGTCGCCGATTTCGAGGATGGAAACGTCGTACGTTCCGCCGCCGAGGTCGTAAACCGCGATCTTTTCGTCGGATTTTTTATCCAAGCCGTACGCGAGGGATGCGGCGGTCGGTTCGTTGATGATGCGAAGCACTTCGAGGCCGGCGATCGTGCCTGCGTCCTTCGTGGCCTGGCGCTGAGCGTCGTTGAAGTACGCGGGAACGGTGATGACCGCCTGCGTGATTTTTTCGCCGAGGTAAGCTTCGGCATCGGCTTTCATTTTCGCGAGCACCATCGCGGAAATCTGTTCCGGAGCGAAGACTTCGGTCTTACCGTTGACCTCCGCCTGAATGGCGGCATCGCCGTTTTTACCTTCGACGACGGTGAACGGGAAGGACTTCATTTCTTCCTGAACTTCCGAGAACTTGCGGCCGATGAGGCGTTTTGCCGAGAAAATCGTGTTTTTCGGGTTTGTAACGGCCTGGCGCTTTGCCGCCTGACCGACGAGGCGTTCTCCGTTTTTCGCGAACGCGACGACAGAAGGCGTGGTACGGGCGCCTTCGCTGTTGGGGATGACGACGGGTTCGCCGCCTTCCATGACAGCCATGCAAGAATTGGTGGTACCAAGGTCGATTCCAAGAATTTTACTCATAGTGCCTCCCATTAATGCAAAGCCCGTGCCAAGTGCTTAATGTCCCATTTCTGTCACATTATCCGTCCGGCAAGCTCCCTGCCCCGACGGACGCAGCTTATCCGTTTGCGCGGGCGATATTCTTGGCGCTCTGGAGGTAATAGACGATGCGGGCGCAGAAACGTGAAGTAAAAATCGCCCCGAGTAAACGTAGGCACTTATTGGATACGCCCGGAACGATATAGAGCCTGCGGGAAAGCATCCCGCGCACGGCGGCTTCCGCGACGACACGAACGGGAGTCCCCGAAAGCCCGAAGGAAACGCCGGCGCGCTTACCGAACGCCGTCGGAACCGGTCCCGGACACAGCAAAGAAACGGAGACATTCGCCCGCTCCTGCCGCAATTCCTCGGCGATGCCTTCGCTAAGGCGCGTCACGTAATTTTTCGACGCGTAGTAAGACGAGAAAAGCGGTCCGGCGAAAAAGCCCGCCATCGACGACACGTTCATGATGTAGCACGGGCGATCCTGTTTGCGGAAATCCTTCAGAAAAAGCTTCGTCAACATATGGACGGCGCGGACGTTCAAGTTGATTAAATCCAGCTCGGCCTCCAAATCCGTTTTTTCAAAAGCTCCGAAAACTCCGAACCCGGCATTGTTGACGAGGATGTTTACCCCGTCTTCCCGCGTTTCTTCGTAAAGTTTGCGGCAGTTCGCTTCGATACCCAAATCCAGCGCGATAACCTTGCAATCCACGGGGAGCGTTTCGGCTAACGCATTCAGCGCCGTGGCATCGCGGGAACACAAAATCAGTTCGCACCCGCGTTCCGCCAAAACACAGGCGATTTCGCGGCCGATTCCGCTGCTTGCCCCGGTAATCAAAGCTTTCATCGTTTTCATTCCGATAAGAGAACAAAGTCCCCGTAAATATTCAACGGAGAACGGAGGCGAAAGGCCCCGCTCAGACGATTTTTGCCTTGGGATTGACCTTGGCGAGCAGGATTTCGCCCATGAGGTTCAACAATACCAATACGGACGCGTAAAACATCACGGTTCCGACAATCATCGTAAAATCGCGATTAAATGCCGCTTTCACGAAAAACTGCCCCAAGCCGGGAATATTAAACATGGATTCGACGACAAAGGAGCCGCTGATCAGCCCTGCCGCCGTCGGCGCAATGTAGGAGACCACGGGAATCAAGGCGTTGCGCAAGCCGTGAACGAAATAGATGCGCGCGGGAGAAAGCCCTTTGGCTCTGGCCGTTTTCATGTAGTCGGCGGTACGGACTTCGAGCATGGAACCGCGCATCAGACGCGCGACGGGCGCCGCATAGACCAAGCCGAGCGTAAGCGAAGGAAGCACAAAGTCCGACGGCGAATTCCAGCCGGACGCATTAAACCAGCCGAGCCAAACCGAAAAAACCAATACCAGCAACGGCCCGATGACGAAGGTCGGCAGGCAAATCCCGAGCGTCGCAATGCCCGTCGGAAGACGATCCAGCCAGGAATCGGGCTTGATCGACGCCACGCATCCGAGCGGAATCCCGATCAAAAGGGCGATTGCCAGCGCCCCGCCGCCCAGTGCCAAAGAAACGGGAATGCGGTCGGCAATCAGCTCGCCGACACTCCACCCGTGGTATTTATAGGAAGGTCCCAAATCCCCGCAGGTCAAATTCCCGAGAAATCGGACATATTGCACGGCGAGCGGCTGATCCAAGCCGTAATGGGCATCCATCTGCGCCTTGACCGCCGGCGGAAGCGGACGCGCTTCGTCAAAAGGACCGCCCGGCGCAAAGCGGGCCAAAAAAAACGTCGCCGTCGCCACCACCCAAAGAACGGGAATGGCTTCAAGCAAGCGTCTGAGAATAAAGCGCAGCATGGAAAATCAAAAAGCGCTCCCCGAAAAGGAGCGCCTGCTTCAAACACTAACGCCGGCGGCGCAGTTCCCGCTCGCGTTCCTGCTGTTCCCGCAATTCTTCGACCGTAAGCGGACGCGAATTAGCGGAGCGGGACGTCCCGACGGACGAGCGTTGCATGACGGCGTTAATCTGCTGATCCGTGTAATTGGAATCGCCCTGCATGCGGAGCGCACGTTCTTCCTCAAGAGCGCGCATTTCGCGGTCGGCACGCGTTTCGTCGTGGTCGTATCCCGAAATCTGCCAAAGCATGAAGTACGAGCAACCGCTTCCGCAAAGCCAGGTTGCCGCCGATACACCGAGAATCAGAAAAATCTTTTTCATAGGGCCAAGATAAAGAGCTTAAACGGTTCAGGCGATTTTAAAATGGGAACTTTCCGCCAAAGCCGCCCATACCGGGCAATTTTCCGCCGAGACCGCGCATCAAGGCCTTCATTTTTCCGCTCTTGAGCATCTTCATCATCTGGCGCATCTGCGAGAACTGCTTCAAAAGCGCATTCACGTCGGAGACCTTCGTTCCCGAGCCTTTCGCGATACGGGCGCGGCGGGAACCGTTCAGGATTTCCGGACGCGCGCGCTCCTGCTTCGTCATCGACTGAATAATGGCCTCGGTCTGGCGCATCTTCTTTTCTTCCTTTTCGCCGACCTGAATTCCGCTCATCCCGGGCATCATCTTCATGATGTTGCCGATCGGGCCCATCTTTTTCATCTGTTGGAGCTGGGAAAGAAAGTCTTCCAAGTCGAAGTCCGCCTTCTTCATCTTTTCGGCGATGCGTTCGGCTTCCTTCCGATCGATCGTCTCCTGGGCTTTTTCGACGAGGGAAACCACGTCGCCCATGCCGAGAATGCGTTGGGCCATGCGATCCGCGTGGAAAACATCGAAGTCCTCCACCTTTTCGCCCGTTCCCATAAACTTAATCGGAACGCCGGTAATCGCCTTCATCGAAAGCGCCGCACCGCCTCGGGCATCCCCGTCCAGCTTCGTCAGGACAATCCCCGTGAGATTGACGGCATCGTGGAAATGCTTGGCGACGTTGACCGCTTCCTGGCCGAGCGCCGAGTCCGCAACGAGCAGGATTTCGTCCGGCTGTACGCGTTCCCGCAGGCGTTTAATTTCTTCAATCAGATTTTCATCGATCTGCAAACGCCCGGCGGTGTCGAAAATGATCAAATCGGAAAAATGCTCCGTCGCAAACTTCAGGCCGCGTTCTGCGATTGCAGGTACGTCCTTCGAATCGCGCTCGCAGTAAAATTTCGCTCCGACCGTTCCCGAAAGCACTTCGAGCTGGTCGATAGCCGCCGGACGATACACGTCGCAAGCGATGAGCGCCGGCTTGTAGTTGCCGCGATTCTTGAGCAGACGGGCCAGCTTTGCGGCCGAGGTCGTCTTCCCGCTCCCGTGCAAACCGACGAGCATGAGCTTGAGCGGACGGACATTTGAAAACTGCGTGGAATTTTCTCCGAGCAGGCGTTCCAATTCGTCGTGAATAATCTTAATCGCCATCTGTCCCGGAGACACCGACGCCAAAACGCTCTGCCCGAGGCATTGCTCTTTCACGCGCTCACAGAATTCCCGCGCCACGCGGAAATGAACGTCGGCGGACAAAAGCGCCGTACGCACTTCGGCCAGCGCCTCGGCAATATTGGATTCGGAAATTTTTCCCAAGCCGCGCAGGTTGCGCAGCGCCTGTCCCATACGATCTGTCAGATTTTCAAACATTTGAAAGATAATGAAACAGATTTTCCGCGAGTTTTAAAGGCGAGAATCCCGCAAGCCGTTTCCGCTCAACGCCACTCGTGCTTCGGATAGCGTCCTTTGAGTTCTTTTTTGACGTGCTCATAAGACGTTTTCCAAAACGCATCCAAATCCGCCGTACGCTGGAACGTGCGACGCGCGGGCGATTGAACTTCGATAATGAGCGGCACGTTCCCGCCGCAAATTCTCAAGCGTTCGCCCGGACAATCGTAAAGTTCCTGCACCGTCGCACCGACAACCGCCTCGCAATCTTGCGTATAAATAATTTTTGCGGGATGGCGTTTGCGCGGGAGCGAAACCGAATCCGGCAAAAGCGCATCCATCGCCATTTCCTGCTCCTGCGAAAGCCAACCGCGCAAGGTTTTCCAGACGGATTTTTCGCGAATGTCCTTATACGCCGTTGCGCCGAGGCAAATTTCTTCGACGAGCATGCGTCGCCCGTCCGCGTCAAGCGTCGCAATCCCGAGCTCCGGACAATGCTTCGCGGCAAAATTCACTTTGTTAATCCACGCTTCGACCTGCCCGTCCCACTTTTCCAAAACAAGCCGCCCGGCAATCACTTCGTCGGCAAGCAAGCGCGAAGCCGCATCGCTTGCGACATCGGGCAGCTCCCGCGAACCGAGGACCAAGCCGCGAAACACGCGTTCCCGCCGCGTCAGCACGCGCTTTTGCATCGAATCAAAACTTACGGCATCCCGCGTTTCAAAATCATCGGGAAAATACTTTTCAAGCCACGCGTCTTCGACCGCCGTCGCCAGCGAGAGGAAAACGGTGACTTCGCCGCGCGTCTGAATTTCTTCCACTTCCGCTGCGACCAGGAGCTTGGCATGGCGCACCGCGCTCCCGCGCCGCAACTCGCCGCTGCGCCCGTGGACAAGGCGACAGCGCAGCGTTCCCGCATCAATGCGTCTCGCCAACTGCGAAACGAATCCGAGCAGCAGGCATTGCCGCACGGCATCGTAAACCTCCGGAGAAACCTCCGCTGCTTCCGCCTCCGTCTTCTCGCCGCGCTCCCGCGCAAAAATATTTTCCGCAATTTTCAAAAACTGCGCCGCGAGACGATCCGCCTGCCGAGCCGCTCCCGCGTGAATCCCCCAGCGTTTGCAAAATTCGAAATCGAAATCCTGTTTCCGCGCCATACCGACAAGCGTCAGTCGATGGAAAAAATCGGAATCCGCTTCGCCGAGCAAATCCTCACGTTCATCGGAGCGACGGCGATCGGCCAGCTCCAACATAATATCGCGTCCTTGCGCCATCGCCGCAACAAACGCGATTTGACGCAGGCAGCCGAGTTCGTGCGCGGCAATCATCATCCGCGCATAACGCGGATGCAGCGGGAAACGCGCCATCGCCGCCCCCACGCGCGTGAGATTTTCCGAAGAATCGAGTGCGCCCAAATCACGGAGTAATTCAAGCGATTTTTCCAGGGCATGCGCATCCGGTTTTTCAAACCACGGGAACGCCGCCAAATCACCCACACCGCCGGCTTTTAGCAACAGAAGTGTTTCGGAAAGTTCGACTCGACGAATTTCGGGAAGATCCCGAACGCTCCGATTTTGTTGGTCCGCACGCGACCACAAACGCACGCACCGGCCCGGAGCCGTGCGCCCTGCCCGCCCGGCACGCTGATCCGCCGAACTCTGCGAAATATTTTCGATCAAAAGCATATTGATGCCGCGATGCGGATCGTAGCGGGCAATACGCGCCAAGCCGGAGTCGATAACAACGCGCACGCCGGGAATCGTCAGAGAAGTTTCCGCAACATTGGTGGCGACCACGACCTTGCGCGTTCCCGCCGGAGCGGGAGCCACGGCGCGATCCTGCTCGGCGGCGGAAAGTTCGCCATACAGCGGAAGGACAATGCATTCCCGCCCCTCCGGCGTTCCCGCAATCGCCGCAATCGTTTTCGTAATTTCGTACGAGCCCGGCATGAAAACGAGAAAGTCGCCTTCCGGCTCGTCGTGAAAAGCTTTGCGAAACGCAGCCGCCGCATGGTCCCAAACGGCATAACGCGGCAAAAATCCGTTGCGCATTTGCGTTCCCGCAAACCCCGCCGCACCGCCTGCCGCCGAGTATTCGATTTCAATCGGAAACAGGCGCCCCTGTGCCGTTAAGGTCTCGCAAGGCGAAAGCCACGACGCAAGAGAATCCGTGTCGAGAGTCGCCGACATCACGAGGATGAGCAAGTCCGGACGCGTCGTCCGCTGTAGCTCCAACGCAAACGCAAGCGTCAAATCCGAGTAAAGGTGCCGCTCGTGAAACTCGTCAAAAACAATCGCGCCGATTTTCTCCGCTCCCGCATTTTTTCCGCTTAAAAGCTGGCGAAGAAGCAAACCTTCCGTGACAAATTTGATGCGTGTCTCGGCAGACTCCACGCGGTCGAAACGAATCTGATAACCGACCTCCCCGCCGAGATTTTGACCGCGTTCCCGTGCGATACGCGCCGCGAGCATACGTGTCGGCAACCGCCGGGGCTGGAGCACGACGATTTGCTTTCCCGCGGGAACGAGCGCATCGTCGAGCAGCATCTGCGGGATTTGCGTCGATTTCCCGGAACCCGTCGGCGCCTGTAAAACAATCCGACGCGTCCGTGCGCACGCCTCTTTCAGGCGTTCCCGCAATTCAAAAATCGGCAATTGCTCTGCGCGTTCTTCGCCCGCCGTCATAAAAATCGTTTTCCGGAGCTTAATCCTTCAATTCGGAGGAAATGCGCATTGAGCAAAAATCCGGTCCGCACATGGAGCAGAATGCGGCTTTTTTCGCCGCGTCCTGCGGGAGCGCTTCATCGTGCAAACGGCGCGCATGTTCCGGATCGAGCGACAGGGCGAATTGATCCTCCCAACGGAACTCGAAACGAGCCCGGGAAAGCGCGTTATCGCGGTATTGCGCGGCGGGATGCCCTTTTGCCAAATCCGCCGCATGGGCAGCGATTTTGTAAGCGATAACACCGGCGCGCACATCGTCCCGATTGGGCAGCCCGAGGTGCTCTTTCGGCGTGACGTAGCAGAGCATGGCGCAACCGTACCAGCCGATAAGCGTCGCGCCGATGGCACTGGTAATGTGGTCGTAGCCGGGCGCGATGTCGGTCGTCAGCGGCCCGAGCGTATAAAACGGCGCTTCGTGGCACCAATCGAGCTGGTTTTGCATATTGGCGCGAATGAGTTGCGCGGGAACGTGCCCGGGGCCTTCGTTCATGACCTGTACCCCGTGTTCCCAAGCGCGTTTTGTCAGTTCTCCCTGCGCTTTAAGCTCGGCAAATTGCGCTTCGTCGTTAGCGTCGGCGATGGATCCGGGGCGCAAACCGTCACCGATGGAAACACCGATGTCGTACGCCGCCATGATTTCGCAAATTTCGTCCCAATGCTCCCAGAGAAAATTCTCCGCATTATGGCGTTGGCACCATTTCGCCATAATGGACCCGCCGCGGGAAACAATGCCGGTAACGCGAGACGCAACGAGCGGCACGAAATCTTTTTTCACGCACGCGTGAATCGTAAAATAGTCCACGCCCTGCTCGGCCTGTTCGATTAAGGTTTCGCGGAAAACGTCCCAATTGATTTCTTCGCTTTTGCCGCCGACTTTTTCAAGCGCCTGATAAATCGGCACCGTCCCGACGGGAACGGGGCAATTGCGCAGAATCCATTCCCGCGTCGCGTGAATATTCTTCCCCGTGGAAAGGTCCATCAGCGTATCCCCGCCCCAACGACAGGACCAGCGCATTTTATCGACTTCCTCTTCGATGCCCGAGGCGATGGCGGAATTGCCGATGTTCGTATTGATTTTAACCAGAAAATTGCGTCCGATAATCATCGGCTCGGCTTCCGGATGATTGATGTTCGCGGGAAGAATAGCTCGTCCGCGGGCAATTTCCGAACGTACGAATTCCGGTGTAATCTCCCTCGGGATCGCCGCGCCGAAATTTTCGCCCGGATGCATAAATCCGAGGTTTTGGCGCGGGGACTTCGCGATTGCGTCATGCGCCGCCTGCAACTTCATATTTTCGCGAATGGCAACAAACTCCATTTCCGGCGTGATAATTCCGCGCTTGGCATAATCCATTTGGGTAATGCGTGCGCCCGGCTTGGCTCGGTAAACTTTCCGATTTCCCCGGTCGAACTGCTCAACATGGCAAGCCGTTTTTACGGCGGGAACGACATACCCCGGCTCAACGGCTTCAACGTCGCCGCGCTCCAAAATCCAAGGCGTACGCAAAGCAGGAAGCCCCTTGCGAATATCCTTATGAAAAGCCTCGTCGCCCCATGGACCGGACGTGTCGTAAACGCGCACGGGCGCATTTTCGTGCAAAATCTCCCCGGAGCGGGAGCGAGTCGGAGAAAGCGAGATTTCGCGCATCGGCACACGGATGTCCGGGCGCGAACCGTCGATATAAACGCGGCGGCTCTGCGGGAACGCCGCATGAATTTCGTCATTTTTTCGGGTCGAAATATCGTTTTCCATAATCAAAAAATTTTTGAAGAAAATAGGCCTCCGTCACCTTTTTTTCAACCCATTCCCCCGAAAAATGTAACACCCTCACCTCCCGCAAACACCGGCAGGCAAAACGGGATTCTCGCGGAAAGGAAAATGCAAGGCCGCGTATTTCAATTTGACATTTTTATAAATATCAAAATGATTTCGGACATGACGACAAATTGCGACAATGCCTGCAGGCACATCAAAATGACAGAGCGGAAGGCGGAAAAGCTTGCGGAGATTTTTAAGGCGCTGGGGCATCCCGTACGCGTCAGAATCGTCGCGGCACTCATGGACGGCGAGCGTTGCGTCTGCGAGCTTCAACGTGTTGCAGAACGCGATATTTCGACGGTTTCCTCCCATTTGAATATTCTAAAAAACACGGGAATCCTCGCTTGCGAACAACGCGGCAAGCAGGTGTTTTACCGTCTGAAACGCCACTGTCTCGCCAAGATTTTCTCGTGCCTGCTGGAGGAAAAATAGTTTTTTCGCGTAAACCTTTTTAGATTTTTAAAAATATGAAAACAGAAAATACATCCGAAACGGGAAGCTGCCGCTGCTGTTCCTGCCGAAGCCCGAAACCGAAAAGCCTGAAAAAGCGTGTTTTAAAATTCATATTCTGGATTTTCTGCATCCTGCTTCTCGTCGCCGGAATACGCTTTCTGAATCTTGTAAACGGGTAAAGCCATGAACGCGTCAGCAAAAATTCTTTTTCTCTGCACGGGCAATTCCTGCCGCTCGCAAATGGCGGAGGCGTTTGCCCGGAAGTATTTTCCGGAAGCGGAAGTTTATTCCGCCGGAATCGAGCGCCACGGCTTGAACCCGCAGATGCTTGCCGTCATGCGGGAACGCGGTTTTCCGATGACGGAGCATTTTTCCAAAACGATTGAAGCGCTCCCGGATCTATCGTGGGATTTGCTCGTCACGGTCTGCGGAAATGCGGAAAAATCCTGTCCCTCGCTCCCGGCGAAGCGCAAAATCCATGTGCCGTTTGATGACCCGCCTGCCCTGGCAAAAGCAGCGGAAGCGGGGACGGATGTTTTGCCGTTTTACCGCCGCGTGCGCGACGAAATCGAATCCTTCATAAAAGAGCTTGCTCAATGATTCGGGCATTTGCGGACTGGCTCGTTTTCGAAATTATGGCGTTTCGCGCGGGAACTCCGCTCGCCGACGCAGTCCATTTTTTCGTTTACGATACACTGAAAATTCTGCTTCTGCTCTACCTCATCAGTGCAGTGATGGGCTTTGTAAATGCGTATTTTCCGACGGATCGCGTGCGGGAATTCCTCGTGAGACGTAAACTCTTCGGCGCGCAGTACCTGCTTGCGGCGCTATTCGGCGCGATTACACCGTTTTGCACCTGTTCGTCCGTCCCGCTTTTTATCGGTTTTATACGCGGCGGAATTCCGCTCGGTGTAACTTTCTCGTTTTTGATTACATCGCCGCTCGTCAATGAAATCGCCGTCGCGATGTTTCTCGGCACCTTCGGCTTAAAAGCAACGCTGATTTATGCGGGATCCGGAATTTTGCTCGGCACCGTCGGCGGATACCTGCTCGGGAAATGGCATTTGGAGCGCTTTCTCTCGCCGTGGGTACAAGAAAAAAGACAGAACGAAGCCATTAAAGAAAATACAAATTCGGACAGCGGCGTTCCGCTCTCGCTTTTTCAACGAGCGGTAGGAATCTTTCGGGAATCACAAAATATCGTGACGGCGGTTTTGCCGTACGTCCTTGCAGGCATCGCAGTCGGCGCAGGCGTTCACGGTTTTGTTCCCGCCGGATTTTTTGAAAATCTTCTGCAAGGAGAACGGATTTGGGACGTTCCCGCAGCGGTCATCATTGCCGTCCCGATGTATGCAAATGCGGCAGCGATTGTTCCCGTGATTCAGGTTTTCGTCGCCAAGGGCATCCCGCTCGGCACGGCAATCGCGTTTATGATGGCGACGGTCGGTCTTTCGCTTCCCGAAGCCATCATGCTGAAAAAAGTCATGTCATGGCGACTCATCGGCATTTTCTTTTCCTGCGTTGCCGCCGGAATTATCGCCCTCGGCTATTTATTCAACGCCATCCTCTAAAAACAAGACCGACACAGTGCCAAAGGCGAAATTGACGGCGGGAGGGCTTTGATGCAAACTCGGGGGCATGAAAACATTCTTAGCTACAATGATGGTGCTGATGAGCGCGAGCTTGGCGTGGGCCAACGGCGTCGTCGGATTTTGGACAACGATTGACGACGAGACCAAACAAGCCAAGAGCGTCGTTCAAATTTACGAATACCAAGGCAAAATCTACGGCCGTGTCGTCGATGTGCTGACGGACAAGGAAGCACGCGCGAAGCTGCCGGGCTCGCCGAAGATTATCGGCTTGGACATCATTTGGGATTTGGAAAAAGACGGCGACGAATATAACGACGGCGAAATTCTCGATCCGCAAAAAGGCAAGGTTTACGGCTGTGCCATTTGGCGCGACGGCGACAACCTCATCGTTCGCGGAAAAATCGCATTTTTCGGCCGCAACCAAACCTGGCTTCCGAACAAGACCTTCAAAGGCGACGGCAAACCGCTGACGCCGAAGAAGCCAAAGCTCAAATAAGACGCCGCGCCGTTCCGCCAATCAATCTCTCGCCGCAATTTCCGGCGGGAGATTTTTATCGGTGCATTGCCCGCCCTATGCGGTTTTGGCAGCGAGGATTTTCTCGACTGCGACCACGCTTTGCATCGCGGCAATTTCTTCCGGTTCGAACATGACGCCGAATTCGGCTTCAAGAGCGAGCACCAAATTCAGATGGTTCACGGAATCCCACGCTTCGCAGTTCGTTTGAGAAAGCTCGGCGGGAACGGCGTCGATGCCGAGCGTGGTTTTGAAAACATTTTCGAGACGGGAATCCATAGTGTTATTTATCAGAATCCAATCGGTAGAAAGGCGCAACGGCTATTTCACCGCAGGCGCATAAATCGAGCACAAAACGCGAGTCCGGCGCATCGCCCTCCGGCATAAAACCGAGCGCGGGAAGAAAATTCGCGCAGGGCGCATTCTTCGCCGTCGGCAGGTATTCCGCATAAACGCGTTCAATATTGCGCGCCCGCAGGAGCTGCAAGATACGTCGGGCAAACGCCGTTTCAATCCCGCGTCCGAGCGCACGGCAACTCAGCATAAAGTTTTCGATTCGAGCCGATTTTCCGTCGGCGGAAAATGAGATTTCCGCTTCTCCGACGATGCCGAGGTCGCCGATTTTGTCGGCCACCGAAAGCGAAAAAACGGCATTTCCGCGTGCGAGGAACTCCCGCAACGCGTCTTCGCCACGGCGGCGCGTCGCCAGATTGAACTGATTGGTTTTCTGCGTGAGCTGCGCCAGACGCGGCAAAGAAAATTCGTCGGCGGATGCAACGCGCAGGCGAATCTCAAGCGACGCGATATAGTCGTCGAGCGAAGTAAAATTTTTTACAAGTTCGGTGCGTACGGAAGCATCGCGGTATTGCTGCGTCTTGGCCGCATCTTCCTCGGTGAGTTTTTCGCAACGAAAATAGTCATCGAAAAGTTTTTCAACGAAAACGGGCAAGTCGTGGGCACGCTCGGGAAATTCCGGAGTCGCCGGCCCACCGCCGAAAGCCTCGGCCACCCGCGTGCGTTCCCGCGCCTCGTTATCGACGAAGACAAGCGAGTCCAAACCGATATTGAGCTCGGCGGCAATTTCACGCAGGTTTTGTGCCTTATCGTTCCAATTTACACGCCAGGCGGAAATGTGTTCCCGACGCAAAGTCATCGCGGGATGGCTTTCGAAAACTTCGCGGACATCGTCCTCGTTGTTTTTAGAGCAAATCGCGAGAATGATGCCGCTCTCGGCGAGTTCGACGCATTTTTTCTGGAAATACGTAAACGCGTTGCCGGGAAAATCGCCGCCGATTTTCAGCGCACCGGGTCCGTCTTCGCCGAGCGTGCCGCCCCAAAGGGTGTCGTCGCAATCCAAAACAAGACACTTCTTGCGGAGAACCGGCACGACGGGAGGCTTGGATTCCGCCTGTTTTTTAGCGGGCGAAAACGGCATTTGCGCGAGAAACCACAGGCGCCAATCCACGCCGAAGGACGGGGCCGGAAGCAGTAGAGTCGCGGGCCGTTCCGATGCCGTTTTTTCAAGCGCGGCATTGTAAAAACGGACGGCATCGCGCACGCGGGAATCCGCCAAGACGAGCGGCGCGTTTTCCGGCTCGGCAAGGCACGTCAGTTCCAACGGCTTCCCGGCGGGAATTTGCGGAAGAACGAGGCGAAGCTGTTGCAAAAAATCTTCGACAAGCGCACGGGCATCGGCAGGCGCAATTCCCGGAGGAAGCGTATAAAACCACCGGTAGCACTCGACGTCTTCGGGAATGCGGGAAATATCACCGTAGCCGGAAAACATCGTTTCTCCCCGGGGGAAAAACGCCTCAAGCGTCGCATTTCTGAAAACAAACCGCCTCACGATTTTTCTTCCAGCAATTCGATAAGCCCGCCCTCACGCGAATACAAAAAGGCAACTTTCGCGTTTCCGCAGGCAATGGCAGGAACGGGCGGTTTCACCAAAAGCCAGCGGGCCTTTCTCAAATCAGAAATACTCTGTTCGATATCCGGAACCGAATAACAAATATGATAAACTTCCGGTTCCCCGCCGCTCTTTTTTAAAATATCGGAAACCGGCGAATTCTCTCCGGCAGGCTCGAGGAGCTCGGCACGCAGTTCATCCGGTTTCTCCGCAAAGGAAATGTTCACATTTTGAATCGGGTCAAAAACCGACTCGGAACAGAGATAGCCGTTCGCTTCGTACACGGCAACCGCGCTCTTCATGTCCGCAACGGCAACGCCGATATGGTGCACTTTAAAATCGGAAATAATCATCGGCTCTAATTTTCGAAAATTACCGGCGACGAAATCCTGGTCGGACCAAGCGAAAGCTTAGCCGCGCCCCAAGAAAGCCCCGCGCCGAACCCGCAGATAAAAACACGTTCGCGTACCGCCATTTTTCCGGCACACTCGGCAATCGTCAACGGAATCGAAGCCGAACTCGTGTTTCCGTACTTATCCAAAGCGTATACGATTTTTGAGGCGGGGATTTTCATGCGCGCCGCCAAAAAGTCCGTCATCATTTTATTCGCCTGATGGAAAACGACGGCATCGGCCTCCGAAACCGGCAAACCGGCGAATTCGGCCGTTTCCTTCATGACGGCAGGAACGCTTCGCACGGCGAAATTGAAAACCTCCATGCCGTTCATAAACACCTCGCCGGCGGAACGCAGACTGCCGTCAGGCGCAACGACTTCCGCGAGCGTTTCTTCCGAAGCCGGAAGGCGGCAAGCCCCGGCGGGAATTTTTACCGCTTTTTCTCCGCTACCGTCGCTTTTTAAAACGAAATGAGACTCGCCGAAATCACCGGATTTTTCGATGAGCGTCGCCGTTCCCGCATCGCCGTAAAGCGGAGCGTTCACGCGGTCGCGCGGATTAACGATTTTGGAAAACGTTTCGCCGTCGAGCAGAAGCACGCGGCGCACCGTCGGCAAATTGGCATAGGCAAATGCCGCCGAAAGTGCATAGACATAGCCGGAACAGCCGAGAGACAAATCCATCGCCGCACAATTTTGCGACAACCCGAGACGCTGCTGAAGAATCGGAGCTGTTGCGGGAATGCGATAATCGCCGGTTTGGCTCATGAAGAGCAAAACATCGATGCTGTCGCGGGAAATTTCGGGATTATCGGCAAAAAGCTTTTCGGCGGCGCGAAGGCACAAATCGGAAGCACAGACATCGGGAGCGGCAATGCGTTTTTCGCGAATTCCGATAGCGTGAATCGTTTTTTCAATTTCTTCGTCGGGAACCACGCCCCGGAGCGCCTCGGCATTTTTCGAGACCGTCGCGGGAACGCAGGCGGAAAGCGCGCGAATGCCGATACCGTTGAATTGAAGCTGTGCCATAATTAAAAACTAAAGGAGCGTGAATCCGCCGTCGATGACAAGTCGCGTTCCCGTCGTCCATGCTGCGGCGTCGGAGAGCAGATAAATCACCGCGTAGGCAATTTCCTCGGGTCTGCCGAAGCGCTTAAGCGGGTAACGTTTTTCGGCCTCGGCCTTTTGAGCTTCGGAAACGGCGGCCAAGGCGTTCATCTTGGTCTCGACGGCTCCGGGGCAAACGGCGTTGACGCGGATTTGCTTGGCCGAAAGCTCCAACGCGAGGCTCTTCATCAGCGCATCGGCGGCGGATTTTGTCGCCGAGTAAACGGCAGCACCGGGCGAAACAACCTCTCCGCCCGAAATGGAGGAAATGAATACGACGGAGGCACCGCGCTTGAGTTTCTTTTCACGGAGCAGAGTCTGAACAAGCATCAGCGGGGCTTCCGCATTGACGCGCATGGCGGCGGCAAAGTCTTTTTCTCCGATAAAGCCGACGGGGAGCAGGCGATTCATCCCCGCAGAAAAAACAATCCCGTCGAGCGGGGCTTCGACGGCAACGGCGGCGGCAATTTTCTTGCAAAAATCGGATTCGAGCAAATCGGCGACAACCGTGCTCGAGCCTTCCGTCGGCACGGCGGCGAGGGTTTCCGCGAGGCGCTCTTCGTCGCGTCCGCTAGCGATAATCTTCGCACCGAGCTTGGCGGATTCAATGGCACAGGCGCGTCCGATTCCGGACGAAGCCCCGGTAATCAAAACCGTTTTTCCCGCGAGCGAGAACGGGGAATCGCCCATTTATTCGGCTCCTTTCTTCACGCGCTCGAAAAGCTCGCCGAGCGTGGAGGACGCTTCGATGTCATCTCCGGTAATCGTCGATCCGAGTTCGTTAAATACCTGCACGATGAGGGAAAGCGCAATCAGCGAAGTCCATTCCGGCAGTTCCTTGTAGCGCGTCTCTGCGTTCAAGGCCGCTGACGGTGTTTCTTCAAACAAAGGAGCGATTTTTTCGATGAAATTTTCGAAGTTCATTAGGATTTAAAATTAAATTTTTTGGCGGGCACGCCGATGTAAGAGGCATCATTTCCCGCGGGCGTAATCAGGAGACTGGATGCCGCAAGCGTATTGCCGTCCCCGATTTTCAGATTTTGGAGGACCGTGGATGCGGCGCCGAAAACGTTACCGTTGCCGATTTTTACGTTCCCGCTGATACGCGTTCCCGTGAAGAAGACATTGAAATCGCCGATGCGGGAATCATGCCCGAAAACATTATCAAAAACGCAGAGATTAAAATTGCCGAAAGTACAATCGCAGGACAGCGCGGCCCGCGTGTTGATGATGTTGCCGCGGCCCAACGTTACACGGGCACGATCGCGAAAATGCACGTCCGGCGCAATCAGGTTCGGAAATTCGATCCGGGGATTATTAACGGCGGCGACCAGATTTTTCAGGGTCTGCGGCCGGGCAATGGCAAAAACGAGCGCGAGCGGCTCGGCAACGGCATTGAGCGCGTCAATTCCGCCGAGTACGGTCCCGCCGGGCACACTCGTTCCCGCCGGTACACCATCGTCAAAAAAACCGACGAAGTTCCACTGCGGCGTCACTTCGTTGATTTCCCGGAGCAGGCAAGCCACTTCGCGTCCGAAGCCGCCTGCGCCGTAAATGGCGATATTCTTCATGCGCAACATTCTGTAGCAGGGATTCCCGCATGGAAAGCGGAAAATCTAAGTATTCGACTCCCGACCGGGGCCCAAGGAGCGTTTTTTCGGCCTAATTCCTGTTTCCGTAACGCCCGCCGTTGTTTCTTGCCGCCGAACGCCGTGAAATTCTCCACTCGACGACGGCTTTGAGATTTTCGATAACAAAGCGCTGGGCCTGAGGCGGATAGAGGATTTTCACGTATTTTTCGCCGCTTTCATTGTGCACGCCTTCGATCTCGGTAAGACCGAGTTCCGAGCACTTCCACCCCAACACCTTCCGCTTTTTCCCGCCGGAGTTTTCGATTTTCAAATACCCCTTCGACGCGAGCCAGTCCGCAATCGTCGCTCCGGCAATCCCCTGCATCTCCATCGGATCGAAGGACGCACAGATATTGCGCGCCAAGGTGTTTACGCCGATGGGCGTTTCGGAGATTTCGATTTTTTCGGGCTTTATTTTTTCGGCATCAAAATACGGACGCGGGTCCGCGCTGCCTCCGGGGAAGCCGCCTTTTTTCGTTTCCTTGCCCTGCCCGACGCACTCCGAAAGCGTACCCGCGGCAAAGCGGAAAAGACGCGTCAGGCGCTCGTCGTCAAAATCCTCCGGCGTCAGTCTCGTCCCCGTGTAAGGATTCGTGCCGCTCGCGAGCGTGTTTAAGTAGGTAATGGCTTTGGCAATCAGGTTTTCGGAAGACATTTTCGGATTTTGCAAAAAATGAACGGAAGTAAGATTCGGTTTAATGGGAACAATTAATGAATGCAGGCTAACCGCAAACGAACTTCGCCACAAGTAAATTATATAATTTTTGTATGATTTATATCGACAGACGAATCAGGGAAAGCAGAACTCACCCTTTGAAAACGCTACGCGACAAATTTTCTCACCTTTCGGCTTGCAAAAAAGGTCTTCCCGCGCGAGCATTTGCGGCAGTCTTTAGGGTGCACGCATTCGCTCGGGAGCTTACGTTCCCGAGAGGAAAGTCCGGACACCGCAGGGCAGGATTCCTCGTGAAAGCGAGGGCGGCGCGTCGCAAGGCGCGTTGACGGAAAGTGTCACAGAAAACAAACCGCCGACGGCAACGTCGGTAAGGGTGAAACGGCGAGGTAAGAGCTCACCGCTCGAACGGCAACGAACGAGGCGCGACAAACCCAATCCGGTGCAAGACAAAATAGGTGAGCGGGCTGCCCGTCCGACGCTCACGGGTCTGTCGCATCGCCGCGAGGCGAAATCGTCGGTTCCCGGCGATTAGAGAAATGAATGCGACCGTGCTCCGCGCAAGCGGCTCACGGCACAGAATCCGGCTTATCGCCCCTAAAGGCTACAAATTTTTCGAAGGTTTTCCGCCGCAACCGGATTCTAAACACACAGGACGTAAGCCAGCGAAGCGGCGCTGACAATAATCCAAAGCAGGATTCCCAGGAGGAAGGGTTTGAACCCGATCTGCCGCAGGGTGTTTTTCGAGAGCGAGGCCCCAATGAAGAACATCGTTAGAGTCAGGCCCTTGCGCGCCACGCCGGAAACGGTTTTTCCGAACTGCGGAAAGGCATCCGCCATGTAAGTATTCAAAACAATCGCGAGGATAAAAAATAAGATGAACCAAGGAACGGAAACCTTTTTGCTCTCCGTCCTGAAAATGACCGCCGTTACCAAGGCAAGCGGGATAATCCAAAGTGCGCGCGTCAGCTTAACCGTCGTCGCCACCTTCAGGGCTTCTTCCCCGTAAGCCGCTCCCGCACCGACGACGGAGCTCGTATCGTGAATGGCGATGGCCGCCCAAGTGCCGAATTGCTGCTGGCTCAATTCCAAGGCATGTCCCAACGGCGGAAACACAAAAAGCGCGACGGCATTGAGTACGAAGACGCTTGCCAGAGCGACGGACATCGCCTCTTCCTTTGCCTTGATAACGGGACCGACTGCGGCGATC
Source organism: Candidatus Spyradenecus sp. (assembly GCA_045651325.1). Lineage (GTDB taxonomy): Bacteria > Verrucomicrobiota > Verrucomicrobiia > Opitutales > UBA953 > Spyradosoma. Next base: position 20,165 of record JAZRSB010000016.1, read on the forward strand.
GCGCTCCCGCCGCAAATCGCCGTCCCCGAGCTGATGAGATAAGCGGAATCGCGATCGACTCCCAAAAGCTTCCGCCCGAGAAACATGCCGACAAGCACCGTCCCCGCAACGGACAAAACGGTAAAGAGCATGCCTTCTTTTCCGGAGGCCAGCGATTCCCGGAGATTCATGCCGAAGCCGAGTCCGACAACACAATACTGCAATAGCGTCTTCGAGGCTTTCTTGTTAAAGGCGGGATAGGCCTGTCCGCAAACCGAGGCGAAAACCAGACCGAGGAAAAGCGCGATCGGCGGAGTCACCCGACTCCCGAGCGGCGCCGTCGCGGGAATATACTCCGCGAGCAGGCAAACGCTCAGCAGTACGAGCGCGGAAAGATAAACGGCCTTTCGCCCCTTCCGTAATGTCTCCGAAAAACCCATCCGCCGGCGCGTTGCGGTCTTATAAACCCTTTAGTGCTTCAGCAACGGAAGCTTGCGGACTGCGGCGAGGATTTCCGCTTCGCCTTCGATGACGCCGGCACGCATCAGGAATTTACCGTTACAAATCACGTCGCGGATACAACGCGAGTCGGCGGAATACACCCAATTGGAAATCAGGTTGTGCGAAGGTACGAGGCGCTCGTTGTTCAAATCTACGAGCACGGCATCGGCGAGCCGTCCTTCCGCGATTACGCCCGCATCGATTCCGAAGGCTTCGGCGCCGTTGCGCGTCGCCCACGCCAGGGCTTCTTCTGCGGGAAGTGCCTCCGGATTTCCGGAAACCTTAGCCAAAAGCGCCGCAAATTTCGTTTCTTCGCCCATATCCAAATTGTTGTTCGAGGCGTTCCCGTCCGTCCCGATCGTGACGCGGCAACCCGCGCCGGAAAAGGCCTGCGAGCGGAAAGTCCCCGACGCCAGCTTCATGTTCGAGCAGGGATTGTGCGCGATAACGACGCCGCGTTCGCGCAAAATGGAGATTTCTTCGTCGTCAACATGAACCACGTGAGCGGCGATGACGTTTTCGCCCAAGACGCCGAGCGAGTCCAACCAGCGAACGGGCGTCTTCCCGTGGGCGGCCACGCAGTCGGCGACCTCCTTTTGCGTTTCCGCGAGGTGAATGTGCAAAAGCAGCCCGCGCTCCCGAGCAAAATCCGCGCAACGGTGCCAGAGCTTTTCGCAAACCGTATAAACGGCATGCGGCGCCAGAGTCAGACGCACGAGTCCCGCATCGTCCGCCCAATTGCCCGGCTTCAACGCGGCAAGCCGCTCGAAAGTCGCTTCGACGGCGGCGTCTCCGATAAAATCCGTGACCGTCATGCCGACGCAGGCGCGGATGCCCATTTCGCTCGCGGCGCGCACGGTTTCGTCGCTCTGCCAGTACATATCGTTAAAAAAGACCGTTCCCGAGCGAATCATTTCGAGGATGGCAAGCCGGGAGCCTTCGTAGATATCCTGCGCGCTCATCTTCGCTTCGAAAGGCCAAATGTGGTCGTTAAGCCAGGTAAAAAGCTCCTTATCGTCGGCGTAACCGCGCAACAGCGTCATCGCCGCGTGAGTATGCGTATTGTAAAACGGCGGGAGGATGGCCGTTCCGGCGGCATCGACGATTTCGGTGCCCGCATCGGCAATCTGCCCGGGAGCAATCTTCTCGAAACGGTTTCCGGCAATAAGGACGTCCGTCCGGGCTCCGTTCAGCATCGTGTCTTTCAAAAGAATTTTACGCATATCGTTTTAAGTTAACGGCTCTCCGGCAGCGACGCAACCCAACTGCGAGTCCGCCGCATTTTTCGGTTTTGCTTCGCCGGAAAGACAGGTTTACAATGCGGCCTTTTAAATAAGAATTTCATGGCACGCGTTCTTCTTCACACCTGCTGCGGCATTTGCGCCGGACACTGCGTTTCGCTTTTGCAATCGCAGGGCCATGAAGTCGTCCTGTTTTACAGCAACGCCAACATCGCCCCCGCGTCCGAATTTGAACGGCGTTTAAAAGCGGTGGATACGCTTTGCGCGCATTTCGGCGTGCCCGTCATCGTCGATAAGCCGGACCACCGTGAATGGCTGGAGCGGGTTGCCCGCGGATTCGAACGGGAACCGGAACGCGGCGCGCGTTGCCCCCGTTGCTTCCGTTATTCGCTGGAACGTGCGGCGCAAACGGCCCGTGAACGCGGTTTCGACTTTTTTACTACGACATTGAGCGTGTCTCCGCACAAGCCCTCGAAGACGATTTTCGCAATCGGAAAATCCGTCGATGCGGAGCGCTTCCTCGAGGTCGATTTCAAAAAACAGGACGGATTTAAAAAGACCAATACGATTTCCCGCTCTCTCGATTTGTACCGCCAAAGCTACTGCGGTTGCGAATTCAGTCTGCGAGACGCCCTCGCCCAACGCCGGACGACATCCCCGAAAAAAGCCGACATCCTGAGCGACAATCCCGAAGACATCGCACTCGCCGGGAATCTGTTGCGTGCGGGCGGCCTCGTCGCCATCCCGACGGAAACCGTTTACGGACTCGCCGCCAACGCCTTCGACGAAAACGCCGTCCGATCCATTTTCTCCGCAAAGGGACGCCCTTTTATCGATCCGCTGATTGTCCACGTCCACTCGCTCGAACAGGCGGAGACACTGGCGGACACCACGCATCCCGCCGTCGAAAAGCTCGCCAAGGCCTTCTGGCCCGGCCCGCTCACGCTCGTTTTGCCGAAAAAGGCAACGGTCCCCGATATCGTGACGGCAGGCGAACCCACCGTCGCCGTCCGCATGCCCGTCCACCCCGTCGCCCGGGAAATTCTCCGGGCCGCGGAGGTTCCGCTCGCCGCGCCGAGTGCCAACCCCTTCGGCTACGTCAGTCCGACCACGGCGCAGCACGTCCTGCAATCCCTCGGCGAACGTTTGGATTACATCGTTGACGGCGGAGCCTGCGACTGCGGCATCGAATCGACCATCGTTCTCGTCGGCGAAACCGTCCGCATTCTCCGCTTGGGCGTCATCACGCGGCAGGACCTCGAGAAGGCGCTCGGAACGGAATTTACGGTCGAAATCGGCAAGGGGCTTTTAGAGAAAAAGGCGGAAGAAGCCGAAGAGCACGCAGCCCAAATCGCACCGGGCATGCTGAAAAAACATTACAGCCCGCGGGCGAAAGTCGAACTTTGGGAAACCGCCGTTCCGAGCCTCGAAAATGCAACGGGTAAAACGGCACTCGTTTTCCAAAAACGCCCGGAAAATCTCCCCGCCTTGTCGGAACACGCCACCGCTTTCTGGCTCTCCGAAGACGGCGACCAGGCCACCGTCGCCCGCAGCGTTTTCGCCCTGCTCCGTCGCTTGGATGACGCAGGATTTACCGACATCCGCATCGAACGCTCGCCCGACGACGGCGTCGGTGCCGCCGTCAACGACCGCCTCTCCCGAGCCGCCGCCCGATAACCCCGCCCTTTTTATTTGCCATTCCCGACAAAAGAAATTCTGATAGTTCAAAGCCCATTTTTATTCGACTATGAAAAAAATCCTCGCATTCTCCCTCCTCGCCGCCGCAGCCTCGTTCTCCGGTTGCACGAAAGTAACCGTGGACGTTCCCGGCTCGAAATTCGCCGGTGAAGCCGTTTGGACGCGCCGCACGCTCGAAAACGTCCGCTACTACAACAGCGACGTCGAAGCCGTCAAAGCCGCCGCCATCGCCACCTGCCGCGAGCTCGATCTTTACTACGCCGGCGACACCCCGTTCAAATACGGAACGGAACTCTTTTTCTGCGGCCCGAAATTCGTGAAGATCACGATCGACATCACGCACCGCATCCCGAAAGCACCGAAGGGCTCGGATTTGCCGGCGCCGCAACCCTACACGGAAGTGGCCATCGTTTACGGCACCTGGGGTGACCTCGACGCTTCTCAAGCGATTATCTCGGGAATCTCGAAGCGCCTGCCGAGCGAAGGTTAATCGATTGCAAAAGGCTGCGGGAAGGCCCTTCCCGCAGTTTTTTAATTTACTAAGCCGCTCACGCCTCCTATCATCTGAGACTTCCTTTTAACACATGTCCGACTCTCCTATGAAGATCTTTACCGGCAATGCCAACCCTGCGCTCGCGCGGGAAATCTGCGAAAACATCGGAGTGCCTCTCGGCGAGGCCGACGTCACACCGTTCCCGGACGGGGAAACCTTCGTCCAAATTAAGGAAAACATCCGCGGTTGCGACGTCTTCGCGATTCAGCCCACCTGCAATCCCGCGAACGACCACCTGATGGAATTGCTCATCATGATTGACGCGATGAAACGCGCCTCCGCAAAGCGCATCACCGCCGTCATTCCCTTCTTCGGCTATGCCCGCCAGGATCGCAAAGACCGCCCGCGCGTGCCGATCACCGGCAAGCTCGTCGCCAACCTGCTCACCGCCGCCGGCGCCAACCGCGTGCTCGCTCTCGACCTGCACGCTCAGCAGATCCAGGGCTTCTTTGACATCCCCGTCGATCATCTCTTCGCATCGCCGGTCTTCTACGATTACATCAAGGACAAACCGTACCTCAAGGACGCCACGGTATTTTCTCCGGACATCGGCGGGATGAAGGCGGCAAGCGCCGTCGCCAACCTGCTCGACCTCCCGATCGGATTCGTCGCCAAGCGCCGCGTCTCCGCAACGACGGTTCAATCGACGAACCTCGTCGGCGAAGTCGAAGGCCGCAACATCATCCTCGTTGACGACATGACGGAAACGGCGGGCACGCTCTGCTCCGCTGCCAAGCTGCTCCGCGAAAACGGAGCCAAGTCCGTCCGCGCACTCGTCAGCCACTGCATGCTCAACGAAATCGCCTACCAGCGCCTCGCAACGGGAGCGCTCGACGAAATCATCACGACGAATTCCGTTCCCGTGGAATCGCGCGGCCTGCCGATTACGGTGCTCTCGGTCGCGAAGCTCATCGGCGAAGCGATTACGCGCATCCACAACAACAATTCCGTCACGGGGCTCTTCAAGATCAAGGGCTACTAAGCCCGAGACCCGAACTTGCTTCGAACAAAAAACGCGTTCCCGCCGGGGAGCGCGTTTTTTATTGGCGATTAACGCCCTATTTCTCAATCCGCCGGGCAAGAGCCTGATAGGCAAAGCCGAGCAGGAAAAGCAACAGGCCGACAGCGGCAAAGGCAACGATGCGCCAAATCGTATCGCTGATGTCGCAAATAAAAAGACGCGCCAACGCCATTACCAGCACTGCGGCACCGACAAAACGTACGGAACGTACCCGCGCCAGCAGGCCCGCAAGAATCAGGGCAAGTGCCAGCAAGGCGCTTCCCGAAGTCAGCAGACGCGGAAACGCCTGATAGCCCCAGAGCATCAGGCAGGCACTCCCCGACGCCGAAGCCGAAACCGCGAACCACGGACGTTCCCGCAGCAGCTCGCGCATCGCGGAGAAGCAGAACGGCAGGAAACAGTAAACGAGGAAACCGGCGGGCACGCTCCACAAAGCCGGATCCGTTAAGAGAGCTCCGGAATTCCACCGCCTCAACTCTACGAAGAGCAATACGAGCCACGGCAAAGCGGAAATATCCGCCGCCCGACGCGCCAAGGGGAAGACGGCGGGATTGCGGGTCCACGGCGTTCCGGCAAGCAATGCGATCAGCGGCAGGAAGCATGCGGCGTTTGCCCAAGCGGGATTTTCGGCATTCAGGAAAAACATTGTCAGCATCGCAAGCATCGGCGCGACGAAAGCCAACTCTAAGGACGATGCCTTGTTCTCGTCCTTCATCCGCCAACGCAGAGCAAAAACGGCGGACAGCATTACAACGACGCCGGTATAGAGCCACCAAGCACTGGCCTCATAAAAGACGGCGGATTGAATGAATGCCCGGTAATAGATGAACACAATCCAGATGCCTCCGACCACGGCAAACGGCAGGCGCGTAATACGCGGCAAAAACGTCCCCGCCGCCAAAACCGCCAAGCACGCCAGCGGGAAGATAAAGTTTCCGGTAATCGGCTGCTCAAATGAATCTGCAAGCCCGCAGAGTTCCGTAGCGGCCACCGACGCGACACACGCAATCGCCAGTTGAGCAATAATCTTACGGTCTCCGCTCCACTGTTCCTTTTCTCCGAAGAACCAGGCAAGGCTCCCCAAACGAAGCGCCTGAAACAGACAGATCTGGAACAGGGACAACTCGCGGAACGCCACAAGCGGCACCAACAGGAGGCAACACAGCAGCGAAAGCAAGGTCCACTTGGAATTCAACGCGCGACCGCTGTACGCCAGTAGCACGCCTTCCGTCAGCAACGCATAAAACAGCACATCCTTTCCGCCGCCCGACGGCGACCAGAGCAAAATCGCCAAAGGCAGGAGAATGCTTCCCGCGACAAAATTAAACGTAAAGAGAAATTTATTTTCCCGGAAGAGACGGAATGAAATCCACGCCGCAACTCCGAAAAGCAACGCGGCAAGCGAAAAGAAACAGGCGTAGATGAGATTCGAAAATATGTAGGGCAAAGTCTCCGGCAACGAAACGGAACCGAAGGCCCTCGAAAACACTTTCAGCCCTGCACCCGTCGCAACCAGCGCGTGAATGCAGGAAGCGGCATAAACCAAGTTCGCAAAAGGCCGCTTGCTTTTCGATTTCAAAAGCACGCAGCCGGGCAACACAATTCCCGCCGCAAAGGCAATCAGATAGGCCGGAAGACCGCTCCCTCCCAAGAGCAATGCCAAAACATCCCGCAGGCTTTGCGCGCCCGCCAGCATCGCCGAAGCCGATTCGGGAACAAACTGCGGCGGCATAACCCAAAGCGGCAAAAACGCGCCGACACCTCCCGCAAGCAACAGCCCCGGAGCCTCTTTCTTCGTGCAAAACCACGCCGCAGCCGCATAGGCGCCGAACGAGGTGACAAGCGCCGCCATCCCCGAGCCGTAGCGCACTGCAAAAAGCGCGCTCACGCAAGCAAAGGCCAACGCGGAAAGCGCCGAGACAAAACGCCCGCGCCCCAGCACAAGCGTCGGAATAATCGCCAAAATCTGAACCGCCAAGGCAACGCCGACAGAGTCAAAAATCTTGGTCGCGGGGAAAGTCCCCGCCGCAAGCGCAATGAAGTAAAACATCGTCGTGCCCGTTGCCGTCAACGCCCCGCCGATAGAGGCATTCTGCCGCCGCCGGAAATAAAGGCCCGCGCCCGTAATGCCGACGGATACCGCCACCATTTCCAAAACACGCACTAACGGCGTTGAAAATTGAGACGACCAGACGGCAAAGAAAATCATCGCCAACACACCGAGTACGCCGCCGAGACGCGGAGCCCACCACTGCATGATCGTCTCCTCGAACGACAAGCCTTTCGGCGGAAGAATTTTCCATTCTCGCAAGCGATCCGGAAGTTCCGAAAAAGGCTCCGGCGACGGTTCGGGAACTGGAAACGGCGGCGGCACGGATTTTTTAGCGGGATCCGGCACGAGCTCCCGTTCCGGAATGCGCTCCGCCAAACCGTCAACCGACTCAGGCGAAATCGCCTTGGCGCAGGCAGGCTCCGCTGCCGGCGGCACAGGCACAGGAGCCGCCTGTCCCGGAGATTTCGACGCTGCTTCTTTTTGCGCACCGAGCTTTTCCCACAAGCGCTTATCCGCCTCCCGCTTCAAAGCGTCAATCTGAGAAGACAAGCGGTTCAGTCGGGCGTTCATCAAGAGGTAAACGACAATGCTCGGAAGGAGGTAAAGACCGATAGAGAACAGGAACAAGAGCACTTCCATAGTACGAAGTTAATCCGTCCTCCCGTTAAAGAAAAGCCGTTTTTCGCACAATCAGGCGTTTTGTCCACAAATCGTTCCCCTCCCGAAAATCCGTTTCCGTATTAAAATGGAGAAACTAAAAAAACACGCATTCCTCCGTTTATGAAAAAATTCAAAAAGACCCTCCTCGACCTTCTTCCCTGGCTCGCCGGAACCGCGATGCTGAGCTTTGCCGCCGGCTTTGCGTCCGGCGCGGAAATCGCCCGTTGCACCCGGACGACGGAAGCCGAAGCCACCTGCGAATCCCTCTACGCGGACAGCACCGCCGATTACGCCGTCCCCCTCCGCGTCTCCGTTTCCGATTGGCGGGAATTCTGACGTCCCCTTCCTTTCTTCATTCCCATAAAAAAAACATCCGAGGCGCTTGTTCGTCTCGGATGTCCTTTTTTCCGGCAACGGCCTTGCTCTAATCGAGCAGCCCGCGCTCGCGGAGGTGGTCGATAATGACGCCGAAGATGCGCTCGCGGTCGCGGTCGAGATCGGCACCGTCGAGATTGAAGCCTGCCGCGCGGATGTGGCCGCCGCCGTTGAGTTTCTTCGCCAGCAAATCGACACGGGCACTGTCATCGGATCCGCGCAGGCTACCCTTCACGCCGGTGTGCGACTGCTCCAATTGGCAAGCCACCCGGACACCCGCCGTCCCGCGCAGGTAGTTGACGAAATTATCGGCGTCTTCCCGCGTCGTTCCCGTTTCCTCGAACGCGGTTTTCGGAATCCAGGCTACGGCGACTTTGCCGTCGGCGAGCAGCTTCGCCGTCGCGAGGTAGCGCTGAAGCAACTCGAGCTTGGCGAATTTTTCCTGCTCGTAAAGTTCGCGGGAAATGAAATCCGGCGAAACCCCGGCACGCAAGAGGCGTCCCGCGATTTCGAGGACTTCGGCGCTGGTCGAAGCGTATTGGAATTGCCCGGTATCGGTCGCGATGCCGACGTAAAGCGCCGTGGCCAAAACCGCATCGATCGGAATACCGCAATCCAGGCAAAACGCGGCGAGGAGATGACAGGTGGCCGCAGCCGTCGGAACGACGATGTTTTCTTCGGACGCAAAGTATTCGTTCGTCTCATGGTGGTCGATTGCCGCGAAAACGCCCTGCGGGAAGGCCTTTTCGAGAAGCGATTTTCCGAGACGGGAAAGGTTGCCGCAATCGACGGAGACGGCGATGCGTCCGTCGTTTTCAAAGTCGTTTTCGTGGAAGAACGGCGTATCGGCAACGAAGTTCTTCAAATTGTAAGGTACCGGATGGTGGTTCACGCAAACGGCGTCGATACCGCGAGCGCGCAGAATGCGACAAAGCGCCACTTGCGAGCCGATACAATCGCCGTCGGGGCGCACATGCCCGATAACGGCAACACGCTTGCCGTCGAGTTTCTCCAGCAATCGCTGAAACCGTTGAGATTCTTCCTTAAAATACATAGTCATCATCTTAAAAGCGTTTTCGCGGGAGGCAAGCGAGGACGTCGGAGCGGTGGCCGGCGGTGTCCCTGCGGAATTTTGCTTTCAGAAGCGGGCCTCAGCGCTTAGACTTGGCGCTTTACATGGCAGAAGATTTTACAGATTCGCTTTTTGCGGCAAACCGCAACGACGAAGCGTCCGAAGAAACTCCCGCCCCGGCGGGCGGATTCCGGCGCCCGTTGGCGGCACGCATGCGCCCGCGTAATCTGGAGGAAATTTTCGGCCACGAGAAAGTCCTCGGCAAGGGAACGCTTTTGCCGCGCCTGATCGCAACGGACAATTTCGGCAGCCTGCTCTTTTACGGGCCGCCCGGTTGCGGAAAGACGACCCTCGCGGAAGTCATCGCCTCCGTCACGCATTGCCACTGCGTCCGCATCAATGCCGTCCTTTCCAATACCGCGGAACTGCGCGACATCCTGCGTATTGCGCGCGCCAACCCGGCCCGCCGCACGCTTTTACTTATCGACGAAATTCACCGCTTCAACAAAGCGCAGCAGGACCTGCTCCTTCCCGATGTCGAAGCGGGCAATGTCCGTATCATCGGTTGCACGACGCACAACCCGGGCTTTTACGTCATCCCGCCGCTGCTGTCGCGCTCGCATCTTTTCCGGCTCGAACCCGTGGCGGAGGAACACGTGGTCGCCTCGCTTGCCCGCGCCCTTTCCGACGAAGCACGCGGTTTGGGCGCACTGAATATCTCCGCAGATCCGGAAGCCCTGCTCGCCCTCGCCCGTATGAGCGAAGGCGATATGCGCCGTGCTCTGAATGCCCTGGAAACCGTCGCACTCGGCCACGCCCCGAATTCGGAGCTGACGCTCGACGATGTCGCCGCCTTCGCGCGCGAGCGCCAAATCCGCTACGACCGCAACGAAGACGAGCATTACGACACGATTTCCGCCTTTATTAAATCGGTACGCGGAAGCGATCCCGATGCGGCGGTTTACTGGCTCGCCGTCATGCTCGAAGGCGGCGAAGACCCGCGCTTTATCGCGCGCCGGCTCGTTATTTTGGCGAGCGAAGACATCGGGCTGGCGGATTCCCGCGCGCTCACGGTCGCCGTCGCCGCCCAGCAGGCCTGCGACTTCATCGGTATGCCGGAAGCGCAACTCACGCTCGCGCACGCCACGCTCTTCCTCGCAACCTGTCCGAAAAGCAACAGCGCCACGGAAGCTATTTTTGCCGCCCGCGCCCTGCTCCGCGAATCCCCGCGCCAACGCGTTCCCGCACACCTGCGCGACGCCCACAACCATTTCAACAAATCACTCGGCAACGGCGCGTCCTACCTCTATTCGCACGAATTCCCCGAAGGTATTTCCGGACAAACCTACCTCGAAACACCGCTTAAAATCTACACGCCGAAACCCAACGGCGCCGAAGCCGCCATCGCCGAACGCCTTGCGCGCTGGGACGCCCTTCGCGAAACCATCCGCGCCGAAAACGCCCGAGCCGCCCGCAAAAAGAAAAGCTGATACACACGGGTAATTTTTGTTAAATCCCCCCCCCAAAAAAATCGCCGGACGACAATTTAACGGCGTAGCGCTTGTTTTTCATCGATTATCCGCGGAAACGTGCGGGAACATCGAAGCGGGGAATAAGTGAAAATTTAGTACGATGCCCTAAAAACAAATTTTTGGCGGTAGCCTTAAGGCTATCTCTAGAAATTCATTTTTTAGAGATTTGCCTACGGGAAGGGCATGCCGCTTATTCCATTGCCCCGCCGGTACGTCAGGGATATATCGGCATCACGGAGCGGCGCACTTAGCCTTGGGCGAGTCCGCGGGTTTCGGCTATTGCCTGCACCCGCGGTTATCCCATGTCGTGCACCTCCGGCGCACAGCCTCAGAGGGGCAATTGCGAATAGCAAATCCCGAATGCTCACCGCTCAGCAAATTTTATAGACTCGAGGAGTGTTACCGATGTCTGATTTCGCCTACGCCTATGAAAGCAATTGGGCCGCCGAGGGAACAGTCGTGAAGAAGACAGCGTCCGGCTCCAATCCGCGCGGACCGCGTTCCCACTAATCCCATTGCGATTTTCGAAGCGGTGCTTCCCGAAAAAGGAGGCACCGCTTTCGTTTATTCCGAAAACGCCCAAGCGGCATCCTTAAAATCGCACATTTTCGGGAGAAAAAGCACCTTGCCCCGCAGAATCGAGTTTTTTGTTTCGCGTTCCCGCCTAGGACTGCGTATTTTCTCCGCTTTCACATTTTCATCTTTATGAGCGACGAACAGAAAAAATCAGGAAACTCTCTTGCGGATATTTCGCACGACCTCTTCGCCGTGCGCATGGAAAAGCTCAACCAGCTTCGCGCCGCGGGCGAAGACCCGTTCCGCGCCAACTGGAACCAAACGCACACCTCCAAAGACTGCGTTGCCGTGATGCAACCCGCGATCGATGCCGCGAAGGCTGCGGGTACGGACATCCACGAAATTCCGTCCACGACCGAAGAAGTCTCCGTTGCCGGACGCGTCATCGCCATCCGCATCATGGGCAAGGCCAGCTTCATGAAGTTGCTCGACCGCGACGGCGTGCAGCAGGTTTACATTACGCGCGACCTCCTCGGCGAAGAGCGCTACAACAAGCACTTTAAGAAGATGATCGACATCGGCGACTTTGTCGGCGTTCGCGGCGAATTGTTCGTCACGAAGACCGGTGAAGTCACCGTCCGCGCACGCGCTTACGAGCTCGTCGCCAAGGCACTTCGTCCGCTTCCGGAAAAGTGGCACGGCATCACGGACGAAGAACAGGTTTCCCGCCAACGCTACCTCGACCTCATCGCGAATGCGGACTCGAAGAAACGCCTTCTGCAACGCTCGCAGATTATCGCCGAAATCCGCAAGTTCCTCTGGCAACGCGACTTCGTCGAAGTCGAAACGCCGTCCCTGCACCCGATTGCCGGCGGTGCTGCGGCACGTCCGTTCATCACGCATTTCAACGCGCTCGACTGCGAATTTTTCCTGCGCATTGCCCTCGAACTTCACCTGAAGCGCTGCCTCGTCGGCGGTATCGAACGCGTCTTCGAAATCGGCCGCGTTTTCCGCAACGAAGGCATCGACCGCCGCCACAATCCGGAATTCACGATGATGGAAATCTATCAGGCGTATTCCGATTACGAAGGCATGATGACGCTCATTCGCGAACTCATCCAGCACCTTTGCAAAACCGTCATCGGAACGACGACGATTACGCGTTACGACGGCCAGGTCATCGAGCTCGGCGGCGAATGGCGCGTTGCCGATTACAAGGACCTCGTGCGCGAACGCACCGGCCGCGCTGACTGGTTTGAACTTTCCAAGGCGGAAAAAATCGCCGAATGCCGTCGCATGGCGGACGAAATCCGCGCCCAGGCCAAGGCGGAAGCCGAAGCCCGCGGCGAAGAGCTCAAGAACAAGGACCTCATGGTTCCGGATCCGCGCGAAGACTGGGAAGACTACGAAGTCACAAATGAAGTTTACGGCAAGCTCATTGAGCCGAACCTGATTCAGCCGACCTTCGTCACGCACATCATGAAGGAACTCTGCCCGCTCGCGAAAATCAACGAAAAGGACCCGAGCGTCATCGACGTTTTCGAGCTCTGCATCAACGGTCAGGAAATCGCACCCGCGTACTCCGAGCAAAACGACCCGATTACGCAGCGCACGATGTTCGAGCTCCAAGCCGGCGAAGAACAGCAGAAAATCGACCAGGACTTCCTCGTCGCGATGGAACACGGCATGCCGCCCGCCGGCGGTATGGGTGTCGGCATCGACCGCCTCTGCATGCTGCTCACGGGATGCGCGAATATCCGCGAAACCATTCTCTTCCCGACGCTCAAGCCGGACTACGTTTCCGGTCCGCAGAAGAAGGAAGAAAAAGCCTAAGCCAATTTCTATTTAAACACACAAATGAGTAACGACAACACGTCTCCTCTTTCAACCTGGGCTCAAAACATCGCTCCGTCGCCGACGCTGGCGGTCGATGCCAAGGCCAAAGCGCTCAAAGCCGCCGGCAAGGACGTCTGCGGCTTCGGCGCCGGCGAACCGGACTTCGACACGCCGAAATTTATCTGCGACGCCGCCGCCAAGGCGCTCGCGGAAGGCAAAACCCGCTACGTCCCGACCCCGGGCATCCTCCCGTTGCGCAAGGCAATTGCCGCCGACTACACTGCCAAAGGCTTTAAAAACATCGACGAAACCTGCGTCGTGCTCAGCCCGGGCGGAAAAATGTCGTGCTACCTTTCGATTCTGGCGCTCATCAGCCCCGGCGACGAAGTAATTATTCCCGCGCCGTACTGGGTCAGCTACCCGGAAATGGTTAAGCTCGCCGGCGGAAACGTCAAAATTCTCCAAGCCGACGATTCGACGGGCTTTAAGATTTCGCCCGAACAGCTCAGCGCTGCAATTACGCCGAAGACCAAGCTCCTGATTCTGACTTCCCCGTCCAACCCGACGGGCGCGGTTTACACGCGTGCCGAACTCGAAGCGCTCGTCAAGATCGCCGTCGATGCCGGAGTTTACATTCTTTCCGACGAAATCTACGCCTCGCTCACCTACGACGGAGCGGAAGCGGCTTCTCCCGCGACCTTCTCCGACGAAGCGGCGAAATACGTCGTCACGGCTTCGGGTTTTGCGAAGGCCTACGCGATGACGGGCTGGCGTCTCGGCATCACGGTTGCTCCGAAAGCGATTGCGGGTGCGGTTTCCAAGCTCCAGAGCCAGATGTCGTCGAACTGCACGACCTTCGCTCAGTACGGAGCGCTCGCCGTTTACGAGCAGCCGGAACTCGCGAAGCAGGCGCTTGCGGAAATGCTCGTCCACTTCGACCGCCGACGCAAGATGCTCTGCGATGCGCTCAATGCCATCCCGGGCATTACCTGCTACCGCTCGCAAGGTGCGTTCTACCTGTTCCCGAACATCGAAGCCTTCGGTATGAGCTCTGCGGAGTTCGCGGAAAAGCTCCTCGAAGAGGAGCTCGTAGCCGTCGTTCCCGGCTCGGCATTCGGCGCGGAAGGTTACATCCGCCTCAGCTACGCGACCGCGGACGAAACGATTCTGAAGGGTGTCGAACGCATCGCAAAATTCTGCGCACGCCACAAAAAATAGTTTATCCGTCACGGGCAATCGGCGGCTTGCGGAAAGCGCTCCGCTCCGTCGTTGCCCTTAATCCCTTATCCCTAAAATATCATGGCCGGTGTAGGCAAACTCCTCAAACAAGCACAAAAAATGCAAAAGAAAATCGAAGAGACGACACAAGCGCTCTTCGAAGAAACGATTGAAATTTCGCACGGCGGCGGCGCCGTCAAGCTCGTCATGAACGGGCACAGCGAATTGCAGTCGATTGAATTCGACCCCGAATTCCTCAAAGAAGACAAGGCGACGATCGAAGCAACGATTCTCGCTGCAGTCCGTGAAGCGACGGAAAAGACGAAGGCGCTTCACAAAGAACGGATGCAGTCCGCCACGGCCGGCTTTACGCTCGGCATGGGAATGTAATTACGATGTCCCTGTTCGACGAGGCTCGTGCCGCGCTGAAACGGCTTCCCGGACTCGGGTTCCGCTCGGCCGAACGCATCGCGTTGCATTTGCTCGTCGAACATCCGGAAAATCTTCCTGCTCTGTTGACCGTCCTTGCGGAAGCGGCGCAGAAAATTACGCGCTGCCGCAAGTGCGGGAATCTCGCCGAAGGCGACGCGCTTTGTCCGGTCTGCGCGGACGAACGTCGCGACACCGCGCGCGTCTGCGTGGTTGAACAGGTTCCCGATCTCATGGCGATTGAGCGTGCGGGAACATATTCCGGGAGCTATCACGTGCTCCACGGAAGGCTTTCGCCGATTCGCGGCGTCGGTCCCGAACAGCTCAATTTCGCCGCGCTCGAAGCCCGCCTCGCCGAAGGCGGAATCGAGGAAATCATTTTAGCCCTCGCCAACGATATCGAAGGCGAAGCCACCTGCCACTACATCCGCGAGATGATGCTGAAACGCTTTCCGCAGGTGAAAGTGTCGCGCATCGGATTCGGGCTTCCCTCCGGTGCCACCTTAAATTACACCGATCCGGCGACTCTGAAAAACGCACTGGAGTCCCGACGCTCATTCTAAGATGTTGGATTTCATCGAACAATTCTGGCTGCAAAAAGCACGAAGCGCCCTCCGCCTCCCCGCCGAAACGCCGACGGAGGAACTTCTGGAAAAAATCCGTCCCGGTGTTGCCGAATTGAGCGATCTTTTTACCGTCGCACGCCCCGAAAAATTCCGCGACTACATGAGCGACGGCCGCCTGCTCGCCGCCTACGGACTTTTCTTCTTCCCGCAAAGCTTTGCGCGCGCCGACTTCGCCATCCGCCGTCTGCTCGGCTTTTACGGCCGCAGCCCGAAAAACGCCGCCGCCCCCGTGAGCATTCTCGACCTCGGCAGCGGTGCCTCACCCTGCGGCCTCGCCCTCGCCGGGGCCCTGCAGGAACGTTTTCCGCAAGCCGATATCGAACTTACCGCCGTCGATCGCTCCCGCGCCGCACTCGATGCCGTTCCCCTACCCGGAAAAACCCGGATTAAGCTGAAAACCGAATGCGCCGACCTGCGCAATTTCGCCGGCACGCAACACGCCTTCGACTTCATTGTTCTCGGCTGGTCGCTGAACGAAATCATCCCCGCGACCACTCCCGATGCCGTCGAAAAAGCCCTCGTTTTCTTAAAAAAACTCGCGAATTCGCTCAAGCCGACGGGAACACTCCTGATTTTGGAACCGGCCCTGAAAGAAACGACGGAACGCCTCCAGCGCGTCAGCGACTACTTCGCCCGCTCGCCCGGCCTGCCCTTCCACCGCCTCGCGCCGGAACTCGGCAATCACGAAGATCCGCTCCTGGCCGAAGGCGGTATTTCGTGGAATCATGAAGTCCGCCGTTGGACCGCCCCCGCCTCGCTCGAATTTATCAATCGGAAACTCTTCCGGGAAATTCAGGTGCTTAAATTCTCCTGGTGCGCCCTCGGAAAAACACCGGCAACGCTCGCCGTCGAAGTCGACAGAATGCCGACGCTTTTGCGGCTGATTTCCCCGATGGAAATGACGAAAACGGCACTGCGTTTCTCCGCCGTAGATGCCGCCGGCACCAAAAAGAACGTCGAAATCCCCGTCCGCGGCCTCTCCAAAAGCGAATGTAAAAAAATGGCTGCGGCCTGGGAACGCGGAGACATCGCCGCCGTCACGGGCGAACTCATGCCGCTGGGCACTCCCGCCTGCTTCCGCCTCGCCGGAACACTCGAAAAAATCCTTTAGCTCCCATGTCTCTCCGCGAACAACGCAGCCGTATTCGCAGTATGCGGGAACGCAAACTCGGGCTCGTCATTGTCTTCGCGCTTTTGGCTTTTCTCGGATTTATCCTGTGGAATTGGATCGAAACCTGCTACCGGCGCCGCCAGCTCTTCGACCTTTACTTTCCCGTAACCGTACAGGGACTTTCCGTCGGTGCCAATGTCATCATCGACGGGCGTAAAATCGGCCAAGTCGAATCCATCCGCCTGCAAGACATTGCCCCGCAGGATCCCCGCCGGAACTACATCGTCGTCACCGTTTACGCCGACTTAAGGCGGCTTTGGAATCTTCCCGGAAAAATCGACAGTGAAAGCTACCGCAAATCCGTCGAAAAACAAATTGAATACGGCTTGCGGGCACGCCTCCTCCTGCCCTCACTGATTGCCGACGGCCTTTGCGTCGAACTCTTTTACGATCGAAGCAAACCGGCCTTCTTCGCCGACGACCCGCTCTGCGAGAATATCGAAATTCCGACCTTTTCGAGGTCGCTCTCGCAGTATATCGACCAAATTAACGCCCGCATCGAAGAATACCGCCTGCGCGAACTCTCGGAAAAACTGCTCGGCGCCGAAGACAAACTGCGCAAACTCAATAAGCAACTGAAACAAACGGATTTCACCGCGCTTAACGACACGCTTGTCTCCAAGAGCGGAAAGCTGCGGCAACAACTCGAATCGGAATCATTGCGCCTCGAGCTCGATACTTTCAACACCGCAATCGAGCGCTTCTCCCGCGCCGTCGAAGCAGGCAACCGGAATGCCGAAAATACCCTCAGGGACTGCTCGGAAAAGCTCAAGGCTCTCTCCGCACAAATCGAAGCCCCGACTTCCGCCCTAAGCGAACTCCGGGGTTTCGACCTTACCTTACTCTCCGAAATCAACGAAACCCTGAAGCGCTACCGCGACGCCCTCAACGCGTACAAGGAAGCCAAAATCAGCAATTAAAACCGTAAAGCCGAAAAAGCCTTTCCGCAAAATTTTGCCGTAACGCTTTTTTGTCAATGCCCCCCCACATCCGCCCCCTCCGGGGACCGCCCCAACCGGCACTCTCTTTTGTTGCATTTTCCCGGCACGGGGGATTCATACAAAACCTATAGAAATGCTTGCCCGTGCTTTTTGCAAGAGAACGCAACATAGAAATAAATGTCTTGCAACAAAAATCCACGATATAATATTTTCTAATATCTATAATTCATATTTTTAATGATAATAACTTGTTAACAGACTGTGAATTAAGGTGTATATTTTTTTACAAAAAAATCTTTACAGCCCGGGAAGCCTTTAAAAATGGGCTTTTCGAGTTTCATAAATTTTACCCCTTCCTTTTCAAGCACGAAATTGAAAAAAGTTATTCACAATCCGAAGTGAATAAACTGTTTGTAGAAACACCTTGCGAAAAAGGCCCTTCGACCGCACTCTTTTTACATCCTCGGGAACGCCGAAACGTCGTCGAATCCCGAAAAAAAACGACAAATTTCAATGATCCGATTCCCTTCCATCCCTTTATTTATCTACATTTTCGGTATTCCCGCAGATGTCGCCGCCTCGTGCGTGCGCGTCGTCCGTGCGGGCCGTTGCGCGCCCGTGCGCACCTCTTTCCGCGGCGTATCCGCCTGCGAATAATTCTCAGGGACTGTGAATAAATCGGGACTTATCCACCAAAAATCATGAACTCGACACTCTTTAACCACGCCGCTGCGTGGGAAACCGCCAAACTGGCCCTGAAAAACCGCCTTCCCGCAAACATTTTCGACCAGTGGTTCACCGACATCCACTTTGACAGCTTCGAGGACGACACCTTTCATCTCGTATCGTCGGACCTGTTTGCGGGTGTTTTTATCTCCGACAATTACACGGATATTGTCGAAGAAGTGCTCCGCGGCATCACGGGGCGCTCCGTGCGCTTCAAAATCGAACGCGTGGAGTCCGAACAAGCGCCCGAGGCCGAACTTCCCCTCCTGAACATTCCCGCCGCCCCGACTCCCCGGCCCGTTCCGGCTGCTCCGGCAAAACCCGCCGCCCCCGTGGAAGAGCTCTCTCCCGCCATTCGCCGCCAGAACACCTTCGAAAACTTCGTCCGCGGTCCGGAAAACCAAATGGCCTGTGCCATCTCGGAATCCCTGGCGAACAACCTCTCGGATCCCGACGGCACCAATCCGCTCTTCATCTACGGCCCCTCGGGCGTCGGCAAAACCCACCTCATGCATGCCATCGCCAATGCGGCGTTCGCCAAAAACGGCAGTGCCCGCATTTGCTACGTCACCTGCGAAATGTTCACGAACGACTATACCTATGCGCTTTCGCAGAACGCCGTTCACGAGTTCCGCCGCCGTTACCGCAATCTGAATCTCCTGCTGGTGGACGACATCCAATTCCTCGAAGGCAAAAAGGGGCTCCAGGAAGAATTTTTCCACACCTTTAACGAATTGATTATCAACGGCTGTAAGATTGTCCTCACGAGCGACCGGCCCGCCTCCGAAATTCAGATTGAGGACCGCCTGATTTCGCGTTTCCAGCAGGGGATTTCGGCGGACATCACCCCGCCCAATCTCGAAGTGCGCATTGCGATTCTCCTCCGCAAGGCGGCCATGAAGCATTTCGACTTCACGCAACACCCGGGCCTTCTCGAATTCGTAGCTCAAAACATCACGCGCAACGTCCGTAACCTTGAAGGTGCAGTCAATACGCTGGCCCGCTATCTCGAAATCAGCAACAAGTCCTCGCTGACACCTGCCGACGCGGAAGCGATTTTGAGCAATCTCCTCCGCCAGGAGGAAGGCGCCAAAATTACGCCGGAATACATCCAGCGCCTCGTCGCGGACGCCTACCGCATCGAAGTCGAGCAAATGACGCGAAAGGGACGCGGACGCGCCGAAATTGCCTTTGCCCGCCAGGTCGCCATGTTTCTCTGCCGCGAAGTCATCGATATCACGCTGTCCGCAATCGGTGATGCCTTCGGCGGACGCGACCACGGCACGGTCCTCAACGCGGTAAAGGCCGTCACAAACCGTATGACGACAAGCGACGCCGACCGAACCAAGATTGCCCAGCTTCGCAGCAAGCTCAACGCCACCCAAACGGGAGCCTAATGACGGGTGGGTGTTTACCGCAATGAGCTCCGACCTGCGTCAGGAATTTAAATATACGTTCCGCCTGTCGGTCCCGATTACGATCGGCCTGCTCGGCCAAGGTCTTTTCGGCGTCATCGACACGATTATGATCGGAAATCTTCTCGGCGAGCGCGCATTGGCCGCGGCAACGCTGGGGAACAATCTGAACTGGGCGCCGCTGCTGTGTTGCATCGGGCTCTGCGTCGCCATTCCGGTCTTAACGGCCCAGGCGCGCGGTGCGGGAACAACGGAAAAGACACCCGGCATCCTACGCCACGGCATCGCGGTCAATCTGCTCATCTCCGTCATCGGGTCAGCCCTGCTTTGCGCTTTTGTCTATTTCAACGGGCTTCATTGGCTGGGGCAACCGGCCACGGTCTGTGCGGACGCCGAATCCTTTTCCTATCTGATTGCCCTTTCCATTCCCGCTGCGGCGGGCTTTCAGGCCGTAAAATCCTTCCGTGATGCCAGCGGCGGACAGTGGATTTCCCTGCTTTGGACATTAATCGGCCTGGTCGCCAATATTTTCCTGAACTGGGTTTTGATGACGGGCTCGCTCGGCTTCCCCGACTGGGGGCTGGAAGGCGCGGCGGCAGGCACACTTTTTTCCCGCCTCCTGTCGTTTGCGGGCATCGTCCTGCATCAGCGCCTTGTCTGCGAATTCCGCAAGGGCTTTTCCGTCGAACAAACCAAGGAAAACCTTCGCATCGGCATTCCGAGCTCCCTGCACGTCCTCTTCGAAGCCGGTATTTTCATCATCGCCCCCTTCTTCATGGGCTGGATCAGCGAAGCCTCCATTGCCGCCAATCAGGTAGCGATGACGATTTCCTCGCTGGTTTACATGTTTCCCCTGGGCATTTCCCAAGCGCTTTCCATCCGCATCGGTGAAGCCTACGGCAGCCGGGACCTCCCGCGCGTCCGCACAATTTTTGCGGGAGCAATGGGCTTTACGCTCGTCCTCATGGGCATCTGCGCCGTCATTTTCGTCCTCTTCAGAAATCAGATTCCGGCGCTCTTTAATCTCGGCCCCGAAGCCGCACAAATCGCCTCGCTGATTATCTTAGTCGTCTGCGCCTACATGCTTTTCGACGGCATTCAAACGATTGCGGCGGGTGCCTTGCGCGGTCTGAGCGACGTCCGCATCATCTCCTTGGCCTCCTTTGTCAGCTACTGGGTCATCGCCTGCCCGGTCGCCCTTCTTCTCGCCTTCCCGTTAGGTCTCGAAGGGCTCGGTATCTGGACCGGTCTGGCAGTCGGTCTGGCAGTCATGGCGCTCATCCTCGGCGGGCGCATGTGCCGGCACCTGAAAGCCGGAAAAGTGTCCGTATAGATTTTTTTCGCCGCCCGTAACGCTTATTCAAAGACCTTGTTGCAAATGCGCAGAAAAACACTCGGTAAAAAGATACATCCGTGGCGGAATTGCCTCGCCGCGCTTTTTACCTGTATGCTCATCGCCTCCTGCATGGCCCTGCTTTCGCGTTCCCGCAATGCGATTTCGCTCAACGCCATCCGCTCAAGCGAGATTTTCCGGCGCTACAATTTCGTTCCCGACCCGGAAAATTACCCGAAGCTCTCCGCGATTAATTTCCACGAAGATTTTAACCGGACCTACGGCGCCCTCTACGGCGAATCCGCGCAGACGCATGCGGAACAACGCTTTTCCTTAGGCGACGGCGACATCGTCGGCATCCACTCCGGCGGCCGCTCGCGCAGCCCGGAAGGCCTGGCAGAAAAAGGAAGCGACGAGCGGCGCTGGCTCGACGCCAAGGTCAAACTCAAGGAAAACTCCCGCATCCGGCTTTACGGAGCCGGCGGTGTCGGAATGCAATTCGGCGACGGGAGCCCCTCCGGCGGTCCCTCGCTCTCGACCGATTCGCTCTCGGTCGGCGGGGGCTTCGGTTTTTCCTACCGCCTCAACGAAAACGCGGAACTCATCTTCGACTACCGCCATTCCAAGCCGCTCGATCCGGATTCCTCCTACCGCCAGGCCGACTCCGCCGGATTCACCCTGCGATTTTCATTCTGAAAAACTCCGAAAGCCCCGGAAATTCCCTCCGGGAATTTCGCCATTTTGCGCTTTCCCCCAAGCCCGTTTTAGGACAGATTAAAGGGCACTATGCAACTCAATAAAATCCCCTCGTCCCTCGCGAAAATTGCTCTGGCAACACTCTGCCTTGTCGGCACCTGCGACGCGCTCGCGGCTGTCAACGCCACGGCAAACACCAATGTTTGGCCCGTCATGGTGCGCATGGAATACAACCCCGTCATGAACCTCAAGATAAAGGCTGACGGCGAAACGCTCACCGCCATCGACTTTGACCTCAAAGGCACGACGAAAATCTCGGACATTGCCGCCATCGACGTCTATTCCGGCGGCGACTCCGTCGGCAAAGTCGGTGAAAAATTCGGCTCGGCGAAAGTTACCGGACCGAAAGTCTCCGTAACCGGACGTAAAAAACTCGAAAACGGGAACAACGACCTTTGGATCAGCGTCCAAATGAAGAAAAATGCCGATATCACCGGCAAACTCGTCCTCGCCGTAACCGGCATGACCGCCAACGCCCGCAAGCAGGCCGTTAAGGACGCCAAAACGGAACAACGCATCGGCTACGCCATCGCGAAGGCCGGCGACGTCAATTCCAAGAATTACCGCATTCCCGCGATTGTCCGCAACCCGAAGACAGGCACGCTCGTTGCGACCTTTGACATCCGCTACAACCACGCAGGCGACCTTCCCGCGAACATCGATGTCGGCGTCAGCCGCTCCGAAGACGGCGGCAAGACCTGGTCTCCGGTCGAATCCGTGCTTTCCTCCAAGAACATGGAAGTCAAGAAAGGTGTCGGCGACCCCGGCATTTTGGTCAACGACAAAACCGGAGAAATCTGGATTGCCGCTCTTTGGGCGCCCGAAAGCGGTCACCCGATTTGGACCACCAAGGCCGGTACCGCCTCCCCGAAAGAATGCGGCCAAATGCTTTTGATTAAATCCGCAAACGACGGCAAGAGCTGGAGCAAACCGATTAACATCACCAAGGACATCAAGCGCCTCGGCGATCCGGATACCAAGAACTGGGGCCTGATTTTCCAAGGACCGGGCGCCGGCATCTGCACGAAGGACGGCACGCTCATCTTCCCGTCGCAGGTCTGGGTTCGCAACGCGGACAACACCAAGACGGAAGGCGAAGGCGCCAGCCGCGGCGTCCTCGTTTACTCGAAGGACGGCGGGAAAACCTGGACCTCGACCAAGAGCTCGCCCTTCGGCGGTTCGGAATCGACCTGCCTCGAAAAGAAAGACGGCTCCATCGCCCTGAACACCCGCACCAATAAGGGCTGGGGACGCACGGGCAGTATTTTGAAGAAACTGGATTCGAAGTGCGAATGGGTCATCGACGAAAACCTCACGCGCGGCAGCAAGGGGGCCCTGCGCCAACCGGGAGGTTGCCAAGCCGCCCTACTCGCCCACGGCAAAGACTGGTACTTCTCCAATCCGAACGCCGGCAACCGCAGCAACATGACGCTCAAGCACTCCGCCAATGAAGGCAAAACCTGGAATTCCGGACTGCTCTACGACGAACGCGCCTGCGCCGGCTACTCCTCCACCGCCTTCACGGATGCCAAGGGTGAACGCATCGGCGTTATCTACGAAGGCGTTCCGAATTCGCAGACGCTTTTCTTCCTGAGCATTCCCTCCGAAGAAGTCCGCAAAGCCAAGTAATGCCGGAAAAGGCAAAACAGTTTTCCGGATTTATCCTCGACAGGATTGTCCAAGGAGAAAAATTCTGGCGCGTCGTCATTCTCACCCGAGAATACGGCGCGCAGCCTTGTTTGGTCCGCATCGCAGGGAAAAATAAAACGACCTGCGTTCCGGATCTCTTCGACGAATCGGAGATTCTTTTGGACAAACCGAAAGCGGGAACGGACAGCCATTTGCGCTTCGCCAAAGAGTACCGTCTCCTCAAACGCAACGCCGGCATCTCGGGCAATTACAGCGCCCTCGTCTGCGCCAGCAAATTTGCCGCCGTCCTCGCTAAAAACGCCTTCCCGCCGGATTCCCACGAAAGCGTTTTCAAGCTCGCCTCCAATGTCTTCCGCGCCTTCGGCGAAAAACCCAACGCCGAAGCGACCTACCTGAAGGCACTGTGGACGCTCGCCCGCGAAAACGGCTACCCCGTGCGGGAGGACTGGTTCGAAAATTCCTGCTTCGAAGACCGCGAAGGTATCGCCGCCATTTTGAAAACGCCGTTGGAACAGCTTTGCGTCGATGCCCGCGACGTCGCCCACTACGTCCACCGCCTCGAAGCCTGGCTCGTTCGGGAACACCATTTCATCATGGATTAGTCAGGTTTCGACCGCGAAAACCGCTAAATGAGGCGTCCCGGAGAAGTTGTTCCGGAGACGCCTTTTTAGTAAAACCGCTCAGCCCCAATAAAATGCCTTGCGTTTCCCGCGACAAAAATCCATAGTCGTTCAATATTTTGGTCGCGTAGCTCAGTTGGTTAGAGCACAGCATTCACATTGCTGGGGTCACTGGTTCGAGCCCAGCCGCGACTACCATTTTAAGCGGACGGAAACGTCCGCTTTTTTATGCCCGAAAACCCGCGTCTCCCCGTGCTCTAAAAGCTTTTCAAGGCGCGGGAAGCGAATCATAATGGCAGATAATGAACGAAATTTTTGCAGACAGGACTTTGTTTGCGTGGGCGATAAAGCTTTTGGGCTTGGCGTTTGCGACGGGATTGGCGGTCGCCTACTATTCCCGCGTGCGTTCCGGCGGGCTGTACTGGCTGAAACACATGGAAACAGTCGTAGCGATTGCCGCGTGGGCCATGCTAAGCTGGGCCCTTTTCGTCCGCGGAAACGATTTCGGGCATCTGCCGGTTACGAATGTTTTTGAAGTTTTCCAAAGCCTCGGCTGGTGCGCGCTCTTTTTCGTCGTTTTCCTGCGCGCGGTCTGGGGACTGCGTATCCCGCTGTTTTTAGGCACGGGAGTCGCCTGGGCACTCTGCGCCCTGGGCAAGATGAACGCCAAAAACTGGGATATCCTTTCCGCCCCCGGAACACTCGTGCCGGGCGAACCTTGGATCAGTGTCCACGCGAGCCTGGCGACAATCGGCTACGCCTGCTTTACGGCGGCATCCACGATGTGGCTCATCTATCTGATTCAAAATTCGGCCCTGCGCAAACGTCTCTCTCATCCGTTTTTTACGAAGCTGCCGGACTTGAATTCGCTTGATCGCATTGCGGGACGCCTCTGCGCCGCGGGTCTCGTCATTCTCGGGTTGGGCATGGCAGTCGCGGCGGAAACCTGCATCGGGGCCTCATGGTTTATCCTTTATAAAATGGTGTTTTCCCTCGCCCTGTTCATTGCCTTTTTTATTCTGACGGTCTTGCGGCGCCGCGGGAAAATTTCCGCGCTGAAATATGCCCGCCGGGGCTTGGGAGTTTTTTCGGCGGCTCTGATCTTCTTGGGCGGTAGCGCCTGCGTCAGAAATTGGGAACGCCGTGCCGATTCGGAGCCCGCTCCCGCCGTACAAATGCATGCCGAGCCTACGGAAGGAGGCCGGGAATGAGCCTCGTCGCCTTTTCGTGCAATTTCCGAACGGCGGAGCTTGCCGTCTTAGAGGCCCTTTCCGTGTCGCGGGAGCGTGCAGAAGCGCTTTACGCCGAAGGTGTATTTTCGGATTTCGAGGAATGCGTTTTTCTTTCGACCTGCAACCGCGTCGAAGTTTACGCACGCGGTAAAGGCCCGGTCACGGACAAAATCGCAAACGCGCTTGCCGCCTACTCGGGGCTTTCCGCAGAAATTATTTTGGAAAACGCCGAGCATTTTTCCGCCTGCGATGCCGTGCGCCACCTCTTTGAGCTCACCTCCGGGCTCGATTCCCGCATGGTCGGCGAAGCGGAAATTCTCGGCCAGGTCAAACAGGCCTACGAAACCGCCTGTGCCTCGGGCACTTCGGGGGCAACCCTGAATCGCGTTTTCCAAAAAAGCTTCCAGGCGGCCAAATGGGCACGCTCCGAAACCGGCATCTCCCAAGGACAGGTCAGTATCGGCAACGTCGCCGTAGAACTCGCCGGACGCGTTTTCGGCGATTTATCCCGCAGCTCGGTACTCGTCGTCGGCACCGGAGAAGCCGGACGCAAAACAGCTCAGTCCTTTGTCTCACGAGGTGCCGAAAACGTCCTCGTCACAAGCCGGAGTTTTGAACGGGCCCACGCCTTAGCGACCGAAATCGGCGCCGGCGCCATCGAATTGGGAACGCTCGCTTCACGCATGGCACACGCCGATGTCGTTGTCGGCTGCTCAAGCGTCGAGGAACCGCTCCTGTCGGAAGCCGCCTTAAAACAGATTTTAAAATGCCGTCGGGAGCGTCCGCTCTTTCTCATCGACCTCGGCATGCCGCGTAATTTTCCGAGCGTCGAAGAAAGCGACGCGCTTTGGATCTACGGGCTGGACGATCTGGCTGGAATTGCCAACGAAAACCTCGCCGCGCGGGAACGGGAAGCCGTCCTTTGCCGCGGAGAACTGGCCCGCCGCGCCCGACGCGTTTTCGAAGCACTTTAGAGGTTCGCCGGAAGAAACGCCGAGGCTCGAACACGGATCAGCGTTCGATGACAAACGGAACGGCGTAAATGAAACGTTCTTTGACGGGAATGCCCGCCATCCATTTCTCGATGCGCTCGCGATTGGCCTCAAGGTCCTGCTCCTTCGCATCCGGCTTAAGGAAGGGATAATAGCGCTTCGTCAGGACGAAAAAAAGCGTGCCCGTTTCTCTTCGGGAGCGCGGAGACGAAATCATAAAAACGAGCGGAAATTCGGGTGATTTTTTCTCCGCCCGAATGCGATTGCTCTCCCAGCGGTCGGCAGGGAAAACGATGTCCGCCTGAAAGTCGTGATTCAGCCAAAACACCGTGAGGAACGCATCCTGCGCAACCTTCACGGAAAAAGTATCCTGCTCGTTATGCCGGTAACGGCTTTTTCCGCCGCTCACCAAAGCCGTAAACGCCGGATCCGGCTGCTGCACTTCTTTCTTTACGGCAATTTCCGCCTCAAAAAACACACTCGGATAATCGCGCGCTTCGGCCTCGCCCGCCGCCGGGAAAATCCAGCCCCGGCGCAATTCCTTCATCGAACGGACCACCCCGACGCTATTGGTAATAACGATACCGCTGTAAAGCTGCTCATTCGAATGAGACAACAACGTTTCCCAGGAAATCACGGTTTCTCCGCAAACCTCGGCAATCGCCTGGCGCCGCGCCTCGTTCTGCGCCTTAAAAAACGCCTCCTTGGGCGACTCGTCCGTCTCCGGAGAAAGCCGCCATACGCCCCGTACTTTTTTGACGACGATTTCGCCGTCTTCGGCAAACGCGGGAAGCGCCGTTCCCAAGAGCAAGCCCGGCAGCAACAAAAGAAGCGATAGGTATTTCATAAGAGACAGTCGGTCGATACGGGAAAATCCCTTGTTAAAAAACGTAAACGGCAACAGTAGTGCGAATTGTGCGGTGACTGTTGCCGTTTGCTTATCGGAGGATTAAAGCCGCCGAATTATTTTTCGGAAAAGGCTTTTTCGAGGTTCGCGCGGAGCTTTGCCTTTTCGTCCGAAGAAGTTTGCGCCGCCTTGTTCGAAAGCGCATTCGCGAGTGCTTTTTTGTTCACTTCGATTGCGACATAGGCGATGTAACGGCTGTCCGCCGGTTCGCGGCGCAGCTCTTCACCCAAAACGCGGATATCCGTCAGCGTCTGTTGGACGTGGGCCTTAGCGGATTCCTTCCAGTTGCGCATCGAGACGATTGTAGCATCTTCCTGAGCGGTCGAAGCAACGCTTTCCGAAGCCGCATCAATCGCCGTCATGACCTTGCCCGCAAGCTTGACCTTCGCATCCATCATCGCGGCATTCAGCGCATTTTGCGAAATCATTCCCTCTGCAATCCCGCGGGCGCGAAACGCTTCGTCCGTATCCTGAACATATTCGGAGAACGGCAGAGAAACGGTCACGGCCGCGGCATTTTCCGGATTATACGGCAGCGACGAACCGGAATCCTTGCCGGAAGCACAACCGGTAAAAGCGAGAAGCGCGAGCAACGCAGGAGCGCAAAGAAGATACTTAGAAGATTTTTTCATGATAATTCTTAATTGGTTAGGGGATACAAAAAACAAAGCCAGTCCGTTGACTGAACTCCGTTCATTTTGCGCAAATATCCTCAAATTACAAGACTAATTCCGTCACGCCGTTTACACGGGCAAAATCAACGGGACAGGCCTCGGCAAAACGGGCACGCGCATCTTCTAAAGTAATCGGACACTTATTCTCGTCTAAAGCCACAAACACGAGCTCCGCCTCCGTAATCTTGGCGATACGATTGCACAGCTTCGTAAGGCGCTCGGCGTAAACAACCACCTTCACCGTCAGCGAAGTCCGGCCGATTTTCGTAATGTCCGCATAAAAAGAAACGACATCACCAACCATGACCGGCGCCTCGAATGTCAGACTACTGACTGCGCGCGTGACAATGTAGCGGCTCTGTGCATAGCGCATCGCCGTGCTCGCTCCCGCCAAGTCCACGTGGCTCATCACCCAGCCGCCGAAAACATCGCCGTTCTGGTTCGTGTCCTTCGGCATCGGCTCCACGCGCAACGCCGGAACTACCCCCTCGGGAAGTGAATGATTCTGGTAAGTAACGGATGACATATTTCCCGGAATTATCCTAAAGTTTAATTTAAACACAAGATATTTTTGTAATGACTACATTTTATATTCGCAAAACGCACAAACAAGCCGCCTACCCCCCTTCGTTCGATTAAAGATTAAAGGGGAAAGATTAAAGAGAGAGATTAGAGCTTAGGGCTCTCTAGAAATTCATTTTTAGGGGTTTGAAGAGGCGCGCAATTCGTTCCATTGCGCCGCAGGCGCGTAAACGGGTCTGCCCCCGTCACTTCGCGGCGCTTGTTTTTCATGGATTATCCGCAGGTTTCGACTACGTCTGCACCCGCGGTTATCCCATGTAGTGCCCCTCCGGCGGCGGAAAAGCGCCAAGCATCAAGCATCGAGCACCAAGCGAGTGCCTGCGGCTTCTTTAATCTTTTTTTACAAAGAAACCTATCCGTTATCAGTTATCAACCTCTTCAAGCTTTAAGCCCTAATCATTAACCTCTTTAAGCATTAAGCTCTAATCTTTAATCTCTCTTCAATCTCGGCCCCTTAAAAACGTTTGAACTCTCAAGCTTTTGCCTCGCGGATAAAGGCGCGGACCGCCTCCAAGCGCTCCCGCGCCATCGCGCTGCCGATTGCATGGACATCGCGCAGACGCCGGGGATCCTTTTCCACGCGGCTCACCGGAAGCGCTTCCTGAGGCCGCAAAACGAGAATTTCTCCGGCGGCCTCCTTTTCGCGGATATAACGCAAAGTTTCGTTGTAGCGCCAATGCCGCTCTTCCAAAACCTTTACCAGTTTCGGATACTTGCGGTACATAAGCCGCACGGCAAAGAGGATGCCGCTTTCCTTTTTCTCGTAGCTGTCCGGCTGGGTCAAAATCACGATATTCCGCTTGTAGCCGATGTCTTCGAAATAGCGTAGCGGAATGGGATCGGCAATGCCGCCGTCCAGCAATTTGCGGCCCTCGATTTCCACCATCTGCGACACCAAAGGCATGGACGCACTGGCGCGCACCCAGTCAAACAGGTGATCCTCGTAGCCGCCGTACTCGTGATAGACGGCCTCGCCCGTCTCCACGTCCGTCGCCACCATGTAAAACGGCATAGGATTACGGCTATAGGCTTCGAAATCAAATTTATCGTGCACAAGCGGCACTTCTCCGTAGGCGAAATCGGTACTGTAAATATTCCCGTTGCGCAGCAGGCTCCAAAAACCGCAATAGCGCTTATCTTTGCAAAAACGCGTGTTGTAGCGAATCGCTCTGCCGACCTGCCCCGACTTGTAATTCACGCCGAAGGCGGCTCCCGCCGACACGCCGATTACGCCGTCAACGCGTATCCCCTCTTCCATGAACACATCCAGGATGCCCGCCGTAAACATCCCGCGCATAGCGCCGCCCTCTAATACAAGCCCGATTTTCATACAATTATAAGCGGAAGCCTAACATAAAATCCTTTCAACGAAAATATCAGCCGCTGAATTTCCAACCGAAGTCGTTGTGATAAATCATGCTTCGGGTCATACCGCCGTCGATGCAGATGTTCTCTCCCGTAATAAAGCCCGCCTTATCGGAGGCCAGATAAAGAACCATTTCTGCGATGTCTGCCGGCGTTCCGACGCGACCGGCAAAATGCTGCTTCGCATCAGGACCGTCGTACTTTTTAGACAACGTGTCTATCCAGCCGGGAGAAATGGAGTTTACCCGGACTCTTCCCGCAAGGCTGGCTGCAAGTCCGTGCGTGAGCGCGGCGAGCCCGCCTTTTGCCGCCGTGTAACTCTCCGTCTGCGGCTGGCTCATCCTGTCGCGGGAAGAAGCAATGTTGATTATCGATGCCCCCTCCGAAAAATGGTCTCGGAATAACTTCGAAAGGTAAAACGGAGCGACCACGCCGACCGCCTGCGCATAAGCAAACTCTTCGTAGGTACACTCATTGATCCCCTTAAAAAGCGGCATTGCATTGTTAACAAGCACATCGACGTGTCCGCTCTCGGCAAGCACCTCTGCGGCGAAGCGCTCAAGAACCGTCTTGTCTGCAAGATCGCCGACAAACCACGGGCCTTGCCGGATGTCGATGACATGCACCGTCGCCCCTTCACGCTCGAAGTATTCCGCGATGCACTTTCCGATGCCTTGCGCCCCGCCGGTCACCACCGCCACTTTGCCTTTGAACATAAGCTCACCCATAATTGTCCTCGTAAAATCTCTCTAATTTTCTCCCGCACATTGCACAAATTCGAATCCGCAAAATCAAACATTTTGTATATGCCGTGTGAGCGTAAATAGCCTGTCGAAAAAAAAGAATACGGGCATCCGAGAATAAGAAATCTCCTGTCCGATCTAATCCCGAAACGAGAGACCGGACCCGGCAAAAGATTTTAACGGAAGCTCCTAATTCCTCTCACGGCTCAGGTAGGCACGGATTCGCTTCTGCGCATTTTCGCGAATGTTGTAGTAGTACAATTTGTAGTCGCATCCGTGGAGGGCACAATCGCCGATACCCTGCTCATTGTCCGGCTGTTCGGGCATCCCGACAATAAGGATCTCATACTTCCGGACAGGATCATACATGACCTGAGAAGAATAACGTTCCCGGGTGTTTAAAGCGCCCAAATGACGCGGATCATCGGCCGCCGTCTTTTCGTAATTATGCTTCCACGATACGGGATTAAGGGACAATGCCCCTTCATGGCACACCAAATTATACGTTCCGAACTTTCCGTCCTCCATACGCTCGCAGTTCCATGAAATGACAACCCGGGTGTCCGTTTCCCCTTCTGCGAATTTCAGATGTGTGTTTTTTCTGAAATAATCTTCGGAGTAGGAATATCCCAGCGGATAAGCCGCGATCATACGCTTGTACACGTCGGGATGTTCCGCCATGTAGTCAGACAGGAGAAACTTTAATACGTTGGAGCCTTGTGAGTGCCCGGCCAAAATGAAAGGCCGCCCGTTATTGTAATGCTTCAGATAGTATTCGAATGCCGCCAAAGCATCGCGATAAGGCACATCCTTCACGAACTGCTCCTGTTCTTCCAGCGAGTAGCCTAACAATTTCATGGCATCAAGCTGGCGATAAAAGGGAGCATAGACATTCGCAATTCCCTCGAAACACGAAGCCTGCTCGGCATACGCTCCGGGTGCTTTCCGGCGCATCGAAACATTGTCGATCGTGTTCACCAGTCCGTCCGCCTCACTTGGTTCCCAACAGGTCGGATAAAGATAAAAGACATCCGCCTCGCATTGCGGTACTGCGGTAATTTTCACCCAGTTCGACGGATCGGAATAGTTAATTTCGGAGATTTGCTCTTTTCCCGTACCGCCGTTACCGCATGCACTCATAAGCGCCGCGAACGCAAAGACAGGAAAGTTTACGCCTAAAATCCTAAGTAGTTTCACGGCTTAAAATCTCTCTTTCGTCGCGATTTAAGCGCCCTTTTAGAAACGCATGCGGAACCCGGCATTCGCACTGTGATTGACGTAGGAATCCGTTCCTGCAGAGAACGAATAACCCGCATAAACACTCATGCTTGAGTTCAGATTTACGTTCAAGGTCGGGCCGACGGAGAGCATATCTTCCGGAAGCGTTTTTGCCGTTTCCGAGATTCGGCTTCCGTCCTTCGCCGTCACGTCGATATCAATCTCGTCGCCGAGGAAATCGTGCGAGTAAGCGAAATCCAAGCCCAAGCGCCACGGCGTTTCCGCGAGATCGAATTCCCAAGAGAAGCCGCATCCGATACGCGCGCGCAGGCTGTCACCGGAAACATTGTCTGCGTCAAACGCTTTGTCGCTTCCGCTTTCCGAAAACGCTTCCGCCTGCGAGCACGTATAAACGAAACCGATATACGGCGTTGCGAAGATTTTCTTTGCTTCGGAAATGGTGAGTACCGTTCCCGCGTCGGCAAAAACACCCACGCTCAGTCCGGTCGTGTCGCCGCTTGCGTTCCCATAATCGGTTTTGCGTTTTACGTCGTAGCTTGCGTAAGCGAGTTGTGCGCCCGCGTTGACGAAGGCGGTTTCAAAGGATTTCCCGGCGTAGGCCGTCAGACGGAAGTCCGTTGACTCGATTTCCCCGCCGCCGTTGTGAATCGTTGCTTTGCCCGTGCTTGAACCGAGAGCAAGCCCCAAGGTCGTGGTTGCGTCGGGTTTGTAATCCGCTCCCGCCAGCACGCCGTAAGTATCGAAATCGAACGTCGGAGCATGCGTCGCCGTATCATTATCCACGGACGTTCCTTGCGCTTGCGCGAAGAATTCCCACGGTGTTTCTTGTGAGAAACGATCGCTACGGCGCTGTTCCATGCGGGCGGAAATACTGCGTGCGTCCGCGTTGAACGCTTCCGTCGGCATCGCAATCATTGCCGCATAGCTCTTCGGAGAAAGTCGGTTAAGGATCGCATGAGCGCCATCGGCATTTCCCGACAAAATCGTTTTGAAAAGAGGATCATCTTCAACTTTGTCAAAGCCGCTGATGTCTGCTACGTTGACAGCCCCTTTCCCAAAATTCCCCACAACATCGACACAGGAATTCAAAATCCAAGTTTCGAAGCTCGCGGAAAAATCGTTTTCGTTGAGTGCCGCAAGCGTCTCTGACGGATTTTTCACGGCGCGAACGGAAAGCCCGGAGGTCGTGTCGTAAATGACGGATCCTTCCCGCAGGAACATCGACAATTCTTCGCATTCTCCGCGGCTCAGGAATGCGGCAATGTCGCCGGCGATTTTGCCGTCGCTGAAGATTTGGATTTCTTCTCCCGGGTTCAAAGACGTCATGGTAATCGACGAGGTATTCGAAAGCTCAACCGTTCCGCTGCCGAGGGAAACCGATTCCCGCATTGCCGCATCCAAAGCCAAAGCTCCGTTAAGAACGAGCTTTGCGCCATTCACCATCTTGACGTTCCCGCGCAGCGTTGCGCCGTTGAGGACTGTCAGGTTCTTTACGCCGACTGTGCTTGCGAATGAAACATCGGTGCCGCTTGCCAAAACGATTTCCCCGTCACCGCGGATTGCTTTCGCGTTTACCTGCGTCGTATACGCTACGGGAGCATTCACCGCCCGGCTTCGGAGTTGTGTTTGCTCGGCGGAAAATTCGATTTTCCCGTTGTTGACCAGAGTAATATTTCCGGAGACGGAGGGTGTGTTGTTAAGCATTACGGTAACGCCTTCGTTGACGGTCACGGTCACGTCTCGCGTTGCGTTTAAGGCTCCCGTTACGGAAATCGCATTGCCCGTGTTGTATTTGTTGACGAAATTTACGTCCCCGGCAGTTTCGATGGCCGTTCCCGCAGAAATTTTCGCGCCGTCTGCAATGTTTATTGCATTGGTCGAATCATTGACAATCCCATAGGAAGCTCCGTAATCGGAACTTGCAACAATCGAGCCGCCGATGGCATCCGAAATATTGGTATATTTGTCCATGCGGATTCCGTACGCGTTCCCGTTAACGGCATGAACGTTCAGACGAATCTTTTGAAAATCAATCCCGATTCCGGAGGAAGACCAGGTTTCGTCTCCGTTGCTGCTGTTCCAGTGCGTATAGACGGCGACTGAATCGTAGTCGCTGTTGATGACGGTCGGCGTGGAGCAGTTCACATCATTGTCGTAGGCTAAGCCGAACACGTCCCCGTTCTCGGCGGAAATCGAAACTTCGCCGGAAATTTTCCCGGTAATTTGAGAGCTACTGTAGGCGTAAATCGTGTTTGCGCGTGAACCCAAATCTCCGTGCGTCGTTGCGGAGAACGAGCCTGACAAATCGTGAACGCTGGCACTACTGTCTGCCAAATAAAGCGCGTAAGCATTACCCCGGGCTTCGGCAGAAAGCGACCCGCCGATATCAACGTTCGAGAGCGTGTTTTCCGCATAGACGCCGTAAGCGCGATAAGGCGTTTCGGCTTCTCTTTCGGTGTGAACGACGGAAATGTTCAGTTTAGACCAATCGTATTCAATCCCGGAAGAATCGCATTTGTCGATGTCGAAAACGCCCATGGTTATCGGATTCGGATTGCCGTCGTATAAATATTGGTAATGTCCGAACGAAAGCCCGTAGGCATCTCGCGTCCCGTTGTTTTCGATATTTATGGTTCCGGCAAACTTTTCAAGATTCTGTTCAACATATACACCGAATACATGCGCATTGTTTGAGCCTTTGACCGTAATCGTCCCGTCGATTGTGCCGATACTCCCATCCGGTCCGCTTATAAACATTCCGTAGGCTTCGTAGCTCGTTGAGGTTGCGTTTACTTCTCCGGAGAAAGTATCAATGCGTCCGCCATCGATTGAAATAAATATGCCTCTGGCCTCGCTTCCGGTTGCGGAAAACGTTGCATCTGCCGTTATTTTCCCGACAGTTCCGCCGGAAATCGTCAGTGCTTGCGCAGTGCTGTCCGCAATCACCGTAATGTCCCCGGAAATGGTCTCAATATGTCCGTCGTCTTTTACACGAAGGGCGCCGCAAACCTCTATCCCGGATGCCGAAATTTTCCCGGCAAGCGTTTCGACGGTCCCGCCGTCAACCGTTAACGCATAATTTCTTTGACCGCCGCTGGTTTCAATTGAGCCGTCATAGGTCCCGAGTTTGGATTCGTTCCCGACATAGATACCGTAATGCGCTTCGCCGGGCTCGCTTTGTGCGGAGACGGAAATGTTTCCGGAGTAGGATTTCACTTCCCCTCCGTTAACAATCTTCACCGCGTACGTTTTTTCCGGAATCGGATTCTCTGACGTAATTTCCGCGTCTTTATCTATAGCTCCAATCGTTGCATTATCGACACAGATTCCGACAGGCGCATTGCCAATCTTCAATTTATCGAGGGAATCGATGTTTGCTCCGTCTTTCGCGTAGATGCCGTAAGCGGTGCCGGATTCGGAATTGACTTCTAATTCCATGCCGGAAATTTCGGAGAAATGCGTGTCGGTCCCCGCGGCGTAAATACCGAAGACGAGGCGATCCGCCGCACCGCTTTTATCGCTCAGCGTGATTTTGTAGTCAGCAGCCAACGTAATGCCGGAAGAATCACCCGTTTCGGTATTCAGAAATGCAACGGAGCTTCCGTCGTTTACATCCTTCCCGTAAACCAAGCCGTACAGGGCTTCCGTCCCATACGATTCGAGGCTAACGGAACCTTCGATCGGATTGTCGATTGACGAAGCCCCGTTTGCCTTGATTCCGACAAGGTAGCCGGATCCCGTGGAGGACAAAGCAATCTTGCTGCTGACGGTCCCTACCGTTGCCGTATTGTCGAGAACAATGGCGCTTGCAACGCCATTTTCGGTCGTTACGGAAATCGCGCCCGTGAGCTCCTTGATAGATGCTCCGTTTTTCAACACGACAGCACTTGCATCGTTCCCCTTTGCCGAAAGATTGCCGGAAACAAGCGATGCTTCGGAATTGTCCAAGGACAAAGCGGTCGCCGTTGCCGATGCCGCTTCTGCCGACAAGTCATAAGCGAGGTCGCCGATATCCTTCCCCGCCGCGAAATAAGCATACGCGGCTTGGGTGTCGTCGTTCCCGGAATAAGCCGCAGAAACGGAAAGGTTCGCTCCCGTGCCGATTCCGGAGGAGTTTTTGTTGGCAACCGAGTACAAGCCGACAGATTCTGTTCCATCGGCTTCCTTGCCGTAGAGCATGCCGTAAACATTGCCCTTGCCGCTTGAAACGAGGACGGATGTGTTTTCCACCGAGACGGATCCCGCCTCACCCTCCACATAAATTGCATAAGCGTTGCCGGTTTCGGAAATTGCACCCACGCCGGCGGATTCACCGGACGTCAAGCCGGCGCCGTCTTTGAGGTAAATCCCGTAGGCGTTCCCGCTGGTTGCCGAAGCACAAATCTTGTAGTTTAAATCCGTCTGCTGCGCCTGTCCGGTCGCATAAAGCCCGTAGGCTGCGGAATTATCTCCCGTGGTTCTCATCGAAACGGAAGCCCCGGCGCCGATGGTAATTCCGGTGGAATCGTTTTTCCCGTTGGTGGAATTATAAATCCCGACGGACTGTGTCTTGGTAATATCATTTCTTCCGAAAACCAAACCGAACACGTCCGAGTTATCGATTCCGCCCGTCACCTCCAGATTCCCGTAGAAAGTACCCAGCTTCCCGGAGCTTTCGTTTTTGAGAAAAATCCCGGTCGCGACACCGTTCTCGGAAGAAACAACGAAATTGCCGTAGATGTCGCCGATGTTCCCTCCGTCGGAGACATAAATGCCGTAAGCACCGGATGCTTCATCGAGCGCGGTCGATTTTACGGTGAAATCGCCGTAAATGCCTCCCTCTGCGCCAAGTGCGGATTGGGCGTAGAGTCCGTAAGCATTTCCCGAGGTTGAGGTAATATTGAATGCGGAGGAAAACGTTTCGTCCGTTCCGTAAAATTTCCCGTTTTCGGTCGTGTAAATTCCGTAGGCGGCACCGGCGGCGGTGACATTCATTTCCCTGATTTTTACGGGAGCGTCAATCGAGGCTTCTCCGCCGACATAAAATCCGTACGCCGCCGTACCCTTGGGGCTGCCTTCCGCTCCGGACTGATTCCCCGTCGAAGTCGCCGACAACGTGACATTTTCCCAGTCAATATCGAAGCCGGAGGAATCTTTCGTCGTGCCGTTGTATAAGGTAACTCCGCCGGGAGTCATCACGTCGCTGTCACTATCGCTGTCGCCGGAAATGTCCCGGCCGAGAACGTAGCCGAAAACTTCGCCCGCTGCGGTGACAGAAATAGAGCCGCTAATAGTGCCGACCTTCGTCGCGGAGTCTCCGGTTTTGGCAATCCCGACCGCACGGGCGTTGGCGGAAACTACCGTGACCTTTACATTTTCCATATCCGGAACGGATGCGTTTTCGAATACGTTCCCGTCTTCGTCCTGCGCCGTGTCGATGACGATGCCGCCGGCAAAGTCGGCTGCGGAGGAGACATTCACTTCCAAACCGGAAATTTTTTCGACGGTCGTATTGCCTTTCAGATACAAACCATAGGCATAGTTACCGGCGGACGTTCCCTTGTTTTCCACATTGAAAACAGCCCCGTCGATGGTCCCGATTTCGCCGGACTTAGAATACAATCCGGCTGCGAGCGTCGTCGCATCTTCTTCGGAGGACGCAAGGTTCCCTGTAGTAACGCTTACGTTAAAAGTGCCGGACAACCGCTCTACGTAGTTCTCATTCAGGTGTTCTTCGCTGCCCACTTGAAAGAGATCCGTCTCCAGGACATAAACGCCGTACGCATTTCCGGATTCCGAAGACACCGTAACGGTCGCGTCGGAAGTGACGGTATTTCTCCCGCCGTACAAACCCGCCGCCGAAGCGCGATCATAACCGTGAACCTCAAGCGTAGCATCTTCGACACTGTTCGAAACCGGCTCTGGACCCAAATAACCGTTACCCCAGTTGACGCTGTAAATCCCGAGCGCGTAGCTGTCTTTGTTGCCTGTCGCGGAAGCCTTAATCGACGCTCCGTTGTAAATGCGCAAACCGGTACTATAAAGCTGAACAAGCGTGTCGCTATTGTGGTCGTTGTGATAAACGCCAAACGCATTTACCGCTTTGGAAGTGGACGAAGTGGACACATCAACGGTCGTGCCGACAATTGTCAGAGTCGTTCCCGCCATCTCGACTTCAACTCCGGTAATATTTTTGTTTGAGTTGGAGCCCGTAACCGTTTCGCTTCCGATGCTAGTCGACCCGCCGATCAACTTATAACCGAGAAACTCCTCAGACTGAATGTCATCAGCATTATCGACCACCTTAGAGATAACCTTTATGGTAACTTTGACACCGGCACCGATAAGCATATTCTTGAGCATGCCTGCAGATCCGACGACCGGGACAGAAGTTGCTGCCGCAATGAGAAACAGACGCGTAAAATTTTTCATAAAATAGCTAGTGGGAATTAATGTTAGACGTGAATTCGGGTAATGCGTGAATGAGCTCCGAGCGAGAACTCTCGCTACTTCATTTTGCATAAAAAGCAGAAAAAGACAAATGAATCTTTCACCCCGCCCCGATTAAACCGCCCACTCCCGCAGACAAACAAAGTCGAACCGGGCAAATCAATTCCGAATGCTCCTACGACAGACTCTCCCCCAAAAACAAAAACGCCCCACCAAGTTTCCCTGGTGAGGCGGTTTTATTAAGCTTGGTTAAAGCTTAGCGGCGACGGCGACGCGTGCCGACGAGTGCGAGAGCCCCCAAACCCGCAAGCAGACCGAATGCGGAAGGTTCGGGGATGACTTGATAAGCGTTAGCCACCAACGTCAGGTTAGAAACAGACGGCTTTGCATTGTCTCCTCCGAGAGTCAAATTTTCCCAAACAACATCTCCTCCGAAAGATACAACCCACGTACTGTCGCTTGCATTCCATCCGGTCGGATACGTAATCGACATCGTATACGCTTTCGTAGTAGCATTATAGTTGGAGAAATTGAAAATCAACGTTGCTGCATTATCCACAACGCGCTCTTTCGAAAAGTGTCCTCCAGTTGTCGCTACGGTCGAAGTATCGTCCTTTGAAAATGTGTAAATTTTTGCTGCCGCCCCAGAAAATCCGAGTCCGAACGAACCCTGGGCATCGAGTCCAGAATCCGGGCTTAGCTGGATAGCGCAATCAGCATGATAATACTCCAGCTGAAACGTCATACTGAGGGAAAAATCCCCGGTAATAGCAATCAACTCACCTTCGGCTGTTTTAAATCCGGAGAACTCTCCATCCGTGGAATTCCACGTGAACGTTTCTGCATTAGCAAAAGCACTTCCTGCGGCGAGGAGCGTAGCAATAGCGATATATTTTTTCATAGTAATCTGAGTTAGGTTTTAATTTGGAGGATCCATTTTACTCCCCCCCCAAAGTTGTCAACCGGTTTTAGATAACCCTACGGAATTTCCCCGGTGAGGCGTTTTTGTTTGGTTCAAGGCAATCTCTGGAAATTCGTTTTTTACGAAAGCGCGTAGCTCGTTCCATTGCGCCGCAGAAGCGTCAGAGATGCAAGCGTGTCCTCGAGCGACGCATGACGG
This sequence comes from Candidatus Spyradenecus sp., assembly GCA_045651325.1. Lineage (GTDB taxonomy): Bacteria > Verrucomicrobiota > Verrucomicrobiia > Opitutales > UBA953 > Spyradosoma. The sequence goes on from JAZRSB010000016.1 coordinate 59,370, forward strand.
CGAAGCGCCTATCCGCGGGTTTCGGCTTTGCCTGCACCCGCGGTTATCCAATGTAGTGCACCTCCGACACACAGCCTCGAAGAGGCAATTGCAAATAGTGAATCTCGAATTCCGAATGCTCACCGCTTAGGGGATTTTTGTCGTTAGCTTTAGGAGGAGGTCTCTCGGCTTTGCCGACTCAACTTTTAAACTTCTAAGCTCCTAAACTTTCACAAAAGGCGGGTATAGGCAAAGCCAGAACCCGCAGACAGACGACTCAACGCCATGCGCCACTCGAAAACACACCTGTGCCCCTGACACTCCTGCGGCACAATGGAACGAGCTACATGCTCGACCTTTTTTGGATATGATAAACACAACCACCGAAAGGTGGCAAAATATGGCATTTTTTTGCATAAAAACGCACTTTCCGCGCCCGCGCCAAAAGACACGAAAAGCCCGCAAAGCCTTTATTTATCAGCATTCGCGGGCTTTTCAAAGTCTTGAATGGTCGGGGCGAGAGGATTCGAACCTCCGACCTCTTCGTCCCGAACGAAGCGCGCTAGCCAGACTGCGCTACGCCCCGACATTCAAAAAGAATGAGGATGAATAAATCGAGTTTACCGAATCATTGCAAGCACTTTTTTGAAAAATTTTTAAAAAAGTTTTTCGGGCGGGCAAAAATAAATTTGCGGGCTTGCGGGAAAAGCAGCAAAAGCGTTTCATTGAGCCTATGCGAATTGAGATTGATCAGCCTCTCGACATGCATCTGCATCTCCGCGACGGAGACATGTGCCGCCTCACCACTCCGCTCACCGCCGAATATTTCTCCGGAGCCGTTATCATGCCGAATCTGGTTCCGCCGGTTACGCAGGTCGCGGACATGGAAGCCTATCGCACGCGCATCCTCGAAGCCGCAGGCCCCCACGCCGGAGCATTCACGCCGCTGATGACGCTCTTTTTCAAAAACCAAACGCGCGAAGAACTCGAAGCGGCACGCAAGCACGAAGCGTTCTTCGGATTGAAACTCTATCCGGCGGGAGCCACGACGAATTCCGACGGCGGCGTCACCGACTTCGGCGAAGCGGAAAAAACATTCCGTGCCATGGAAGACCTCGGCATTCCCCTGCTCGTCCACGGAGAAAGCCACGGATTCGTCATGGACCGCGAAGCGGAGTTTCTCCCCACCTACCGCCGCCTGGCACAAGCTTTCCCGCGACTGAAAATTTGCATGGAGCACATCACGACGGCTTCGGCTCTTTCGCTCCTGGACGAGTTTGAAAATGTCTTTGCCACGGTCACGCTCCAGCACCTGCTGATTACGCTCGACGATGTCGCCGGCGGCATGTTGCGCCCGCACCTGTTCTGCAAGCCGATTGCCAAGCGTCCGGAAGACCGTTCGGCCCTTCTGGCGGCAGCGCTCTCCGGTCACCCGAAGCTGATGTTCGGCAGCGACTCCGCCCCGCACCCGCGCCACAAAAAGGAATGCTGCGGTTGTGCCGCGGGTGTTTTCACGGCGCCGGTCGCCCTGCCCGCACTGGCGGATTTGTTCGTAAAGAACAACGCCCTCGACAAGCTCCAGGACTTTGTCGGCGGAAATGCACGACGCATCTACGGTCTCAAGACGGCTCCGAAGAAAGTCGTCCTGGAAGATAAGCCCTGCGCGGTTCCCGCCGTTTACGAAGGCTACGGCGAACACGTCGTCCCGATGTTTGCGGGTGAAAATCTCGCCTGGAGCGTCGTCGCTTAACCCTTTTTTTTATTCTCTGCTATGAAACGAACGACTAAAACACTGCGCCAAGCCAAGGGGAAATCGCAAATCGTTTGCATTACCGCTTACGATGCCGTGACGGCGCGACTCGCCAATGCAGCGGATGTGGATGTGATTCTCGTCGGCGATTCTGTCGGTAATGTTGTCCTCGGCTTTGAAAGCACCGTTCCCGTGACTATGGACATGATGGCTCATCACACGGCGGCGGTTGCCCGCACGCGTCCGAACGCGCTGATTGCGGCGGACATTCCGTTCGGCGTGGCTCACGGCGAATTCTCCGATTTGCTCAAATTCTGTATGCGCCTGATGCAGGAATGCGGCGCGGAAGCCGTAAAAATCGAAGGCGGTGCGGAAATGGCTCCGACGATTGCGCGGCTCACGGCAGCAGGTGTCCCCGTGTGGGCGCATATCGGCTTGCAGGGGCAATGCGTTTTCCAAGAAGGCGGCTACCGAAAATTCGGGAAAACCGAGCAGGAATACGCCGAAATTCTCGCGGCGGCGAAAGCCCACGAATCGGCCGGCGCCTTTGCGCTCCTGGTCGAAATGATGGTACCCGAACTCGCGGCGGAAATCACGCGTAGTGTTTCGATTCCGGCAATCGGCATCGGTGCCGGGAAAGACTGCGACGGGCAAATCATCGTCATGCACGACATCCTCGGTCTTTCGCCGAAAAAGCCCTCCTTCGCTAAGGTTTACGCCGACTTGTCCGCGCAGGCGGTTACGGCCATTTCCGCCTACCGCGACGACGTCCGGGAAAAACGTTAAACGCTTTTAAAGTCGAACGCAAATGAACACAAATCGACCCATGACTCGCTTGCTCGCAGGAGCGCTGTGTTCGTTCGCCGCAGTATTCGCATCCGCGCAGGAGAGCCGCACGGATGCGGACAGCGCGCCTGCGTCAAGTGCCGTAAAAACCGCCCTCAAAGAAGCCGCCGAAATAATTTCTAGTCAAACGAGCACCGCCGAAGCCGAGCTTCGGGAATGCCTCAAGAATATCCGGGATAAGGCTTCGGCGGATGCTGCTGCCGCGAAAGTCCGGGATTTGATGATTGCACTGACTCCGAAGCGCAGCGCGTTAGCACTTGCGATTGCCGATCGGCCGCTTTCTTCGGAAATGCTCGAAGTTCAAAAGTGCTGGCAGGCGATTGCGGAGACCTACGACTGGTTTAATTCCGTCGCGCTCGAAAATGCCTACCGCGAAGCGATTTTTTATTTTTCGGCAAAAAATTTATCCGAAGCCCGGAAATATTTTCCCGTTTCCGCGAAACTGTTTAAGGCGGATTTTTCCGATCTCCCCCCGTTTACGGGAAAAGACGATGCCGCCGCGTGGCAGGCGATGAAACCCGTCCTTGAACACGCGCGTAAATTTCGGGATTTTTGGTTTTCGATTCGTGATAAGCAATCTGCGGATGCCGCTGCCGAACGCATCGGGGACCTCTACCGCGAAATGGCGGAATTCGCCGAAAAGCATCAGCAAGCAATTCCTTCTCTGACCCGAATGGACATTTCCGAAGCGCTTCAGAAATATATCGTTTCCGTCCGGCAGACACTGGAGCGCGAAGCCCTGTTGCAGCAAGCCGTTGTCACCCGATTCGATTGTGAAAAATACTTCGGCTCGGGCGCCTTGATCGAAGCAGCGGAAAAAGCCATTTCAGACGCGCAGGAATACAGAAGACAAGCGTTAACCCGTCGTTTTAAAAGAAAGCAACAACCATGAACGTAGTAATTTTAGGAGCGGGAGCCTGGGGCTCGGCAATGGCGATTCACCTCAATCGCTGCGGACAGCGCGTGACGCTGATTCCGCGCCGTCTCGAACAGGCCTTGGATATTGCGGGTTCCCGCGAAAACAAGGTGTATCTCCCCGGCGTCGCATTCCCGCAGGACATCCAACTCGCCGCCAATGCCGCGCCCGCGCTCCTGGAATGCGACGTGCTTGTCTTCGCCTGTCCCTCGAAAGCCCTGCGTGCAACGGCGGAAGGCGTGAAGGCCATTTTGGACAGCAACCCGCGCAAGCCGCTCGCCCTGCTCGTGCTTTGCAAGGGCCTCGAAGCCGACAGCTTCCTCCCGCCGGAATCCGTCCTTTCCCAAGTGCTTCCGGGCATTCCGACCGGAACGATTTCGGGCCCGACCAACGCCGCGGAAGTCGCCGCCGGTCTGCCCGTCGCCGTCGTTTTTGCCAGCACCTGCGACGAGGCCACGGCCCGTCAAATCCAGCAGGAATTCAGCAACGCCACGTTCCGCGTGTACCGCTCCTCCGACGTCATCGGCGTCGAACTCGGCGGCTCGCTCAAAAACATCTATGCAATTGCGGCGGGGATTTGCGACGGCATGAAGCTCGGTGCCAATGCCCGCGCCTCCCTGCTCACGCGCGCGCTCACGGAGATGTCGCGCCTCATCGCCTCCTTCGGCGGCAATGCCGAAACCGTGCAAGGCCTCAGCGGCATGGGCGATCTGATTGCAACGGCGACGGCCGACTGGTCGCGCAACCGCCAATTCGGCCTGCAAATCGGCCGCGAAGGCATCCGCGCCGCGATGCAAAAAATGTCCTCCGGCACCAGCATCGTCGAAGGCTATTACGCCACCAAAAATTTCTACGAATACGCCCAAAGCAAAAAAATCCCGGCACCGATTCTCCAATGCGTCCACGCCATCGTTTACTGCGATGTGGATCCGCGCGACGCGATCGACGCCCTGATGACCCGCGATTTAAAATCTGAATAAAACAACACTGACATGGCACGCGACAATGCTCACTACAATCGCGATATCGCGATTCTTAAACACGACGAATCCGAAATCCCCGAACTGATCGAAGCCGCCGGAGAAAATCCGCTGATTCTCGTCCTCGACGGCATTCAGGATCCGCACAACCTCGGAGCCATTTTGCGCACGGCCGACTGCGCCGGCGTCAGCTTTGTCATCATCACGAAACGCCGTTCCGCCCCCGTTACGGAAACGGTTCGCCGCATCGCTTGCGGCGGCGCGGAAAGCGTCCCGATCGTCCTCGCCAACAACCTGCGCAACGCCCTGGAAAAGCTCAAAAGCTGCGGTGTCTGGGTCGCGGGAACCTCCGACCACAAGGCGAGCAAATCCATTTACAACGCCAACCTCAAAGGCGCGCTCGCCATTGTCATGGGCGCCGAAGGCGACGGCATCCGCCACCTCACGGGCGAGACCTGCGACTTCCTGCTGCGCATCCCGATGCTCGGCAGCGTCCCCTGCCTCAACGTCTCCGTCGCCACGGGCGTTTGCCTCTTCGAAGCCCTCCGTCAGCGCGGAGTCCGCTAAGAAAAGCACTAAGCATCAGGCACCCAGCATCAAGCGAGTGCCGCAGGCGGAGAAAGAAGGGAAAACCGATAGCTGATAACGGATAAGTGAAAACGCCCGCGGCGGAATAAGCACCAAGCATCAAGGCGGAAATTCACAGATAGGTAACACTTTAGAGTCAAACATAGGTAACACTTTTTTGGGTTTTGTGTTAAAAGCTACGGTGCGATGCCGTGGGAAAACAAAAGTGTTATCGATATGAAAAAAGAAATAATGGCTGCATTA
>JAZRSB010000017.1:0-8884 GCA_045651325.1 Candidatus Spyradenecus sp.
CGTTTTTCGTGATATTGAATAACGCAGGGCAATCGAACTGACGCTCTCTTGCCCCTGCGCTAATGCAGCCATTATTTCTTTTTTCATATCGATAACACTTTTGTTTTCCCACGGCATCGCACCGTAGCTTTTAACACAAAACCCAAAAAAGTGTTACCTATGTTTGACTCTAAAGTGTTACCTATCTGTGAATTTCCGCCAGATTAGAGCTTAGGGCTTAAAGCTTAAAGACCTTTAGGCGGAATCAGACATAGGCAACACTCCTCGAGCCTATAAAATTTGCTACGCGGTAAGCATTCGGAATTCGGGATTCGCTATTCGCAATTGCCCCTATCCGTCATCCGCCATCCGCCCTTTCTTTAAGCTTTAAGCATTAAGCTCTAATCTCTCTCTTTAATCTAATCCCCATTGAAGCTATGCGGAATTTCGGATAGTCTGTATGCATGAAACCCCTACTCGCGCTTCTACTCTGCTGTGTTCCCGCCGCGCTTTTTGCGGAAGCGGAAAAAACCGTGATTATTGCCGGCTCCGACCTGCAGGCCAGCACCGATGCCGCAGGCGGCCGCCAAGTCGCCAAGCTCCTGGCGCAAATCAAGGCCGACGGCTACACGAATGCCGACCGCGTGCTCTTCTGCGGCGACTACACCGTGAAGCTCAATAACCGTCCGAGCGAAAGCGATTCGGGGATTGCCGCACTCAAGGAAGCTCTGTTCTCCGCGCCGCTCGGCATTGAGCCGGACGAGCTCGTCCTCGTCCAAGGCAATCACGACCCCATCGGCACCTCCGGCATCGCCCCGAGCGGAGCCAACGATCCCGCAAGCAAGCGCTACGGCGTTTTCGTTATCAACGAAGACGATTACATGTGGCACCAAAGCAAAACGCCGACCAACGGCAATCCGGATCTCTCGGACGACGAAGCCACCGTCAAACGCACCGCCGCCAATCTCGAGGCTTACCTAAGCCTGAAGCAAAAGGAGCATTTTAAGGGACCGATTTTTGTCTGCTCGCATCTCCCGCTCCACTACTCCATGCGCAGCTACACCGGCGGCGACGGGCGCTACGCCAAATACATTTTCGACGTTCTTAACCGCTACGCGCAAAAAGGCCTGAAACTCTTTTTCCTCTTCGGCCACAACCATTCGAACGGCTGGGATAATTATCTCGGCAACGCCCGCGTCTTCCTCAAGCCCGGCGATAAAATGCCCATCGGCGTCCCCGGCAACCACAAACGCTGCACGACCAAGCCCATCGCCTTCACGTACATGAACGCCGGATACACCGGATACATTACGACAAGCGACCCGAACGACGGCGCCGACCGCACGCTGAGCATGAGCGTCTTTGAAATCGACGCCAACGGAAACGTCACGATTAAGCGCTACGCGTTCGACGGCCCTTGCGAGCTCAAGGCTCCCGGCGTCCCGAACACGCGCAATAACAACGAAGAAGCCAAGCTCAAGCTCTATAAAGTGCCGGCGGGGAGAGAGATTAAAGATTAAAGGGGAAAGATTAAAGAGAGAGATTAGAGCTTAATGCTTAAAGCTTAAAGAGAAGTGACCTTTAGGCGGAATCAGACATCGGTAACACTCCTCGAGTCTATAAAATTTGCTACGCGGTAAGCATTCGGAATTCGTGATTCGCTATTCGCAATTGCCCCTTCGGGGCTGTGCACCGCTCCGTGATGCAGATATATCCCTGACGTGCCTGCGCCGCAATGGAACAAGACACAAAAGCGCCTCCCGAAAAACTGCTTTCTTTAATCTTTAAGCTTTCTATCCCCCTAACAACGGACATGGAGCTCTATTTTCTTTTGCTCGCCGGATTTCTTGATGACGTAGCGGAGATAATCCGCAAAGCCGGGAGAAAGCTCCTCGCCGCGGATTTGTTCGAGCAACACCAGCGTTGAGTCCACGATGCTGTCGATTCTTGCCGCCGCCGAGCTGCGATGCTCGGCAGTCAGTTCGGCAAAAAATTCTCCCATCAATCGCCCAAGCTGTATATTCGATTCCTTTTTCAATGTATTTTTCATGCGCAGGCAAAAGCGCTTTCCGCGAAAAAAATTGTCTGAGTTTTCGCGCAAACGGATCGCCGCCGGAACAGACGTTCTCCTGCTTAGGGCAATAAAAAACGCCCCACCGAGTTTCCCCGGTGAGGCGTTTTCTTGTTAAGCTTAATTAAAGCTTAGCGACGGCGGCGACGCGTGCCGACGAGCGCCAAAGCTCCCAAGCCCGCAAGCAAGCCGAAGGCTGAGGGTTCGGGGAGAGCAGCCACAGCAGCATGATTGATCGCCTGAGCCTCTGACGCAGATGAAATCGAAAAGTCAAAAACATATACAGAAGAAATACCTGCATCCACATTGATATACAAACTGCTCGGAACTCCATTCCCACTAGACCATTTGAGGCTCCCATTTTTATCTGGGGTATATTCCGTCCACACTCCATTAGAAAGAGCAGAAATAAAAAACGTCGTTCCGGAAGTAGCTTCATGGCTAACCGTAACCGCAATCGTATCAACACTATCTAGATTATTGATATTGGAGCCTCCAAAATAACCTCCACAAGCAGCAGAAGAAGAAGCCTGCGTCGCCTGCCCAAAAATACCCGCACCGTAAACTACGTTGTCAGACGAAGAATATCCAACTCCAGCTCCAACATAGTGACCACTACCTGCCAACACGGAAATCAACGTCGGCTTAGTCTCTATCTCAGGCGCTGCGTCATCTCCTCCAACAACCTTCCCAATCACATTCACTACATCCGGGCTAAGCGTAAACGTAAAGCTGAAACTCGTAGAGTCGAACGTTTCACCACCAAATGAGTACGACGCGCTTATCGGATTTTTAATAGAAAATCCAGCATCAGCGAGGCTTATTTTATCAGTTGTGCTAGCAAAAGCACTTCCTGCGGCGAGGAGCGTAGCAATAGCAATGTATTTTTTCATAGTGTTCTAGGTTAGTTTTTAATTTAAAGGATTTTATTTTACCCCCCCTCAAAAGTTGTCAACGCCTATTTCGGGACGATTTCAGAAGGTTTTCGTGCAAAGAAAACATCTCGCAGGAGCGGAAACGGACTGGTCCCCTTCCCTCTTGCCGATTTCTCCGTAGAACAGGATTAAAAAGGCGAAAACAAAAAATACTACTAAATCAGTTGGCGAAACGCGGAAACCTCCTTAGTCTTTAAATCATATAGCTCTTTTCAATTTAGCGCGGTCTTGCGCGTCGGCTTTATGCCTCACAAGCAAGAAAAAATAGGGAACGCCGTATTGGTTGCGGCGGCAGCAATAACTATTATTTCGGGAATCCTCGAAATAATTGAATGGGTTTGTTGCTTGCTTTTATAGCAATTCCCGCCGCTCGCTCGAAAGGGCGAGCGGCACCGCGCAACTAAAAGCAAAGGGCGGGAACGCTAAAACGTTCCCGCCCGCTCTTTCGAGTTTACGCCTCACAAGCAAAACCGGAAGAGGCTTTTAAATTGAAAACGCAGTCATGATTTTGCCGAATCCCTAAAAAATCAATCTTAAAAAGCCGTCCCCGAAAAAATTGAATCTAAAGGCTACCTATAGAAATTTGTTTCAAGAGGTTTTGCAGAGGCTCGCAATTCGTTCCATTACGCCGCAGGCATGTAAACGGGTCTATCCCTGTCACTTTGCGGCGCTTGTTTTTCATAGATTATCCGCGGGTTTCGGCTATGGCCTGCACCCGCGGTTATCCAATGTAGTGCACCTCCGGCACACAGACTCCGACAGGAGGGAAGAAGAAAATTTAGGATAATGCCCTAAAAATGAATTTCTAGAAGTAGCCTAAAAGCAGGTGGCCTTAGGGGACAGCAACAAGGGCACAAAAAAGCCCGCGAGGCCTTTATTTATCAGCATTCGCGGGCTTTTGAAAGTGGTGCTCAAGAGGACTCGAACCCCTAAGAATCCGCTTGTTTAAAAGGATGCGAATTTAATCGTAAGAAAATCGTAAAAAGTCTTGCAAGGGCAAGCTGTGGCGCATAGCGTCGAAGTATGGCAGAAAAGCGCGTAAAGATTGGCAAAGAGTTTGAACATATCCCCGCCGTTAAATCCGGGCGTGGTTGGTTAGGCTTGGAAAAGGGCAAGTTTGGAAAGGTGCGATTTGAAAGCCGTTTCCAAAAATTAGAGCTGTGGATTAAACAAGGCGACGAATGGAAGCGCTCCCTTTTGCCGGTTGAAGAATACGCCAAGGCGAACAAGGCCGCCCGCGAGGCGAATAAGGTAGGCGAACAGGCAGGCGCGGGCTTTGGCACGCTCCGCAAGGAAGAAGAAGCCGCGCTTAAATTTTGGCGGGAATACGTTTTAAAGAAAACACAAGCCGGAGAACCACCGCGCCCTTTGATTGACATTTTACGGGAAGCCGTAGAGCGCGAGGAGACGAAAGACGAAACACCGCTTTTCAAAGACGTTGCCTTTCAGTTTATGGAATTTAAAGAGCGCAACGGCGGCGCGGGCTTAGCTTACCGAAACAGAATCAAAAACTACCTAACCGGTTTGGCAAATGCGTTTGAGGGAAAGAGGCTCTCCGAAATTAGCGAGCAGATTCTATTTGAGGCGATAGACGCAACCGCACGCCCGCGAGGCGGACGCGTTCCCGCCCCGAAAACGAAGAAACACTATATCGACATAACAAAAGAGATGTTCAAATGGTGGTTTTCCCGCGAGAACTCGACGCGCCGCGCAACCGACAAGTTGAACAATCCGCTTGAAATCGTCGTCGCCCCTAAAATCGTAAAGACGAAAGACCCTGACATTTTAACCGCAGAGCAAGCGCGTTCAATCCTTGCCGAGTTATGGAGCGCCGCGCCCGAAGCCGTTCCCGCCGCCGTGGTGCAGTTATTTTGCGGCGTTCGCGAGGCAGAGGCAATGCGTCTGCGGTGGAGAGACTTAATCGACGGAGAATTTAGGCTTTCCCACACAATCACGAAAACAAAGCAAGCCCGCCGCGTTCCCGTTTCGGCAAACGCGCTTGCATGGATTGACGCTTGCCGTGCAAACGGGCTAAAAACCCCGCCCGAAGCTTTAATCTTCCCGTTTAACGATATTCCCGCCGAAACGCTGAAAGCCCTTGACCCCGAGGCGCGGGAACGCGTCGAAATGGAGCAATTCAACTGCCGAGTGCAGGCGTATAACTACAGAATTAAACGGGCTTCAAAGCGCTTAGGGCTTACCGACACGCAAAACGCCTTTCGACACACCGCCGCAAGTTGCCTTGCCGTGATTCATGGCTATTCCCGCGCCGCCGATTATTGCGGGCACAGCATAAGGACGCAGGGAACAAACTACAGAAACCCCGTTTCTCAAATCCAAGCGCAGGACTATTTCGGAATCATGCCGCCCGTAGGCGACGGCAAAGCGATTGCCTTTGACCGTTCTATACGAAAACAGAAAAAGTCGGCGATTTCAGCGCTGTAGAGAGAACGGAAAGCCGTCACAGATAAAAGCGGAACGGATTAAGCGCAACGATGTCGAACGAGGCGCTTGAATCGGATTCTGACAGGTGGGAAGAAGAAGAAAATTTAGGACAATACCCTAAAAATAAATTTCTAGAGGTAGCCATTAGTTTTTTATATTAGCATCTTTGGATTCTATGTCATGTCCAATAGCAATCATTGGTACAGAGAGAGACGTAAAGCCAGAATTTATCGCCATGCCCGATAACTTTTCATTTTTTTGAAGTGCATAGAAATTTTATAGATATTCTCTTAGGAATAAGATCACGCAAGTGCGTCCAATCAGATTCTCGAAGAAAAACAAATCGGAATTCTTCATTCTTTCGCTGAATGGATGAAGAAATTATGAGTCCGGACCACCAACGTTCGTAGAGTCCCCAAAAAACACTCACCTCTCCGTTTTTTGAGCAAACTTCCACACTCCAAATATTCTTTAACGGCAAGCTGTAAACCCTCCGAAAAAATATGTAATTCTTTATGATTAGAACGTGCTCTTCGGTAAGCATATACCTTGTCCCTATCAAGAAAAGTCCACTCCACAACGGCATCAACATTGCGAGGACACACAGAATACACGGTATGCCGAGAAAATACCATGACCATTGGAAATCATTTTCCGCCCAAATACCTATAAGGAGAACCGCTCCCACAATAGAAAGGGACAATGAAAATTGGTTAACCCAAAGGAGATGAAACTTCGGCTTTGCAGTCCAAATACTTTTAGTTTCTTTCGACTTCATTAATCGTGAAAATATACATCGTATTTATTGTTCTAGGGCGGCTACCAGCGGATTTTTAAATGAAGTGGATTCTGAATACGTGAAAGGAAGGCTCTCTGTATTAGGGTTCCATAGTTCAAACCCTACATCGAGCCAAAGAAAATTAGCAATGACATCTATCTTCGCCTCAATTAGCCCGAGACTTCCTTTTACGGCACATTGTTCCCCGGTACAGGAAAGCAATACTTCAGATCCAATGCTCACCTGTCCGCGTAAACCTAATCCGAATTCTTTCCAGTCATTCTTCCTTGCCTTCGATACACGTGCTATAGCCCCTCCCTCTGCTCCACCATACCCGATTCCTCTAAGGGTTGATGAATAGGAAGGTGTTTCTGCTTTAGAGAATTTAACACTAAACGTCGTCGATGCATCCAATCCCGCAAAAAATCGAACTCCTGCAAGCAAGAAAACATCCCATCCGAACACATCATTCTTTCGAATACCATATCCGACAGTTATTCCCGCTTCTGCGCTTAAAGAAAACGTTCCTGTCGCTTCTTTTTCGCAAGGGCGATTGGTCTCTTTATAACTGAAAGAAAGTCCCCAAACCATCTCCCAGTCGAAAGCATATCCGGGCCCATTGATAACTCCGCTAAAACGCTTTTTCCCGCCTCCGCCTCCTACAGATATCAATCCCAAGGAATCATTTTGAAACGTAGGTCGACTTCCTACGAATACATACAAATTCCACCCGCCTTGTTCTTGGATGGGGTCGCGGGAGAGGAAGCGGCCGAGCGAGGGCGAGTAGTGGCGGTAGTTGTAGTAAACGAGGTCGAGTTCGGAATCGTAATGCTCCGAAGACCATTGGAAGGGTTGGGAGACGTCACCGGAAGCAGTGACAGCACCGAAGGGCGCATAGGAATACGCCGTGCGGATGTAGCCAGCAGGTCCGAAGACTTCGCAGATGTTTTTCGTGAGGTCTATTGGCCGTTTGTCCAAACACAAAACTAATTTTTTGTTTTTATTCTTCCCCATAAGATACTCTGCCCTGCAACTTTGCGCAATTTATCGCTATTTGCTAATTCTGGCATAACGATGTTCAAACGCGTTCGGAGAAATAAAATTCATAATTAAAGCGGGCTTCCGATTAGCCGTGAGCATGTTTCAAAAATCGATAACACGAAACGTCCGATTCTGCTTTTAGAAAGCGGATCCTTCATATTTTTTACAGCTTTGATTATCGGTCGCGGCATGAGGAACTCCCATGAGCTAATCACCTCGCCTTCTTCGCGCTTGAAAAGCGGGGGCGCAAACATAGGATCTTCCTCCGTATGCGCATTCTGAAGGCAAAAAGGACGCAACCACCCCATTGCCGCCAACAGCACCTGAATTATTGCAACAATTAACGATGCGAATATGAGGTTTCGTCCCGTTTCGTTGAAGAACCACCACAAAATTCCTCCTAAAATAAGCGGAGGGAGAAAAACTGAAAATACGGCAATTCTTACGCTTATATTCCATGAGCGTTCATCGTTATACGCCTTTCGTGTCGCCTTGCTTTTTACCCAAATAACCCCTCCGAACGCGATAGTTAAACACCCCCAAAGCCAATTTGCCGGAAACAGCAAAAATGCCTGGTAAATATACGAAAAAACAGATGTCGAATTTGCGTAAACCCCAGTAAATGTAATAAGAGAGACATTTACAAGCAGACAAAACAAGGTAGATTTTGTATCAATGCGTCGCATGTGCTAGTCTAATAAAGAATAAAGAGGATTTGCGAAGCTAACAGTCTGAGTTCCCATGGTCGTCGTTCCTGAAATGCCAACCTCCATATTAAACCCCAGTAACTGTGCTCTCATATACGCCTCGGCAAAAAAATCAATCGGTCCGGAAATGTCACACTTCGCCTTATTGCAGTGAACTGAAGCATCCCATAGGACCCCAATCCTGCCGCCGCCAGCAAGGCCAATCCCCAAGCGTTTTCTTAAGCCGAATCCTTTCCATGAAAATCCTAAATATGCATTTGCCTCACCTCCGATCTCAACACCAAATTCTCCGCCAACGTTTATCTTTCCCGAGATGAAGGAATTTCTTCCGGAACATGTACTAAATTCCACTTCTCCGCCACCTTTACCGAAGACTTGCCCGTACGCACGGATACCCGCCCATGCATTCACACCTCCCGAAATGCTCCAATCGCCCTTCCTAAAAGTTACGTCTGCTCGAAATGCGTGCGATGCTCCGGATAAACCAATGTTTACGAAGAACATCGCGCTCCCCTTAAATTTCTTTCCACATACTCCAGAGATACATTTCACATTACAAACCTCACCCTTTACCTCAACACCCGTTGAAATAAAATAGCCAATCCCTATACCTTTAGCGCTACTTACAGAGACTCCCTCAACTGCATTTCGAGGTTTTCCGACAATTGCATTTCTCCCGAAATATCCTCCATTAAGGACCTGAGAAATATATCCGCATTTTTCCTCCATTCCCAATATATCTTCCATTACGATAGGATTATTCCCCACGAACACATACAGATTGAGTCCGCCTTGTTCTTCGATGGGGTCGCGGGAGAGGAAGCGGCCGAGCGAAGGCGAGTAGTGGCGGTAGTTGTAGTAAACGAGGTCGAGCTCGGAATCGTAATGTTCCGAAGACCATTGGAAGGGTTGGGTGACGTCGCCGGAA
>JAZRSB010000018.1:0-2544 GCA_045651325.1 Candidatus Spyradenecus sp.
AACTGACAAATATTGATTCAGAGAGTTCGTCGCGTAGGCATTTTCCGTTCCCGCGACAGCCTCCGTCGCTCTGTTTCCGATGTGGTCAAAGGCGTAGGCGTAATTGTAATTCGCATCGGTGTCGGAGACGGCGGAAACGAGCTCCGATCGAGCATTGTAGCCGTAGGCGAGGTTTTCCGAAGCCGCCATCATGGTTCCGGATTTCGCGGCGGACGTGCGCCGACCAAGCGCGTCGTGCGCGTAGTCGTATTGCGAAATCACGTTGCCGTTGACGGTGTTTTTCACGAGGCCTCGCCCTTGCGAGCGTGGGGGTGCAAATGAATTACGTTCACCAAACATTTTTTATCCAGAATATAATTCGGCGAGCAACCAACGATAAATATCCCCATCCGAAAGAAAAGAAAATCGCACCGGCAAATGATGATAGCAACAATAAACACCACTCCCCTAAAGGACATCCAAGATAGAAAAAACCATTAAAAAAGATACAGCTCGCCAAAATTATCCAGTACGCGAATAAATCTGTAATCCGTCTCCTTTTGGGATTTATGCACACGTTTTCTTTTTTTATGGAAAATTCATAGATTGAAAATCCTATAAGGTAGGGAACCACAAAAAACGAAGACCAAAGCAACGCCCCAAAGAAGGCATTCGCACTTATAAAAATAAAACTAAAAACGGTAGCAAAAGTAGGCGCAAACGATAGAAGCAGGAATGGCATCCATCCTGTGCTACTCAGAGGATTCTCGGAAAAGCAGAATTCCCGTAACAATACAAAGAGAAAAAAGAAGCGAAGTGCACATTCAATCCGAACACAAAAAATTAAAATAGAGAACAGAATATGCTTTATATTAATTCTATAAGGACTTTCCATCTTTACGTATAAAATTTTCTTCAGGATAAATTTTGATTTTAGCGTACCACGCTTTTTCGAACTCAAAACGTTCCTGAATATTTTCTACTGTTTTGTAGTAAAACAGCATGTTTAATTCCTCCCTATCGGCTGAAACATCAGTGTGCAAGCAGCCCGCCGCGAAAATAGCAAGAAGCACTGCTCCAATAAACCAAAGCGTCTTTTTTTCATAAGCTAAGTATCTCAAAAAATGTTCTTATTTTGAAAAAATTGTGTATTGTTTTGATTTTATCCCAATTTCTAATCAAATCTCTGGAATTTCTAATCCTGCTTCAAAAAAAATATCATCGGGAATTTCTTTTATGCGCTTTATTAGCTCCCCTTTTCTTTTAGTATCATTTTCTTCGAGGCTAATTTTCAAAAGCCCGATATATGCTTGCTGTAAATCTTCCAGTGATTGTCTGGCTGCAGCCTCAAAAGCCAAAGTTGCTTGTTCGTTCTTTTCTAAAACGGAAAAAAGAAAATGTCCCAATTCTACATTCCCTCGAGAAAATTTTGGCGCAGTCCGAACAACCGTCCCTAACGTTTTTTCAACGAGATGTTCAATCGTTTCTCCGTCCTCCGAAAAGAGTGACGCAGTATATTTCATTAAAAGCAATTCCGGATCTAAAGGGTACTTTTTCAATGACTCGTCTATTAAAGGGAGCGCACGCGTGTAATCGCCTTTTTTGACGAGCGACTCAATCGTTTTTTTATATGTTAGATATTCCGAAACCATTTGGATTTATTCTTAAATTTTTTCGTTCAAGCGGTGTGCTTGATCAATCAACTTTATTATTGTTCGGGCACGTTTAGACATTGAAGACTCCCCAATGGCGATGCTCTTCAATTCTACGTAGGTCTTTTCTGTTAACGGATCATCACCAATCAAATGTTTAAACTTCGCATGCAGAAGCGAAGAAGCCTTCTTCCCCTGTATTGAAATAATTCGTTCCACTCGATTTTGGAGATTATCTGCTTTGTTTATTGCACGTTTTATTTGAAGCGGAACATTAACCAAGTCAAAAGCATCTCCAACGACAGGGATAAATCCAATACACGTGACCCACCAAGGATCATCCAAAATGTCAATGAGATCATCAGCTTCTTTCGAAAAACGTTTAACATAATTCTTCAATGCAATTCGCTCTATTTTTGTCTTAATTTGAGAATTAATAAAGTTTTTCAGTATTCCTTTTGACGCGGCTTTTGCACCAGCCTTCAATGTGAACGACAAAAACGATTCCCCCAAAATGCCCGTTCGTTCAAGTAAGTTATTCCCTCCGATTAGGTACAGATTCCATCCGCCTTGTTCTTGGATGGGGTCGCGGGAGAGGAAGCGGCCGAGCGAGGGCGAGTAGTGCCGGAAGTTGTAGTAAACAAGGTCGAGTTTGGAGTCGTAGTATTCCGAGGAGAAGCGGAACGGATTGAGCGCAACGATGTCGAACGAGGCGCTTGAATCACTGTGCGTGCGCGTCGTTCCGCCGAAAGGCGCGTAGTCGTAGTGTGCGCCGATCCCGTTAGACGTCATCCGGTAGAACACGTCCGAGACGTTTTTGTTGCCATCGAAAGCGTAAAACAGGTTCAAGCTGTTCGGCGCGTAGCGGAAGACGAGCGGACGCGTGGCGACCGGTTCCGTCGGATCCCAGACG
>JAZRSB010000019.1:0-149251 GCA_045651325.1 Candidatus Spyradenecus sp.
GAAAACGAATCCTCACAAACTTGTCACAAAATGCACTTTTTTTGAAAAAATTTTAGATTTTTCGAGGGGTATCCACGAATTTCACGGATTGCACGAATTTTTGCCTGCGGCAGTGAGCAAAGCGCCGCAAATAACGATCGGAGAAATTCTCTACCACCATTCGTGTAATCAGTGAAATTCGTGGCTGGCCCTCTACTTAGCCTTTCTCCCTCCTCGGCTAGTCTCCGATGAATTCAATTTTTTCGGAGCTCATTTCCCACCCATGTCGGCGAAAATGCTTTTTATCAATGATATTGCCTTGGAACGTCTCGCCTGCATACCACGCATAGAAACAGTTTTCGTCTTCCACGCAAACATTCGGAACGTGGTAGTAGCTCATACACCATCTAAGACTTTCCAAAATGTCATGGCACGTTGGAGGGTGCGGAAAATCTTTCAACGGTCTATTATTCCGATCGCACAATTCAATGTCGCCTCTACCGGGATTTCGCCCGGAGTATTCGGGAATAACCTTTTTCGTAATTATTTCCAAATCTGACTTCACTACGGAAATTTTGTGCTCGGGATAAACTCCGCTCAAGAAGGACGAAAGAGTCGAGGGTGTTCCAAAGGTGTTTTTACTTTGATTTGGGACTGTATGGATGGGCACAAGCCCAATTGCTGACTCTCGCCCGTTGATTTTTCGCCACCACAGAAAGCAGGATGACATCGCAACGAAAATAATCAAAAAGAAAAAAATAAACTTTCTCATAGAAGAAGACCTAATCTGTTCTTGTGTCTAAAGTGTATGATACATCGCATTCCTCAGAGTTAATACGACAAAGGTACGCAGTTCCGTCTGCAGTATAAGATCCCGAAAAAGCACTGTTTTCATATCCTTCGATACGACAACTTTTTAAAACTTTCGAAATTACATTTTTTTTAGTTTTTCGAAGAGTATCCACGAATTTCACGGATTGCACGAATTTTGCCTGCGGCAGTGAGCAAAGCGCCGCAAATAACGATCGGAGAAATTCTTTACCACCATTCGTGTAATCAGTGAAATTCGTGGATGATCTTTACTTAGCTTTTCCTCCTGCGGGAACGGATTTTCAGCCAAAGGAAAAGTCCGGCGAGAGAAACAACTAGGGCTCCGAAGGCAAAATACCATGCATGGAGCGATGGCTTTTCTTCTTTCGGTGAGGCTTGAGGAGGCGTGAAGTCCGAAGGTTTCGTTTGGGTGTCATCAATAGTCGGCTTGTCTCCTTTGAGAAGGGGTTCGATTTGCTTCCACTCCTCCTCTGTAACCATCGGATGACGTTTGTCTCCTAGAACCAGAAACGTTTTTGCCTCATTCGGTTTTAAGCGGCAATATTCTACGATGTTCCTATAGGCGGGAACGGGAATTAGCCGTGCATTCGGGTCTTTGGCTTTTCGCTGCTCGTTTCGGGCAATTATAGTTTCATAGCGCCATTTCATGCCGTCCGAATAAGTCTCGGGATTTTTGAACGGATAAAAAATTCCCTCGGAAACGTCCACCCAGGAATTATCTGCCTGAAGCAAAAATTCGTACCGATCGTCAATATTGTTCGAAAATGCTTTCGGTAACCGAATAACGGGAAAACCGGAATCATCCAGTCTCACGATTCTCAACATCAGCTCGTGTCCGACTCGGGGGATTTCCACAATTTCACACTTTCCGGAATTCAAATTTACCTTTCGAAGCTCTGAAAAATCCGCTTGGTGACGACTCACAACCCAAAGGTTTTCTTCTCCCACAAAAAAATCCTTAATGGGGGAAGGTTCCTTCATCAAGTCTCCATGGACATTGGAGGCAATCCCTCCGCCGGGGAAAGTCGAAACGGTTTTCCCGTCACGGGAAATACGAACGCTTCGCCTTCCGCTTGCTTCTACGCATGCATCTACTTGCCAGAGCTGTCCCCGCTCGTCCTTGGATTCGAAAACGATTGCTCCGTGTAGGAAGCCGTACGAGAGCGTGATGATTAATAAAAAGAATAAGTATTTCATAAAATTTAATTAAAATAAATTTCGCATACGTTGATAATAATTCCTAAAAACAGGAACGAATAAATCAATTTTTTCTTCATAATCAGTTCGAATCTGGAGATGAATCAATCCTCAAAGGGGACATCCAAATTTTGAGAATTGATAAACCAACGATACATCATAAGGTCACTTTTCCGAATCATTGCTCCTTGCGTAAGACGACCGTGATGCCAGACGTAAAAGCATTTTTCAGTTTCGATGCACGTATCCGGGGCTGACGAATAGGTGTAATTCCTGCAGTTCAAAAGCAATGCCAAAACATTAGACGGCGTATGCGGCTCTTCCCGAAGATAGTGATCAAAGTAAATTTTTAACGATTGTGGAGTACTATGCGTCCAAGATGCTGAGTGCTCAAAAACAAATTCGCGAAAAACAACCTCTGTCTCCCGCAAAATAGCGCAGACTTTTTCTCTTCGTGCCCCTAAAGCTTGTGAGCTTGAAGCAAAAGACACAATACCCGGCCAGCGATTTTTCAACATCCTGACAATTTCCGCAGTTTCGGATTTCGAAAGCGGCGGCATAACGCGGCCATCCCGAACTTCGGGATGCGGAAAGCGCTCCGATCTTTCGTCGTTCTCGGATTGCTGCTCAAGCTTCGCCGTCCCACTAAGAGAAAAAGCCCAAATTCCCGCGAGAAGTACTCCGAGCGACAATAAGCTATACACTATTTTTTTCATTGTTATTCCAAATTGTTAGATGGGTTCGTCATGTAAACAAGATCTGGAACAGCCGCGCCACATTCGTGGATGATTTCTACTTAGTTTTTTCGAGAGTTATCCACGAATTTTACAAGAAAGGGAATTGGGGTTCTCTGATTTTTACACCCTACGAATGTAATCAGCAGAACCGCTAGGCGAGCGAAAAATACGGCCCTCATAAAGAGAACCAGTAGCCGTAACCTCCTTGGTTTTTATTCAGTTGCTGTTCATATTCGTATTCCAAATTCCGGGAAGCGGGATTCGGATTAACAAGGGCCTGAAAATTTATTGAGCCGGAAGAGGAAGCCGCAATCTCAAAAATCCCGTACAAGCCATTCGGAAACTTCACGAAATAGTAGGATGTCTTTCGAGGCCTCCAATTATCTTCGTTTTGAGCATATCCGATTTTAACCTTCTCTTCATATCCTTCCGACGGGGCGATAAAGTCAAAAGCCCCCTTTGACTTTTTACTTATAAGGCCGCCGCCGGGAATATACAGGGTATATTCCCAGGCAAAGTTTTGGTCGTTTTTTTTGTGCTCACGGATTTTATGGGAAATATAAATACTTCTGTCCGTGATTTTTGCTTTTCCGCTTGCGAGATCTATCGCAAGCCCTTCAGCGGGAACCCGGATCCACCCCTGTCCCTTTCCGATAGTTTTACTACAAGAATAATAGAGTGGCTCGCGAACACCTTTTTTGCGCAAACGGAAAATCGCCGGACTTTGCGAATCCCGGGCGGGATTCTCACCGACTTGAAATCCATAACCGAATTTTCGTTGGGAGCCTTCTTGCGGATTGCTATTCCCGTAATAATCCGGATGGGTACAGCGGACATATAAACTCCCGCCGACTTCATGGATTTCAAAGTATCCGTTTTCGTCTGCGTGCATAACCTTATCCGGCGGACCGCCTCCCGTCCAAACCGAATCATAGTTTGCAGCACTTAAGCTTGCATATGTAATTTTCGCGTGCGGCACGGGATTGCCTTCCAAATCTAAAACCCGGCCATAGAAAACAATGTCATTAGAAAGAATACGACTCAGGAGGCTTGGCTTGTATTTTGCTGCCTCATCTCCATTGCTTCGGGCTTTCGTGGAGTCCCCGGAAAAAGAATTCCCCAAAAACAAGAACAGAAGCAAAAGCAACAAGAAGATAGAAGCAATCGCAACCGATTTTCTTTTCCGTTTCATCTTATTCTCCCCTCAACGTTTCTTTTAAGTTCGCCCAAAATTTCCACGTTTTTTGAATACTCCATATAAACTGTGCGCTATGGACACGATCAAAATTTATGCCGTTTTCATCCTCGTCGCTCATATTGATTCTTCGTGAAATTTTCCCGCCAGCTCTCGCTTCTGTCCCTATGGCCTTGGTTTTGCTAGAATCAACATATGCCATCACTTCGTCCGAATCTGTAACGTCCTCGATTAAAGCGATATGCTGTTCATCAATAAATTCTCCTGCAGCTATAAACACACGCATTTTTTTACTAATTATTCCATTAGCACTATAACAGTAGTAAACATAAGAACCGGAAAGGATTTTATTGATACTATCAAGCCAAGGTTTTTGCGTCGAGTTGTTAAATTCCCATGCCTCTTCCGTCGCAAAATCACTCGGGAGATAGAAATTTGTAAGATTCCCG
Source organism: Candidatus Spyradenecus sp. (assembly GCA_045651325.1). Lineage (GTDB taxonomy): Bacteria > Verrucomicrobiota > Verrucomicrobiia > Opitutales > UBA953 > Spyradosoma. The sequence goes on from JAZRSB010000019.1 coordinate 4,389, forward strand.
GAAACGTTCTTAAGCCGTCCTCTATATCCACGCCTGCTAACGGAAAGATTGGAATCGTCCGAAACCGAAGGCTGTTGCCAAGCAGCATATGTAGAACCGAGATTTACAGCAATCAATTCCGATGATGTGAGAGTTTTGGTAGTCGGATTTTGCCGCAAATCGGAGCTGTCATCGTAGCACTCTGCCGGAATTGCCGCATTCATTAACGCATAATTATTTATTGTTGATCCGAAACCGAGCGCGCTGCCGACGACAATATTACCCATACTGTGTGCCATAATATTGACTTTTTGCCCCTGCTCACAAAGGTGGTCAATGTAGAGCGCCATGCTTGCTCCGCACTTCCATGCGACAAATTCACTTTCGCAGTAGGTCGTTCCTCCAACTTTCGTTGGCCAATAGACAGAAGAAAAACGCCCTTTGTAGTTTTGCTACCAAAGCCGCTTAAACGATGTTTCCGCGTAAGAGGCTGTGCCTGACTCCTCCATGTTCCATCCGTGGATAAAAACAATTTGTTCTCCTTCCTCCTCATCCCAAGGAACGGAAAAATCTTGAATCTGACTATTTTCCCATGAGCTAGATTTATTCGTCCCATCATAGGAAATTTTAACCTGGTTAAACATTTTTCTTACATCGAGCAATTCCAACCAAACCGAAGAGGTTTGTTGATAATTTTGTTTCCCAAATGAAAGCTCCAAGGAAAATTGAGACTTCCCCTCATCAACACCTTCGAAAAGGAGATTGAGTTGCGGGTGTGTCATTGAAATTCCATAAAAGGTATATTCCGGATTTCCCGGGGACCAATCATTCCAGATTTTTGTTTGTAACGGGAGTAGAGGAGTTGTTCCATGTGCGGCATGTACAACCTGAAGACCTGTCGTTGTCTCGACTTGTGTTCCGTCTAAATAAGAAAGACCTCCTGAGTTATCAAGGTGTCTCCAGATACGAATCTTAGCCTCACCCGGAGTTGTAATTCGTGCGGATAATTCTTCAGATTTCAGTTTTTCAAAGATCCAAGCCAAGCCTTCCGTATCGCCGAAGAAACGAAGCTGAAGGCGAGTGAAATCTTCCAAATCTCGCCAACTCCGCGGAACTTCATTGTCACAATCCGGTTCGTCGGATCCGGTTCGGTCAATCGAAGATACCTCGTCTTCGCTCATATCTGCGCTATCACAATCATTATTAATCCAAAAACGATAAGGTTCGGCTTCGGAAGTGAGGTCATCGCCTCCGAAAGAAACTGTATTGTCGCGATTTTTATCGACCGCCATGCAGATTTTTACGATGCGAAGCTTGCCGACAACTGCGGAGAGAGTTCCCGAGGCATTCGGGCTCATGCTAATCCAGAGGCCGTTTTCCTCGATTGCGGCAAGATGTGTTTCGTCTATCCCGAAGAAAAAGCATTCTTTGGCTGTACCTCCGGAGGGAATGCGGGAAGATTCAATCGTTAGCTCCGTACCGACGATTTGTGCCGTTTCCGTGGAAGGGTCCCCCGTCGTGATACGCACCGTGTAGCTATAATCAATTGTCCCGGATTTCGGCACGCGCCCATAATGTTCCCAAACCAACGCATAACCGCCGCAAAAATCTTTCGTTGTTTCCATGTTGAAGCGTTGCTTTACGCCGCGAGAATTAGGGCCGGCACAAAGTTCAACACCAATGGTTGCCCCGTCTTTATCCTGCCAATATTCAACGCCGCCGCCTACTAACGCGCTCCACCCGTTCGGATCACTTCCCATTACGCGGTAGCGGATTTTACGACCGTTCTCGGTCTCTTCATTGTGTCCGGGACTAAATCCCGCCGGAGCATTGAAATCCGGATTTCCGAGATCAACTATCCCGACATTTGCCGACTCGCTTTCTCCTTCGAGGGTTTCTGCAATCAAATCACGAAAGACGGGGACACTCGCAGAACTTGCCGTTCCTCCATAAACGGGTGTTCGCGGTTGCGGCGGATCGTTCGGGTCGAGCGGGTCGGTGCCGTCGAGGAATTCGAGGTAATCGGCAATGCCGTCGCCGTCGGAGTCCCAGGGATCGGCTTCGTCGGCGGGATCGGTTCCGGCGATGATTTCCTCGGCGTCGGTCCAGCCGTCGTTGTCGGAGTCGCTTTCCAGTATCTCGGAAAGTGCGAAGAGCGTTCCCGCGAGTCCGGCAAATGCGAGCGTTCCCGCTGCCCACGGCAACCAGCGCCCGTGTTTTTCGGTGTCAGTGCTAAGTGATTTTTTCATATTTGTGATAGTTTTTGCACGTTCGTTGCTCCATTGCCCGAGTGTGCGCTTCAATGTTATCCCAAATTTGAAAACGAATCCTCACAAACTTGTCACAAAATGCACTTTTTTTGAAAAAATTTTAGTTTTTTCGAAGGAATCCACGAATTACACCCATTGCATGTATGGCGGCAGAGAACGTGCCTCCTACTATCTATGGCTCACGGCTGTAGGCCGCATTGGTGTAATCGGTATGAGCTTCGCTTTGAGTGAGCGGAGCTTTTATCGTGCGTCGAAGTATTTGGCGTGCGGGGACGCGAAGTAGAGGCCGCAGGCGGAGGAGGGCGGTGTCATCATGAATGACTCGGTCAGCGAGACGCCGATATTGGCTTCGACTTGGAGCAAATCGAAAAGGGCGCGTTTTTGCGAGTGGTCCGGAAAGACGGGGTAGCCGATTGCCGGGCGGATGCCCTTGTATTTTTCGTCGAAAAGCTCGTCGGTCGAAAGCTGTTCGTTGGCGGCATAGCCCCAGAGTTCCCGCCGGACCTTTCGGTGCAACCATTCGGAGGCGGCTTCGGCAATGCGGTCGCCGAGCGCTCCGAGAATCAGAGCGGAATAATCGTCCTTGGCGGCAGCAAATTCGTCGGCGAGCGCTTTGATTTTTTCTCCGGCGGTAACGGCGAAAGCCCCGATCCAATCGGCGGTTCCTGCAGGCGCGACAAAGTCCGCGAGTGCGAGATTCGGCGTGCCTTCGCGTTGCTTGGCGAGTTGGCGTGCGGGCTCGAAGACACATTCGCCGCGGTTGACGATGATTTTTTCGTTTTCCGAATAAGCGGGGAAGATGCCGACGACGGCTTGAGCGGAGCGGATTCCCTTGGCGTGCAGGACCTCCCGGAGTTTCCGCGTGTCGTCGAGCAGCTTTTGGGCTTCGGCGGACTTGGCGGCGGCTCCGCGCATTTCGAAAACGCTCAAAAACGAGCTCCACGCAATCAGCGGGAAGAGTTCATCGAGGGGAATCTCGATTTTTTGAACCCCGGTCCAATTCGGTTTTGCCGGCGGATTTTGCGAAAAATCAATTTTTAGGCGATTGGCGCGTGCGGCTTCCGGGGAAAGCATTTCGCGCGGTTTTTTGGCGGCGTAGGCGGTACGGATTTTTTCGTAGGACTCCCGCAATTCGGCGCAGAATCCGTCGTGCCGATCGGGTGAAAAATATTCGCCGCAGGCACGGGAAATGCGCGATGCGTCCGTCGTGTGAACGACTAATCCGGCGGGGTAATGGGGGGCGATTTTAATTGCCGTGTGTTCCCGCGAGGTCGTTGCGCCGCCGACGAAGAGCGGAATCGTGAAGCCTTCGCGCTGCATTTCGGCGGCGACCTGTGCCATTTCGTCGAGCGAGGGCGTAATCAGCCCGCTCAGGACAATTGCGTCGGCTTGCGTTTCCCGCGCCGTATCCAGGATTTTTTTACCCGGTACCATCACGCCGAGATCGATGATTTCGTAGCCGTTGCAGGCGAGGACGATGGCGACGATGTTTTTCCCGATGTCGTGTACGTCGCCTTTGACGGTGGCGACGACGAGGCGCTTGCGCGTGCTTGCCGTTTCGCTCGTTGCGCTTTGCTCCATGAACGGAGTCAGCACTTCGACGGCGAGTTTCATGACACGGGCGGATTTGACGACTTGCGGGAGGAACATTTTGCCGTCGCCGAAAAGCCGGCCCACCGTGTTCATGCCTGCCATGAGCGGACCTTCGATGACGGCGAGCGGCGAACCGAGTTTTTCAAAGGCTTCCAGGACGTCTTCGCGGATGTTTTCCGTGTTGCCGTGAACGAGGGCTTGTTCGAGTCGTACGGCGACATCCGCGTCCTTGCGGGCAGCGGAAACGGCAGGGTCGGCTGTCGCGTCCGCGCCTTTTTTGACATTGTATTTTCCCGCGATTTCGATGAGGCGATCCGTGGCATCGGTGCGGCGGTTGAGGACGACATCTTCGACGCGTTCACGCAGTTCTTCCGGAATTTCTTCGTACACGCCGAGCATACCGGCATTGACGATGCCCATGTCGAGACCGGCGCGGACGGCATGGTAGAGAAATACCGCGTGGATGGCTTCGCGGACGGGATTGTTTCCGCGGAAGGCGAAGGAAACATTGGAAATGCCGCCGGAGGTGCGCGCGCCCGGGCAACGCTTTTTGATTTCGGACACGGCGCGGATAAAATCAATGCCGAAGGCGGCGTCGCTTTCGATGCCGGTGCCGACGGTCAGCACGTTCGGGTCAAAGATAATGTCGTTGGCGGGCAGTCCGGCTTGCTCGGTCAGCAGCTTGTAGGCGCGTTCGCAGATTTCGACTTTGCGTTCGAAGCTCGTGGCCTGGCCGTTTTCGTCGAAGGCCATAACGATGACGGCGGCTCCGTAGCGGCGGCAGCGTTTTGCCTGCGCGAGGAATTTGGCTTCGCCTTCTTTGAGCGAAATCGAATTGACGATGCACTTGCCTTGGGCGCAACGCAGTCCGGCTTCGATGACGTCCCATTTCGACGAGTCAATCATGAGCGGCACACGCGCGATTTCGGGTTCGGCGGCAATCAGATTGAGAAAACGCGTCATGCAGGCGACACCGTCGAGCAGACCTTCGTCGAAATTGATATCGATGATGTTGGCGCCGTTTTCCGCTTGTTGGCGGGCGACGGCGAGGGCACCGTTCCAATCGTCGGCGGCAATGAGTTTTTTGAACTTCGGCGAGCCGGTGACATTGGTGCGTTCGCCGACGAGGACGAAGCTCGAGCTTGCGCTATTGGCGGTATCGCCGAGCGGCGGGAAAGCGAAGTGTTCCGTCCCCGAAAGGCCGAGCGTTTCGGGAAGGGCGGGCAGGGCGCGCGGCGGGAAAACTTCCGTCGAGCGGCGAATGGCGCGGATATGGTCCGGCGTTGTGCCGCAGCAGCCGCCGACAATGTTGACCAAACCCTCCTGCGAGAATTCCCGTAAGTACATGGCGGTTTCTTCCGCCGTTTCCGAAAAGCCCGACGGCGCGAGCGGATTCGGCAGGCCTGCGTTCGGGTGACAACTGACGGCACAATCGGCAATGCGCGACAGCGTTTCGATGTACGGACGCATGGCGGGAGCCCCCAACGCGCAATTCATACCGACGGAGAGCGGACGGATGTGGCGCACGCTTTCCCAAAACGCTTCGACGGTTTGTCCGGAAAGCAGGCGGCCGGCCCGGTCTGCAACCGTCCCCGAAATCATTACGGGTACACGCTCGCCGCGGGCTTCGAAAATCTCCTGCATTGCAAAGACGGCGGCTTTGACGTTGAGCGCGTCGGTTGCCGTTTCATAAAGCAAAATATCGGCGCCGGATTCGAGCGACGCGAGGATTTGCTCGTGGTAGGCGGCACGCATTGCGTCGAACGTGACGTTGCGGGCGGCGGGGTCGCTGATGTCGGGTGACATCGAAAGCATCTTTCCCGTCGGCCCGATCGAGGCGGCGACGAAGCATTGTCCCGCGCGTTCCGGATGCTCGCGTTCAAAGGCGTCGCGTTCGTTCACGGCGAGCGAAACCCCGGCTCGGACGATGGCATCGACTTGCGCTTCCAGGCCGTATTCGTGCTGAGAAATACGTGTCGAATTAAAGGTGTTGGTCGAAATAATGTCCGCGCCCGCTTCCAAATACGCGCGGTGAATCTTGCCCAGAATCTTCGGCTGTGTCAGCGACAGTACGTCGTTGTCGCCCTTCAGATCGACCGGGTGGTCGCGGAAAAGCTCGCCGCGGAAGTCGGCTTCCGTGAGCCGTTCGCGCTGAAGCATCGTGCCCATGGCGCCGTCCAAATAGACGATGCGTGAGCGCATGAGTTCAATCAGGGCCTGCCCGCGTGCGGAAATCGGAAGCGTATCAAAATTCATTCGTATCATTTAATAATGATTTTATGATAATGAAAATAAAAAACTCGTTTTCCGCCGTCGGAAAAAGCGCCAAGCACCAAGCGAACCTATGTCTGATTGTCTCTTTAAGCTCTAAGGCTACCTCTAGAAATTCGTTTCAAGAGATTTTGCAGAGGCTCGCAATTCGTTCCATTGCGCCGCGGGCACGTAAACGGGTCTGTCTTCATCCCTTCGCGGCGCTTGTTTTTCATAGATTATCCGCGGGTTTCGGCTATGACCTACACCCGCGGTTATCCCATGTAGTGCACCTCCGGCGGCGGAAAAAGCGCCAAGCATCAAGCATCGAGCACCAAGCGAGTGTCTGCGGCTCTTTTAATCTTTTTCAAGAACCTATCCTTTCTTTAAGCTTTAAGCATTAAGCTCTAATCTCTCTCTTTAATCTCTCTTCAATCTTAACGATTTTTTAACAGGGGAAAAATACGAACAAAACATCCGTGGGATAGACTGCTTGTACTTTCATTTATCTAACAGGTATGAAAAAACAACTCAGTCTTACTACATTAACGACGGCAGCCGGACTTTTAATCGGTTCGGTTGCAGCTCAAGCCGCGGAAGCTCCCGTTCCGGTTGCTGCCGCCGAGGATGCGGGAATTACGATTAAACTTCCCGATTTGGCGAAGGCGGCCGAAAAGGCAAAGGTCAAAGTCTCGGGTTATGCTCAGGCTCAGTACCTTTACACGGATACGAAGGGAAATGCCCATAACGCGAACAGCGGCTTTGCGATTCGCCGTGCGGCGATTTCCGTAAAGGGAGAAATCGACGATGCGTGGTCTTCCGAAGTCGGATTCGAAATCGACAGCGGTAACAAGGGCGGCAAGCTCGGGGCGGACGAGAGCACGATTTTCGTCGATAAGGCGATTATCACTTACAAGGGTGGCTTTGGGAAAGTGACTGCCGGTTACCAAAAACCGCGCTTTGTGATGGAAGAGTACTCCTCCTCGAAAACACAGCTCTGCATCGAGCAATCCGTTGCGACGGTTTATTTCACGAATCTCGCAAACGGCTCGCTCTCCGGACGCCATGGCGGCGTGTGGTGGGAAGACAAAGCGGACGCCTTTAAATACGGATTCGCGGTGACGAATCAGTACAAGGAAGACCTCCACGGCGACAAGAATGACGGCGTTGCGTTTTACGCAAACTTCAGCTACGAGCTCAAGTCGGATGTCGTCCGATGCGAATTCGGTCTCAACGCCGTGTACAATCCCGGCAATGACGATGAATCGACCAAGGCGACGGACAAAATCGTTACCGATGATGTTTACGGCCTTGAGCCTTACATTCAATTCACGAGCGGAGACTTCCGGATGATTTTCGACGGGCTTTATGCCGACGGGGCTTCTTCGCAAATGAAATCTGCGGCTTGGGGCATGAATGCGACGGCAGCTTACCGTTTCGACAACGATATTGAGCCGGTCGTTCGCTTGGCCTACCTCGATGTCGGCGACAACGGCAATATCGATCCGTCGAAGCTCAAAAACGTCCCGACGAACGGAAGCAAGGATTATGACACGGCGTTCGGGGTTTACCTCGGGGCGAATTTTTACGCGAACAAACACATCAAGATTTCGGCCGGCTACGAACACACGCAGTTCTGCGGCGGAGCTAAGAGTGAATACGCGAACGGCTTCCGCCTCCAGCTTCAGGCCACGTTCTAACGAATTTTAGTTTCAATTAAATCCATAAAACCAATAGAAACCATGATTAAAAATATCCTCATCGGAACCATCGCTTCCATGCTTGCGGGCACCGCGCTTCAGGCGGCCCCGATTATGCTCAACGGGGCCGGCGCCTCGTTTCCGGAGCCGGTTTACCGGCAATGGACCTACGCTTACTCGCAAAGCGGCAAGGCATCGGTGAATTACCAGAGCCTCGGCTCCGGTGCCGGCCTGAACCAAATCAAAGCCGGAACGGTCGATTTCGCGGGGACGGACAACCCGCTTACGCAGGAACAGCAGGACGAATTCGGCCTAATTCAGTTCCCGATGCTGACGGGCGGGGTCGTCGTTGTCGTCAATATTCCCGGCGTAAAACCGGGGGCACTCAAGCTGTCCCGCGAGGTTTTGGCTTCGATTTTCTTGGGTAAAATCACGAACTGGAACGATCCCGCCATCGCGGCCGTTAATCCGGGACTGCGCCTGCCCAAGAATTTGAAAATCACGGTGGTTCGCCGCTCGGACTCTTCGGGAACGACCTTCATCTTCACGGATTATCTGAGCAAGATTTCCGAAGCTTGGAAAACGCAGGTCGGCGTCGGCTCTTCGGTTAAGTGGCCGGTCGGCATCGGCGGACAAAAGAACTCGGGGGTTTGCAACAGCGTCGCGAAGGTTCGCGGCAGTATCGGCTACACCGAATTCACCTATGCGGAGGAAGCGCGTCTGAACTGCGCTGTTCTCGAAAATCGTGCCGGTACCTTCGTGGCGCCGAATGCGAAAAACTTTTCGGAGAGCGCCGCAACCGCAGATTGGAAAAATGCTCCGGGATTTTTGATGATGCTTACGGATCAACCCGGCGAAAATGCCTGGCCGATTACCGGAGTCACCTACATCCTGATGCGAAAAGACGCGGAAGCTTCCCGCAAGGCTGCGTTGAACGACTACTTCAAGTGGTGTTTCAATGAAGGCGCCGCTTCCGCCGCCCGTCTCAACTACGTGCCGCTTCCGGAAAACGTCGTCAAACTCGTCGAAGAAAAAGTTTTGAACTAAGACGCTTCTTCTCCGAAAAAAAACGTTCCCGCGGATTGTCTTCTACGGGAACGTTTTTTCAGTTCTTTAATCTTTAAACTTTAATCTCTTTTCCGTTTAGAGCGCTGCGAAAACCGCGGGAAGCGCGGAAGCGTCCTTTCCGCCGCCCATCGCGAAGTCCGGCTTTCCGCCGCCCTTGCCGCCGAGCTTGCCGCAGAGCGCGGAAACGATCTTGCCTGCCGCTACGCCGGATTTGACGGCGGCGGGAGCGCAAGCCGCGACAACGGAAACTTTGTCCGCCGCGAGGGCTGCACCGAGAATAACAACGCCGTTATCGCCGAGCTGTTTGACGAGCTGAGAAGCAATTTCGCGCAAGTCATTCGGCGACTCGGCGGGAACGATTGCGGCGACCTGTTTTGTCGCGCCCGTATCTTTCGCTTCGGCAACAAGCTTGTTCGCGAGCAGTGCAAGCTCCTTTTGACGGACGGCTACGAGCTGCTTTTCGAGCGCGGATTTTTCTTCCATGAGCGCTTCGAACTTCTTCTGCAAGTCCGCAATCGGAGTCTTCGTTTTTTCGGAAAGCTTTTTCAGCATTTGCGTTTCTTCGACGCCGTGAGCGTATGCGGTCATGCCCGTACAGGCTTCGATACGGCGCACGCCGGCGGCGATAGCGCTCTCGCTGACGATGCGGAAAAGCCCGAGCTCGCCCGTAGCACGCGCATGCGTGCCGCCGCAAAGTTCCATCGAGTAGCCGTCCAAACCGTGAGCGTTCCCGCCGACTTGAATGACGCGGACGACATCCCCATACTTGTCGCCGAAGAACTGGATAATATTTTCGTTTTCCTTGGCCTGTTCATGCGCGATTTCCGTCCAGGAAATACCGCTGTTGGCGAGGACGAGTTCGTTGACCTTCTTTTCGACTTCGGAAACCTGAGCCGGCGTGAGCGCGGCAGAGTTAAAGTCGAAGGTCAGTTTTTCGTCGGAAACGAAAGAACCTTTCTGGGCGACATCCTTGCCGACGACACTGTGCAAGGCAAAGTGCAGCAAGTGCGTCGCCGTGTGGTTGCGCTCAATGGCACGGCGGCGAACCTCATCGACCACAACGGCGGCTTTCGCGCCGACCGGCGGGGCTTCGTCGCCTTCAACAAAGTGCAGGAAGACATTCCCGCTCTTTTGCGTGTTCGTAATCTTCCAGGCTTTTCCGCGTGCGGAGAGCGTTCCCGTGTCGCCGACTTGTCCGCCCATTTCCGCGTAGCACGGCGTGCGGTCGAGAATAACGGCGATTTTACCCTTGTTGTCCACGACTTCGAGAATCGTGGCTTCGGCGGAAAGCGTTTCGTAGCCGAGGAACTCCGTTGCATCCTTGGTTTGGATTTCGGAAAGCGTGACGATTTGCTTCTTCTGCGCGGCGCGGGCGCGTTCCCGCTGTTCGGTCATGAGGACATTGAATGCCTTTTCGTCCACCGTGTAACCGCGTTCCCGCGCCATCAGATCCGTGAGGTCGAGCGGGAAGCCGTAGGTGTCGTAAAGGAGGAAGGCCGCTTCGCCGTTGAATACGTCGGCGAGTTCTGAGCTGACGGCAAGGAAGTTTGCCAGCGTGCCGCGGAAGTTCGCGAGCGTATCCTTGTCTTCCGGCATATTGACAACACTGTGCGCGCTCGTGTAAAGCGCCTTGATGTCGGAACGCGTGAAGATACGACGGGCGAGTTCGGTGTTGACGGGCTTTGCGAAGCCGGTGACGAATTTCGCGATGTTGAGCGCCATGTGGTCGGCAATTTTCGCGAGTGTTTCGTTGCCGTCCTTAAACGCCGCTTCGGAAACGCTCATCGTGTCGGCAATACCGATACGGAGTTCCTTGGCAGAATTTTTCAGCGAAATAATTTCTTCAAAAATTGTGAGACCGGCATCGAGCGTTTTGTTGAAAGCCTCTTCTTCGACACGAATCGTGTCGCGCACGAAGTCGCGGCGGGAACGGATTTCCGGGAAGACATCGCCCATCGTTTCCGAAAGGACATCGACGAGTTTGTAGAAGAACGGTTCCTTGAAGCCGAGCGTGCGGCCGTAGCGTACGGCGCGGCGAAGGATGCGGCGCAAAACGTAGTTGCGGTCGCTGTTGCCGGGAGCAATGCCGTCGGCAATGGCGAAAGAAAGCGTTCGGATGTGGTCGGCGATAACGCGGAATGCAATGTCGATTTTTTCCTGCTCGTTCGCGCCCTGCGTTCCCGGAGCGGGAAGCGTGGAGGTGTATTTTTGGCCGGAAAGTTTTTCGATTTCGCGGAAAATCGGAGCGAAGATGTCCGTTTCGTAATTGGAAATAATCCCGGTGAAATCCGTGAAGTTTTTCGTGCACTGGATGATACTCGTGGCGCGTTCAAAGCCCATGCCGGTATCGACGTTTTTCGCGGGAAGCGGCGAGAAGGTGCCGTCCGGATTCGCATTAAATTCCATGAACACGACGTTCCAGATTTCGATGCAGAGCGGAGAGCCGGCGTTGACGAGCGCTCCCGCGGTATCGCCGTTCGGCGTGAGATCCATGTGGATTTCCGAGCACGGACCGCAGGGCCCCGTATCCCCCATCATCCAGAAATTGTCTTTTTTGTTGCCGTTGACAATGTGGACTTTCGGATCAAGCCCGGCTGCGGTAAAAAGTTTTTCCCACGCGTCGTAGGCTTCTTGGTCAAACGCGGCGGGATCGCCCTTCGATTTGTCCGGACAATAAACGGTCGCGTAAAGACGTTCTTTCGGGAACTTCCAAACCTCCGTAATCAGTTCCCAGGCCCACGCGATGGCTTCTTTTTTGAAATAATTGCCGTAAGACCAGTTCCCGAGCATTTCAAAGAATGTGTGGTGGTACGTGTCCATGCCGACATCTTCGAGGTCGTTGTGCTTGCCGCCCGCGCGGATACATTTCTGCGTGTCGGCGGCACGGTGCGTCGGGTACGGACAAGGAATTTGTCCGAGGAAAATCGGCACGAACTGATTCATTCCCGCGTTGGTGAAAAGCAGGTTCGGCGAGTCCGGCATAAGGCTCGACGACGGAACAATCTGGTGCTCTTTCGATTTGAAGAAATCAAGAAACGACTGACGGATTTCGGAGGATGTCATAACAAAAAATTTTAAACGCTAATTTCACTCTTTGCCGCGCCCTGCGTAAAGCGCAAAAGCAGAGAAGAGATTATGAGAGAGCTTAAAGCTTAGGGCTACCTCTGGAAATTCATTTTTAGGGCATTGTCCTAAGTTTTCTTCTTCCCGTCATCAGAGCCTGTGCACCTCCGGCGCACAGCCCCGAAGGGGCAATTGCGAATAGCGAATCCCGAATTCCGAATGCTCAGCGCTTAGCAAATTTTATAGACTCGAGGCGTGTTACCTATGTCTGATTTCGCCAAGCTTTCTTTAATCTTTAAGCTCTAATCTTTAATCTCTTCTAACGTGCGTTACCCGGGGTGCGCGGGAACGGGATGACGTCGCGGATATTGCCTTCGCCGGTGACGAACATCAGCATGCGTTCGAAGCCCAAGCCGAAGCCGGAGTGCGGGACGCTGCCGAAGCGGCGCAGATCGACGTACCAGCCGTAGTCTTCTTCGCTCAAGCCGTGTTCTTTCATGGCTTCGAGCAGGCGTTCGAGGCGTTCTTCGCGTTGGCTTCCGCCGACGATTTCGCCGATGCCGGGCACGAGGAGGTCGGCCGCGGCGACGGTTTTGCCGTCGTCGTTTTGGCGCATGTAGAACGGCTTGGCGTTGCGCGGATAATTGTAAACGGCGACCGGCGAGCGGAAGTGTTTTTCGGTCAGGTAGCGTTCGTGCTCGGACTGGAGTGCTTCGCCCCAAACCGGCGGGAATTCGAAGCTTTCACCGGATTTTTGGAGGATTTCAACCGCTTCGGTGTAGGAAACGCGGACGAAGGGATTGTCCAAGACGGCTTGCAGGCGTTCCTGCAGGCCCTTGCTGACGAATTTGTCGAAGAAGGCGATTTCGTCGGGGCAATTTTTCAGGACGTCGGCGATGAGGTGTTTGATAAAGGCTTCCGCCATGTCGATGTCGCCGAAGATGTCGCAGAATGCCATTTCGGGTTCAATCATCCAAAATTCGCTGGCGTGACGGGAGGTGTGGGAGTTTTCGGCGCGGAAGGTCGGGCCGAAGGTGTAAACATTGCCGAGAGCGCAGGCGAGGGTTTCGGCTTCGAGTTGGCCGCTGACGGTGAGGAAGGACTGGCGGGCGAAGAAGTCCTGCGCGTAGTCGATTTTGCCGTCGGGCGTTTTCGGGAGGGCTTCCTGCGGGAGGGTGGTTACGCGGAAAAGCTCGCCGGCGCCTTCGCAGTCGCTGGTCGTGACAATCGGCGTGTGAACGTAGGCGAAGCCGCGTTCCTGGAAAAAGTTGTGCACGGCGTAAGCGAGGCGGGAGCGCACGCGGAACATTGCGCCGAGGCGGTTCGTGCGGGCGCGCAGGTGCGGGATGTCGCGGAGAAATTCGACGGTGTGGCCCTTTTTCTGGAGCGGGAAATTGTCCGGTGCCGTGCCGACGATTTCGAAGTGCTTGGCGTGGACTTCCCAGCTTTGGCCTTTGCCCTGCGAGGCGACGAGGGCGCCGCGGACGGAAACGGAGGCTCCCGTGAGTGCGTTTTTCACGGTCTCGTAGCCGGGGCAATCGGCATCGACGATGATTTGCAGATTTTTCAGGCAGGAACCGTCGTTGAGCTCGATGAATGAAAACGTTTTCGAGTCGCGGCGCGTGCGGACCCAGCCTTGAACGAGGACGTCGTCGGCGGGTGCGGAGGCGGCGAGGGCATTTTTAACAGAGAGTTTATTCATAGGGTTTTATCGGGGATTTCGGGAAATTCTTAATCAATAATGAATCGGGAACAAGAATGAATTCGGCTGTCCGAAGCGATTGTTCGCAGCGGCTTCATTGGCGTCCTGCCTGCTTTATTACAAAATCAGCATGGCGTCGCCGTAGCTGTAGAAGCGGTAGTCGCGGGAGACGGCTTCGGTGTAGATTTCCTTGAGCCACTGAATGCCGCGCAGGTCGCCCGGGGCGAGGAAGGCGGAAATCAGGCACATGAGCGTTGATTTCGGCAGGTGGAAATTCGTTATCATGATGTCTGCGCCGGAAAGCGTTTGCGGCGGATAGACGAAGAGTCCGGCGGTGGCGGCGACGCTTCCGGTTGCGGGGATGAGCGGGTCGCCGGCGGCGCGGCGGCGGGCGAAGTCTTCCATGGCTCGCAGGCTGGTTGTGCCGACGGCGAGGCGCGGGGAGCTTTCCGGTTTCACGATTTCGAGCTGTTCGCGCGTGGCGGCCGGAATCGTGTAAAATTCCTTGTGCATCGGGTGCGCTTCGATGGTTGTCGATTTAATCGGCTGAAAGGTGCCGAGTCCGATGTGGAGCGTCAGGTCGTATTGCGGGATGCCGCGTTCGCGCAGTTGTTCCAAAAGCGCGTCGGAAAAATGGAGTCCGGCGGTCGGCGCGGCGGCGGCGACGGGATTGTCGCGGAAGGCGTAAACGGTCTGATAGCGTTCTTTGTCGAGCGCGGAAAAATCTTGGTCTTTGGGGCGGGAGCGCGTGATGTAGGGCGGGAGCGGAAGCGAGCCGATTTGCGCGGCGATGTCGAGGACGTTGCCCTGCGGAAGGAGGATTTCGAATTCTACCAGATATTCGCCGCCGCCGTCCGTGCAATTTTCTTTGTCAATGACGCGGGCGCGGTAAACGCCGTCGATGCCGAAAGTTCCCGATGCGGCTTTTTTCCCGGGCTTGAGCAGGCACCACCAGCGCGTGGGGATTTCTCCGGGGCGCAGGAGCAGGCATTCGACCTTGCCGCCGGAGCCTTCGCGGACGCCCGGGAGGCGTGCTTGCAGGACGGCTGCGTTGTTGCGGAACAGGCGCGTTCCCGCCGGAAGCAGGTCCGGTAAATCCCGGAAGATGCAGTGGCTGAGTTGCCCCGTGCGGCGTTCGACGACGAGCAGGCGCGAGTCTTCCCGCCGCGCGGCGGGGGTTTGTGCGATTAAGCGTTCCGGCAGGTCGTAGTCGAAAAGGTCCGTGTTCATAAAAAAGCTTTAATTTCCTCTCAAATGCCCGTGAATACAAAACAAAAACGCGTGGCGTTGCGCGGGTTATTGCTTTTCGAAAAGGGCGCGCGGGAGCGAGACGGCAACCGGGCAGTGGTCGGAGCCTTCGACTTGCGGGAGGATGGCGGCTTCGGAAAACGCCGTTTCGAGGGCTTGGGAGACCAGCCAGTAATCGATTCTCCAGCCGACGTTCCGTTCCCGTGCCTTCATGCGGTAGCTCCACCACGAATAGGCTTTTTCGAGTGTCGGGTTTTCTGCGCGGAACGTGTCGATGAAGCCCGCCGCGAGTGTTTCCGTAAACGAGTTGCGTTCTTCAATCGAATACCCCGGGTTGCGCTCGTTGCTTTTCGGATTGGCGAGGTCGATCGGCTTGTGGGCGCAGTTGAAATCGCCGCAGGCCGCGACCGGCTTTTTCTCCGCCAGAGCCGTGAGGTGCTTGCGGAAATCGGCATCCCAGCGCATGCGGTAATCGAGGCGCGCCAATTCGTTTTGCGCGTTCGGGACGTAGGCGCAGACGACGAAGACCCCGGGAAATTCCGCCGTTAGGACGCGGCCTTCCTGCGGGTGGGCTTCTTCGGAATCAAAATTCGTCGAAACCGAAAGGACGGGGAATTTGGAAAAAATAGCCGTTCCCGAGTAGCCGGCTTTGTCCGCGGGATGCAGGTAGCGGTGCGGGAAGGTATTTTGCAGGGACTCCGGCAATTCCAGGTCGGCGGGACATTTGATTTCCTGCAGGCAAAGGATATCCGGCGCGTATTCCGCGACATAATTTTCCAGCCCTTTGCGAATGGCGGCGCGGAGGCCGTTCACATTCCAGGAATGCAGCACAACGTTTTTATTCATACCCGAAAAATAAAGATTCGGCGGCGCGGCTTAAAGAAATAAAAAGCGAGGGCCGGGCGTTCGATGCGCTTTCCGTTGTTCGGAGCGGCGCTCGGAAGGCCCGGCCCTCGGCGTTTAAGCACGGAGGCTTAAGTGCGTCCGATTAAAAATCGTCGTCGAAGAAGTCGTCGTCCGAGAAGTCGTCGGAGCCCGAGTCGGAATCGTCGGATCCGAAATCGTCGTCCGAACTGCTTGAGCTCGAAGGCGAGCTGCTCTTTGCGGGAGCGTCGCCGGAAGCGACCAGACCGTCGGAAATCGGCTTGCCGGTGTAAAGGCGGCTGAACGTCGTGCGGGAGGCGTGGACTTGGAAGATTTGGCCGTTGACGGCATTTTTGACTTCGAGAACGCCGCGGTCCGTGACCTTGCGGACGAAGAGGCGCGTGCCGACCGGAACTTCGATTTTGGTGATTTCATTGCCGTTTTTGTCGCGGAGGGAAATCATGGTTCCCTTGACGCGCATTTGGACGGCTTTCGGCCAGGTGTTTTTCTTGCGGGCGACCTCGGCGTAGTCGAGTTTCTTCGACTTGCCGGGTTTTGCGGCGGGAGCGGGCTTGCTGTCGGGCTTGTCGGCGGAGTCGTCGTTGCCCGATTCGTCCGAGCTTGCGGAATCGCCGGATTCGGCGGATTCGTCGCTGCCGAAATCGTCGGAGGCGAAGTCATCGGATTCATTGGTGTCGGCGGCGGGTTCCGGTTTTTCTTCCGGAGCATCGGTTTTTTCCGGTGCGGCCAGAGTTGCCTTCGACGGTGCGGCGGGTTCTCCGAAGATTTTAGCATCGGAATGCTTTGCGGGAGTGTTTTGCGCGGCTTCGGCCTTGCGGCTTTCGCGGATGGCTTTTCCGTCTTCGACGCCGCGGAGGATGCGCCCGGCGATATTGGTGTTCACCCAGCCCTGTTGTTCGGCGAGCATGTAGCTCATGAAGATCAGAACGGCGAGACCGACGCCGATCAGAATCTTAATGAAAGAACCGAATGTGTTGTGTTTCTGTTGCATTAGTTTCCTTTTTGTTGAATGAAAAGTTATTCTCTCAAGTGAAGCCCGTTAAGGCAAGACTTATCGCGCGGGGGATTCGGGGGGGGCGGGACGGACTTGTGCGGGTCTTGCCGGGGGCCGCTTCATTTCCGGGTGCCGGGCGCAAACAGTCTTGATTTCCCGCAGTAAAAGGGGGAAACTTACGCCGCTTATGATTATCGATACCCTAGCAAATTCCGCACGGATTGAAGCGCTTAATCCGTATTTCAAAAAAATTTTTGATTACATCAAAACGCATGATCTGACGCAGGTGCCTGCCGGAAAAGTCGTTGTCGACGGCGATAATGCGTTTATCAACGTGGTGGACCATCCGGGCAAGACCCAAGAAACCTCGAAGCTTGAAAGCCATCAGAAATATCTGGATGTGCACATTCCGCTTTCTGCGCCGGAAACGCTCGGTTGGACTCCGCGCGGGGCGATTCCCGAGACGCCGTACGACGAAGCGGGGGATTGCCAGCTTTACGACGGCTTGGCGCAAATCTACACGACGATTGTTCCCGGGCAAATGGCGGTTTACTTTCCGGAAGACATTCACGCCCCGGCAATTTCGCCCGTGCCGTTCCGCAAGCTCATCGTCAAGGCTCGCGTCTGATTTAAGTTTTTCAATAAACAATCAACCCCAATAATTATGGCTAAAGTAAAAAAATTAGAAGGTCTCATCGCGGCACCGCATACGCCGTTTAACCCGGACGGTTCCGTCAATTTGGATATGATTCCGAAGCAGGTGGACGTGCTCGTCAAGCAGGGCGTTATCGGCGCTTACATTTGCGGGACGACCGGTGAAGGTATTTGCTGTTCGGTCGAAGAACGTAAGGCTGTCATGAAGGCCTGGGCCGAATACGGCAAGGGCAAGCTCTTCATTATCGCCCACGTCGGTGCGCTTTCGGTGACGGATGCGCGCGAGCTCGCCGCCTATGCTCAGGAACTCAAGCTCGACGCAACCTCGATTGTCCCGCCGAACTTCTTTAAGCCGGGTTCGATTGACGCGCTCATCGATTACCTCAATGCCGTGCTCTCCGCCGCGCCGAAACTGCCGTTCTACTATTACCACACGGGTATGTCCGGCGTGAATTTTGACATGGAGCAATTCCTCATCAAGGCCGACGGCAAGATTCCGCAACTCGCCGGGATCAAGTTCAACTACCCGGACCTCTACATGTATCAGCGCTGTCTCCGCGCCTGCGGCGGCAAGTACG
Source organism: Candidatus Spyradenecus sp. (assembly GCA_045651325.1). GTDB lineage: Bacteria > Verrucomicrobiota > Verrucomicrobiia > Opitutales > UBA953 > Spyradosoma. Next base: position 22,373 of record JAZRSB010000019.1, read on the forward strand.
ACATCACTTGGGGTATCGACGAATGGTTTGCGGGCGCGCTCGCTTGCGGTGCCAAGTCCGCAATCGGTTCGACCTACAACTATGCGGCGAAGGTTTACTACGACATTTGGAACGCCTACACGCTCGGCGATCAGAAGAAAATCGACAAGGGCATGGCAAAGGTCTGCAAAATCGTCGATATTCTCGTCCAGTACGGCGGCGTTGTCGGCGGCAAGGCCATGATGGCTTACCACAAGCTCGACATGGGCGGTGTCCGTCCGCCGTTGACCTGCCTCGACGAAGAGCAGAAGGCCGATTGCGTGGCTCGCCTGAAAAAGATTATTACAGGCAAGTAAACGCCAATAAGCTTAACGACGGGCATCGGGCAAAGCGCTTTCGGACGCAGGGCCCGGTGCCTTTCTTTTTTAGAAAAAAGGGAGGCTTAGTTGACGTCCATCGGATCGACGTCGAGGATTTCGATGACGCCTTCCGGCCACGGGAAACTTGCTCTCAGCCGGGAGAGTTTTCCGATGATGGCGCTTACACGGTCGCAGAAATACCAGAGGTGGAAACGGAAGTTGTCCTGGATTTTTTCGGTCGGACAGGGCGCCGGGCCGCGGATTTCGCAGAGCTCGGGCTCGTTCTCTTCGAGGAAGCGCGCCCAGGATTCGGCGGTGTCTTCGACGAGTTGGCGGTCGCTCCCGCGGAGCAGGTGGCGAATGATATGGCGTTCCGGCGGGTAGCGGAATTCGCGCCGGCGTTCCAATTCGTCTTCCAGAAATTCGTCGAATTCGGCGCGTTTGGCGAATTGAATCGGCGGTGCGCTCGGCGTGAAGGTTTGAACGAGCACTTCGCCGTCGAGTTGTCCGCGTCCGGCGCGCCCTGCGACCTGAACGAGCAACTGGAAGGTGCGTTCGGCTGCGCGGAAGTCCGGGATATGCAGCGACAAATCGGCATCGAGGATGCCGGCAAGCGTGACGCGCGGGAAGTCCAGCCCCTTGGCAATCATTTGGGTGCCGAGCAGGATGTCGATTTCTCCCGCACGGAAGCGTTCGAGGATCTTCCGGAATTCATTTTTCTTACTCATCGTGTCCGCGTCGAGGCGGACGATGCGCGCTTCGGGAAAGCGTTGGGCGAGGATTTCTTCCGCCCGTTGCGTGCCGAATCCTTTTTTTCGGATATTGGCGGAAGAACAGGCGGGACAGCGTGACGGCGCCGATTCGATATGGTCGCACAAATGGCAGCGTAATGTTTGATTTTCCCGGTGGAAGGTCAGTGCGCTCGAGCAGTGCGGGCAGGTGATGACATGACCGCAGTCCGGACAAATCAGGGCGCGCGAGTAGCCGCGGCGGTTCAGAAAAAGAATACATTGCTCGTGCCCTTGGAGACGCTCGGCAATCGCGTTGAGCATCGGCCGCGAAAAGCTCGTTTGCCCCTGCATGTTGAGGATTTCGCGGCGCATGTCGATGATGCGCATCGGCGGGAATGCGTGGTCGTCAACGCGCTTTAAAATACGGTTAAGGGTGTATTTGCCGATGCGCGCATTGTAAAAACTTTCCAACGACGGCGTCGCCGAGCCGAGTACACAGACCGCGCCGCAGAGATGAGCGCGATAGACGGCGACGTCGCGGCCGTGGTAGAACGGGGTTTCGCCCTGTTTGAACGAGGGCTCGTGCTCTTCATCGACGACGATGAGGCGCAGCTGCTTCAGCGGCGCGAAAATTGCCGAACGCGCGCCGACGAGCACGCGGGCGTTTCCGCGGGCCATGTCCATCCACGCGTCAAAGCGCTCTCCGGCCGAAAGGTGGCTGTGCCAGACGACTACCTGCGTGCCGCAATCGCCGAGGCGCATGCGGAGGCGTTCCACGGTTTGAGGGGTCAGTGCAACTTCCGGGACAAGGAAAATGGCGCTTCCGCCCTCGGCGAGCACTTTGCGAATCGCACCGATATAAACTTCGGTTTTCCCCGAGCCGGTGACGCCGTGGAGCAGGTGCGTGCGGTATTGCCGTGCGTCGAGGCTGGCGCAGACCGATTCGAGTGCGGCGGATTGTTCGTCGTTGAGCGCAATCTTTTTCTGCGGAAGCGCCTTGGCGGAAGCGTCGTTGATGTCCGCATAGGCGACCCGCGACACCGTTTGCGTTGCTTCCCGGACGATTCCGGCAAGAATCAGTGCATTGATTACGGGGGCGGAAAAATTCAGGGCGCTACGTGAAACGGGGCCTTGGTCCCGCAGCAATTCGTAAAGTTCCGCCTGCTTTTTGGCGCGGCGCCTCAGTGCGGCGAGAGCCTCGTTGTCGAGCTCCCGGGTAAGCGAGAGCGTGCGTTCGACGACAGCGCGTACGCCTTGGCGAACCGCAGCGGGCAGCATGGTTTGCAGGACGGAATTCAGCGGTGCGGCGTAGTAACCGGCAATCCATTCGCAGAGTTTTGTCTCGTCGGGCGCAAGTACGGGGAGGTCGTAGCAGAGCGCCTCGATTTTTCGCATTTTCGAAACGAATTTTTCTTCGGGGACGACCTGCATTTCCCAAACCAGACCCAGGGTTTTCCGGGATCCCAGGGGGATTTTTACGAGTGATCCGACGGAGAGACGCGGCTTGATTGCTTCGGGAATGAGGTAGGTGTAGGCGCGCCCGCCGCCGTCGAAGGGCATGATGCGCGCGTAGTCTCCCTGCGGCGCCGAAGGCAATTTTTTTGCCGGGCCGGGTTGCGAATAATCTTCTGCGGGAAACAATTCCGTCATCTGCAAAGACCTTAAAAATTTAAGCTCTCAAAGTAAAAGGAAAATGACGAAGCGACGGACGGAACTTAGTAAACGGCGCTTGCTTCCTGCTTTCCGGCCATTATTCAAGGCGCTTGATTTCCCCGATAAAAAAGCGTTCCCGCAGACGCATCCGCGGGAACGCAACCCAAGTTTTAGATTTCCCGCCGTTAGGCAGAAAGTTGCGATTAAACGATGTGTTGTTTAATCTATACTCAACAAATAGGAATTGCTCTGTTTGCGCAATTAAAAAATGCGCCGAGACTGTTTTTTCTGTTTAGTCGCTGATGTTTTTGTATTTATAGCAGGCAGAGAAAATGCCGAAAACGACGGCGACGGCGAGCATCAGTGCGGCAAAGAGATAGAAACGGTCGGCCGCCGTGTAATTGACCGTTACGGCGACAACGAGGACGACGAGGAAGTTTCCGACGGTCGTCGTCAGATTCCACAGGCTTGTAATCGTACTGCGCATGGCGACGGGGGCCTGCGAGAACGCGAATTCGAGTCCCGTTGCCGAAAAGAGCACTTCGCCGAGGGTCAGGACGAAATACGGGAGCGCCATCCACCAGACGGAGATGGTCGGCGTGCCTGCGGCAAGCGAAGCGTCCACGGAGCTTTGGAGCCAGCCGCAAATGACGAAGGAGAATGCGGCCAGTACCATGCCGACCGTCATGCGGCGTAGCGGCGTCGTTTTGAAGCATCGCGTGCGGTTGAGGGCGGGATAAATGAAAAACGACAGGACGGGAATGAGCGACATCACGAAAATCGGGTTGATGTTTTGCATTGTTTCCGTGTTAACCGGGTAGCCGAAGAGGCTGCTTGCCGTCATTTGCCCGCCGAGGATGACCCAGGTTGTCGTCATTTGGTCGAAGAGTGCCCAGAACACCGGAATCACGGCGAAGAGCAGGAGGATGCCGCGAATCGAGCGGAAGCGTTCGCCCAGGCTCATCGGAACTTCAGTGGCGGGAGCCGCTTCGTCCGACGTTTTTTCTTCCGGATGTGCCTGTTTGGCCAGGCTGATTAGCGCTTTCGGAACAAATGCGGCGAGCGCGAAGAGGATCGAAACGGCGACAAATGCGGCAAGGCCCGCGCCGACCAATACACAGCATTCGCCCCAGAGGCCTTCAACGCCGACCCATGAGCTCAATACTTCAAGACCGGTTCCGCCGAAGAATTTCGTCAGAAGCGCCAGAGCGCAGAAAAACCAGGTCGGCAGGGCGCCGTAGAGGAGGGCGGAGCTGAGGACGCGTCCGAGCGTTTTGCCTGCGGGTTCGCCGATCCATTCTCCCAAATTGCGTTTATAGCTCGAGGAACCGGCGACGAAAATCAGCGTTGCCAGGCCCATCGTGATGCCGGGGATCCCGAAGGCCCAGGCGTAGCCGATTTCATTTTTAATCACCGGAATCAGCAAAAACGCGAAGAACGAGCCGAAGTTGATGGCCCAATAAAACATCCCGAAGGCGCGGGCGATGAAGTGGCTTTGTTCTTTCGAAAATTGCTCGCCCATGAACGACGAGACACAGGGTTTAATCCCGCCCGAACCGAAGGCGATGAGCGAAAGACCGAGAATCAGTCCGGCCTGTGAGCCGACCGTCAGCGCGAGTACCGCGTTTCCGAGGATGTAGAAAAGCGACATGATGACAATCGTCCAGTAGCGTCCCCAATACTTGTCGGCAATCCAGGCACCCAAAAGCGGCATGAAGTAAACCCCCATCGTGAAGAGGTGGCCGACCATCGTCGAGTAGTCTTCCGCCGCGCGCAATCCTTCTTCGCCGCTGGCGACCGAATCCTTCATCAGCTCATAAACGATGTAGAGCGTGAGGATACTGCGCATTCCGTAGAAGCTGAAGCGTTCCCCGGCTTCGGTGCCGACGATGAAGAAAACGGATTTCGGGAATCCGGACTTTGCCTGTTTGGGTGCGAGGGCGTTGTCCGGCGTTGCGGGTGTGTTGGCTGTTGATGTCATGGGAAAAAGAGTTGAGCCCCCATTACAGTTTTTTTCTCCCCGAGCCGCAAAACTATTCTTCCGGGTAAAAGAAAAGCGGATAGCCGATAAGCTCAATCACCCATCGGCTATCCGCTATCAAAGTTTCCGCTTTGTCTTTAGTGTTTCAGGCTTTTTAGGAAGCGTTCGATGCGAATGCAGGCTTCGTCGATGTTCGTGTAGGAGGTCGAGAAGCTGGCGCGGCAGAAGCCCTCGCCGCAGGCGCCGAAAGCCGTCCCCGGGACCATGGCCACGCGTTCGGCTTCAAGGAGTCCCTTGGCGAATTCCATCGAGGAAAGTCCGGTCGCGGTAATGTCCGGAAATGCGTAGAACGAGCCGCGCGGCGAGTGGCAGCGGAGACCGAGCTCGTTGAAGCGGCGGACGATGAAGTCGCGGCGTTCGCGGTATTTTTCGCGCATTTCGAGCATGGATTTTCTGCCGTTTCGCAGGGCTTCGACTGCGGCTTCCTGCGAAATCGTCGGCGCACAGAGAATGCCGTACTGGTGGATTTTCAAAATGCCGTCGATGATGTCGGCCGGGCCGCAGGCGTAACCGACGCGGAAGCCGGTCATTGCGTAGGCTTTGGAAAAGCCGTGCAGGAAAACCGTGCGTTCGCGCATGCCCGGAATCGAGACGATGGAGGTGTGATTGCCGTCGAAAGTGAGTTCGGAGTAAATTTCGTCCGAAATGACGAGCATATCCTTTTCGATGGCGAATTTTGCGATTTCTTCGAGCAGCTCCCGCGAGGCGGTCCCGCCGGTCGGATTCGTCGGGAAGTTGATGAGCAGGGCTTTGACGCCGGGCTGCCAAGCCTTGCGCAGTGCCTCGATCGTGATGGCAAATTTGTCTTCCGCCTTCGTTTCGACGGCGATCGCTTCCGCATGGCAGAGCTTAATCGACGGGCAGTAGGAAACGTAGCAGGGCTCGTGATAAATGACCTTGTCGCCCGGATTGAGAATCGCACGGAGCACGGCATCGAGCGCTTCGGAAACGCCCACCGTCGTGATGACTTCCGTCTCCGGGTTGTATTCCGCTCCGTAATTGGCGGCAACGTACTTGGAAATTTCCTTGCGCAGCGCAATCAGGCCGCGATTGTCGGTGTAGCTCGTGTGACCGCGTTCCAATGCGGAGATGGCGACGTCGCGGATGTGGAACGGCGTGACGAAGTCCGGTTCGCCGATGCCGAGCGAAACGGCATCCTTCATCTGGGAAACAATCGCAAAAAAATCACGGATGCCGGATTTCGGCATCGTGCGGACGTGAGAAGCCAAAAAATCTCTCATTGTCGTAAATCCTCTTTACTTCTACTACTGGGTTACGGGAAGGCGTTCCGGCGCTTCGGCGGCCGCAATCGCATAGCCGGACTCCTTGTAGGCGCGGAGCATAAAGTGTGTGCCCGTGGACAAAACACCGTCGATGCGCGCGAGACGGTTGTGGACGAAGTTGGCCACCTTGTAAAGATTGTCGGCGTTGACGATGACGAGCAGGTCGTAGGCGCCGGACATCAGGTAGCAGCTTTCCACCTGGTCAAACTGGCTGATACGCTCGGCGACGCGGTCGAATCCGCCGCTGACTTCCGGCGAGACCTTCAATTCGATCACGGCACGCACGCGCGTTTCTTCGTCAAACGAGGGGTTGAGCACCGGACGCCATCCGAGCAGAATCTTTTCGTCTTTGAGTTGGGCAATCTGAGCATCGACTTCTGCCGGCGTGAGCTCGAGGATGCGGGCCATTTGCTCGGTTGAGAGCTGCTCGCCTTCAAGAATCAGTTTGAGTACTTTGTTCATTGGGGAATGAATTTATTGTTTTCGGGGAAAGGGTAAAATAAAAAATCCGCCGACCTTTTGCGTCGACGGATTTTTCATAGAGGAAGACGTGGAAAAGGCGATTACGCTTTTTCGACGAGTCCGGCCTTGAGAGCCTTAACGGAAACCCAGAGGCGCTTGATGCTGCCGTTCGGGAGCTTCACGCGAATGCGTTGAAGATTCGGCTTAAACGTGCGTTTCGTTTGCTTGACGAGTTGGAGACCGATCCCGCCGCTCTTCTTGCTTTGACCCTTGTGAACGATGCTACGTCCCTTCGTCGGACGTTTTCCTGTGATTGCGCAAACTCGTGACATGATAGTTTTCTCTTTAAAATGGTTGGTTTTTGAAAATTGAGGCTCAACTATCTCCATATTGCCGGGGGATTGCAAGCTCTTTTTTGAGAAAAATATTTTATCGCCAAAAAATGTTTGACGCGGGGGTGTGAAAAATCCATGCTCACATCTTACATTTTCCAATTTCAAAAAATTTCAAAACAAACAAATCAATCCAATGCCCGTAGAAATCAAGATTCGTAAAGGTGAAAGCATGGACAAAGCGCTTCGCCGCATGAAGAAAAAGCTCGACCGCGAAAACATCATTCGCGACGTTCGTGCCAAGCGCTACTTCGAAAAACCGTGCGAAGAACGCCGTCGTAAGAAAAAAGCTCAGGCGTTCAGCAACATGCTCCGCCAGCGCTACGAAAACATGTAATCCCACTTAATCAGGAAGGAGACGAGATACCATGTCGCAACACGCCAGCTTTAAGAGTGCCGCTGCAGGCTCCACGAACCGCACCGTGCTCAAACGCTTCGAACGCATCGATCTGCTCAAGAAGCGCGGCCAGTGGTCCGAAACGCGCACGCGTTTGACGAACCTCCCGAAGACGCGCCCGGAAGCCTAATTTCCCGCGTTTTTGAAAAATCCCACTTCATAACGGAGTGGGATTTTTTTGTGCCCCTCGCTAAGGGCTTGCGTTCCCTGCGGGAAAATTGCGAGACTCCCGTTCCATGAAATACTCCGATTGCTTAGCCCGTTTGTCCCGAAAAATACTGCTCGCGGGAGCCTTGCTCGCGGGTGCCGCCTCGACGCTTTGGGCGGAACCGACGAAAGTCGCCTGTGTCGGCGATTCCATTACTTTTGGCTATCTGATTCCCGGACGCGAAAAGTGCCACTACCCGAAGATGCTCGGCGAATTGCTCGGAAAAGACTTCGAGGTTCGCAATTTCGGCAATCCGGGCAAGACCTGCGGCGATTATCCCGGCGAAAAAGGACGCAAACGCTGGTACGGCGACAATGTCGAACACAAGGCGGCAAGCGAATGGCAGGCGGATATCTACATCTGCAACCTCGGTATCAACGATACCGGCGCCTGGTGGAATCCGAAGCTTTTCTCCGAGGGCTATGCACGCCTGATTAAGGATTGGCGCGGAAACCGTAAGGAGGTTCCGGTGCTCATTTGGACGCAACTCGCGCCGGATTTTCGCGGTCCGGACGGCAAGGCAAGCTTCCCGGGCAATGTTTTCAAACCCGAATTCTCTTTCCCCGCACGCGATAACGGCTCGGCAGCCAATCGCCCGACCGCGCAAAAATTGCTCGAAAAACTGACAAAAACGGAAAAGCTACACGGCTTTGACGCCTACACGCCGCTTTGTGCACATCCCGAAATGATGCTCCCGGACGGCCTGCATCCGAATGCCGCAGGAGCACAGCGCATCGCGGAATTTACCTTTGCCAAGCTGGCAACGACGAAGCTTCCCGGCATCAAAATCAAAAATCCGCAGCCGAAGCTGGTCCCCTCCAAAGACAAGACGGCTGTCATCCTAAAAAACCCGCACGACACGGCGATTTTACTCGACGGCGCTTTACTGCGCGGAAACGGCACGGCGGTTTTCGTTTTTGGAAACGCAACGGTGATTGCTCCCGGCAAGGAAATCACGGTGACCCTCGGCGGCGAAAAAGATCAGCTCGACCCCGCTTTCCCCTTGGTGTCTTCGAAAATTAAGTCCGCAAACGGCGTAAAATTCGTGCCCGCACGGAAGTAATAGAGAGATTAAAAATTAAAGGGGAAAGATTAAAGAGAGATTAGAGCTTAGGGCTTAAAGCTTAAAGAATCAGCGCCAAGCATCAAACATCGAGCATCAAGCGAGAGCCGGAGGCTGCCTCGAAGAGGTAATTGCGAATTCCGAATGCTCACCGCTTTTATAGACTTGAGGAGTGTTACCGATGTCTGACTCTGCCGGAGCTTCTTTAATCTCTAATCTTTGATCTTTTCCCCCTATCCGTTATCAGCTATCCGCTATCACTTCTCGAAAAGCGAATTTCCGGAGGTAGCCTTAAGCTACACGCTTCGCTTCCGATTAGGGGAGGGGACAAAAAAACGTTCCCGCCGAAATTGACGGGAACGTCTTTCTGTAAGCTCTAAGCTTTAACCTTTAAGCTTTGGATTAAGCACGTCCGGCGGAGCCGAGAACGTTGTTAATCTTGTGCATGTAGAGCTTCTTGAGCTCTTCGCGTGCCGGGCCGAGGTACTTGCGCGGGTCGAATTCAGCCGGGGTCTTGGTGAAGACCTGGCGGATAGCGGCCGTCATCGCGAGGCGTCCGTCGGAGTCGATGTTGATCTTGTCAACGCCGAGAGAAGCGGCCTTGCGGAGCTGGTCTTCCGGAATACCGACAGCTGCCTTGAGCGCGCCGCCGTTTTCGTTGATGATCTTGACGTATTCCTGCGGAACGGAGGACGAACCGTGGAGGACGATCGGGAAGCCCGGGATGCGCTTTTCGACTTCTTCGAGGATGTCGAAGCGCAGCGGCGGCGGAACGAGGAGACCCGTTGCCGGATCGACCGTGCACTGTTCCGGCGTGAACTTGTAAGCGCCGTGCGAGGTGCCGATGGAAATTGCGAGGGAGTCAACGCCCGTTTGCTTGACGAATTCTTCGACTTCTTCCGGTTGCGTGTAGTTGGAGTGTTCGTGCTGAACTTCGTCTTCGATACCGGCGAGAACGCCGAGTTCGCCTTCGACGGTGACGTCGTACTTGTGGGCGTATTCAACGACCTTAGCGGCGAGTTCAACGTTCTTTTCGAACGGGAGCGAGGAGCCGTCGATCATGACGGAGGAGAAGCCGTACTCGATGCAGGATTTGCAGAGTTCGAAGGAGTCACCGTGGTCGAGGTGGAGGACGACCGGGAGGTCAAATCCGAGTTCCTTAGCGTATTCGCAGGCGCCCTGAGCCATGTAGCGGAGGAGCGTCTGGTTCGCGTATTTGCGAGCGCCGCTGGAGACCTGGAGGATCACCGGGGACTTGGTTTCAACGCAAGCCTGGATGATGGCCTGCATCTGTTCCATGTTATTGAAGTTAAACGCCGGAATCGCGTAGTGGCCTTCGTGAGCCTTCTTGAACAATTCCTTCGTGTTCACCAAACCGAGTTCTTTGTAGGATACCATAGTTTTGTCTTTCTTTAAAAATGTCCGGCAATTGAACGCTTTCCCGCGCGGGAACGCAATTAAATTAAGCCGGGCAACGTCAGATTTAGCGGAAATCCGGGGCGGGAAGCGAATTTCCATTTTTTATCTTTAAGCATCAGGCGCTTTGGGCCATTATCGAAAAATCCATGTCCACTAAGATTTTCTCCATCGCCAATCAAAAGGGCGGAGTCGGTAAGACGACGACCGCCGTTAATCTCGCATGCGGTCTCGCGCGCCGCGGCATCCGCACCTTGCTTGTCGATTTGGACTCACAAGCCAACGCGACGAGTGCGCTCGGCATCGAGAAAAAGGTCGGCGGGAGTCTTTACAGCGCGTTTTTCGGCGAAGCGACCGCCGAGGAAAAAATTATTCCGACGGGGACGAAAAATTTGGACATCATTCCTTCCGAAGCGGACATCGCGGCAATCGAGTCCGAGCTGCTTCAGTTGCGCCAGGAAAATTACCTGGGCTGCCTCAAGAGCGTTCTCGATCCGATTAAGGAATCCGGCAAATACGCTGCAATCATCATCGACTGCCCGCCTTCGCTCGGCATGCTTTCGATGAACAGCCTCGTCGCCGCCAACTATCTGATTATCACGCTTCAATGCGAATATCTGGCTATGGAAGGCTTGAGCCAGATTCTGGAAACCGTCGAACGCATTCGCGAGTCCGGCAACAATCCGGAACTCTCGATCGGCGGGATCCTGATGACGATGTTCGACGTGCGTACCAACCTTTCCCGCGCGATTGTTGACGACATTTCGAATACCTTCCCGCAGCTGGTTTTCAAAGCCAAGATTCCGCGCTCGATTCGCCTCGGCGAAGCTCCCAGCTACGGGAAAAGCATATTCGAATACGACCCGAACGGCGCCGGCGCGCTTGCTTACGATGCGCTTTCCAAAGAGTGCATCCGCCGTTTTTCTCTGAGAAGCTAAAACTTAACACGATTTTCCGCCATGCGTTTTTCCGCCAAAGCAATTTTTTCCGGAGCCCTCGCTCTAATCGCCTCCACTCTTATTGCCGAGCCGAAAGACGGCGGCGGAATCGTCTTCATCGGCGACTCCATCACGCAAGGCGGGACCTACCTCGCGGGGACGGTTCCGAGCTATCGCTATCAGCTTTTTAAAAATTTCGTCGATAACGGCATTCCCTTTACGCCGATGGGCATGACCGACGGCGCCCGCCACGGGGTTAACGTTGCCAATCTCACGCCCGAATACCGCGGGAAATTGTTCGTTAACGTTTCCGAAGCTGCCGCCAGCGGACGTGCTTACCAGTACGCCGGGCATCCCGCGACAAGCGGCGGCGTTTGGGGAAAGAATAAATTTAAAAGCGATCCCGGCGCCGTCGCCAATGTCGCCAATCGTGGCCCCGTTACCCTGAAGCTCGGGCTGACAAATCCGCATACGAAGGACAAAAAAACGTATTTCGACGATGCGAAGCGCGTTGAATATACGGGCGACACCTATCGCTCCCGCCACGGAAAGAAATTGCCGGAAACGCTCTGCGTCCTGATTGGGATTAACGACATTTACGACAGCGGCGCTCCCGAAACCGTGAAGGCGACAGCCGCGTGGGTGAAGGAAATTGTCGAAGCTTACCAAAAGGCGAATCCGAAAATCGAGGTTCACGTCTTCAAGCTGCTCCCGACGGGGAAAGACAACGGCACCGGCGCCAAGAGCGGCTACCGTTACCGCGTTTACAACGATTATTTGGAATCCCTGAACATCGAAAAGAATTGGTCCACGCGGACCTCGAAAGTATTTTTGGATGACATCTCCGCCGGATTTTACGCCAAGGACGGCGCGATGTGCGACACTTCCGGAGGCGCCCATCCGAACGCGCAGGGAGAACTGATTGTCGCCGGAAATATGGCGCGCGCACTCGGTATCGGGCAGCGCGACTGCGGATTTGCCGACGCGCGGAAGCCGGCGGGGAAACTGGATACGCAAATTGCTTTCGGGACCGAAATTACGGCCAAACGCCGCGGCGGAAACGCGCGTAACTTTTCGAAAATCGGAAGCCGGGCACGTTTTAAGACGAAGGCGGGAAGCCTGCAGATTGCGGAAAAAGACGTGAGCGGTAACGGCGCTTGGGAGCTCAAGTGGCAACCTTCCGCGGCGGCCAAGGCGTTGCGGGAATGTACCGTCGTTTTCAAGGTGAAAATGTTGCCGGCGGACGGCGGAAAGGCCCCGACGGAGCTGACGAAGAACAATCGCTTTTCGATTTTCGTCGGCAACGGGGATGACCAGGTCGGCATGCTCGGCATCGGCGAAAACGGGGTTTTCTGGAACGGCAAGCAATTGCTCTACGGTTCCAATATGGACCTCTACGGGAAAGAAAAACTTGCCGATTTGGTCGCGGGTAAATCTCCGGCCGCCGATCCCATGGCAGGCTATTTCACGAAAGAAGCCCACGATTTCCGCATCATTTACAAGCAGGGCGAAGGCTATTTCGTGTGGCTCGACGACCAGCTCATCGGCGAAAAGCTTACGGGAAGCACGGATAAAGCCGTCGTCAGGGCCCACAAGGACAAGCTGATTTTCGGCGATGTCTCGGGTGAAAACGCCTGCTGCGCGGAAATTTCCGAAGCAGCATTCTCTGTCCGTTAATTTTTATTTTTAGCTATGGTTGAAGTTTCCGGAATGGCATTGCTTTCAGCGACCCTGCCGGTCGTGATTATTGCCGCAGTCGGTTACCTGTTCCGCCGGAAAGGTTGGGTTAATCAGGAGACGCAATACGGCCTGATGCGCTTGGTAATTTGGGCGTTTACGCCGGCACTGATTATCGACCGCGTTTTGGGAAATTCGCTTTTGTGCGATTTCGCCGTGGTCGTCAAAGTGCTTTCCGCCGGCTTTCTCACGATTGCGCTCGGCGTCGTTTTGGCCGTTTTTCTGGCGCGCTTTTTCGGGATTTCCGAGGCGGAACGCCGCCGCGTTTTCGGCTATTGCGCGGGGATTTACAACTACGGCTACATGGCGCTTCCCGTCTGTATTTCGCTCTGTTCTTCGGAAACCGTCGGGATGATGCTCCTGTTCAATACGGGCGTCGAAGTCGGGATTTGGACTATCGGGCTCTCTGTTGTCAGTGGGAACCTGGAACCGAAGAAAATCGCGACGGCCTTCGTGAATCCGATTTTCATTTCAATGGTTATCGCGATTACGCTGAATTTCTGCGGCTGGGCGGATGCTGTGCCCGCGTGGTTTGCGGCGACGGCGAAATCGCTCGGCGCGTGCATGATTCCGAGCGGCGTTTTGCTCGTCGGGATGTCGCTTCCGATTCTGCTCAACGGCTTCCGGCTCCGAGACGACGTTAAGGCTTCGCTCGGCTCGATTGCCGTACGCTTGGGCATTATTCCTGCGCTGATGGTTGCGACGGCCGTCTGGTTGCCCGGCATCCCGCAGGACCTGCGCTACATCCTCGTCATCCAATCCGGAATGCCGGCCGCGATGCTTCCGATCGTCGTCGTCCAATACTACAAGGGTGATGCCAAGTTGGCGCTCCGCGTCGTCCTCATTTCCACCGCCGCCTGCGTCTTCACGCTCCCCTTCTGGATCAAATTCGGCTTCTGGCTCCTTCAATAGCAAGGAGCCTCCTTTTTCTTTCGAAAGACTTTTTTTACGGGGCGTTTTTTGTAAAATTGAACGCCACTCTATCTCTCACATGACCCAATTCGATCTCGATAAACGCACTGCCGTAAACGTCCAAGAAAAGGCCAATCTTATTTGGGCGATTGCCGACAAACTTGTCGGCGTTTACAAGCCTCACGAATACGGGAACGTCATTCTCCCGATGTGCGTCATCAAACGCTTCAGCGACACGCTTGCGCCCATGAAAGCCGCCGTACTCAAAAAGAACGAGGACCTGACCAAGCGTAAAGTCGCAGTCAAAAGCGGTCTCCTCGCCCAAGCCGCCGGCTATGATTTTTATAACGTTAGCCCATTTACCTTTGAAAAGCTTCTTGCCGATCCGGGCAGTATTGCAGACAACTTCCGATTCTACCTCCAAGGCTTTTCCGATAACGTTATCGATATTATTCAAAAATTCGCGTTCGATCACGAAATCACCAAGCTCGCCGACAACAACATTCTCTATAGCGTTATCTCTGAATTTTGTACGAAAAAAGCCTATCTCGGAGCCGACGCCGTTTCCGCCGTCGATATGGGCTACATCTTCGAAGAACTCGTTCGCAAATTCTCCGAAAGCTACGACGAACACGCCGGAGCGCACTTTACCGCCCGCGATATCATCTACATGATGGCGGAGCTGCTCGTTGCGCCGAATAAAAACGAGCTCAAAGCAAACGGCATCTCCGCCACCCTCTACGACATGGCGATGGGCACAAGCCAAATGCTTGCTTGATTGCCTCGCAGAAAAACTTCACGAAATCGACCCCGAAGCCTCGCTTAATTTCTTTGGACAAGAGCTCAACGAACAGACCTTTGCCATCGCAAAAGCGAATATGCTCATTCGCGGTGAACATGCCGACAACATGAAGCACGGGAACACGCTTTCCGATGACAAATTCGAAGGCTTCACGTTCGATTACATCATCTCTAACCCGCCCTTCGGCATCGAATGGAAAAACGAAAAAAAGAAGGTCGAAGAAGAAGCTAAAAAAGGCAATGCCGGACGATTCGCTCCCGGGCTTCCCGCCATCGGAGACAGTCAACAGCTTTTTATGCTCAACGGAATTGCCAAGCTTAAAGATACCGGACGTATGGCAATCATTCAAAACGGCTCTCCGCTTTTTAAAGGCGACGCCGGCTCCGGCGAAAGCAATGTTCGCGGTTACCTTCTCGAAAACGACTGGCTCGAAGCCATCGTACAGCTCCCCAACGACATGTTTTACAACACGGGAATCGCCACCTACATCTGGATCGTTTCAAAAAACAAGTCTCGGGAACGCCAAGGTAAAGTCCAACTCATCGACGCGAGCAAATGTTTTGAAAAACGCCGGAAAAGCCTCGGAAACAAGCGCAACGAGTTTACAGAAGCTTGTATCCGACTCGTCGCCGAAGCCTACCTCGACTTCACCGACAAGGACTACGCCGACGGAGAAAAACGCGTCGAAAGCAAAGTCAAAGACAACGACGATTTCAAATTCACGAAAATCACACTCGAACGACCGCTTCGTGACGAAAACGGCGCTCCCGTCCTCAAAAAAGGCAAACCGCAAATTGAATCCGATACCGAATCCGTCCCGTTCAAGGAAAACATCGAGTCCTACCTGAGCAAAAACGTTCTCCCCTATGCTCCGGATTCAAAAATCAATTCCAAGAAAACCAAAATCGGCTACGAAATTCCCTTCACGCGCGAGTTCTACAAATATACGCCGCCGCGCCCGAGCGCCGAAATCTTCGACGAACTTAAATGCCTCGAAGCCCAAGAATCCGAGCTCATGAAAAAACTTCTCGGGAAGTAAAGTAGAGTTCGCCAATTATTGTTTACAAATCTATAAAAAAATATACTTTTGTAAACATGGTACCCGCAAGCACTCTGTTCCCTATCCGGTTTAAGCAAGCGCGAGACATTGCTCGCTTGTCTCTGCGCGCTCTTGCCGAAAAAATCGGGGTTTCCCATACGATTCTTAACCGCTATGAAACGGGAAGCGCAAAACCCGAAGCTTCAATGCTTATAAAAATTGCAGATGCTCTTAACGTTTCCTTGGACTTCTTCTTCCGAAAAGAACAGCCGGCCTTGCAGGAAATTCGCTTCCGTAAAAAATCCGCTCTTGGTGTTCGCGAAAAGCACTCGATCGAAGAGCGTGCCAAGGAGTTCTTTTCCCGATATTTGGAAATCGAACAAATTGCCGCACACGAACCCCGTCCTTTCCCCCGTTTTGAGTCTTCTCCCGAACGCTCCCCGGAGGCATGGGCGGAGTATTTGCGTAAGGAATGGGAACTCGGAGACGCTCCGATCCCGAATCTCCAACAGCTACTTGAAAACAAGGGCATAAAAATTTTCGAAATCGATGTCGAAAACGAAAAATTCGACGGGTTTTCCGCATTTTACAACGGGACTGCATTCCTGGTTATCGCCTCTTGGCTCAAAAAAGATCTTCCCCGGAAGCGGATGACGCTCGCACACGAACTCGGGCACTTGATTGTCGATCAAAGCGGCGAATTTTCGGAAAAGGAACACGAAGACTTTGCAAATGCTTTTGCTTCCGCATTTCTCATGCCTCGCGAAAGTTTTTCTCAAATGTTCGGCTGGAAGCGTTCCCGCATCTCGATCTCCGAATTGCGTCCCATAAAGGCGTATTTCGGCATTTCGTTTGCCGCAATCATGCTCCGGGCTCACAGGCTTCAACTGATTTCGGATTCTTCGTTCCGCGGCTTTTGCATTGCACGAAACAAAAACGGCTGGCGGAAAAAAGAACCGGGCGAATACTATGGGGAAGAAAGCTGTTCCCGCTTTGAGCGACTGGTGAAAAAAAGTGTCCAAGAAGCGGAGATCTCCGAATCTAAAGGCGCTGAGCTTTTGGGAATTCCGCTCGCCCGCCTGAGAAAGGAGCTGGCGAATGTCGGTTGATGAACAGAACGTCTTTTTTATTCATGACGCCTGCTTACTCATCGACCTCTTCGAGGGGGACTTGATTCGCTTCTGGTTTGCCTCGGGACGAAAATTTGCCACGACCGTGCTGGTTGTCGAAGAAATTAAGGATCCGGAACAAAAAGCTTCTATTTTGACATTTGTTTCTGACGGTACGCTTATTGCCGAAGATCTCGAATTCGAAAAAATTAGCAATGCCGCCGCATGGTCCCAAAAAAATCGCGTTAGCATCCCCGATGCCTCCGTTGCGCTACTCGCACGGGAACACGGCGGAATTTTACTTTCCGCTGACAATCGCTTGCGCAAGCGTGCCAAGGAAGATGGCGTTGAGGTGCGCGGTCTCTTTTGGATTTTCGATACCCTTTTAGACGAAAACCGTATTTCTCCGGAATTTGCGGTAACCGCCTTGAAAAAGATTCGAGAGGCAGGCGCTCGTTTGCCCCAAAGCGAATGTGAGAACCGCCTAAAAAAATGGAGCAATCATGCCTGAAAACGAAATCGGAAACTCTCGCGGAGACACGGAGGCTCAGAGCCTTCCCGTGAAAACCTCAGCGTCTCCGCGCCTCTGCGAGAAAATCAAAACAAAAGACTCCGGTATCCCGTGGATTGGTGAAATCCCCGCAGACTGGGAGGTAATTCCCTTTAAAAGGATATTTCGGGAATCAAAAAGTGTTTCCGAGTTCGGAGAGGAAATGTTGCTTTCTGTTTCTCAATACACAGGTATTACTCCAAAGAAAGATTCTGTTTCCGATGGAGAGCATCTTTCTCGTGCAGAGTCTCTTGCAGGGTACAGAATCGTTCATGTTGACGATTTCGTCATGAATATAATGCTCGCATGGAATGGAAGTTTGGGCATCTCGCAATATTCGGGAATCGTCAGTCCTGCTTATGCTGTATTCAGGCTAATTCGGAAATCACATCCTCAATTTCTACACTATCTTTTACGAACAGAAGCATACACGACTTATTTTCGCGCGTTCTCTTCGGGAATCATTGAATCCCGGCTGAGGCTCTATCCGGAAATATTTTTGCGCCTTTTGTGTGTTCTCCCGCCGGTGGGGACGCAGAAGAGGATTGCGGAATTTTTGGATAAAAAATGCGCGGAAATTGATGCGCTCATCGCCTTGCAGGAAAAGATGATAACGGAGCTCAAAAGCTACAAACAATCCGTCATCACCGAAGCCGTCACACGCGGCATTCCCGCTGCAAATATCAAGACCTCTCACGGAGACACAGAGACACGGAGCGTCCCCCTGAAAGACTCCGGGATCCCGTGGCTTGGCTCCATACCCGCCCACTGGGAGGTGAGACCATTGAAAACGTGTGCAACAATCAACGACGACGTCCTTTCTGAAAATACGCCCGAAGATTTCGTTATAAAATATATTGATATCGGAAGCGTGTCGCTGACCAACGGAATTTCTCGCTTTGAAGAAATGATCTTTTCGGAAAGCCCATCTCGAGCTCGCAGAAAAGTAAAAAACGGGGATGTGATTATTTCGACCGTAAGAACCTACTTAAGAGCAATCGCCGAGGTTAAAAATCCGGAGGAGAATTGGATTTGTTCAACAGGGTTTGCGGTTGTTCGTGCAGGAGAAAAGCTTCACAGCGGATTTATGAAGTATGCGCTTACTTCGGAATATTTTGTCGGAGACGTTATTCGCTATTCTAGCGGATTGAACTATCCGACAATCAACACGCCGGAGTTAGGCTCAATCAAAATTTTTGTTCCTCCGCAAAACGAACAACGAACGATTTCCAAATACCTCGACCAAAAATGCGCGGAAATTGATTCGTTGATTTCCCTCAAGCAACAGAAAATCACGACTTTTCAAAACTACAAAAAATCCGTCATCTTCGAATACGTAACCGGAAAGAAAAAAGCTTAAAATGATTACATACAACGAGTTCCTTAATTATAAAGCACTTGCCGTAAAGAAAACTCAATTTCGCTATGTGGACTTAAAGGATCCGTTTTTTGATTCCTTGAAGAGAGACTATCAAGGGTTCGAAAATTGGTTTGAGAAAAAAGCTAATGAAGAGGCGTACATTCTTACGGGAGATAATCGGCTACTCGCATTCTTATTTCTAAAGATTGAGCGAGAAGATGAGTCTTATGCAGATATCACTCCTCCTTTTGAATCGGCAAAGCGATTAAAAGTTGGGACATTCAAGGTCGCTCAAAATGGGCGACGGTTGGGCGAACGGTTTATAAAAATTATTTTTGATAATGCACTACATAATTGTGTCGACGAAATCTATGTTACGGTTTTTGAAAAAACAGAGGAACAAAAACACCTTGTTCTCATGCTTGAAGAATGGGGATTTATTAAGCATGGTGAGAAATCAACGGGAGAGAATGTTTACGTCCGAAAGTTGATTCCTACTGTAGATTTGAGACATCCCAAGAGGACTTTCCCGTTTATATCGACGTTGCAACCATCCTACATTACGCCAATTTATCCAGAATACCATACGGAGCTTTTTCCCGATTCAATATTGAGAACCGAGTCGCCTATCGATTTCACAGAAGGCGCACCGCATCGAAATGCGATTGAAAAAGTTTTTATTTCACGGTCCATCGAGCGTGGGTTGAATGTTGGAGACACGATCTTTTTCTATAGAACTGCGGAAAAAGGTAAGCTCGCAAAACACTCCGCGGTCGTTACATCTGTCGGTGTTGTTACAGGCATAAAGAGGGAAATCAAGACGGAAGAGGAGTTTATCGAACTTTGTAAAAATCGTAGCGCATTAAGCAAACAAGACCTCTCACAATGGTGGAATGAAAAAGCATATAAACCTTTTTTAGTGAAGTTCCTTCATGTGGCATCATTTAAAAAACGTCCAACGCGTGCGACTTTGATTGGTCTAGAATTTCCATCAATGCAAGATGGTCCTCGCGGATTTACTAAACTAACAGAACGCGAGATTCAGCATTTAATTTCGCTTTCCCAACTAGAGTCCAAAATTTTTGTTAATTACTAGTATGTCTAAATCAAAAAAAACGATTCTCCTCTCTGTTTTCCCTGAATATGTTGAAAAAATCATTTCTGGAGAAAAACGATTTGAGTTTCGGAAGCATACCCCGAGCGAGAATGTTAGCTTCATCGTTTTTTATGCTACGGCTCCAGTCGCAAAAATTCTTTGCATCGCCGAAGTCGATGAAATAATTTGCGACAGCCCCTCCCGGCTTTGGAGGACAACGGCTTTGTTTTCCGGGGTGGATAAAAATTTTTACGATGAATATTATCGAGGTATTGACAATGCATACGCTTACAAGCTCGGTCGTGTTTACCAGTTGAACTCGCCAGTGTCTCTTGTGGATGAGAATCTAAGGCTTTCGCCGCCACAAACCTTTCGCTATTTAACTCCTGGGCAATTTTCATACTTGAGAAAAGACTCAAGACTTGTTTCCTCTTCCTTTAGGAGGACAATCTTCTTGGGGGGGATTCATGCAGTTGGGAAAACGACGTTTGCGACGAAGTATTTTTCGAAAAAATTTCAATGCGTGAGTGCAAGTTCTCTTATTAAGGACGCGAAAGGAGAAGTCCCCAAAGATAAAAAAGTCGGGCATGTGACGGAAAATCAGTGGTTGCTTGTTTCAGAATTTAAAAAACTCAAGTCTCGCGGACATCGAATTGTTCTTGACGGTCACTTTTGTCTGATCAACAAAGACGGGAAATTCGAAAAACTTCCACTAGAGTTATTCCGTGCACTTGAGCTTTCTCATATCGTGTTACTTGAACTTAATCCAGAAACAATACAAAAACGCCTTTTGCTCCGGGATGGGTCAAAAATGCACCTCCGAACAATAAAAACGTTTCTGAAAAAGGAACGAGAGCACGCGTTGTTCATCGCAGAAAATCTAAAAATCCCGATTACGATTATTCCAGATACGACCCTAGCGGATAACATTATCTTGGATAGATGACACTATGGACACTTCGGAAAAGCGTTTTGAGAGTGATATTGAGTCGTTTTTGCTTAGTCCGGCGGGCGGTTACGTCAAGGGGACGCAGGCGACGTATGACAAGGCGCGCGCGTTGGATATGGCGGCCCTCATGGCGTTTATCGAAAAAACGCAACCGAAGGCATGGGCGCGTTTCTGCAAGGTTTACGGGAATGCGGCGACGGATCAGCTTTACAAAACATTCCAAAACAATGTGTGCGAGCATGGTTTGTTGCATGTGTTGCGCCACGGGGTAAAGGATCGCGGAATTGCGCTTCGGTTCTGCTATTTCGCCCCGGCTTCGGATCTGAATGCGGATTTGCGGGAGAAGTATGAGGCCAATGGCTTGACGGTAACGCGGCAGTTTTACTATTCGACCAAGAATCGGAATTCGGTCGATATGGTGTTGTCGCTCAACGGCATTCCCGTGGTGGCACTGGAACTGAAAAATCAGTTCAAGGGGCAAAACGTGGAGCACTCGATGCATCAGTATCGGCATGACCGTGACCCAAGGGAACTCCTTTTCAATTTTAACCGGCGTATTCTCGTTTACTTCGGTGCGGACCTACAAAACGTCGTGATGACAACGAAGCTCGACGGCGAGAAAACGTTTTTCCTACCGTTTAATCAGGGAAGCAACGGAGCAGGCAATGTTGGCGACGGCGGGAATCCGGCAAATCCGGACGGCTATCCGACGGCGTATTTATGGGAACGCGTTTTGCAACGGGATAGTCTGATGTCGATTCTGCAACGCTACATTTCGTTGCAGACGACGGAGAAGCTTTCGCTTGTCGGCGGAAAGCAGGTGAAAACCTCTTCGACAAAGCTGATTTTCCCGCGCTACCATCAGTTGGATGTCGTGGAAAAATTGGTGGCGGACACGCGGAAACGCGGCGCGGGGAAAAACTATTTGCTCCAGCACTCGGCGGGGAGCGGGAAGTCGAATTCGATTGCGTGGCTAACGTATCGGCTGGCGTCGTTGCACGATGTGAAGCGGGAAAATATTTTCCGTTCGGTGTTTGTTGTGACGGACAGGCGTGTGCTTAACGCTCAGTTGCGGGAGACGATTTTGAGTTTTGAAAACGTTCCGGGACAAATTGAGACGATTACGGACAAGGACAATTCTTCGAAGCTCAAAGAGGCGATTAATGACGGAAAGAAAATCATCATCACAACGCTTCACCGTTTCCCGTTGATTTATAAGGAAATCGACAAGCACACAGGCGAAAATTTTGCCGTTATCGTTGATGAGGCGCACAGTTCACAGAGCGGGAAAAGTGCACAGAAACTCAAAACGGCGTTGGCAGATACTGACAAGGCTTTGCGCGAGTGGGAAGAGATCGAAGGCGAAGAAGAAGCGAAGCAGGCGGACGAGATGGATGAGCTGACCCAAACGCTTTTGACGCAGGGGCAACACGAAAACCTTTCGTTCTATGCGTTTACGGCAACGCCGAAGCCGAAGACCTTGGAAATCTTCGGGGAGGAGATGCCCGATGGATCCCGCGATGCGTTTCACCATTATTCGATGCGCCAGGCAATCGACGAAGGCTTTATCGAAGATGTTCTGAAGTTTTATACGACTTACGAGATTTCTTACGAAATCAGCAAAGTAAGCAAAGAAAACCCGGAATACGAAGAACCGCCTGCGACAAAAGCAATCAAAGCGTTTCACGATAAGCACCAATTCGTTATCGATCAAAAGGTAACGATCATGGTGGAAAAATTCCGAGAAATTACACTGAACAAAATCGGCGGGAACGCCAAAGCGATGATTGTTTCGCCGTCGCGTGCGCATGCGGTTCGCTACTTTTTCGCGATAAAGCGGTATTGCGAAAAACACGGCTATGGCGACGTCCGGCCTCTGGTTGCGTTTTCCGGGAAGGTAAAATACGGCGACAAAGAGTGGACGGAGCCGGAGCTGAATTCGACGGGAACGCTGAAAATCTCCGAAGCGCAGTTGCCGCTGTATTTCGGAAGTGATTTGTTCAATGTGCTGATTGTAGCCGAAAAATATCAAACGGGCTTCGACGAGCCGCTTTTGCACACAATGTTTGTCGATAAGAAGCTTTCGGGCGTGAAAGCCGTGCAGACACTTTCCCGCCTCAATCGCCAATGCCGCGGTAAGACTGATACCTACGTTTTTGACTTCGTAAATACGCCCGAGAGTATCGCCAACTCGTTTAAGCCGTTTTACGAAGATACATTCTTGGAAAAAGCGATTGATGCAAATGATATTTACCGTCTGAAAACGGAATTGGATAAGTTTCGCCTGTGGTCGCAGGACGATGAAGAAAAGGTTTACAAAATTTATTCGGCATCAAAACAGAGTGCGACCGATCAGGGGAAAGTCGTAAGTGCGCTTGTTCCCGCACTCGGATTATACAATCATCTGACAGAGGACAATCGAGCCAAGGCACGGGCGTTGCTGAAGAACTTCTGCCGGTTTTATGCCTACGTGACGCAAATTGTGCGAACCTTCGATGCGGAACTGTATAAGAGCTACATTTTTGCGGAATTCTTTTACCGCAACCTCCCGAAGAATGCGCGTGAAAAAGTGAATCTCGAAGATAAAATCGCTCTCATCAACAATAAGCTGACGGAAACGTTCAGCGGAGAAATTCACATCGCTTCGGAAAAGAAGGACAAAACTCTGCCGCCGGAAAATCCGCGTGGGAAAGGTAAAAAAACGACGGTCGGCTTCGACACGCTTCAAAACATCATCGATAAAATCAATCTGATGTATCACGGCGAATTTTCGGACGCAGATCGCGTAATCGTCGAAACAATTTTTGACAGAATGCAGTCACGAAAGAGCCAACTTTCGAAACTTGCTCGGACGGCATCGTCCCCGGAAATGTTTGCCAATCACCTTTTCCCGAAAGAGTTCGAGAAGATCGCAAACACATGCTACGAACAGCAAATGGATGCTTTCGAAAAGCTTTTTGCCAATGCCGATTTTTATGCGCGTGTCATGTCCGAAATGGGGGCTGCCATCTACGCGAATCTGCGGAATGTCAGGGCGTAAGATTTTTTGTCGCGGGGGAAGGCGATGGCAGTTAGGATTGCCGCATGTTTAAGTCTTATTTCTCGATTTTGCTTTTGGCGGTTTGGGGCGTTTTCGTTTCGGCGGGAGATGCGTTTGCGGAGTGTAACGTGATTCCTCTGCCGCAAAAATATAAGGAAGCGGAGAATTTTGTTCCCGCGCAGGGATTGGACAAGCGTGTCAGCGTAATCCGCGTGAAGGAATTTAAAGGTGTCCCCGCGCATGCGCAGAATGAGGCCTACGAGCTGACGGTCGGCCCGGCTGCGATAAAAGCCGGAGGTCCCCCTCTCGTTAAAATCAAATGTGTCTCCGATGCGGGAAAATCCAATGCACGCAAGACGCTCGCGCAGATGATTAAGAACGCGGATGCCCGCGGCGTTCCAGTCTGCAAAATTCTCGACTGGCCGGCGTATCCGATGCGCGGCTTTATGATGGACTGCGGACGCAGTTATATCCCGCTTGCGGACTTGAAGAAAATCGTCGCATTCTGTGCAGAATACAAAATTAACATTTTCCACTGGCACCTGACGGAAAATCAGGGCTGGCGCACGGAAAGTCGCGTTTATCCGGAACTCAACGACAAGAAAAACTACACGCGCGACCACGGGAAATATTATACGTTTAAGGAAATCCGCGAACTTGTCGCGTATTGCGATTCGCTCGGCGTGATGCTCATTCCCGAAATCGACATGCCCGGGCACAGTGCGGCGTTTGAGCGCACGTTTAAGTGCAGCATGCAAAGCGAAAAGGGTACGGAGATTTTGAAAAAGCTCGTCGATGAAATCATCCGCGAAGGTTTTTCGTCGAAAACGGTTCCGTATTTCCATATCGGGACGGACGAAGTCCATATTACGAATCCGAAATTCGTACCGGACATGGTGGCGTTTGTGCGGGAGCGCGGGAAGAAGGTGGCGACCTGGAATCCGGGCGCGCATTACAAATCCGGCGAAATCGATCTCGTTCAAATGTGGAGCGGACGCGGGCGCCCGCTTGCCGGAACGCCGTCCCTCGACAGCCGTCTGCACTATTTGAATCACTTCGATTCCTTCGCGGATCCGGTGGCGGTTTTCTTTTCGAATTTCGCCGAAACGCCGGAAGCCAACAACACGATTGCCGGCGGGGTCGCGGCAATTTGGTGCGACCGCTACATCGTCGGGACGGATGCAATTCTCGCGCACAATTCGTTCTATCCGTCGATGCTCGCGTTTGCGGAAAGCGCTTGGAAGGGCGGCCGCGACGAATATTTTCACGGTACGGGAACGAATATTCCGCTTGAAGGTAAAAAGCTCGGACAGCTCAAGAATTTTGAGCGTCGCATGCTTTTCGTGAAAAAAGAGCTCGGCGCAAAAATGCCGTGGGTGCCGCAGGCGGATATGCGTTGGCGTATCACGGATCCGTTCCCGAACGGCGGTAAGCTTGCAACGGTGTTTCCTCCGGAAAAAGAATTGAAGCCGGAATACGATTTCGAGGGGAAGAAAATCGCTACTCGCGAGGCGCGGGGGGCGGCGGTTTATCTGCGCCACGTTTGGGGCCCGGGCGGACTGGGTACCGTTTCCGCGTTTTTCAAGAATCCGCAGGCTAATTCCACGGTTTATGCCTACACGTGGGTTTGGTCTCCGAAAGCACAGAAGGTCGGTCTTTGGGCGCAAACGCACAAAATCAGTGCTTCCGAGCCGGACCTGCCGCCGCCGCAGGGCAAGTGGGATTATCGCGAATCGCGTTTTTGGCTGAACGACAAAGAGATTTTGCCGCCGCGTTGGGAAAATTCGCACACTGCGCGCAATCAGGAAACGGAACTCAAGAACGAAAACTTCGAAGTGCGTCCGCCGATTCCCGTGCAGCTCAAGCAAGGCTGGAACAAGGTTTTGGTTAAGCTTCCCGTGGCGGGCTTCTCTTCCGGTCAGGCGCGTCTGTACAAGTGGATGTTTACCTTTGCGCTCGTTTCGCCGAAGGGAGATGCTCCGGTCGAAGGCCTGATTTGGTCGCCCGAGAAAAAGAAATAGAGCTCGGGCCGAAAAGGGGATCCAACCACGAACACGAATCGTCACGCATGCTTTAGGTGAGATCCGATATCTTGAGAAAAGCCTAACATCAAAAAACACAGCCACTCCGGAAATTGGGGAGTGGCTGTGTTTTTGGTTTTTCGGGAGTTTTTCTTCCGTCGAAAGTCGTTTGTGAGTATTCGTGTTCGTTCGGGATTCCTCTTTCTCGAGGCTACCGAATTAATCCCGGCTACTCCCAGAGTTTGGCGAGAGCGCTTTTCTCGACCCAGCCTTCGGTGCCGTTGGCGAGGCGGACGAGGAACCAGCCTTCCCGCGTTTCGAGAAGAGAAAGTTCCGTGCCTGCCGGGATGCGCGTGAGTTCCCGGATCGCGCTCTTGTCCTTAATCGGAAGGCTGTAAACCGCGGCGGTGTCGGCGACGACAACGGCTACGGATGTATCGCGGAAAGCTTTTTGCTGGCTGACGAAATTGCCCATGCCGTAGCTGAATACGGCGAGGGCAAGTACGAGCGTGAGGACACGTTTTCTGCGGACAAAGGTGAATACGATGATTCCCGCCGACAGCGCCGAGCAGGCAAAAAGCGTCCACGCAAACGGCGAAAAGGAATCGCGCAGAACGACAAAGAAGTCGGCGGGATTTTTGACTTCGTTGACTTGCGGGAGCTTGAGTCGGACGCGGGTGGCGTTGAGGTTGGTCAGGATGTCGGAGCGTCCGACGGCCAGCCGGCGGGCGCGTTCGTAGCAGGCGAGTGCGGGAGCAAATTGTTTTTGCTGGTAGAGAGTGTTGCCGAGATTGAACCAGGCATCGGGGGCGTAGGGGGCGATTTCGCAGAGTTCGGTGAACGCTTTTCGCGCGCGTTCGAAATCGCCCTTGGCGTAGGCGTTTTCGGCGTTGAGAATTTTCTGCTCGACGGCGACGGGTGCATCGGCGGCTTCGGCTTGCGACGGAGAGGCAAGGAAAGCCGTTCCGGCAACGAGAAGGAACGCCCCCGTTTTAACGGCTCGGATGACGATTTTGCGGAATTTTTCGAAATGCTCGCAACGGGCGTTCGGACGGTAGCCGGCATTTTCTGCGGCATCGAGGACTTCGGCGAGCGCGGCGTTGCTTTGTCGGATGGAGCGGCGGGCGGCGTCGGCGGAGGTTTGTCCGCGGGCGTCGGCGAGGTAGTCGGTGACTTCGTTGCGGATGAGCGCGTCGAAGGTTTCCGGAGTGCTTGCGGCGAGTTTTTTCAGGACCTCGCTTTTACGATTGCGGGCGCGTTTGCGCAGGGCGTCGGCGGGATCGTCGCTGCGGCGGGCGCGGAAAATCAGGATGCCGGAGCAGATGAGCAGGGTGGCGAGGGCGCCGGCGAAGGGCATCCACAGTTTTTTCCCGGGCGGCGTTTTTCCGGCTTCGAGCAGTTGCGCATTGAGCGGACGCAGGTACGCGAAGGACTGAGCGGCTTCGGATTCGGCGGGCGCGTTTGCGGACGGGGCTTCCGTTTCGAGCGGGACAACGGCATTGGTCGCGGGTGCGGCGAGCGTGTTGTTCTTTTCGATTTGAAGCGTTTGGTCAATTTTTGTGAGGACGTATTCTTGCGTCTTCGGATTGAGGGTCGCAAAGCTCAGGGAGAGCTTTTGTTCGCCGGCGTGGAGCGGGATGAGCATCATGCGGACGCGCGTCGTGTTGTCGGGGAGCGTTGAGATTTCCGCCGGGTAGCTGCGAAAGCCTTCGAGTTTCGGCTCGGGCGCGATCAGACCGGCGCAGTTGCCCGTAAGCGTCAGATCGAGGTAAAGCGGGTCTCCTTGCTTGGGGTTCGTGCTCGAAAGCGTCCACTGCGGGCGGTTTGCTCCGACGATGCCGAGGTCGATTGCTCCGGCGGGGACGGGCGGACGCGG
The DNA here is from genome assembly GCA_045651325.1 of Candidatus Spyradenecus sp. Lineage (GTDB taxonomy): Bacteria > Verrucomicrobiota > Verrucomicrobiia > Opitutales > UBA953 > Spyradosoma. The sequence continues at coordinate 49,786 of JAZRSB010000019.1, forward strand.
GAGAATGGTGATGTCTTTCAGAGCGCCTTTCAACGGGAGATTGACACGGTTGCCGCCGGAAAGGCCGAGGCCGCGGACGGTGAAGCTGCCGCCGAAGAAGCTTTCTTCAAAGGGATCGCGGGAGTCGTTGCCGATGAAGCAACTTGCGTTCGTCGAAAACGCGGCTTCGAATTTGCCCGTCTTCATGGCGCGCAGGTCGAAGAGAAAGATCGAGGCGTTGTAGCTTTCGCCTTGGAAATTGAGGGATTGGGAGGCGGAGCCGCGTTCGGTTGCGGTGAAAACGGAGCTGTCTCCGTTGAGTTGCGGTGCAGCACTCAGCGAAACGTTGAGGTCCGGGCGCGCGAGCACGACGACGTAGAGCGGAATTTCTTCGCCGACGAAATAGCTCGTCCGGTCTTGTTCTTTCGGCTGTACGCGAAGGAAGACCGCCTCCGAGAGCGGGAGTTCCGAGCCGTCTTCGCGGAACAGCCCGGTCGAAAGTTTGCCGACGGTAAATTTAATCGGTCGCGTGAAGCGTTCGCCTTCCGAGGTCTCGAGGCGGATTTTCGGAATGGCGATTTCGCCCGTGCGGGAAACCGTGAAACCGACGCTGAGCGAGGTGGAAACCTTGCCGTTGACGATGCTGGTTTGCGAACCTTTGACGTTCGGGTGCCAAGTCAATCCGTCCACTTGCGGGAAAGCGATGTTGCGGATTTTTTCGCCGTCGTCGCAGTAAATATTGAAATGCGCCATCTGGTTTTCGGTGACGCGATTGGGCGAAATGCGAACGCGCAGGTCTTCGGCCAGGGCGCAGACGGCGGCAAACGTAAAGAGGGCGGCGATACAAAGCCCGCGCTTCAGGGTTTCGAAGTACTTGGAAATATTCATTGTCTCGTTGGAATTCGTCGGAGGATATCAGAAGAAGCGTTCCCGCAGGGGAGAATTGTTTGAGCAACGGCGAGAACGTGGATCATACCCGCTACGGGGCTACTCGAGTTCGCCGAGAATTTCCATTTCTTCGGCGATGATTCCCTGTTCCCGCGTGACGCGCAGGATTTCCTCTTCGACGGAATCCGGCGGCGTAATCAGACCCGGCGCGAGCGTTCCGGCATTTTCTGCGAGGAAGAGGGCTCCGGCGTTGTGAAGCGCCAGCGTGGCATCGATGTAGCGCAGGTGGGTCGGTTCTTCGAGGAAGAAGTTGAGGGACTTTTTTTTGCCCAAGACGCGTCCGTCGGGGACGCGCGGGCCGAATTCGTCTTCCACGCCCATATTGGCGAGCAGGGCCGGCGAGCGGACGAGGGCTTCGGGAAGTGTTCCGTGGTCATGCGCGCAACAAACGCCGGTCGCGGAGACGGCGGCAAAGGCGGCATTGACGGCGGCGGAGGCGGCGGCTTCGTCGCGGAAATCGATGATGGCGTCGGCGCGGGAACGCACGAGCGGCGTCGCCGAGCCCGGGTCGGAAATCACGGTGACGTGTGCGCCTTTTTGCTTGGCGTAAAAAACGAGTCCGGAGCCGACTTTCCCGCTGCCGAAGACGACGAGCTTTTTCCCGGCCCAATCGGAATGGCCGAGCTGTTCCATGGCGCGGTAAAAGCCTTCGCCGGTGCCGAGGCAGGTTTCGATGCGCTTGATGCGGCCGCCGTCGGCGAAGAAGACGGGCTTGGCTGCGGCGACGTATTTTTCGGCGCCCGAGCGCGTCAGCTCGACATAGCCGAGGCGCGGCGTCCACGCGGAAAAAGATCCGGCGTTGTCCAAAATCAGATCGACGTCAAACTGCGGTCCGTCGTTGCGGACGACGGGAATCCCGGCTGCTTCGAGGAGTTGTTTTACTTTCGGGTCGTGCGGAAACAGATCCGTCAGCCCGACGGAGACTTGCGCTCCCGCCGCGATCAGCGCGCGGTATTTCGTGAGCGTGTTGCGGAAAATCGGCGAGGCATCGATGAGGCGCAGGCCGGCGAGCGGGCGGGTGCGGGCCCAAGTTTCCGTCTGGTAATTCAGCGCGGGAAAATCCGTTTTCGCGTAGGCGTTTTCGATGACGGCGTGGATGCGTTGCATAGGGAAGGGGGATTACTCGGCGAAGATTTCGATACGTTCGATGGAGACGGCGCGGTTTTGCGTTTCGTCGTAGGTGATGAGGCAACCGCAGAGGCGGACATCGCCTTCCGCAATTTCAAAACGGCGCGGAAGCCCGTCCAAAAATGCCTGAATGACGGCTTCCTTGTCGCGACCGATAACGCCCTCGTGCGCGCCGCACATGCCGGCGTCGGTTTGGTAGGCGGTGCCGCCGGGAAGGACGCGGTTGTCCGCCGTGGCGACGTGCGTGTGCGTGCCGATAACGGCTGCGGCGCGTCCGTCGAGGTGCCAGCCCATGGCGATTTTTTCGGAGGTGACTTCGCCGTGAATTTCGACGAATGCGGCATCGTAATGGCCGGCGTGCATTTCCAACAGGGCGTCGGCTTTGGCAAAGGGGCAGTCGGTTTTCCCGCGCATGAAGGTTTGGCCGAGCACCGTGAACACGAGGAGGCGGAAGCCGTCGGAGGTCTCGAGAATAAGGTGGTCGGCACCGGGGACGCCGGCGTAGTAATTTGCGGGGCGGCAGATGTTTTCGAGGCGCGGGAGGGCGAGGTCGAATCCGCGTTGGTCCCAGGTGTGGTCGCCGAGGGTGATGCCATCGACGCCGGCGTCGAGCAATTCCTGAACGATGCGCTCGTTGATGCCGGAGCCCGCGGCGGCGTTTTCGCCGTTGACGATGAGGAAGTCGGCCGCGTGGCGTGCCTTGAGTTCCCGTGCTTTTTTATAAAGGAATTCTCTTCCGGGGGAGCCGACGAGGTCGCCTAAAAAAATGATTTTTTTCATGGATTCGGAAAGCTCTTGGTTGTGTAAATGGCGTTACAAGTTCAATGGCGAGGACTCTAATTTCGATTCTTTTGCGAGGCGATTTAAAAATGAAGCGCAAAGAGTAAGTGGTCGGGAGGACAGATGTTTTCATAAACCTTTTTGTGTGTAACGGGAGTCGATTTTGGCTTTTTTGAAAGTTGCTCCTTGACCGCTTTTTGAGGGCTGGCTACCTTTCCGTCCCATGGATCATGTACTGGTGGAGGCGCTCAAATCTGCAATCCGTACTTTTTATTGTAGAGATTTTGGCTTAATTGAATGCAAGGGGACAGAACGATCCTGTGTGTTTAGAATAGGGATTTATCTGCAAGAAATAATGAACCGGAGAGACGAGTTGAGAGAACTTTCCTTGGATAACGAGTATAACAAAAAAGAAAAAGATCCTAAGAAACTCGATGGAACTTTGATTCGTCCCGATTTGATTATTCATAAAAGAGGCTCGAATGACTCAAACAAATTAGTCGTAGAATTCAAAGGCTGGTGGAACGAAGACGGTGACGACATCGAAAAATTAGAGAAGCTTACGAATACGGATTTTGGCTACTCGTACGGACTTGCGATTTTTGTTCGATTAGGGAAAACGGAAAAAGACGTAAAATATCGCTATTTTAAAGGAGGAGGGGAATTGTGTAGGATAGACAAACATGATTCCGATTTTCCTAATCTAACTGTTAGTTAATGTTGAAGCTCTCATGAAAAAAAATTGTTGCCGTAATATCAATCATCTGCGTTTTTGCTTATTCCTACACCATTTTGGTTTATCTTCCCCATAAGAACGGGAAAGTTATTGTTTTGGATAAAAGCGCAATACAAGTGATAGACGGAGATACGTTTTATTATGACGGAAAGAAGTATCATTTAAATCGCGTAGATGCTCCTGAACTGTCTCAGGCTCATGGAGAAGAATCTCGTAAAGCTCTCGAAGTGGCTCTTGGTAGCGACAACGTCGAAATCATTCCGGTTGAAGAAGATACTTACGGCCGAACCGTCGCAGATGTTCGTGTAAACGGCGAAGACCTGTCGTTGCGACTCGTTAAAGAAGGAAACGCGTGGCACTACGAAGGCGCGCAGTCAGACCAATCTGAGTCGTTTCGGTTGGCACAACAAGAAGCCAAAGATGCCCAAAAAGGCCTGTTTGGCGTAGCAGGAAGCCATCGTGAGCCGCGCTCGTATCGAGGCATGTATCAGATGTCCGATTATGAACGCGAGCAATTCCGTGAAATGATGCGTAGAAATCAAGAGTTGCTTGGAATTTCGTACACTCCGGAATACATCAAGCAACTTAACGACGAAATTTCTGCCGAATACAACAAGCCGTTAACGGAAGAACAAAAAAAGATCGCCCCCGTTAGAAACGTAGCAACTGCGGTTTCTGTCATCGCCGGAGTTGGTTTCGCTTATGAGGCAAGCGGCAAAAAGATTGACGACATTCCGACGTACGAATTGAACAACGTTTTGGAATACATGCGGAAAACGTTTGGCTACACAGCCGAAGATTTTGTTCGCGAAGGATTTAAAGACTCCTACAACGCTGCCCGCGAATACGTCAAATCTGCTACGGGCATTGTTCGTACGCTTGAACGTAAACAAAAGGAATTTTTGAAACTCCCTGATGACGAACAGCAGAAAAAGATGCGTGAAATGCACGGCAATCGTTGGTTTTCGCCGGATGAAGTTAAGCGGCATACAGAAGAGATGTCGATTGATGGTGTTCTCGAATTGGCATTTATGAACGGCGCGGAGCCCGAAACGGTTTCGACTGCAGTTCTGATGGCGCTTAGTGAGATTCACAACGAACGCATGCACCGTAGTCGCCTTGCCCAGATGTCTCCCGAACAAGCGCGTAAAGCGGAGAAGCTTTGGAAGTCCATTCGCCCCGAGTAAACTTCCCGCGCTTCTGTGAGAGTTTCCTACTTCCGGTTTTCGGATTCCGCTTGGGGCTCTTTGCCTGATGCTTGGCGCTTACTGCCAGGCGTGGAGGTTGAGCAGGGTGCGGTCGGGATTGCTTTGATTTTCCGAGAAATAAACGGCCAAGCGCAACGCGGGGAGTGTGGACGGCTCCGGGAGCAGGCTGGCGGTTTTCCGGATTTCTTCGAGGAGGGACTCTGCGGAGCGGCCCTGCAGCTGAAAGATGTCCGTGTAGCCGGCGTCGATCAGGTAGCGGGCGACGGCGACCGGCATCTGCGGGATGCGCATGAAAGGGCTTTGGAGGGCGACTAAATCGACTTTTTTCTTTTTCTGCATTTTATTCCCCGTCTAAAAATTTGGCCGTGTTTTCGTAGAGGTGGGGGGAGTTGAGCAGGAAAGAGTCGTGTCCGGCGATGGCGTCGATTTCCACGTAGCGGGCGTCTTTGCCCGCGCGTTTGAGGGCGAGGACGATTTCGCGGTTTTGCCACGGCGGGTAGAGCCAGTCCGTCGAGAAGCCGACGACGAGCGTGCGTGCTTTCACGGGGGCGAATGTCTGGTCGAGGGAGTGGTCTTTTGCGAGGTTGAAAAAGTCGCTCGCCGCCGTGATGTAGAGATAGGAATTGGCGTCGAAGCGGTCGAGGAATTTGTCGCCCTGGTGGTGCAGGTAGCTTTCGATCGGGAAGGTGATTTTGCGGAGGAATTCTCCCGTGGCGATACGTCCGCCGGGGAGCTGTTCGGGCGTGCGGCGGATTTTAGACGTAAGGCTGAAGTCGGAAAGGTAGGTGATGTGTGCCATCATGCGGGCGACGGCGAGTCCGCTACGCGGGCCCGTGCCTTCGAGTTCGCCGTAGTAGCCGCCGAGCCAGTTCGGGTCTTGGGTGATGGCTGCGCGGGCAACGGAATTGAACGCGGTTGCCTGTGTGTTTTGCTTGGCGGCACAGGCCATGGCGATGACGTTTTTCACCATGTCGGGGAACTCGATTTCCCAAATCAGTGCCTGCATGCCGCCCATTGAGCCGCCGATGACGGCGTGGAGCGTGCGGATACCGAGATGGTCGATGAGCAGTTTCTGCGCGCGTACCATGTCGCGGAACGTGAGCACCGGAAAGTCGATGCCGTACGGATCGCCCGTGGCGGGATTGATGGAGGTCGGTCCCGTGGAGCCGCTGCAGCCGCCGAGGCAGTTGGAGCAGATGACGAAATATTTGCGCGTGTCAACGGCTTTGCCGGGGCCGATGAAGTGGTCCCACCAGCCGGGGCGCTTGTCTTCCGGGCGGTGGCGGCCCGCGACGTGATGGTCTCCCGTGAGGGCGTGGCAAATCAGGATTGCGTTGGACTTGTCGGCATTGAGTCTGCCGTAAGTTTCGTAGCGCAGCGTGAAATGCGGGATGGAGCCGCCGAGTTCGAACTCGAAGGGGTGTTCGTAGGTAAAATCCTGCGGAGAAACGAGGTCGTCCCCGCCGTTACCGTTAATTTCCTGCGTCAAATCGTCGTCGTCCGTCATCTGTTAAACCTCCGGGACTTGCTTTAAAAATTCAATGATTTGCGGGAATGCCGAGCGAATGGCATCGCGCGCGCTACGGTAGCCGTCCAAGGTCGCACCGAAGGGATCCGGGACGTTGATGACGCAGACCTGCGGCGGGAGCTCTTCGAAAAGTTCTTCGACGGCTTCGATGTGTCCGTGCGTCAGGCCGACGAGCAGAAGCGTCCGGTCGAGAATGTCCTGACGGATGCGGCGGGAGCGGTGATTGCTCAAATCCGCACCGCATTCGGCGACTGCGCGTACGGCGTTGACGGAAGCCGTTTCGCCGTCCATTGCCGCGACGCCGCAGGAAGCCGTATCAAAACGGTCCGCCAAGCCGGCGCGCTCCAGCTCTGCACGAAAGAGCACCTCAGCCATCGGGCTGCGGCAAGTGTTTCCGGTACAGACAAAGAGAATAGTTTTTCGAGTCGATTCTTGCATAGGACGCGAAACGCTATGAAATCCGCTTTTATCCGTTTTCGCAACTTGTTTTATTCGAAATTCGCCGAGAGTGTTTCCGGGAAAACGGCGGGCTCGGCGGCGTTATTCTTCGATGACGATGCCGGATTTTTTCAGCAGATAGCGGATGCGGCTCTGCTTTTCGGCATCGGCGCCTTTTTCGACGACAAGGCGGCAATGCGGGCGGCGGGAACGCGGAAAGGCCTGCAAACGCTTGGCTTCGGCGGTCAGCTGTTCTTCGCTGACGATGTTGCCGTCGAGCCAGAGGACATTCCCGCTGAGGCAGATTTCCTTGGTCGCCTCGGCTTGCGAGCGGAACGAGCGGGCGAGGGTTTTAAGCTCGGCCGGCGCATCAACGGGCAGGGCGATTTCCGTGACCCATTCGGTGCCGTCGCGGGTTTCGGTTTTGTAAAAAATGAAGCCGTCGGCGAGCCTTACGGACCGGGTGCGGCGCTCGACGTTGAGTTTGGCGAGCCACTCCGCTTCGGCAATCCCGCCGTTGTAAAGGCGGATGGCTTCCTCGCACGAGTAATCGCTCACGGCCTTCGGACCGCCGAAGGCGCAGGCGCCGAGCAAAAGCGCCAAGGGGGAAAGGAGGGAAAATACTTTCATGTCTCCATATTTCCGCCCCTTCCGCCGCTTGGCAATAACAGAAAGATACTTGCGGAGCGACAACGCCGGATTAACTCGGCACTTTCGGAGGTGCGGTTTTAGGAGAGCGGCAATAATCTCGTACTTTCCCCGTCCGCTGCACCGACTATCCGCCTCGGGCGCCGTTTCGCTCTTGCCTTTGTCGAAAAACAGATTTTAATTCGTCAAGGTAGCCGCGAAAATGCAGGGCTACAAACAAGTCTTTTATAAAAATCCCACACATGGCAAAAAAAACTCCCGTTAAAACCGGCGCGAAATCGACCAAATTCGTTTATGAATTCGGTAAGAAAACTGACGGCGCCGCAACGATGAAAAATCTTCTTGGCGGCAAAGGCGCCAATCTCGCCGAAATGGCTCGCATCGGTCTCCCCGTGCCGCCCGGCTTTACGATCAGCACCGAAGTCTGTACGTATTATTACAATAATAACAAAACCTACCCGGTTACCCTGATGGCCGACGTGCGCAAAGCTGTCGCCAATATCGAAAAGCAGCTCGGAAAGAAATTCGGCGACTCCGAAGGTTTCCCGTTGCTCGTTGCCGTTCGTTCCGGCGCCCGCGAATCGATGCCGGGCATGATGGACACGATTTTGAATTTGGGCTTGAACGACGAAACGGTCGAAGCGCTTGCCCGCGTGACGCAGAATGAGCGTTTTGCTTGGGACTGCTATCGCCGCTTTGTCCAGATGTACGGCGACGTTGTGCTCGGCGTCCAGAAGCTTCCGGGCGAAGACCACGAACCGTTTGAAACGGTCATCGAATCCGTCAAGGCGGAGATGCTCGGCAACGCGGAAGCCAGCGATACGGAATTGAATGCTCCGGAATTGCGCGAGCTCGTCGTTCGCTTTAAGAAGCTGATTAAGGACCGTACGGGTTCGGAATTTCCGAGCGATCCGTGGGAACAGCTCGAAGGGGCAATCGGCGCCGTTTTCGGTTCCTGGATGAATGACCGCGCGATTGTTTATCGCCAGAAATACCACATCCCGTCGGACTGGGGAACGGCTGTCAACGTGCAGTCGATGGTCTTCGGTAACACGGGTGAAAAATCCGGCTCCGGCGTGGCGTTTACGCGTGACCCGGCAAGCGGGGAAAAGGTTTTCTACGGCGAATTCCTGATGAATGCGCAGGGCGAAGACGTCGTCGCGGGTGTCCGCACGCCGGCTCCCGTTGCGGAACTCAAGAAGGTGATGCCGAGCGCGCATGCTCAGTTGCTCGGAATCTGCAAGACGCTGGAAAATCACTTCCGCGACATGCAGGACTTTGAATTTACGATTGAAGATTCTAAGGTGTTTATGCTCCAGACGCGTAACGGCAAGCGCACCGGGCTTGCGGCTATCCGCATCGCCTGCGAAATGGAGCAGGAAGGTCTGATTGATTGGAAGAAGGCGGTTTGCCGCGTTCCGGCCGATCAGCTCGATCAGGCGCTCGCCCCGGTTTTTGACCGTGCGGCTTTGAAGAACGCCAAGCAGATTGCCAAGGGACTTCCCGCCGGACCGGGCGCCGCTACGGGTCACGTTTACTTCAACGCGGAACGCGCGGAAGCGGCTGCGAAGGAAGGCCAGAAGGTGCTCTTGGTGCGTCTCGAAACCTCGCCGGAAGACCTCCGCGGGATGATCGCTGCTGAAGGTATTCTCACGGCTCGCGGAGGCGTTTCCTCGCACGCGGCGCTTGTTGCCCGCCAGATGGGCAAGGTCTGCGTTTGCGGCGCTTCCGGAATCACGATCGACTACGCGAAGAAGGTGCTGTTTGCCGGACCGGTCAAGGTCGAAGAAGGCGAATTCCTTTCTATCGACGGAACGACGGGTGCGGTTTACGAAGGACAGATTCCGACGGCTCCGTCCGACATCGTGCTCGGCCTCGTTCAAAAGGATGCGACGGCACGCCGCTCCAAGGCCTACAAGAATTTTGCCAAGCTCATGGATTGGTGCTCGCAGGTGACGCGCCTCGGCGTGCGCACGAATGCGGACGCTCCGGAGCAGGCCGCCGTTGCCGTAGCTTTCGGTGCTCAGGGTATCGGCCTGACGCGTACGGAACACATGTTCTTTGCGGGTGAACGCATCGACGCCGTTCGCGAAATGATTCTCGCAACGGATCTGGATGCGCGCCGCGCCGCCGTAAACAAGCTGCTCCCGTATCAGCGCGGGGACTTCCTCGGCATCTTCAAGACGCTCAAGGGCCTGCCCGCTACGATTCGCTTGCTCGACCCGCCGCTGCACGAATTCCTCCCCCACACGAAGGAACAACAGCTCGATCTCGCGACGAAGCTCGGCGTTCCCGTCGAACAGGTTCAGCGCCGCGTTTCCGAGCTCCACGAATTCAACCCGATGCTTGGCCACCGCGGTTGCCGCCTCGGTATTTCCTATCCGGAAATCACGGAAATGCAGGCGCGTGCCATCTTCGAAGCCGCTGCGGAAGTCGCTAAGATGCGCATTCCGGTCAATCCGGAAATCATGATCCCGCTCGTCGGCTTTGCTGCGGAATTCAAGAATCAGGCAGCCGTTATCCGTCGCGTTGCTGCGGAAGTAATGGCCGAAAAGAAGGTGACGATTAATTACAAGGTCGGCACGATGATTGAAATCCCGCGCGCTTGTGCGACGGCGGATCAGATCGCGGAAGAAGCCGAATTCTTCTCCTTCGGAACGAATGACCTTACGCAGACCACGCTCGGAATGAGCCGCGACGACTCCGGTTCCTTCCTCGGCGATTACATCAACCGCGAAATTCTGAAGGCGAATCCCTTCGCTTCGATCGACCGTGAAGGCGTCGGCGCGATGATGCGCCTCGGTGTCAACCTCGGTCGTCAGGCGCGCCCGGACATCAAGCTGGGTATCTGCGGCGAACACGGGGGCGATCCCGCTTCGGTTAAGTTCTGCCACAGCCTCGGCCTGACCTACGTCAGCTGCTCTCCGTACCGTGTTCCGACGGCACGTTTGTCGGCGGCGCAGGCGGCGATTGAGGAAGCTGCAGCTTTATCCTCCAAGAATATGGCTACTAAAACTACCCCTAAGAAGGCTCCGGCAGCAAAACCGGCAGCCAAAAAAGCTCCGGTTGCCAAGGCTGCTGCGAAGAAAGCGGCTCCGAAGGCGGCTGTAGCAGCGAAACCGGCGGCTAAGCCGGCAGCGAAGAAGGCTCCGGCGAAAAAGCCTGCAGCCGCTCCGAAGGCTGCAGCCAAGAAGCCGGCGGCAAAGGCACCCGCGAAGAAGGCAGCTCCGAAGGCGGCTCCGGCCAAGAAGGCCGCGCCCGCTAAGAAGCCTGCCGCGAAGAAAGCGGTTGCTAAGGCGGCTCCGGCGAAAAAGGCAACGGCAACGAAGGCGGCTCCCGCCAAGAAGCCGTGCAAGCGTGCCTGCAAGAAGAAATAAATCGCTTCTCGCCCGCTAAAGACGCCTCCGCAGAATTTTTCTGCGGGGGCTTTTTGTTTTTGCGTTCCCCGTCTCAAAAAAATTATCTTCTTCCGTTATGTTAATGAATCTTATTGCTCAATCTACACAAGCCGCAGAACAGCTCGCGTCCGGTTTGAATCACACGATTCCGCTGTGGGCCTGGGTTGTCTTCAGCGTTTTCATTGTCGGGATGCTCGCGTTGGACTTGGGCGTGTTTCACAGGAGCGACAAGGCGGTGCCGTTTAAGGAAGCCGTTCTTTGGAGCGTTATTTGGGTCGGCTTGGCGGGTGTCGCCTGCGGGCTCGTCGGTCTGTGGCACGGCGCTCAGGTTGCGGAGCTTTTTGCGACGGGATACCTGCTCGAACTCTCGCTGAGCGTGGACAATCTTTTCGTCTTCCTGCTGATTTTCTCGTTTTTCAAGGTGCCGGACAAATACATGCACCGCGTGCTGTTTTGGGGGATTATCGGGGCGGTGCTCTTCCGTGCGCTCTTCATTTTCGGCGGCGTGGCGCTCGTCGAAAAGTTCTCGTGGCTGATGTATGTTTTCGGCGGGTTGCTCATTTACACGGGCTTGAAAATGTTTTTGCCGGAAAAGAAGGATGCCGACCTTTCGGGCAATCTGGTCGTGCGCCTTGCCGCCAAGACCGGCCGCTTTTCGAAGGAATTGCACGGGCACTCTTTCTTCTTCATGCGTGACGGCTTGCTCTACGCGACGCCGCTTTTCCTCGTTCTGATTGTCATTGAGCTTTCGGACGTGATGTTTGCGGTGGACAGCGTGCCTGCCATTCTCGGCGTGATTCCGAAAGAAACGGACACGGGAATGAAGATGTTCCTGGCGTTTACTTCGAATATTTTCGCCATTCTCGGTTTGCGTTCGTTCTTCTTTGCGCTTTCCGGATTTATGAAAATGCTGCGCTTCCTGCGTTTCGGCTTGGGCGTGATTCTTGCCTTTATCGGTGTGAAGCTGACGCTTGCGGAACTCGGCTGGTGGCATCCGAGCACGCAGGTCTCTCTGCTCGTCCTGCTTGTCGTCCTGCTCGTTTCCGTCTTGCTTTCGGTATTTATCCCCGAGAAAAAGGAGGAACCGGAGCCGGATCTCTCGGATGAAGCACTGCCGGAAAAGGCGCCGGAAGCCGAAGCGTGCGGGAGTGCTCCGTTTTCTGCCCCGTGGATCGGTGTTGATTTGGACGGTACGCTTGCCCGATACGAAGGCTGGCGCGGCTTCGACAAAATCGGCAAGCCGGTGCCGCTCATGCTGGCCCGCGTGAAGCATTGGATTAAGCACGGCTACACGGTGAAGATTTTTACGGCGCGCGCGTCGTCGCCGGAAGAGGGCATTCCGCCGGTCAAACGTTGGCTTGAAGAAAACGGTTTGCCGGATCTCGAAGTTACGAACCAAAAGGACTTCGGGATGATTGAACTTTGGGACGACCGCGCGGTTCAGGTCGTCGCCGGGACGGGCAAGCCCTTTTTGTCGCAGTATTTCGGCGGGCGTCCGAAGGCTCCGATTCTGCCGGACGAAGCGGCGGGCGAAAGCTTTTATCTTTTGAGTTCGCCTAAGAAAACGGAAGAATCCGAAAAATAATTCTTGACGATTGAAAAAAATAAGAGCATATTAGCCTCTCAATTTTGCCAGAGTAGCTCAGCGGTAGAGCACGGGACTCATAAGCCTATGGTCGGTGGTTCAAATCCACCCTTTGGCACCAATTTATAAAAGAGCGCTTTTTCGAAAGCGCTCTTTCTTTTTTTTGCGGAGCGGGGGATTCGGAAGCTTTCGCCAATTCAGTTTTTTTGCTTTACAAAAAAAGCACATGCTTTAACCTAAAACGAAATTTTAACCCCTTTAATTTTTATAAATGAAGACCATGCGTAAATTCTCTCTCATTGCTTCGGCTATCGCGCTCGCCTTTGCATTTACCGGTTGCAACGGCTACGACACGGATTACCACGGAAACAACGTTAACGCTGAAGCTTCCCATAACTTTATGGGCATTGTGAAGACGAATCCGGGTTCCTATCGATACGTGAACGAAGCGGCCACTATCATCATCGATACGGACGAACTGTGGTGCCGTCGTGATTTTAGCGGGTCGGATACGTCGCTCTTCTGGGGACTTATCAATATTCGCGATTACTAAACCGAAACATTTTTTATCTGCGCGAAAACCCTCGAGAGCCTCGAGGGTTTTTGTTTTTTCGGAAAACACTATTTATGTCCATCCCTTCGTTTAATGTCGCGCGATTTATTCGCGAATCCGCCGAGCGTGTGCCCGCCGTGTGCGCCATCCGTCTGCCGGACGGCCGCAATGCCGATGCGTCTATCCGTTATCGGGAGCTGAGTTTCGCCGAATTGGATGCGCATACCGCCGCCGCCGCCGAGCTCTTTCGGGCAAACGGCATCGGTGCCGGTACGCGAACCCTGCTGATGGCGCGCCCCGGTTGGGATTTGATTTTATGCGCGTTTGCGTTGTTCCGCATCGGAGCCGTTCCGGTCGCCATCGATCCGGGGATGGGCTTGCGTCACTTCCTGCGCTGTGTCGAAAACACCCGTCCGGAGGCCCTTGTCGGCATTTCGCTCGCCCATTGGGTTCGACGCCTGTTCCGTAAGTCTTTTGCTTCCGTAAAAACGAAGGTCGTTGTCGGCAACCGGAAATTCAATGAAGAAGTCGCACGGCTTGCTTCCGGTGCCGGTTTGCACAGCGAGATTGTCCGAACCTCGGCCGACGAGCTCGCCGCGATTCTTTTTACCAGCGGATCGACGGGAGCGCCCAAGGGCGTTTGTTATACGCACGGGATGTTTGACGCTCAGCAGCGTATCGTCCGCGATGTTTACAAAATCGAAGCCGGCGAAATCGACCTGCCGTTGCTTCCGATTTTTGCGCTTTTCAATCCGGCGCTCGGGATGACGACGGTGACACCGGAGATGAATCCCTCGAAGCCGGCGACGCTCGATCCGGAAAAAATCGTTCGGGCCATTCGCCAGAACGGGGTGACGAACAGCTTCGGATCTCCGATTCTTTGGCGGAAAATTGCCGAATACTGCGATGCGCGCGGAGAGACGCTCCCGAGCATCCGGCGCATTCTTTGTGCGGGGACGGCGGTTCATCCGTCGCTTATGGCGCTTTTGAAAAAAGTCCTTCCGAACGCCGAGATTCACTCGCCCTACGGTGCGACCGAAAATCTGCCCGTTGCCGACGTCGATGCCGATACCGTGCTCGGTGAAACCGGGGCGCTTACGGCCTGCGGTTGCGGAACCTGTACGGGAACAATCGTTGCGGGCAATCGCGTGCGTATTATTCCCGCCTCCGATGCGGTTTTCCCGGATTTTGAAAGCGCCGGCGAGGTCCGGGAGCGTTTCCGCGGTTTCCCCGTCGGAGAAATCTGCGTTTGCGGACCGACGACAACGCGGGCTTACGACAACAATGCCCGCGCCACCGCGCTTGCCAAAATCAGCGATTCCGCCGACGGCTCCCTGTGGCATCGCATGGGCGATCTCGGTTATCTCGACGAGCGGGGACGCCTTTGGTTCCTCGGGCGCAAGGTCGAGCGCGTTGAAACGGCCGGGGAAACCCTTTATACGGAGGCCTGCGAACCGATTTTCAATGCGCATCCGGACGTGTTCCGTTCTGCGCTCATCGGGCTCGGAGCTCCGAAGCAAGCCGTCGCGGCCGTCGTCATCGAATTACGCGCGGGGACGCCGAAGTGCCGTCACGGCGCAATCCTTGACGATTTGCGCCGCTTGGCCGGGAAAAATCCCGTTACGCGGGATATTCGCCATTTCTTTATCCATCCGAAAAAATTCCCTGTGGACGTCCGCCACAATGCGAAGATTCACCGCCTCAGCCTGCGGAAATATTACGAGAAATTTGCAGAAAAATTAAAATTCGAGAAAAATTGAATTTCTACCGCTACGCTAAAACATTAAGCTCAGTACTTTTAAGAAAAATCAATGAATACCATAAAGACCGACGACACGCGCATTCAGCGCCGCAAACCGCTTTTGACTCCGGCTTTGATCATCGACGAGATCTGCCCGAGCCATGAAGGCGTCCAGGTCGTGGAAACCGCACGCGCTACCATCAGCGATATCCTCACCGGGAAGGACGACCGCCTTCTCTTTATTACGGGGCCGTGCTCGATTCACGACATTGCTGCGGCGAAGGAATATGCCATGCATGCCAAACGCCTTGCGGAAAAATACGCGAAGGAGCTTTTCGTTGTCATGCGTACTTATTTCGAGAAGCCGCGCACCGTTGTCGGCTGGAAGGGACTTATCAACGACCCCTACATCGACGGCACTTTCTGCATCAACGACGGCCTGCGCATTGCGCGCCGCCTGCTTTGCGATTTGGCGGAGCTGGGCGTGCCCAGCGCGACCGAATTCCTCGACCCCATTACGCCGCAATTCCTCGCAGACCTCGTGTCCTACGGCGCAATCGGCGCGCGTACGACGGAAAGCCAAATCCACCGCGAGCTGGCTTCCGGAATGTCCATGCCCATCGGCTTTAAAAACGGAACCGACGGCACGATTCAGGTGGCGATCGATGCCGTGCGTGCCGCTCACCACTCACATTGGTTTCCCTCCGTTACGAAAGACGGAGTCGTCGCTATTTTTGAAACGCAGGGCAACAAGGATTCGCATATTATTTTGCGCGGCGGTTCCCGCACGGGGCCGAATTACGGCGCGGAATTTGTTGCGGAATGCGCCGAAAAGCTCGGCAAGGTACAGTTGTCTCCGAGCGTTGTCGTCGATTGCTCTCACGGAAACAGCTGCAAGGACTACAAACGCCAGCCGCTTGTGGCGGCGGAGATTGCCGAACAGCTGGCAGCGGGCTCACGCACGATTGTCGGCGTGATGATTGAAAGCAATCTTGTCGAAGGACGTCAGGACTATAACTGTTCGCAGAAGGGGTCTTGCGTTTACGGGCAAAGCATTACGGACGCCTGCATCGACATGGCGGCGACGGAAGCCGTTTGCGAAACACTCGCGGCGGCGGTTCGTGCAAGACGTCAACGCAAGTAACCCGGGCGGGAGGACGCTCCGCCGGTTTCCCGTCTTCGGTTTTTAGAGCCTTGCGGGAAGTCCGGCGTCGCGCATTGCTTCTTTGGCTTCGCGAATCGAGTAGGTGCCGAAGTGAAAAACGGAAGCTGCGAGTACGGCGCTGGCTTTACCGATTTTTACGGCGTCCACCATGTGTTGCAGATTGCCGGCGCCGCCGGACGCGATGACGGGGACGCCGACGGACTCGCTCACGCGGCGCGTCAGCTCTAGGTCGTAGCCGGTTTTTACGCCGTCGCAGTCCATGCTCGTGAGCAGAATTTCTCCCGCTCCGAGCGAAACCGCTTTTCGGGCCCATTCGATGACATCGATGCCGCAGGGCGTTCTTCCGCCGTGCGAATAAACCTGCCAGGTATCCGTTCCCGGATTGCGTCGCGCATCGATTGCCACGACGATGCACTGATTCCCGAAGCGCTTTGCCGATTCAAGGATGAGATTGGGATTGGAAATTGCCGACGAATTCAAAGAAACCTTGTCGGCCCCGGAATTCAACATCGCGCGAATATCTTCGAGCGTTCGCAATCCGCCGCCAACCGTCAACGGCATAAATACCTGATCTGCGGTGCGTTCAACGACGTCGCGCATGATATTGCGCCCGTCCGACGAGGCCGTGATATCGAGGAATACAAGCTCGTCGGCCCCCTGTTGTTCGTAGGCGCGTGCAGAATCGACGGGATCCCCTGCGTCGCGGAGAGACTCGAATTGGACGCCTTTGACGACGCGCCCGGCTTTGACATCAAGGCATGGAATGATTCGAACGGAAAGCATTGCGGAGTTTGGAAAAGTTCCCGCAATCATGAATCATCCGAGAAGCCCGAGCGAGGATTTATTATCGGGAGACGGCGGGGCGCGGCGGATTTATCGGGTGACGACTCCTCCCTCTCGGGGGCTTCGGGAGGTCCGGCGCCGCTGGTTGTTGTTTTGGCCTTGCTGAGGGCGATTCGCCTGTTGTCCCGAAGTGTTTTGGGCATTTCGGGGCGGGTTGGCGTTGCCGACCTGGACGACTTGGACGGTCGCGCCTTGATGCGGGTTGTAGGCGGCCTTGACCGCAAGCGGTTTTTCTTCCGGATTCGCCAGAGTCAAAACGAGGCGTCCCGTTGCGGTTTGAACGTTTAGGGATTTCTGGGCCGGATTGTAGCTTTCGACGACGATCCCGTTTTCGTTTCGCTCCCGCAGTTTCAGCCAGTAGCAACGTTGTGCGCGGGTGTCATAAAGTCCGAATTCCGTTTCTCCGGCAATGGTGAGCATGCCGCGAAACTGTAGGAGGGGCGCGGGTGCATTGCGGGCGCCGATCTTGTTTTTCAGGACCGGCTTAAACGGGGAATTCTGCAGCAGAGCGACGAAGGATTCCGGCTTCGGGGCCTTGGAAGCTTCGTCGGCGGACGCTTCCGGAGCGGGAGCGCTCTGTGCTCCGAGCAGGGTAAATCCGGCGATGCTCGAAAAAATTACGGCGAGGGTGTTTTTCATTCTGCGGCTCCTTCCGTGTTTTGCGCTTCGCTTTCGCGGCGCTTCTTTTCCGTGTATTCGGGATTTTCCAGCTGCGGGAAGCGGCCGGTCTCAATGAAATAGCGGGCTTCCTCGCGCGTGAGGGATTCTTCGCGCGTGCCGAGTGTCTCTTTCTCCGATTTATCGGAAACGATGTAAGGACGCAGGAAGACGATGAGTTCCCGCTTGGAGGACGACTCGGTTTTCGGGCGGAAAAGCGAGCCGATCAGCGGCAAATCGCCGAGGAAGTAAACTTTGCCGTTGTTGTGCGTTTCATCGAAAGACTGTAGCCCGGCAAGGACGACGGTTTCGCGGTCTTTGACGCTGACGTAGGACGTGGCGCGGCGGGAGGAAATGAGCGGCTGTTCATTGCCGTCGATGCTCGTCGTGCCGATGACGTTGTCGATTTTTTGGGAAACGTCGATTTGAACCGTCCCGTTAGCCCCGATGCGCGGGATAACTTCGAGTTCGAGACCGATGTCTTTGTAAGTGACTTGTGATGACGTATTCATGCTCGTCGAATCGGTCGTCGAACCGGTGATGACGGGGCGCTGTTCGCTGATGACGATCTGTGCGCTCTTGTTGTGCATCGTCATAATCGTCGGCGAAGAAAGGACTTTGACGCGTGAATTGGTTTTCGCCTGATTGAAAACCATTTCAAAGGCGAGGTCTTTGAGGGAACCTTCCATCGAGAAGGCACTGTTCGGCGCGCCGGCCGCAACGCGGTAATTGCCTTCGAGCGTGTTGGTTGTGCCCGCCGGAGACAGCTTGTAGCCGAGCCCGAGCGTGTTGAGACCGCTGACATCCGTATCCGTGAGTAGCACTTCCACGATGATGGCCTCGATACGGACCTGCGGGAGCGCAATGTCGATTTTTTCGATGACGTCTTCGATTTGTTTGATGTCGCTGTTTGTACCGATGACGATGATGGAATTGGCGCGCGTGTCGCCGATGACGGTCAGGTATTCGGAAAAGCGCTGGGTGTCCGAAGCATTGTCGGCCGTCGTTGCGGGTGCCGCTGCGGAGCTGTCGCCGTTGCCGGCCGAGAAGACGTCGTACCCGCCGGAGCTTGTGCTGCCGGTGTTGCCGCTTGCCGGGCCTTCGCCGGAATCGACGGAGTAGCGGCGCGCGGACGAGGAGGAGGAACTGCTCCGGCTCGAGGAGGACGAGGAAGAGCTGCGGGTGGAAGAACCGGAGCTCGAGGACGAGGAGCCGTTGCCGATGATAGTCACGGATGCCGTTTTGTTTTGTCCGGTTACGTTAGGACGGGACCCTTCGATGACACCCTTGAGTGCGTCGGCGACGTCGTCGGCGTCGGCGTGTTTGAGTTGGAAGATTTTGCTGTGCGTGAACGGGACGTTTTCAACGTCGAGCTTAGCGACGATATCGTCGATAAAGGCTTTATTGGCCGTGCTGGTGACGATGAGCAACTGGTTTGTCAGGTCGTTTGCCGAAAATCCGACTTCGCCCTGGAGAAGGTTTTTCATCCCGCTCTGCTGCAGGGTTTGTAATTGTTTTACGACTTCGGAGGCCTTGATGTTTTTCAGATTGTAGAAAAGCACCTGGCCGGGGACGTCGAGGCTTCCGATCAGCTTTTCAAGGCGTTGGACGTTTGTGAGCGAATCGGTGACGAGGATGGAATTGGCGGCCGGCATTGTCAGCAACGAACCGCCGCGGTGGTGGGTGACCATGCCGCGCACGAGCTGTTCGACGCCGGCAACATTGATGTTTTTAAATTTGAAAAGGCGGGCAACGGAACGCTCGCTCGCGGGAAGATCGGCGACGGAATCGACGTAGAGCGGCGGCGCTTCGGAGGTGGCATAACCGGAGATGACGGCCTTGAGGAAGTCGTCGCCTTCGGGAATGATTGAGACGCCGTTGAGGGCGAGCAGGGATTCCAGCGCGATGATGGCCTTGTCGGTCGTAATCGTTCCGCGGGAGTCGAAGTTGATGCGCAGGACGGGGATGGATTGGCTGCGGATGACGCTTTTGCCCGTGAGGCGTTCCAGCAAATCAAAAACCTGTTGCGCGGGAGCGTCGACGATGAGGAGGCGTTCGATGAGCTTGGGGGGTGCGGCCTTGCCGGCATCGGCGGCTCGGGTGTCGCTGACGAATTTGACGGCGATCGGCTCGTTGTTGACGCCGGGGACTCCCGGAGCGTTTGTCGCTCCTGCGGGCGTTGCGGTAACCGTGCGGCGGACGGTTGCGGGGTCAAGCGTGCGGCGTGTGGGGGCGTTGCTTTGTTGGGCGATTGCGGGGAGGCTTGTAAACCCGATTGCGAGTGTTGCGGCAAAAAGGAAGACGGGAGAAAGTTTCATGGCGGAAAAATTAACGGAGCTTGTTGGAGGCTGTGGGTTGCAGGAGGAAGGAGGTGATTTCGTAGGAGGCGGTGAGCGTCATTCCGTCGTCGGAAGTCGGCGTGAAGCGGGCTTCGGTAACGGCGACGGAGGGATATTCGTTGGAGATGCGTTCGTCGAACTCGATGAGATTTTCGAGCGGCGCATTCCGGAGGGTGATGCGAACGGAAATGATATCGAAGGGCGTTTGGCTTTTGTTGGTCGGGCGCGAGCTTTCCGGCTTCAGTTGTGTTTCCGCGCCGAGGGCGCCGATGATGGAGAGCAGGTCCGTGCCCGAGACTTCCGCGCTTTTGTCGAGCTCGCGTGCCTTTTCGGCGAGACGGCGCCGGACGATGTCGCGGGTGCCGAGTACGATTTCGTTTTGGACGATTGCGTGAGCTGCGGCATCATTTTCAGTCTTAAGCCGGCGGTAATTGTTCGTCAGGCTCATCAGCCAGATAAAGAGGGCGACTCCGATGAGGGCGAGGAGCATGACGCGTTCCCGGGGCGTTGCCTGTTTGGCGCGCAGGCTTTCCCGGGATTGCTTCAGTTTTTCTAAAAGTGATTTCATTGGCTGTCTCCTTCGCTTGCGGGTTCGCGGTTCGGGGTTTCTTCGGCGGCCTCGTCAGATGTCGCTTCGTCTCCCGGTTCTGCAGCGGATTCGCCGTCGGGGGCCTTATCTTCTTTTTCCGGGGTGTTGTAGAAATCAATTTCACCGATTGCGTTTTTGTCCGGTTGGCACTGCAGTGAAAAATTGGCGCCGACCGAGGCGATGTTGGCCGTGAAAACAATTTCTTTGAAGAGTCCGCAGGCGTGCAGGTTCTTTTCAAATGCTTTCGCGAGTGTAATGTTTTCGGCCGTCCCCGTTACCGAAATCGTGCCGGAGGTGCCGTTTCCGCTAAAGTTGGAGAAGGCGACTCCGTTCGGGCGTTGCGCGTTCAAAACGGCAACCGTGCGGATTGTTTGCAGTTTGTTTTCCTGGACCTTTGAAATGTCGGCAATCAGCTTGGCTTGGGCACGGATGTCGGCGACCTGCGGGCGTTGTTCGGCTTCTTTGTCGAGCAGCTGTTGCGTTTTGTAGCCGAAAATCCAAAGGGCGATCTGAGCGACGGCCAAAACGACGGCGAGAATGCCGCAGGCGGAGAGCGCCTGTTTGCAAAGAGCGGCGTGCCTGCGTTCCTTGCGCTCGCGGGAAAGGGTTGCGGCATCGCGGATATCGGCGTCCCAGAGGGAGTCGTCCGCAAGTGTGAAACGGAGAACGCGGGCGGCGGCGACGAGGCTGCCGCCGGCGTTGAGGCGTTTGAGGCGGATTTCCCCGCAGCGTTTTTTCGAATCGAGGGTTTGTTCGTCGAACAGGTAGATGCCGTCTTTGTGGGTTGCCGTCGAGCGGATTTCTTTTTTGCGTTCGGCGCATTCCGCGATCAGGGCATTGCGGGCGTCGTCGGAGTCAATCGGAGAACCGTCCCGTTCCCAGGAAAGGATGCGGGTGGGCAGGGGGTTGTCCGGTTCGATGAGTATCGCGGTTAATTCGTCTTCGGTGGCGAGCCATTCCCAGCGCGGAGTCGCGACGTCGGCGTTGTCCCAAAGGGCGAATGCGGGCAGGCAGTGGAGCGTTTGCGGGGGAAGTTTTTCAAGGCGTTCCCGGCAACGTTCGCGGGCGGCCGCGTAGCAGAGTACGGAATCGCCGCGGGGTTTTGAAGTGAAGCCGGACAGCAGTTGTTCTGCGGGAACCGGTGCAAAGCTTTCGAGGTGGAGGGCAAGCTGTTCCCGGCGTTGCTCGGGAGTGGCGCCTGCTTCGGCTGCAAGGTTTTCGACGAAAAAGAGCCACGACGGAAAGAGGGCAATCGGCGGGGCTTTTGTTTCGGGGGACTGGGAAGAAAGGGAGTTCACGATACTGATTTTTTCAACGCAGATTTCGGGGTGAAGTTTCAAAAATTATGCAATTTTAAGGAGATTTTACGAATGCTATTCTCGCCGGATGTTTTCCTTGTGTTCGATGAGGGTGAAGGGCGTGGAATTGGAGCCTCCCCGGGAAGATGCGATTTCGACGCAGGTTTCGAGGATGAATCCGGCGGAGCCGCGTCGCGCCGTGGCCGTGATGCGGAGCGTGCGGACGGCGAATGAGACCTTGTTGGCGAGAGACTCGGCGCCTGCGCGCGAAAGGTCGTTCGCGTTGCGGAAGATGCCGCCGGCGCCGCCGAAATGGTCCTGCGGGTCGCGGTAATCCCGCAAGGCGTTTTCGTTGACATCGGTTTCGTAGCAGAGAACGTCGAGCGCGGCGTCGGAGGCTGTATTGACGTTGGGCTTGCCGGAGGAGGCGATGAGCGAGACGGCGGATTCGAGCCGTCGGAAGAGTGCGTTCGGGCGGTCGTCCTCTTCGAAGAAAATTTCCCGGAAATACTTGATGTGGCGGATTTCCCGCAGGTCGCTCAATTCGCGGTTCGGCGGGATGTACTCGGCATCGAAACCTTCATAGTCGTCAATTTCCGCGCCGTTGGTGCGGGCGTTGTCGTCGGCGTCAATCCAGTCGGCGAGGCAGGCGCTGAGGTTGGCGGCATCGGAGTCGGAAATGCCGAGTGCGACGAAGAGGCTGGTCAGTTCGCTTTCCGAGAGCTTGTTGAGCGGGAAGCGGGAGGATTCGTCGAAGAAGCTGACGGAGATGAGCGTTTTTTCGTCGAAGCGCCAGGCATTTTCCGCGGGGACGTATTCGAAGCCCGCGAGTGCGAGTGCATCGTCCCAGCCTTGTTGCGGGGCGTAAACGGCGCCGTCGATATTTTGGAAATTGGCGATGACGGCGAGGGCGGATTCCATGGCCGTGCAGGCGGCGATTTCGAGTTGCGGTTGCGCGTAGCCTTCGGCTTGCCAGAGGATTTCGCGTTGAGCATTTTTCAGGATGCCGATTGTGAGCATCGCGAGCAGAACGACGAAGCCGAGGACGACGAGCAGGGCCGCACCGGCGCGGGAGCGGGCGGTGTCGAAGAAGCGGAAAAATTTTTGTCGTCGGTGCATTTTAGTAGGTGATGCCTCCTGCAAGGACTTTGGATAACGTAAAGACGCGTTCGCGGATTTTTCCGTTTTCGTTGAAGCGCAGGGCAAGTCGCAGGGCGCGGCTTTGCAGGGTTTCGGATTCTACGGTATCGACGGCTTCCCAGGTGCCGGATTCCTCTTCCCAGATTAGGATGCGAACGGAGTCCAGGAGCGGGGAAAGGAGGGTGAAGCTTACGAAGTTTTCGTTTTCGTTGCGCTGACGCGGGCTTTGCGAGATGAGCCAAAGGCCGTCGTTGTCCCAATAGAGCCAGGCGGTGATTTTCGGCGTCGGTTTTTCTTCGAGTTGAAGAATCGGGTAGGCTTCGGTGAGCGTAAATTGCGGGAAGCTTTCGTCTTTGTCCGGCGGTTGTGTCCAGGTGCAACCCACGATTTTTTTTCCGGAGCTGCTTTGCGCCACCTGCGTTGTTTTCTGGGTTTCGATCAATGCGGAAAGGAAGCGGTCCAAGCCGGCCAGATGGCGGTCGAGCGAGGCGATGTTTTCGGATTTGTCCCAGAGATTTACCGTATTCATGACCACGCCGGCACTTGCCGTCAGCAACAGCCCCGCCAGCGCGATGGCGATGATGACTTCGAGGAGCGTAAATGCCCGTCGGATACGGGGATGCAATCTGTCGGTGAGGCGGGGCATTTTAGAATGTGTCGAAACGGTCGAGCGGGAAAATTTCTCTCAGGTCTTCGATGAGGACTTCCTGGTTATCGAATTGCGATTTCCAGTCGGGGCGGAACGCGTAGAAGAAGAAGCTTTCCGTTTCGGAATCCTTGTCCCAGTCAACGAAGACATTTACGCGGAACAGGCCGGCTTGGGTCGTTTCTTCGGCTTCTGCTGTCCAGCTTGCTCTTTCGCCGTCGAGGCTTTCGTAGTCTCCGCCGGCTTCGAGTTTGTCGCAGTCGTTTTCCGATTCCGCGAGCAGAATGCGCATGATTTCTTTGCGGTCTTCGTGGCGGGAATCGCGCTTTGTCAGGGAACTCTGAGCCGCGTAGGCGTTGCCGATGGCGGCGAGCAGGGTTCCCGCCGTGACGGCGAAAATGGCAATCGCGACGACGACTTCGATGAGCGTAAAGGCTTTGCGGGAAGGGCGCGTCATAGTGCGGAACGTTCCGTAAGCCCGCCGGAGAAGGGATCCGTCTGAAAGATTTTTTCCGTACGGCGGTCTTTGATGATTTCGATGACGGCGGGAGTCGAGCAACCCGACGGGTGAAATTCGATTTCGTAAATTTCCTTCAGGTTGTCCACGGCGAAGAGGCGGGTGCCGTCGCGCGGATCGAGCCGGAAGCAAAGTTCCCGCGCGTCGTTGCCTTCGGTCGGTAAGCGGAAGGTTTCGATTACGCTTCCGCGCTTGTCCTCGAGTGTCAGCACGTTGCGCGTTTCGTTAAGCCGGAGAAAAAAGCGACTCTTCTGAGTCCAAGCCTGATGGGCGGCGAGCGTGCAGGCGCGGAAGACGAGCTTTTCGGGGGCCGGTTTTTCCAGAGCGGGAATAAATAAATCGAAGCGCAATACGGCGACGCCGGCAATCAGGGCGATGAGCGCGATGACGACGATGATTTCAATCAGCGTGAATGCGCGTTTTCGCATGATATGCCGGCGTTAACTGCGGAGAAAGAGGGCGTTTATTTCGCCGCTCCGGCCCAGTTCGTGATGTCGTCTTCGCTTTCGACTCCGTCCGGACCGAACGACCACAGGTCGTAGCCGCCCTTATTCTTTTCTCCGGGGAAGCGATAATTGAACGGGCGCTTCCAGGGGTCTTCGGGGAGTTTCTTGAGTTCGCCGGAGCTGACGACCGCCTGCAGGCCCTCTTCCGTGGTCGGATAGGCACCGTGCTTTACCTGATAAGCAAAGAGCGGCGTTTCGAGCGCTTGAATGTCCGTTTCCGCAATTTTCTTCTGGTTGTCGGAGAAGATGCCGCCGAGATTGCTGAATCCGGCACCGACGATGAGGGCGATGAGGGCGATGACGATGATGATTTCCATCAGCGTGAAACCGCGGCGGTTGCGGCGGGACGGG
The DNA here is from genome assembly GCA_045651325.1 of Candidatus Spyradenecus sp. Lineage (GTDB taxonomy): Bacteria > Verrucomicrobiota > Verrucomicrobiia > Opitutales > UBA953 > Spyradosoma. Next base: position 74,507 of record JAZRSB010000019.1, read on the forward strand.
GAGGGACGGGAGATACGATTGTTTTGCATAAATCTAATTTGTTGCCTTTCTTAAGAGCAGGCAACGCATAAACGCGGAGAAAGTTTCATTAAATTTTGGCAAGTTCCGGAAATTCGCTTTTTAGAGCGTTGTTCTAAGTTTTCTTCCCGTCCGTCAGAACCGTCATGCGCCAATCGGGGCATGCTTATATCCCTGACGCTTCTGCGACGCAATGGAATGAGCGACGCGCCCTTTTCGCAGGTAAATCTCTAAAAACAAATTTGTCCGAAAAAAACGGCTTTCGCGGACGGCGACCCGAAAAAAACGAAAATCCTGCTCCGAAACCTCCCTTTATCCTTAAAAAACTTTCTTGTCGAGATTTTTATTCTCGACGTTTTGAATTTTTTCCGTAATCTTATTCGCTAACATCGGCTTTTAACCCGACAAACGTAGAAAATAAACTATACCAAAATGGCAGAGAAAAAAACGGACAGTAAAAAAGAGAAAGATATGCGCTCCACCTACGCCTATCTCATCGAAAAGAAACGTGACGGCGGCGAATTCACGAGTGATGAAATTCGGACAATTGTAGATGCGATTATTAATGAGCAGATGCCGCTTTCCCAGCAGGCTGCGCTGTTGATGGCCATTTATTTTAAATCGATGTCGGCGAACGAAATGTCGTCGCTTTCCGAAGAAATGATGTTCTCCGGAGATACGGTTGAACTCAACAGCATTACGGACCCGAAAATGTCGAAGGTTTCGACCGGCGGCGTCGGCGACAAAACGACGATTGCCCTCGCGGCGCTTTCGGCGGCCTGCGGCGTTGTCGTTCCCACGATGGTGTCCAAGGATGAAGACTTCATTATTACCTCGGTGGACAAGATGAAGGCCATTCCCGGCTTTAAGGCGAATCTCTCCGTGAAGGACTACGAGACGGTTTTGCGCCGCGTCGGTTGTGCCATTGTCGAGCAGAGCAAGCACATTGCGCCGATTGATGATATGCTCAGTGACCTGCGCCAGCAGACGGCGACGGTTTCGAGCCTTCCGCTTATCACGAGCAGCATTCTTTCCAAGAAATTCGCGGAAGGTTGCGAAGGTCTCGTCGTGGACGTGAAGTGGGGCAACGGCTCTTACATTCGCGACTTGGAACAGGCAAAACAGCTTGCCCGTACGATTACGCGCGTTGCCCGCGGGATGTCCCGCCGTTGCGTCGCTCTCGTAACGGATGCGAACCAGCCGCTCGGCAACACAGTCGGAACGGGCTTGGAGTTGCTCGAAGTCGTCGAATTGCTTAAGGGCGAAGGTCCGGAAGATTTGAAGGAGCTCCTGCTTAAGCTCGGTATGGAAATGGTGCGTCTCGCCGGTGTCGCCGGTTCGACGCTTTCCGCAAAGCAGTCCGTCGAGCGCGCGCTCAAGGACGGCTCCGCGCTGAAGAAGTTCCGCGATATGGTGGTCGCTCAGGGCGGCAAGGCGGATTGGATTGACAATCCGGAAAAGTTCCCGAAGGCGAAGTATTCCAAGAAGCTGCCCGCGGCCAAGCGCGGCTACGTCCACATGATTAACGCCGGCATGATTGCCCGCGGCGTCCAGGAATTGGCTAAACGCAAGGACGGTTCCTACGATCCCGCCGTCGGTTTGGTCAACCTCAAGAAGGTCGGAACGCAGGTCAAGCAGGGCGAGCCGCTCGTTGAAATTCTTTACAACGACGAATCGAATCTCGATAAGGCGATGGAATACTTCCGCAGCGCCTACCGCCTCGCGCCGAAGCGCCCGAACGACATCGGCCTCATCGTCGAACGCGTCGCTTAAGGGCTTCCCGAAAGACAAAAAGAGCGGCATCTCCGTTGGGGGATGCCGCTCTTTTTATTGCGAAACCCGGAAGGGCGCTTAGTAAACGACCTTGTTGAGCGGGTATTCGATGATGCCTTCCGCTTGGCAGGCTTTGAGCGCGGGAATGATGTCGCGCGTGAGCTTGCTGTCGATAATCGTTTCTACCGCAATCCAAGCGTCGTTCGAGAGCGGGGCAATCGTCGGGTTGCGCATCGCGGGGAGCTTTTCGACGACCTCATTGAGCTTTTCGCGCGGGAGGTTGAACTTGAGGCCGACGAGGTGTTTTGCCGTAAGCGCTGATTGGAGCATCATGGCGATGGATTCGATTTTGGCGCGTTTTTCCGGATTTTCCCAAGCCTGCTTGTTGGCGATGAGCTTGGTGTTGGTCTTCAAAATCGTATCAACGATGCGCAATTTGTTCGCCTTGATTGAGCTGCCCGTTTCCGTCAGGTCAACGATGGCGTCTGCCAAATCCGGAACTTTGACTTCCGTGGCGCCCCAGGAAAATTCGACTTGGGCGGTGACGCCCTGGCTTTCGAGGAAGCGGCGCGTGGTGGCGACGAGTTCCGTGGCGATGCGCTTGCCCTGCAGATCCTTGACCGTCTTGATGTCGGAGGCTTCGGGAACGCAAATGACCCAGCGGCTCTGAACATTGGAGGCGCGGGAGTAAACCAGGTCGCAGACTTCGACGACGTCGGCGTTGTTTTCCACTACCCAGTCGTAGCCGGTCAGGCCGCAGTCGAAATAACCGTGTTCCACGTAGCGGGCGATTTCTTGTGCGCGCACGAAGCGGCCGTCCAGAGTCGGATCGTCGAAGGACGGGCGATACGAGCGGGAGCTTTTAACGACGGGATAGCCGGCTTTTGCAAAGAGCGCAAGCGTGGATTCTTCGAGGCTGCCCTTGGGCATGCCGAGCATCAGAAGCGGTGTGGAATTTGCCATATCAATTAGGTAGTATAAATGAGCTTTCAAGAATCTACTTTGGGCGTAATCTTGTCAAGGCGCAAGAAATGAGTTGACAATTTCGGAGATGAGTGCGACTCTCTTGCCAGAAACTGCGCATTTTGCAGTCTCGAATTTCCTAATTTATCCCAAATTACACCCGAAATTTCACACAATCCTATGAGAAATCTTCTCACCATTCTTGCTTCCGTCTCAATCCTCGTCTGCGCCGGTTGCGCTTCCAACAGCGACGGTTCCGCGAAAAGCCCGTGGTCTGCCGGAGCCGCCGTTTCCAAGGCAAAGCCTGTTGCTGTCCCTGCCGTGGAAGCTGAAGTGACGGAAGCGGGTGTTGCGGTGCCTGAAGCGCCTGAAGCGGTGTCCGCCGAGTTGGAGGCTCCGTTGCTCGCAGACTATCCGGCTCTCCGCCAGGCCAACAAGGAAAAGGCATTGGCAGCGATTGAAGCGGCAAAGGCCGACAGCGAACCGCTCCCGACGCCGGATGAAGGCAAGGCTCGCGTTGTTGCTTACAATGTGGATTGCTCCCTCGTTCAATTTGACACGAATACCGCTTTCAAGCAGGGCGAAAAGGTCGTCCTCTCCAAAGCCGGCGCTCACACGCTCGTCATCGTTGTTGCCGTTCAGGACAACACGCGCTACATCGCCGAAGAAGTGGACGGGATTGTCGGGGCTCCGACCCTCGTTCCGGGTGACGAACTTGATTGCACGGTTTGGGTAAATCCGGAAGACGTCGCGGCCGTTACGGCTGCCGCCGAAAAGGCTAAGCAGGATTCCGGCGATGCGCTCGAAGCCGTCAGCGAAGAAGACGAAGAATACGCTGAAGAGGAAGAGTACGCGGAAGAAGAATACGAAGAAGAGGAATAATCCGCTTCCGAATGCTTCCGAAAAACGGGCAGGCTGTCATGGCTTGCCCGTTTTTTGTGGCGGCGGAGAGCGGGAAAAGCGCTGTAAATGCGAAATAAGCGAAGCCCGCGATTGCCTTAGCCGCTCTATTTCGGTAGATTCCCGAAAATCTTATGATTTCATCCGAGTCTAACACGCATTTTACCGTATTAAAAACCGATCCCGCGAGTGCGGCCCGCCGCTGTGAGTTGCGTACGCGTCACGGGACGGTGCAGACGCCGGTTTTCATGCCGGTCGGAACGCAGGGGACGGTCAAATCACTTACCCCGACACAGGTCAGGGAGACGGGAGCGCAGATTATTCTCGGGAACACCTACCACCTGAATTTGCGCCCGGGACCGCAGACGGTACGTGCGCTTGGGGGACTGCACAAATTCATGGATTGGGACGGACCGATTCTGACGGACTCCGGAGGCTTTCAGGTATTTTCGTTGTCCAAGCTACGCAAAATTACGGAAGCGGGGATTACCTTCGCTTCGCATCTGGACGGTGCCCGAATCACGCTTACGCCGCGCTCCTGTCTCGATATTCAGAGTGCTCTCGGAAGCGATATCGCCATGGTTTTGGACATCTGTCCGCCTTTCCCGGCGACGAAGCGCGATGTCGCCGATGCCAATCGCACGACGTTGCGTTGGGCCAACGAATTTCTCTGTCATGCGACGGACGACGGTTTTCTTGCTGCCGGGCATCACGTTTTCGGGATTGTACAGGGCGGCATTTATGACGACCTTCGCCGGGAATGCGCCGAGGCGCTTTCGCAGATGGATTTCCCCGGCTATGCTATCGGCGGAGTCTCGGTCGGAGAGCCCGAACCGGAAATGCTCCAGCAGGTGGCCGCGAGCACGCCTTTCCTCCCGCATTTCAAGCCGCGCTACGTCATGGGCGTGGGCACGCCGCCGCAATTGCTGAAGATGATTGCTCTCGGCGCGGATATGTTCGACTGCGTGATGCCGACGCGTCTGGCGCGCCACGGTACGGCCTTTACCCCGGACGGAACGATTAATATCAAAAACGAAAAGTTCAAACTCGACGAAGCGCCGCTCGTTGAAGGTCTGGACAACTACACCTGCCGCCGTTTCTCACGTGCCTATCTGCGGCATCTTTATGTCGCCGGCGAAATGCTGTCTTCGACGCTTTTGAGCATCCATAACATTCACTTTTTCCAAGACCTCATGCGCCAGGCGCGGGAACACCTCGAAGCGGGTGATTTTACGCCGTGGTCGCGGGAATGGATTGCCCGCTACGAAGCCGGCGAGGCCGCAAGGAAGCAACGACGCTAAGCGCTGTTTCCGATTGGCTGCCGACTACTCTCCGGAAAAGAGATCTGCCGCTTTTTGTCGGATGGAGTCCCAAGGGGCGCGCGTGACCCAGGTCTGTGCGCAGGCTTGGGCTTTTTCGAAAAGGTCGGCGAGCGGAATGAGGACGAAGGCGCGTTCCTGCCAGCGCGGATGCGGCAGGCTCAACTGCGGAGTGGCGCGGGTTTCGTTTTCAAAAAAGAGAAGGTCCAAGTCGCAGGTGCGCGGAGCGTTGGGGAAGGGGCGTTCGCGACCGAGGGCGCTTTCCGTCGCGAGAAGCCGGTCGAGCAGAGCTTCCGGGGACAGGGTCACAGGGATTTCCAGTGCGGCGGCTCCGTTGAGAAAATTCGGTTGGTCGGTGTAGCCGACGGGCTCGGTTTCGATGAAGTCCGAGACGGCAAGCACGCGGATTCCGGCAGCTTCCAGTTGAGACAGGGCTTGGCGGAGCGTGGCTTCCCGATTGCCGAGATTGGCGCCGAGAGCGATGATGGCGACGGGCTTTTCCATGAAAAAAGAAAAGCGTCCCCGGCTTGGCGGGAACGCTTTGTAAACGGATTATTCCTGTTCGGTATTTTCCTGCGGCGGCGTGACTTTGATGAGCTCTTCGCCGATGCGCCGGCTAAGCTGGACATTCAGCGTGGTGCTTGCAATCTGCATGTTGACGAAGTCCACGAGCCGGGCGAAGTCTTTCGAGTTTTTGTCGAGTTCCGGCACCGTCTTTTTGCTCGGGCGGACGAAATAGGCGACATCGCCGGCGTAGAGGATGTCCGAGACTTCGTTCAGCGGCGTTGCTTTCAGGGATTCGAAAAGGGCGTAGCTGACGGACTGCAGGTCTGCGGGGACGTTTTGCATGGTCACATCGGCGACCGGCTTGGAGACCGTCATGCCGAGAGCCTTGGCGGTGTCGGCGAAGGGCTTGCCTGCGGCGACGTCCTTGCGGAGTTGGGCTCCGAGTTCGCGGGCACGGTCGAAGCGGAGGCTGTCCTTTTCGGCTTCGAGCCAGTCGGCGGTGACTTGTTCGCGGATTTCGCTCAGAGCCGGGATGCGGGAGGGATCGTTGCCGAGGAAGACGACGACGAGAGCGTTTTCGCCGTGCGGAATGGCATCCGTGCGCCAGAGCGTGCTATTGAGCGAGGTGGCGACATCGCGGAGAACGGCCTCCGGAATCGGGGTTTGAGCGGGAACGGCATCCTGCGGGAAGGCGGGAAGGTTTTTCAGTTCCAGCCCGGCGGCCTTGGCGCTTTCGGCAAATTCCGGCATGTCCGGGCTGATGAGGTCCTGCGGCAGTTTGTCGGCGAGCATGTCGGAGGTCGATGAAGCGACCTGCAGCGAGAGGCGGTCCGCTTTCCAGCGCTTGACCCATGCGGCGCGATCCTTGGCAAGAGCTTCGGTGACGGCTTTGTCGTCGGAGAGTTTGCGGTCCTGCATGCGGACGAAGAGCTTTAGTTCCGCGTCCGTCGGTTCGCCGATTTTGGCACGCATTTCGGCGCTTGGCTGAACGATGGCGTAAGCGAGCTTAACCATCGGCGCGATGCGGTAGTTTTCGGCGTTAGCGCTGAAGTATTTTTCGAGATCGGCCTCGCTTGCCTTGGGCTCGACTTTGAGCGCGGCGAGCGAGAGCTTGGCGCTTTCGAGTTCCCATTGCGTGTTCAGTTCCTGCCAGCGCAGGACGATGTCGGCGTCCAATGCGGCGGGCGAACCGGCAAAAATGTTTTGCAGTTCGGCGATACGGCAGGTTTGGACCAAAATGGTTTTCAGGGTTTCCGGATCGATGTTCAGGCCGAAACGCTTCGGGTCGAGGACTTCGCCGTCTTTGAGGCCGAAGAATTGCTTCGTGAAGGCGTCGAAGGCTTCCTGAGAGGGATTCGGAATCTGGTAGGTGTCGGCGAGGTGTTCGAGGACAACGCGTTGAACGAGCGCCGTGCGGAACTGGGCTTCGCTGATGTCGCGTCCGGAGGTCAGCAGGACGGCGGTGCGGTAGATTTCGGCTTCGCGGTCGTTGAGCTTTACGCCGCAGACTTCCGGCGACTTGCGGAAGCCGAGCAGGTCCATCGCGCTACCCGAGCCGGTGTAGAAAACGAAGGAAATGACGATGACGACGAGAAGCAGACCGAACATCAGTCGGTGGTGCTTCGCCATGGTGTTTTGGAAAAAACCGATCATAGTTTTTGGAAGTGTGGGTTATTTGTTTAAAATGGTTTTGAGGGCGGCAAGCAGGCGGGCGTTTTGCTCGGGCGTGCCGACGGTGACGCGCAGGTGATTCGGCATACCGTAGCCCTTCATCGGGCGGACGATGACGCCGTGTTTTTCGAGCTCGACGAAAACCTTGCCCGCATCTTCGACTTCGACGAGCATGAAGTTCGTGTGGGTCGGGACGTACTTCAGGCCGAGTGCCTCAAAGCCCGCGTAGAGCGTTTTCACGCCTTCGGCGTTGCCGCGGAGCGTGGCTTCGACGAATTCGCGGTCGTCGAGCGCTGCAAGGGCCGCGACTTGGGCGGGAAGGTTGCTGTTAAAGGGTTGGCGTACGCGGTTCATGAGGCCGACGACCTCTTCCGAGCCGAAAAGGTAGCCGATGCGGAAACCGGCGAGACCGTAAAGCTTGGAGAAGGTGCGGGTGACGACAATCTTGCGCCCCTGAGCGATGAGCGGGCGGAAGTCCGGCGCCTTGTCCGTAAATTCGGCATAGGCTTCGTCAATGACGAGGATGACGTGCTCGGGCAGGCTTTCCGCGAACGCAATCAATTCGTCCGGGTCGCTGACGGTCCCCTGCGGATTGTTCGGATTCGTGATGAAAATCATGCGGGTCTTGTCCGTCACGGCGGCACGCATGGCTTTCAGGTCGGTTTGGAAGTTCGGCATCGGAACGGGTACGCTCTTAGCGCCCGCGAGAATCGTTGCGATTTTGTAAACGACGAAAGCCTGTTCGCCGTAGATGACTTCGCAGTCCGAATCCAGGAAAGTCTGCCCGAGAATCATGAGGGCTTCGTTGGACCCGTTGCCGACGAAAAACTGCGAGGGTTTCAGGCCCCAAAGTTTTGCGAGGCGATCCCGCAATTCAATCGACGCGCCGTCCGGGTACATGTTGACGCCGTCGAGCATAGCGCGTACGGCGGCCAAGGCCTTGGGCGAGGCACCGAAGGGGTTTTCGTTCGAGGCCATCTTGACGATATCGTCCGGATCCAAGCCGAATTCCCGTGCGACGTATTCGATCGGCTTTCCGGGTTCGTAAACCGGCATCTTGGTTACGACCGAATTGGCAAGCTCTGTATAGGAAAGTGACATAAAATTAAAGCTCAATCATGAGCGCTGAACCGCCTCCGCGCAACAGAGAATAAACATAAATTTGCGGGTAATTTTTCCTGCGTTTGCATTTGCAAGTTTGCGGGGAAAATGGGAGACTCTCCGTCGGCTTCTTATATTCGGAAGCAAACCCTCACCATCCGACATAACTTTATGAATAAAAATATCCTTGCTCTTGTTTTTTCCGGCCTGGCGATTGCCTGCTTCGGCGCGATGCCGCAGCTGGAAGGTTTCCGCTACGGAAACGATTCGGCACCGACGGGAAACGAATGGGATCCCGCCCGTGACGTGAATTGCGTTAAGAATCTTGCCCTCAATAAGGAAATGCCGCGAGCGACCTTTACTTCGTTCGCCGATGCGGCTTCTGCCCGAAAGGTGCTTCCGGAGTATTCCCGCTACTGGAAATCCCTCAACGGCGACTGGAAATTCCACTGGTGCAAGACGCCGGAGGAACGTCCGAAAAACTTTTTCAAGGCCGGCTTTGATGCTTCGGCTTGGGACACGATTACCGTTCCGTCCAACTGGAACGTCGCCGGCATTCAAAAGGACGGTTCTCTCAAGTATGGTCTGCCGATGTATGTCAATCAGCCGGTGATTTTCGAACACAAGGTCGCCGTCGGCGACTGGAAGCTCGGAGTGATGCGCGAACCGGCGAACAAACAGCGTACGACCTACGTTTACCGCAATGAAGTCGGTTCCTATCTCCGCGATTTCGAGGTGCCCGCCGATTGGAACGGCCGCGAAATCTTCCTCAATTTTGACGGCGTGGACTCTTTCTTCTACGTTTGGGTGAACGGCAAATACGTCGGTTTTTCGAAGAATTCCCGCGATCCCGCCTGCTTCGATATTTCCGAATTCGTGAAGCCCGGCGAAAAGGCCACCGTCGCGGTCGAAGTTTACCGCAATTCCGACGGTTCTTTCCTCGAAGCGCAGGACATGTATCGCCTTCCGGGGATTTTCCGTACCGTGTCGGTTTATTCCACGCCGAAAGTGCACATTCGCGACTTCGTTGTTATTCCGCAGGGCGACAAGCTCAACGTGACGACGGACGTACGTAATTTCGGTGCCGGCGTTGACGGCTGCGAAATCGTTTACTCGCTCTATGCGCAGAAAGCACTTTATTCCGACGAGTACTCGGAAGCTCCGGTTGCAACGGCGACGGTCGCCGTTCCCGCGCTGAAGAGCCGCGAAAACCTCGAACTGCCGAAGACCGTGCTTGCCGTTCCCTCGCCGAAGCGCTGGTCTGCCGAAGACCCGAATCTTTATCTGCTTATTGCGGAATTGAAACGGGACGGAGAGACGATTGAAGCCGTTTCCTCGCAGGTCGGTTTCTGCGAAGTCGAAATCCGCGACAACCAAGTCGATGAGTTCGGCAAGAAGGGACGTTACCTCTACGTCAACGGAAAGACCGTCAAGCTCAAGGGCGTTAACCGCCACGAATCGCATCCGGAACGCGGACACGCCGTGACGCGCAAAGACATGGAAGAAGAAGTCATGCTCATGAAGCGCGGCAATATCAACCACGTCCGCAACTCCCACTACCCGACGGATCCGTATTTCTACTTCCTTTGCAACAAATACGGGATTTACCTCGAAGACGAAGCGAACATCGAATCGCACCAGTATTACTACGGCGACGCCTCGCTTTCGCACCCGATTGAATGGCGTCCGGCGCACGTTGCACGTGTCATGGAAATGGCGCACCGCAACGTCAACCAGCCGTCCATCGTGATTTGGTCGCTCGGTAACGAAGCCGGTCCCGGTGACAACTTCAAGGCCGCCTATCAGGAACTGAAGAAGTTCGATGCGTCCCGCCCGGTTCAGTACGAACGCAATAACAATATCGTGGACATGGGCTCGAACCAGTATCCGTCCGTCGGCTGGGTCAACTACGCCGCACAGGGGCACTGCAAGCAGCCGTTCCACATTTCGGAATACGCGCACTCGATGGGTAACGCGATGGGCAATCTCAAAGACTATTGGGATGCCATCGAGTCCTCGAACTACATTTGCGGCGGCGCTATTTGGGACTGGGTGGACCAGGCGCTCTATCGCTACGATCCGGAAGCGGGCCGACGCGGCTTGGTTTACGGCGGCCAGTTCGGTGAAATTCCGAATGACCGCGACTTCGTCTGCAACGGCGTCATCTTCGCCGACCGCTCGCCGAAACCGCAGTACTTCGAAGTCAAGAAGGTTTACCAGTACATCGGCGTTGCGGCTGCGGCGGAAGATGCTTCGAAGGTCGAAATCTTTAACAAGTATTACTTCAAGAGCCTCGACGGTTACGTGCTGAAATGGGCGTTGACCGAGGACGGCAAGACCGTGCAGTCGGGCACGCTTCCGGCTTCCGCACTTGCCGGCGTTGCGCCGCGCACGAAGAAGGTGCTCGAAATTCCGTTTGACGCGAAAAAGCTCAAGCCGGAATCGGAATACTTCCTCAACGTTCAATTCTGTCTCGCGGGCGATGCTCCTTGGGCGGAAAAGGATTACGTTCAGGCGGACGAACAGTTGCCCGTCAAGGCCGCGGGAACGCGTCCGAGCATCGCTGACGTGGCCAAGGGCGAAGCTGTCGAACTGAAGCATTCGCCGAACGGAGATGCGGAAATCCGCGGTTGCGGCTTCACCGTGAAGTTCTCCGGAGCGACGGGCACGATCGAATCGCTCCAATACGGCGACGATACGGTGATTACGGCCGGGAACGGTCCGAAGATCAATGCCCACCGCGTCCCGGTCAGCAACGACAATGTCCCGCGCGGACGTTGGGCGCGTGCCGGCCTGAGCAATCTCAAGCAGAGTGTTGCCGGCGCACCGTCGATTTCCCAGGATCCGAAGACCGGCATCTGCACGCTTTCCTATCCGGTGAAGGCGGAAGGGCAAAACGGTTTCCATTTCAACGCACACCAGATTTGGACGGTTTATCCGGACGGCTCCATTGAGCTCCAAACCATGATTTCCTGCTCGGAAGGCAAATTCGACTTGCCGCGCCTCGGCTACGAAGTTGCGCTGCCCGCAGGCCTCGATACCTTCGCGTATTACGGCCGCGGACCGATTGAAAACTACGCCGACCGCAAGTCCGGCTCTTTCGTCGGACGCTATCAGGGCAAGGTGGCCGACAATTTCGTCCGCTACATCCTCCCGCAGGAAATGGGTAACCGCGAAGACGTGCGTTGGTGCGCGCTCCTGAACAAGGAAAACAAGAGCGGTGTCGCCTTCGTTTCCACGGAAAAATTCTGCGCTTCCGCGCTCCCGATTTCCCAAGCGCAAATCGCTGCGGCGTCGAATGCCTACAAGCTCGAAGACGCGGTTGCGAACTCCGAAAAGACGACGCTCCTGCTCAGTTCCGGCGTTCGTGGTCTCGGCGGGGCTTCCTGCGGACCGGACGCGCTCGATCGCGATAAGGTCTTCTCCGAACCGACGAGCTTCGGCTTCATCATGCGCCCGCTTAAGGCCGGCTCGATCGCCGAGCAGGTCAACGTTGCTCCGGCCGGTGCGATGCCGATTGCGATTGCACGTGACATCGCGGGTGTTGTGACGATTTCGGCCAAGGACCCGAAGGCGGAAATTTACTACTCCGTTGACGGCGGAGAGGCTCAGGCTTACACGGGCACAATCGCGTTCCGCAACGGCGGAAAGATTGCCGCATGGCTCGCCGGCCGTCCCGAACTGAAGACCGAAATGGACTTGCCGCGCCTCGAAAAGGTCAGCCTTGCCGTTGCGTTCTGCAGTAACCAGGAAGGCGGGGAACCGGCGGACAATCTCGTCGACAATGACCCGTCCACGATCTGGCACACGGCCTACAGCGTGACCGTCGCTCCGTATCCGCACTGGGTGGATTTCGACACCGGAGAAGTGAAGACCCTCAAGGGCGTTTCCTATCTCCCGCGCTCCGGCGGTGAAAACGGCGACATCAAGGACTACGAAATCTACGTCAGCCTCGACGGCAAGACCTGGGGCGACCCGGTTGCCAAGGGTAGCTTCCCGCGCACGAAGGACGAAAAGAAGATTCTCTTCCCGAAGCCGCTGAAGGCGCGTTACGTACGCTTCCGCGCCTTGTCCTCGCAAAACGGACAGGACTTTGCCGGCGGTGCCGAATTCGGCGTCCTCGGTGAATAATTAAGCGCCGTTTATAAAAAACGCTCCCGGAAATTGCTCCGGGAGCGTTTTTTTACTTGGCGGTTTAAAAACATTCTCGCGCGACAAAGAATTAGGTCGCAACGTAAGGCAAGCAGGGCGTCCCGCAGATTTCACAAAGATTGTTTTCGCCGCAGATGGCGCGAATGACGCAGGTTCACGGGAATGCGAATGTAAAAAATCTATATAATCCTCGGGTGCCAGCGGACATGATGTTTTCTAATGGGGGTAATTTCTTTCATTTTATTTTTCTCCTCTTCTGTATTTGTAGGCGCAAGAGATAATTCGTTCGCATGTTTTGTCAAATGTGCTTTGTGCAGCCGTGGCCGGGGGAGCGGGTGCCGAAATCGGTTTGTCACCGATTATGCTTTTGCCTTGCCGGAAGGAATGCGTATAATCCGTAGGCACTATGAATTCCGAAATCCAAGAAGAAGTTCTCAATATTTTCAAAGAAAGCAAGGCGTTGCTTTCCGGTCACTTTATTCTGCGCAGCGGTCTGCACAGCGCGAATTATTTTCAATGCGCGCAGGTGTGTCAGTACATGGACAAGGTTTCGCGCCTCGTCGAATTGTTGCTACCGAAGCTGAAGGATCTCGGCATCGAAACCGTGCTTGCACCGGCGATGGGCGGCTTGGTCGTCGGTCAGGAAATCGCTCGCCAGCTCGGTGTTCGTTTCATCTTTGCGGAAAAGGAAGACAACAAGCTCGTCCTGCGTCGTAATTTCAAAATTGCTCCGGGCGAAAAAATTCTCGTCGCCGAAGACGTCGTCACGCGCGGCGGCCGCGTCATCGAATGCGCGGACATCATCAAGGCTTGGGGAGGTGTCCCCGTGGCCTGTGCGATGCTCGTTGACCGCTCGGCCGGCAATGCCACGCTCCCGATGCCGGCAGTGTCGTTGTTGGAACTTTCGTTCCCGACTTATCCGGCCGATGCGCTTCCGCCGGAGCTCGCCGCGATTCCTGCGATTCATCCCGGTTCTTAATTGCGCATTCGGACAAAAAGTTCCCGCGAGCGTTAAGCCTGCGGGAACTTTTTTTATGCGGTTTTACGACGCAGAGCCACGGAGCGTCGCGGGAGAGTCAATTGTCTTGGTTCCAATTCAAGCTTTTGGGGAGCTTGTGTTTGGAATGAGAACGGTGAGCGTCGTTTGATGCTCTGTGTTTCCGTGCGAGGCCTTTTTCGAATTTCTCACGGAGCCACAGAGTCACGGAGCGCCGCGGGAAAGTTGATTGTCTTGCTTCCAACTCCGGCTTCTTCAGAGCTTGTGTTTGGAATGAAACGGTGAGCGTCGTTTGATGCTTCGTGTCTTTGCGAGAGGCAATATTAAGAAACTTTCACGGGTTCGGCGGATTCCGCGGTCGGCGCTTTGGCCGTGCGGCGGCGACGGCGGCGCTTCTTGGGGGCTGCCTCGCCGAGCACTTCTGCCATATCAAAGCCTTTCGGCTCTTTCTTGGCGGGCGCGGCCTTCTTTTTCGTCGGTGCCTCGCAGATGGACTTGCGGGAAATTTTTTTCGGCGCGATGCCGAGCTCCTGCAGTTTCAGGAAGAGCTCGCGGCTCGTCCACGCATCGGTCGCGGCGTAGATAATCTGTTGTTCGCTCAGCGTTTTTGCGGCCCAATTGGAAACCTGGGCGTTTTTGGAAATGCGACCGCCGAGGAAATAAGCACAGAGCGCACGCAGACCGGTGTTTTCGATTTTTGCTTTGCGCGTGTAGGTGCTGGCATCGACGAATCCGGCATCGTCAAACGGCGCGCGTTTCTTCAGGTGAAGCACGTCTTCCTTGACGGCGACGCCGACTTTGAGGATGTCCGGATTTTCGAAGACGGGAAAAAGCACGGGGACGCCGCCGCAGTAGTCGAGGCGGAAAAGGTAGGCGCACTTTTTGCCGCAGAGCTGGACGAGCGAGGTCAAATAGGAATTGCCGCGGCTGAAGCTGGGGCGCGTTTCCGTGTCGAATCCGAGGACTTCTTCTTTGCAGAGGGCTTTGACGGCCTTGCGGGCGGCTTTTTCGTCCGTGATGAGTTCGATTTTCCCCTCGTACTGGAGGAGGGGGAGGGCGGCGACGAATTCTTTGTCGATGTGCACAAGCCCGTCCTCCGAGGCTTGAATTTCGGGAACTTGGGCGGGAACAGCGACCTTGGGTTTCGCAGCTTTCATGATGGGACCAAGTCTAATTTTCGTCGCGTTTTAAGCAATCTTGAAATCGGCTTTGAGGGAACGCGGGCTTGACAAGCGCGGGCAAAAGCGAGATTTTTCTACATAACGTGATTTTTTACAAGAAGAGCCGACTTAGTCTTAATCTCCTGCTTCTCCCCGTGGGGGAGTAAGTGCTTTTTTGCGGGCAGGCGACCGCTTTTCAACGCCGAAACCGACGGGGCTGTTCCCGCGAAAATTTCTCCTTTCCGCTTTGCGTTTTCCCGCGAAGTAAACCCACGAAAAAATTTATAAAAACGATTATGCAACACGAAAAAATTACGAAATACGCTGCGTTCCCGACGATTGATTTGCCCAATCGCCGCTGGCCGAACAACTCCATTACAAAGCCGGCCATTTGGTGTAGCGTTGACCTGCGCGACGGGAATCAGTCGCTCGCCGTTCCGATGAACGTCGAAGAAAAAATCGAAATGTTCAAAATGCTCTGCGACATCGGTTTCAAGGAAATTGAAATCGGCTTCCCGAGCGCATCCGACACCGAATTCGCCTTTGCGCGCACGCTCGTCGAACAGAATCTGATTCCGGACGATGTCACCGTTCAGGTACTCGTTCAGTGCCGCGAACACCTCATTCGCCGTACTTTCGAAGCGCTCCGCGGGATGAAGCAGGCGATTGTCCACATTTACAATTCGACCTCGCCGTTGCAGCGCCGCGTCACTTTCGGCAATGCCTCTAAGGAACAGATTAAGCAAATTGCCATCGACGGCGCACAGCTCGTGAAATCGCTTCTGCCCGAAGCCGCGGGAACGAAAATCCGCCTCGAATATTCGCCGGAAAGCTTCTCCGATACGGAAGTCGATTTCGCCCTCGAATGTTGCAAGGCCGTCATGGACGTCTGGCAGCCGACCAAGGAAGATCCGATTATTTTGAATTTGCCCGAAACGGTTCAGTGGACGACGCCGAATGTTTACGCTGACATGATCGAAGCGTTTATTAACGGCTTGGACAATCGCGAGGCGGCTATCATTTCGCTGCACACGCACAACGACCGCGGTACCGGTGTCGCGGCAACCGAGCTCGGCCTGATGGCGGGCGCCGACCGCGTCGAAGGCACGCTCTTCGGCAACGGCGAACGCACCGGCAATCTCGACATCGTTACCGTCGCGCTCAACATGTACACGCACGGCATCGAGACCGGGCTGAAATTCGACAACCTTCCCGCCATCCGCGAAGTGTACGAACGCTGCACGCGCATGACCGTTCCCGAACGCCATCCCTACGGCGGCGACCTCGTCTTCACGGCGTTCAGCGGTTCCCACCAGGACGCGATTAAGAAGGGCATGGACCTGCGCCGCAACGCCGGCCCCGATGCTCCGTGGCACGTGCCGTATCTGACGATCGATCCCTCCGACGTCGGCGCCAATTACGAAGCCATTATCCGCATTAACTCCCAGAGCGGAAAGGGCGGTATCGCCTACATTCTCGGGCGCGATTTCGGTATCGAATTGCCGAAGCTCATGCACCCGGTCGTCGGCGAAGTTATCGGCGGGATTGCCGACAAACTCGGCCGTGAACTCACGCCGAAAGAAATCAACGATGCGTTCATGCAGCACTTCGTTAACGTCGCCGAACCGCTCAAACTCAAGGTCTTTGAAAGCCTCTCGGAAAAGAAGCCGCTCGTCTCCTGTAACGCTACCGTCGTCTATCAGGGACAGGAACACCACATCTCCGGAAGCGGGAACGGACCGATCAACGCCTTCGTCAAGGCCATCCACCTGCAGGGCTGGAAAAACTTCACGCTCCGAGACTACCGCTCGCACGCTATCGGAAGCGGCTCGGCAACGGAATCGGCCGCCTACGTTTCGATTTCCCGCGACAGCGACGGCAAGGTGTTCTGGGGTTGCGGCATCGACACGAACATCGAGCTCGCGGGCTTGCTTGCCCTTGTCTCGGCATTCAATCGTTCGCGCCGTATCTAAGTCGTTTCCCGACTGCAATCAAAGCGTTCCCGCCAATCCCGGGAACGCTTTTTGCTTTTGGGATGAACGGATTTTCCGCCTGTCAGCCGTTTGTTCAATCCTACATTTCTCTTGAAAATCGTTTTCGGCGGCATACGATTGGTCTGACTCAATAACGGCGCGTTTTTATCGCGAAGTGCTTTAACTGAAGGAACTCTATGAAACACGTAAAAATTTTAATTGCTCTGATGCTTGCCGCGACGGCACTGTCCGTTGCCCCCGCATCCGCTTTTGCGGGCGAAAAGGACGGGAAGCCGCGTATTGTGCGGGAAGCGGAGCGCCGGGAGCGCGAACGCCAGGATTCGACGTGGACGCCGGAAAACATTCGCGACAATCCCGTACTTTTCCTGCAGGAGACGATTGCTGCGTGCGACGCGCTGAAAGATAAAATCGAAGCGCAGGACATTGCGTTTATCCGTTTGAAAAAACAGGCGGAACGCAAGGTCTCCGAAGCCGAAAGCGCGATTCGCCGCTACACGAAATTTTTGGAAGAAGCGAAGAAGCAGTACAAGATTGCCAAGGAAAAGGATGCGTTTCCGGTGACGATTAACGGCTTTGAGCTGTCCGAGGAAGAACTTTCCGATAAGGTCGCCGATGCGCTCGAACGCGTTGATCTCGCAAAGAGCCAAAAGAAAACCAACAGCGTCGTCGCCAAGAAAGTAAAAATCCGTCAGGGCGTTTTGAAGACGAAGACGCGGGAACTGCGTACGATTCGCCGCAAGCTCGTGCTCCAGCTCGAACAGGTAAAAATGAACGAAGCACTCGGCGAAATCGACGAGCTGACGGATGTGCTCGGCACGATTAAGGATATGTCGATCGAACTCGACGAAGATCCGACGAAGCTTTCTCTCGACGACATCACCGAGGAAGATCCCGACGCGGCCCGCAAGCAATCCGCCGAGGAATTTCTCGAAGGCGAATAAGAAAGAAATTTATGACACCGACAAAGCTGGCAGGCTTGCTTGCCGTTGCGGCGATGCCGTTTTTGGCATCGTGCATGACCCCGAACGAGAAAATCGCCCGGGGACTGGATGAGTACTCGCTGACGGTCAACGAGGCGCAAGCGGCGATTGCCGAGGGAGCGGAGATTTCCGTGGCTTTTTTGGTGAAAGCGGCAGTCCGGGACAATGTCGCAGTGGTGGAGCTTTTTGTTGCGGAAGGCGCGAATCCTTGGGAAATGAAGGATGCGACGGGAACGTTTTCGCTCTTCGCCTACGCCGCGAGTCATTGCCGGGAGGCTCTTCTCAAAATCTGTTTTGATACCAAGGCGCTTTACCCGGAGCTCGCGGAGAAGAAGGCGACAGAGTATGTCGAATTCGTCATTTCCAAGCTGTCGCAGGATCCGAGCCTGCGCGTTACGAATGCGTGTGCTCTGATTTGGGAAGCGGGCTTGGCACTTCCGACAAAAGCGAAAATGGAGGCTGAGCAAAAACGCGTCGCCGAAGAAGAAGCCCGCCGCGAAAAGGAACGGATTGAGCGGGAACGCAAGGAGGCTTTAGAGACGTTAAAGGGTCTTGAAATTGCGGCGTTGAGCGTTCGGATGATTGAAGAGGTATTAGCCGGCGAAAAGAAGCTTTCGAAGGAAGAAAGCTCCCGTGGGCGTGTCCTTATTGAGGCCTTCGGAGAAGAACAAATGCCCGCGCTTCTCGAATGCTACAAGCAGGCACGGCAGGCTTTTCTCGAAGCGGACGCGAATCTGAACGAGCTGGTTGCGGCGCTTCGGGCGGAGGGTGTCAATACGAAGCTGAATTTCGAAATTCTTGGGGCTTGTGCAAAAAATCTGCTGACGTTTGACGAGTTCGTGGCGGATCTCAAGGAAGGGGATCAGACCAAGTGCATTGCGCGTTACGGGAGTGAATTGTGGTGGCAGCGCCAAGATGTCCTTGCCGCGGCGAACGATATTTTTCAGACGGCGGGAAATCGCTGGCTGGATTTGGCGGCCGAATACTGGCGTCTGCGTTACAAACTGACGGATTATTACTCGCTGTTTAAAATCGGGGCGATTACTCCGGACGAACTCGCCGCTAAAGATGCGGCATTCCCCGAAGGCTGATTGCCGATTCCCCGACGCAGAAAATTAAAGGTGCTATGAAGACTTTATTAAAATCTCTTTTGGGAGCTGTTGCGGCCGCGCTCGGCGTTTCCGCGTTTGCCGCTCCGGAGAATCACGAAGCATTTGCCCGGGAATACATGCCGGAATCGCAAGCCGTGTTCGAACGCTTTCGTAAGGATTGCGCGGAAAGCAAAAAACTTCGTGAATCCCTCGCGGAAGATTTGCGCGTGATGAATCGACCGGCGGAAGACGACGCCGGCTATTGCGCGCTCTCCGAAAAAATTGCGGAACTCGAAAAACGGGAAGCCGAGTGGGCCGACACCGTTAAAGACTCATTTCTTCGCCACAAGGCCGGTCTGGTCACCGCCGAAAAGCTTGGATATACCGACCTCGAGCTTGCGAAAAGAAGCATTGCTTGGGAAAGCAACGCGCTCAAAAATCTGGTTAAGAATTTTGTCGCGGGATTGGGTGTCCCGGAGTTGGTAAAGATTCCGGGATGCAATTACGCGTTCGGCAAATACGAAGTTACGCAGATGCAATATCGCCTCATTATGGGCCGAAATCCGTCGTACTTTAAGGGGAACAATCTCCCCGTAGAATCCGTTACCTGGGAGGAAGCCGCCGAATTTTGTGTGCGCTTAACCGAGCGGGAGCACGCGTTGGGGCGCTTGCCGAAAGACCTCGAATACCGTTTGCCTACTCACGAAGAGTGGGAACACGCCTGTCGCGCAGGAACGACGACGAATTATCATACGGGGGATTCGATGTCTGCTTTGGAGCGTGCCGGATGGTATGCCGGAAACAGCGAGCGCAAGGTCCATCCCGTCGGGCAAAAAGAACCGAATGCATTCGGGCTTTATGATATGCACGGGAATGTCAGCGAATGGACATGCAGCTTTTATGAACCCCGATTTGCGTGTATGGGCGGCGATTGGAGCGATCTCGCGGACAATTGCAAAGCTTCGGATTGGAGCGGCCATCGGCCGGAGTCCCGCTTCGCCTACCTCGGCTTCCGCGTCGTCCTCGCCGAAGCGGAAGAAGAATAATTTACCGCATTCGATTCACCCAAAAGCGTTCCCGTCAATCCCGGGAACGCTTTTTGTTTTGGGATATGGAATTCAGCCTGTTTCTCGTTCGAGTTTCCGCGTGCGATGTTTTCTTTCGCTGCTTTAGGTAATTCCCGAATCCTTGTTTTATGGTGCCGGAGACGGGTCGCTGTTGCCAAGGCGATAGAATTTCTCCGCCTGCTTCATGCGGCTTAAAAAATTCTTGAAGTATTTTATCCTAAAATCCCGGATTCCTTTTTGGCCTAATTGAGAGAGGAGGTGCTCGAGTGCGAGTTCCGTTCCCTCTGCCCACGCTTTGTGGCGGGCGCTAAGAGGGCCATGTTGCCTGTTTTCCCAAAAACGGTCGGTACTTACTTTTGTCTCGTCCGCATTAAATTGCCACGCGCCTAAGCAAAGATAAACACCGGCTAACCCCGACTCTAAATAAGATTCTTTTATCTCACGGAAGCCACTGCTTCTTTGTTCGAAAAAATTGTCGTGCTTAAATTGTTTTTCGAAGGATGTATCAATCTCATTTCCCCAAATATCCTTTGCGGGAGTTCTTTCGAAAAGAGAAGGCTCGGCGAGAGGCGCCCATCGGGACAAAGTTGACGGGTCGGCGGTCATGAGTAGGAAATCGTTGTACTGCGCCTTTTCCGCTTCTTCGTGAATACTGAAATAGGTTTCGGGGAGCGATTGCCTTGGGGCGCAAAGTTTTCCGGCTTCTCGCAAGCGGTAGTTTAAACGGATTTTTTCCGTATCTTCCGAGTATTGTTTCGGAACGGAAAGTTGGGCGATTTGGGCTTCGGAGATCGCGAGTGTCTGTGATGAATAGTAGATTTCTTCGATCCTCGGAAAGAAGTCTTCTTTGTCCTGAAAATGCCACGGTCTATTCAGCAAAATAACGAAATTGTAAAATTTAAGTATGCCGTCTTTGAATGTCGCAGTGCGCCCTTGAAGAATGCGTTTGTCGAGCCCTACGACAGAATATCCTATGTGGTCTCCGACGATATTGGCTATGAAGTAATTCCGATCAATTTCGTCTCCGGGCGCCCAATCGCTGGGAACGGAAAAAGAATCCCGTTGAACAGGGTAGAAGCGGAAATTTTCTCTTGGCTCGCTTTGGATACGGATACGTATATTCGTAGAGATGTTATTTTTCGCATTTTCCATCGAAAACGCCGAGGATGCGGACGCAAAAGCAAGAAGCGAAATCAGTAGGAATCGATACATTATAGCCTTAGATTTAGCGGGAATGGGGATTTTTCAGAAAAGCGAGTCCTACTGTCTTTCGGCGCTACTATTTTGTCAAACAAGAATTGTGTACTTGGTTTGCCTGCATCTTTCTCCGGTGGCGATTTTCGGTGTTTACGCGGGAACGTGCGGGCGGGCATAATTCCGCGTTATGAATTTGTCTTTCGGAAAGATTTTTTTGTGCGCGGCTTGCGTGTGTGCGTTGCCGTTTTCGGTGTCGGCGGAAGAGGCGGCGAGCGGAAAGATTTCAGTCGGGGCAGGTGTCGAGCGCAAGACTTTCGGTCTCGACTTGAGCGTGCCGCCGGCGGAAACGAAGCAGGACGCGGCGGCGGTGCCGGCGGACGTTTCCGAAGCCAAGGCTGCGCCTGTTGCGGCGGAGCCCGTAAAGCCGAGTTTCCCGGAAGCGCACCGGAAGTTTATTTTTGAATGCGAGCCGCAGGATTTTTCGGCGGAATCCTACGACCGTTCGGTGGAAAATCTGCTCGCCGCTTACGAAAAAAATACGGGGCGCAAGCTGGTTCCGGGCGAACACAAAAAGGTGGCGCTCAAGATTTACACGGCTTCCGGACGCGGTTTGGAGACGCCGAAGGATTTGACGCGGGCGGTGCGGGCGGCCTTGGAAAAGCGCGGCTTTTTGCGGGAAAACATTTTGCTCGTTGACCTGAGCGAGCGGCAGCTGCGCCTCGCCGGCTATTTGCCGCCGTTCCGTAAAAAGAACGATTTCTTCTGGGAAGGTTCGCCGGTCGCGGCGCTTGATACGGGCAAGCATTATCACGAAAAATGGTTTTACGAAAACAATTTGCCGACGCGGGAAACGAGTACGGGGGCGGATTCCGAGTGGGAGGATATCGTCAACGAACGAAAGAGCTTCCTGCCGGTTCCCCTGCTTTTTGAAGTCGATTTCTGGATCAATCTTCCCGTGGCCTGCGACAGCCCGGCACTGGGTGTTTGTGCGGCTCTCGGCAATGCGACGCTTTGGAATGCCGGCAATCAGAAGCGCTTTTTGGACAATCCCGCGAATGCCGTTCACATGGCGGTTTCGATTGCCACGATTCCGGAATTGCGCGCGAAGTTCGAGCTTTCGATTCTTTCACTGGAAAAATACCAGTTTATCGGCGGGCCGGCTTTCAACGAGAACTACACGCTTTCGGAAAAGCAAATCTGGATGAGCGCGAATCCCGTGATTCTGGATTTTCTGATGTGGCAACGCATGAATCGCGCGCGCGCAGCCCGCGGCTTTAATCCGATTTTTCCCGAGCCGCCGCTGTTTTCCACGGCCAGCAAGGGCGAATATTCGCTTGGCTCCTGCATGGCTTCGGAGCTGAGCCTTGTCCGCGTTCCCGCAGAGTAAGCCACCCGGACCGGCAACGGCGGATTCCGAAGCGTTTTTGTGCCGCGTCGGTTCCGCCGAAAGAGGACGGAGGGGCCTTTGATTAATTTCTTCGCCAGACGATGGTGAAGAAGAGCCAGGCGGTGAGGATGGCGGCGACGACGAAGCCCGTGATGCCCAAGTGCTTGGCGAATCCGAGTTCGTCGCCGATACTTGCCGCGCAGACTAAGAGTGCGCTGGCGACCAGAAGTGCGGAAATAATCATGGCAAGCGCCATGCGGTTGGCGGAACGGTCGAGGGTGGCGCGCGTGGCGTTGAGGCCCTCGTGCTCGATATTGATGCGGGCGTCGCCGCTTTCGATTTTCCAAAGGATGCGTTGGAAGGACTCGGGGATTTCCTTGATGTAGGCGAGCTGGCGCTCGGCGTGCCAATAGATGTCCCGTCCGATGTTGAGCGGATTCCGGCGTTGAGCATGAAGGTTTCTGAGCGCTTTCCGGGCAAATTCGGAAAGCTCGAAGTTCGGGTTCAGCGCGCGGCCGGATTCTTCCATGACGGTGACGGATTTGGCGAGCAGGGCGTAATCGCGCGGGAGCGGAAGCCCGTTTTGGGCGAATACGCGCAACATGTCGAAAATGATGCGTCCGACGGCACCGGCATCGGTTTCGAAATCGGCGTGGCGGCGTAGAACGACGGCGATGTCCGCTTCAAGTTTTGCCTTGTTGACGTGTTCTTTCGGCGGGTTGATGCAGAGCGCGATTTGCAGGACCTTTTCGGCGTTGAGTTCGGCGACGGCGGCAAAGATGTCGGCGAGGAAATAGCGCATTTTTCTCGAGAGCGTTCCGGCGCACCCCCAGTCGAGGAAGCAGAGCCGGCCGTCGGGCGTGATGAGGAGATTGCCCGGATGCGGGTCGGCGTGGAAGAATCCGAAAGAGAAAATCTGGCGGAAGACGGAGTCCCCGCCGGCGATGCTGAGTTCGCGTGCGACATCGGCGGGAATGCGCTTGTCGCCGGGCGAAAGGCCGTCCACCCAATCCGTTATCAGAAGTCGTGCCGAGGAAAGGTGCTGGAAGACGCGCGGGGCGAAGATGCGCGGGTCGTCGTTGATTTTGTCGAAGTGCTGGGCGTTTTTGGCCTCGAAGGTGAAATCGATTTCGCGCAGGACGCCGTTGCGGATTTCGTTGAGAATGCCGGCGAAGTCGTAGGCGGTGAGTTCCGGAATGTTTTCTGTGGCCTGCGTGATAATCCATTCGAGGATTTCGAAGTCCGCCCGCATGGCTTTGCCGGCACCGGGGCGCCGTACTTTTACGGCGACGCATTCGCCCGTTTTCAGCGTGGCTTTGTAAACGAGCCCGATGGAGCCGCAGGCAAAGGCTTCTTTGTTGAAGGTCTGAAAGTTTTCGCTGATTCCGCCCTTGAGCTCGCCGTCAATCACCGGTTCGACTTCTTCCCAGGGGAGCGGGGCGACGTGATCGCGGAGCTTTTTGAATTCCTCCAGGAGCGGCGGCGGGAGAATATCTTCGCGGGTGCTGACGATTTGGGCGAATTTGACGAAAGTCGGTCCGAGCTCTTCGCAGGTGACCCGAATCCGTTGCCAAATCGAAAGATTGGACGGATGCGGGAGGATTTTCTTGAGGAAGAAATTATGCGGCTGCAATTTTCCGGCAATCTCCGCGAAGCCGTTGCGCAGCAGGACGACGGCGATTTCTTTCGCGCGCAGGCTGTTGCGCAGGAACGAAATCGTACGCATCGGGGCGGATTGGGGAATGGGGCGGGCGGGCACGGATAGCTGGGGAGAGGCCTCCGCGAAGGCTTTCGCGAGGGCGCGTGAAGGTTATTCGACGACTTCCGTGTCGGTCGCGGGCGTTGCGTTTTCGGCTTTTGCCGCGTCGCAGCAGCACTCGCATTCGGTCGGGATTCCGAGTTTTTCTTCGATGGCCTTGAGGCGCTTGCTGATGGCGCAGAGCTGTTCCTGCGTGGCGAAGGGCCACTTTTTGCCGAGCGTTTCCGCCTTGCACGAGAAATCGCTACGGGCTTTTTCCCAGTTTTCTTCGCCTACCTTGGAGGCTTTTTCAAAGAATTCCTTCGCGTCGGCGGCGGAAATCTTTCCCTTGGCGACCCAATCGCCGAGGACTTTTTCGATGGCTTCTTTGGAGAGCGTTGCGGCGCCGAGGCCGGCGTAGAGTGTTTTTTTGAATGTTTCGAACATGGATTTTCCTTTCTTGGCGGGGTTAAATTTTACTAAAAGCGTCGCGTTTTTTTACTTTTTTTTGTTTTTGTTTACGTCCTGGCGTTCAATTTCCGTTGCAATCGTGTCGGGCGTGCCGAGCGTGAAGAGCAGGCCGCCGAGTCCGCTGACGGTAATTTGTTCGTTGAGGCGGACGAGCTCGCCGGCCTTTACGGCGTCGGCCCATTCTTTGCTCGGGGGTTCGGAGCTTAGTCCGATGAAGACTTTGTCGTTCAGCGTTTTTGACATTTCCGAAGCGAATTTTCCCAGGTAGCGGAAGTCTTTACGTTCCCGCAGGTAGTAGATGTTGAAGAGCTTGTAAAACTCTTCGACTTCGGCGGAGTCGGGCAGGCGGAACTCAATGGTCTTTGCGTGGGTCGTGTGCGGGTAGGTTTTGACGACGAGGTATTCCGCGAGGTCGGTGACGTTGGATTTCGTCGCCTTGTTAAGCGTGTTTTTCAGGCGCGTTTTGGCGTTGCCGTACTGGGGGATTTTCTGGGCGATACGCAGCGGGTCGAATTCTTCCATCGCGTAGATGCGGACTTGGCCCGGCATGTTTTCGAAGTCGATGGTCATTTCGGTGATGTACTGCGGCGGGGTGCTGACGCGGGTGCCCTCCGTCGCCTGAGACGAAACATATTTCTGCAGGGAAACGTGCGTGATTTTGCGTGCGTCTTTGCAATAGAAACTCTGGTAGGGCTCTTGAATTTCAATTCCGAATGCGTTCTGCGGGAGCGCGGCAGCGGAAACCGTCACGGCTTCTGCGGGAAGC
This sequence comes from Candidatus Spyradenecus sp., assembly GCA_045651325.1. GTDB lineage: Bacteria > Verrucomicrobiota > Verrucomicrobiia > Opitutales > UBA953 > Spyradosoma. The sequence goes on from JAZRSB010000019.1 coordinate 99,759, forward strand.
GGCAACAGCAGGGCCGGGCACAGGCACGGTAGAGCTTTCGAAACGAAGGACAGGGGCTTTCTCATACGGGAGGAATTTTGTTGGAAGGTTCCGCCGAGTGCAATTATGAATTTTACCTGCGGGAAACTCTCCCGTTGATTCGGCGCATTCCTTGGTTTAAGTTTGGGACAATGCGTTTTTATACTCGTAATTGGTTTCCCCTCGGCTTTTGCCTGCTGGCCGTTTTCGCGAGTGCCCGGGACGACGCTTCCGTGCCGGCGGCGGATTCGGCTCCGGCGGAATTTGTTTCTAAATGTGCCAAGGCCGAACGCATTATCAGGGGCCGAAAAGAGAGTGAAATCGCCGAGCGCCTCAACGAAATTGTGCCGACGCCGGAAAATCCTTTTGTACCGGAAATTGCGGTGCAGCGTCCGGCAAAGTTGAAAATGATTGTACGCCGTATTTCGGAAACCGAACGCCGCAAGGTGGACAAGGCGGCGGAAGCGGCCGAGCGCAAACGGCTTTTGGAGGAGAAAAAGCGCGCCGCCGAGGAACGCCGTGCCGAACGTCAGGCGCGTTCGTGGATGCTTTTTGACGAGCGGGAAAAAGAAGACGCCAAGCGCCGGGAAGCCCGGGAAAAGCAGAAAAAGGAGCAGGAAGAAAAGGATCAGCGGCAGGAGGATTTTCGGGAATTTGCCGAGTTGCCGGCGGAATCGGTCTTTAAGCACGCGGCCGCGGAATTTTTCCCGGGCGATGTGCCCGAGAGCATTCAGCGCGTGAACAAGGCTTTCAAGACGGACAACGAGATCCGCGATTGGCAATGCACCGGCGTTTACGCGCCGCCCGGAGAGATTATTCGCGTGCACGTTTCGTCGGCGGCCATCGGGACCGGCTACCGCATTCGCATCGGGACGCATGAAGACAATCTGTTGGAAGGGCGTAAGAAAAACTATTGGCATCGCTTCCCGACGATTGTGCGTGAATTCGACGTCGGTAACTCCACGGTCGAAATCGCGAATCCCTTCGGCGGAATGATTTATGTTTATGCACCGGCTCCGCCGGCACGCAGTAAACTCTCTTCGTCTTCGCAACGCCGCGTGCCGCGCTACGCCCGTTTTCAGTTCATCGGAGTCGTCGAAGCCCCGTACTTTGAGCTCGGCGAAACCAAGCCGGCGGAATGGTCGCACTTGCGCAATGCTCCCGCTCCCTGGGCACAACTCGCCGGCAAATATTTCATTGCGACCGTGCCGTCCTCCGCCGTGAGAAAAATCGAAAATCCGCAGAAGCTTGTCGAATTTTGGGATAAAATCATCGAGGGCCTCGACAAACTTTCCGGTCGCGAAAAACGCGATAAAAATGCGCCGCGGGAATGCATCGTCTTCGACGTCGATTCCGTCGGATTTGCCGGACACGAGGGCGATACCATCGTCCTGCCGCTCGAACTTGTAAAAACCTTCGTCGATTTGGATTACATTCGCAAACACGGTTCGTGGGGACTGTTTTTCTATCTCGCAAAAAACCGCGTAAGAGCCGAGTGGACACTCAACGGGAATACGGATGCGCCCGCGGCATTGCTGGCTCTGTATTGCATGGAGCAGGTGACGGAACGTAAAGCGCATACGTTCTTTAATGCCAAGGTGCTCCAGTCGTCGGCACTGACGCACCCGGATGCGGCGGGGACCCCGGAGATTATCGGGGCTTATCTGGCTCCGCTCGAAGCGTTCGGGTGGGACCCGCTCTTCAAAGCGTTTGACGTTTATAACAATAAGAAACGTCCGCTGACCGAGACGGAACTCGACAAGGCGGAAACCTTCGTCACGGTGTGGTCGCGCGCCGCCAAGACGAATCTCGGTCCTTATTTCGAGAAATTCGGAATCGAATATTCCAAGCGCCTGCAGATGCGCCTCGAGAAACTGAAAAAGTTTTCTCCGCAGCGCTTCCCGCCGGCACTCGGCTTGGAAAAACCGAGCGAAGACTGTTTCCGCGGCGATGTGCCTCTGGGCAGTGTTGCGGTTTTCTTCAGCGACTACTTCCCGGCGGAAGAGGTTGAAGAGGAATTCGTCAGCCTCGAGGAGATTGAAGAAGAGGCCGAGTCTCCCGCAGACACCGCCGGGGATTCGGAAGTTTCCGAAGAGACGGAGCCGGAGGAAGGCGGTGCCGCCGATCCCAGAGTTTTCGGAGAAAAAATACGCGTATGAGTTCGGACTATAAGAAAAAACCGGCCTGCGCCGTTTTGCTTGCCGGCGGTTCCGGAACGCGGATGCGCGGGACGGTGGACGACAAAATTTTTGCGCTTTTGGCGGGCGAGTCGGTACTTGCGCACGTCATTCGCCGCTTCCGTGAGAGCGGTGTTGCGGGAACACTCGTTTTCGTCTGCCGCGATGAGGCTCAGGAAGATGCCGTTCGTGCGGAACTTTGCAGGCTTGGCGCTCAAGAGGCGTTCGCGAAAATCGTGTTTTGCCGCGGCGGAAAGGAGCGGCGCGATTCCGTGCTGAACGGTCTGCGTGCGGCTAAATCGGCCGGCGTTGCGGAAGACGCCATTGTGCTGATTCACGACGCGGCGCGGCCGCTCGTCTCGGCGACATCCCTGCGGGAGGTTTACGATACGGCCTTACGCGAAGGTGCCGCCGTGCTCGCGCATCGCTGTGTCAACACGGTCAAGCGTGTGCCTGCGGGAACGCGTCCGGGAACGGCTTCCGAAACGGAAGACCTGGATCGCGGAAGACTTTGGGAAACGGAAACGCCGCAAGCCTTTCCGCTGGGGAAAATTCTTCTTGCTTACGAACGCGTTTGCGCGGAAGACCTTACGGTAACGGATGATGTTTCCGCCTTTGCCGTTGCGCTCGACGGGCGGGTGGCACTCGTGGAAAATCTTTCGCCGAATCTCAAAATTACGGCGCCCGCCGACCTCGTTTTGGCTGAGGCAATCTTAAAATTGTCCGATCGCGCATCATAGGTGCGCCCGGATCGGGTCCGAAACTTGCTCCTCCGGGAAGCCGGGGCAGGATTTCGTATTGTTGTTTTTTGTCCCGTTTTTTAACTTTTCAGGGCGTTGTAATTGGTTTTTAATAAGCATTCCATTTTTTACGTTCTTTGAACTGCCGGGTTTTTATGCACGTTTACGTGCTGTGCGAGCCATGCCGTGTCGCGCCTTGCGCGCCGCTTTCGAGTGTGCTGTTTAGCCGCCGACGCTTCGCCTTCATTCCGTCCGTTATCCGTATCCGGTAAGCAAAGACCAACCCACAATAAAACAACCATACAGAATCATGCCTGATAATAACACAGAAGAGACCGCCCCCATGTCGGACGTCTCGACGGCAGTGCCTGCAAACGAAAGTGTTGCGGAGCAGGCACCCGAAACACCCGTAGCCAAGCCGCACACGACCCTCGCAGAATCCGCCCTCGAATCCTCGCTCAGCGATGTGCTTCCGCTCAGCCCCATCGGTGGCGAACCCGAAAAAAATAATGCCGGAAACCCCGAGAAGAAAAACGGCGGCCGCCACGGTCTGCGCCGCGGTGTCGCTGCCAAAAAAGGGAAAAATGCCGGAGCCGGCGCCTCGGTCGGTGTAATCGAAAGCCCGGAGCAGTTCACGGAAACGCTTTCCGGAACCGGTCCGAAGCCGCGTGAACGTCGCCGCGAACGCGAAGCCCGTCCGCAGGAAGCTACTTCCGAAAACACGCCTGCCGCCGAAAACGTCGCGGAAAAAATCGAAGAAATTCGTCAGGGTGCCGGTTGGCGTATCCGCGAAAAGCGCGAGAAGAATTTCCACCACGTGCAGTCCAACGCGGGCAATCCGCGTCCCAAGCTCATCATTGAGCCTGCTCCGATTCCGGTTCAGGAAGAAGAGCCCTCGTTCTGGCAAAAGCTGAAGACCCGCATTCTGGCGTTTTTCAAAATCGGAAAGAAAAAGAAAAAACACCAGCGCGGCAAGAAGCGCGGCGGAAAGTTCCGCGGCGACCGCCCGCACGGAAAGAAGGATTTCCACGGACAACGCTCCGGCGGAAAGAAAAACTTTAACCGCAATCGCAATAGCGGCTTCCGCGGCGGTAACGGCAATCGCAACCGCCAGCAAAATAAGTCCGACGCCGCTTAATCAGGCGGTTTCGTAGCAGAACGTTCCCGGGATGTCCCGGGAACGTTTTTTTATGGGCGGCCTCCGGCTTTTGCACTTAAACCCCGTCCGGAAAGATTCGGAATTTGCTATTGTCTTTTCGAGGCTGTGCGCCGGAGGTGCACTACATGGGATAACCGCGGGTGCAGGCAATAGCCGAAACCCGCGGATTGGCGGACTTGCCGCCATGCGCCGACTGAGGCCACGCTTATATCCCTGACGTTCCTGCGGCGCAATGGAACGAATTGCGTGCCTCGTCATAAAGAATTTACACCCATTAATTATGGCGGAAAAAAATATAGAGACGGACATTATTATTTAGTTCGAGTGTATCCGATTAATGTTTCTTTTGAAAATGTTTACCATTGGGAGGATGAACATCCGGAAGAAATAAGCGGAATATTTTCTGCTCCCGGAATAATTACGACCCATTTTCCCGCAAAGCCATACCTGCTGAATGACTTAAATTACTGTGCAGACAAGGCATATTTTGCTGCCGACTTCGACGAGAGTGTTTTGAATTCTTACGCAGAAAAAGGGAAAGAGGTGTTGGGAAAGTTAATTTGGAAATGCCCAGTCAGATGGAACATTAATAATCCTGGAACTGCCGGTGAAAATTTACGCTTGCCGGCTACGGGAAGTCTTCCTACAAGAATTCAAACGATGACTCTTCGGAAAAATGAAGAGGGAGACGATACCGTTTTAACAGTCGAAAAAATATTTCCGTAACAAGGAGCAGAATAAACAATGAAAAGATACGTTTTATTTTTTTTAGCTTTGGCTTCGACACTGAGTCTGTTTGCGGAAGACCCGCGCTATTTTCGTGAGTTTTACGATGAAAAAGCGCCGCTTGAACAACGCTATAACTACCTCTTGGGTAAACGGATTTCCGTAGAAAAAGACACCGCTTTTTTTTATGACGAGTCCGTCAAAACGAGTAAGCAAAACAGTGAGGTCTGGGATTTGGAAGCAAAGCTAAAGCTCATAAAGGATTTGGATTTCAGGGTGGATTCTTTTATCGGGCATCGTACGCCGGAGGAGTGGGCTGCCGACAAGGCACGTGCCATTGAGATGGAGGTAGAGCTCTTCCGCGATATCTATGAGGAGTATCAACCTAAAGGTCTGGAGGGCCTACAAAAGCAACTCAAAGAGCGCATAAAAGAGTATATTGCGACGAGAACGCAGGAAAGCCACGAACAGTACCTGAGAGCCAGATTTGCGCGAGAACGAAACAAACGCATTCTCAGGATTCATGAAGACCGATATCTTATTGATGCTTTGGCTGATAACTTTCGCGACAATCTTCCCCGTATGCTTGAGCTTTATGACAGAAGCCTCTTGGAAAAGAGAGGTTTGACGCTTTCGCGTTTCCTCGAGATCCAGCGCCCTTATGAGAAGCAACTCATACAGGCATTGAGGGAACTCGAAGAAAAAAGGCAGGCGAATGAACGTATAAATCCTGCGCTCGAGGCGCTTAGCGCCCCGAGCGGAATAAATCCTCGCGCCGAAGCGGATTGCGGGAACTCGCACCCTACTTCCTCGGATTCGAGATTTCATTGGCTGTACGCTTTTTTCGGCAGCGTGGTTGTGCTCTTCGTCGGCCTTTTCCTTTGGCTGAGGATCCGCTCTCGGAGGAAGGAAGACTAACGGGAGATTATCCGCGAATGACACGAATGTCCGGGAATTATTATTCGCGAAACTCTGCTCGTTACGTCGGGCAGGGATTTGTGCATTCCGTGAAATTTGCGGATTTTCTTCAGGGAAAATGGAACCGCGATTGATTTTGCTTCGGCGCGATGCTCAAAGAAAGTTTGACCACGGAGCGGAAAAGCGGTTTCCTTAATACTTCATTTTTTAGCCTCAAGGCACAGGAAAATTTAATCAAACGCAATGAATACCAAAATCGAAGACATTAATACGACGCGCAAGGCGGCAACGGTGGTTGTTCCGGCCGACGTTATCGAAAACGCTCAGAACAAACTTTTCAAAGAATATGCGTCTCAGGCACGCATTCCGGGCTTCCGTCCGGGCAAGGCTCCGGTGAGCGTCATTCGCCAGAAATACGGCAAGGACTTGGACAAGGAACTCACGCAGCGCGTGGTTCAGGAAGCTTACGCCGCGATTCGCGAAAACAAGGAAGTCGAAGTTTACGCGCTCGTTGACGTCAAGGAACCGGCAATCGAAGTCGGCAAGGATGCGGAAATCCGCTTCGAAATCGACGTCGTTCCGGCATTTGAGCTCCCGCAGTACAAGGGTCTCGAAGTTCCGGCTGAAGACGTTTCGGTTTCCGACGAAGAAGTCGATAAGGCCGCCGAAGGCATTCGCTCGCAGCGCGCTGAATTCAACAAGGTTGAAACGCCGGCCGAAAAGGGCGATTACGTGAAGCTTTCCTACGAAGGCAAGATTGACGGCGCAGAATTCCCGGAAGATCTCGCCCGCTACGGCAAGCAGACCGGCACTTGGGAAGAAGCCGGCTCCGAAGAAGCTTTCGGCGCTTCCGTCAAGGAAATCGCTGCTGCGGTTATCGGCATGAAGGCCGGTGATAAGAAGGAAATCTCCGTGACCTTCGCGGATGATTTCGCGGCAGAAGCCCTTCGCGGCAAGACGGCGGTTTACACGCTCGATGTCGCCGAAGTCCGCCAGCGCGTGCTCCCGGAACTGAACGAAGAATTCTTCAAGTCCGTCCACGTTGCCGACGAAGCCGAATTCAAGAAGCAGATTCGCGAAGGCCTCGAAGCCAACAAGAAGAATGCCGCAACGGCTAAGACGCGCGAAAACGTCATCAACAAGCTCAACGAGCTCGTTGACTTCGAACTCCCGCAGAGCGCCATCGACCGCGAAGCCTACAACATCTTCGTTGAATTCGCGAACACGCAGCTCCGTCAGGGCGTCAAGATCGAAGACATCCAGGCTAAGCGCGACGAATTGATGGAAAACACCAAGGAAGCTGCCAAGACCCGCGTGAAGACGCAGCTCATCCTCAACGCCATCGCCAAGGTTGAAGACGTTAAGGTCGAGCAGGCCGATATCACGGCTCGCATCCAGCAGGAAGCCTACATGAGCGGCATGCCGGCAGAAAAATTCGTCAAGGAATTGACGAAGGATCGCTCCCGCCTCATGGAAATGCAGGCGAACATCCGTTACAACAAGGCGCTCGACGTCGTCGTCAACGCCGCGGTTGCAAAGTAATTCGCTTTGCGCTTTTCGAAGAGCGTTCCCGTAAATTTTGCGGGAACGCTTTTTCGTAAACGGGCAGGCGCTCTCAACGGGCTTTTTGAACGAGTATGAATCTGATCGAGCTTAAAAACATTACGGTAACGCGCGGCGGGAAGAAAATTTTTTCCGGCCTGAATCTGGAGATTCCCGTCGGTTGCAATATGGCGATTCTCGGGCCGAACGGTGCCGGGAAATCGACCTTTTTGAAGTTGCTTACGCGGGAGCTGTATCCGGAGGCAAACGCAAAGAGCTCGCTGAAAATTTTCGGTGAATCGACATGGAACATCTGGGAATTGCGTTCGCGCATCGGCATTGTTTCGAACGATCTTCAGGGGATGTTTTCGCCGGATATCAGCGGCGCGGATGTCGTGCGTTCCGGCTTTTTTTCGAGTACGGGCCTGTGGCGGGATCAGGAGTTGACGCCGGCGCAGGAAAAGCGGGTCAGCGATATGCTGGCGCTTATCGGCTTGGGGCGCATTGCGTCCCGCCCGTTCAGTACATTTTCGACCGGTGAACAGCGGCGCTTCATTCTGGCGCGGGCGCTTGTCAGCAAGCCGGAGGTGCTCGTGCTCGACGAACCGACGGCCGGCCTCGATTTGCGGGCGACGTTTCTTTATATCATCCTTTTGCGCAGTCTGATGAGTCGGGGAACAACCGTGATTCTCGTCACGCACAATATCAATGAAATTGCGCCGGAGATGAAGCGCGTCGCCTTGCTCGACAAGGGAAAAATTGTCGAAATCGGGGAGACGGCTTCCGTCCTGACTTCCGAGAAGCTTTCCGATCTCTTTGAGATTCCTTTGAGCGTGAGCCGCAAAAACGGTTTTTACGGTGTCGTTCCCGCCTGATGCTTGCAAGCTGCCTTTTTCAATAGCAGAATAGCCTTATGTCCGAGCCTCGTCCGCTGATTTTTTCCGAAACCAAAGAAACGCTTGCCGCCGTCCTCGAAGCGCGCGGGGAAAAAGCTTTTCGCGCTACGCAGATTCTCGAATGGATTTACAAAAAACGCGTCCGTTCGTTTGACGAGATGAAAAATGTGCCTGCGGCGACGCGTGCGTGGCTTGCCGAAACCTACGATTTCATGCCGGCGAAACTGCTTACGAAGAGCGCGCAGTCGAGCGACGTGACGGAAAAATTCCTGCTTCAGATGCGTGACGGAGCGCTCGTCGAATGCGTGATTTTGCGCGCCCCCCAGGAAGGGACGGGCGAGGAGCGTTCCCGCAAGACCGTCTGCATTTCAACGCAGGTCGGATGCGCCCAGGGATGTAAATTCTGCGCGAGCGGGCTGGCCGGTTGGAAACGCAATCTTGATGCGGGAGAAATCATGGCGCAGCTCATGTTCGTCTGCTGGGAAGGCGGCGACAAGGGCACGCGGGAAACGGGATTTACGGACTTTGACAATATCGTCGTCATGGGCATGGGCGAACCGCTCATGAATTACGAGGCGACGATGCGGGCGCTGACGATTGCGAATGCTCCGTGGGGCCTGGGTGTGGGTGCACGCCGTATCACGATTTCGACGAGCGGCGTTGTGCCGAGAATTCGAGAGCTCGCCGATGAAGCGATGCAATTCCGCCTTGCGATCAGCTTGCACGGCGCGACGGATGAAGTGCGTACGCTGATTATGCCCGTCAACCGCAAGTACCCGCTGGCTCAGCTCATTCCCGCTGCCAAGGAGTTTTCCGATAAACACGGGCGCATGATTACGCTCGAGTTCATTTTAATCGAAAGCGTCAACGATACGCTTGAGCAGGCGCGCAAGCTTGCCGATATCGCGCGGGAACTGCACGCACACGTCAATTTGATTCCTTACAACACCGTAGAAGGTTTGCCGTGGAAACGTCCGTCCGGCAATCGCCAGATGCAGTTTCTCAAAATCCTGCAGGAGCGCCGTGTCCCCGCCACGCTTCGCCGAGAAAAAGGGCACGATATTGATGCCGCCTGCGGCCAGCTTCGTCTACGCAATTTGGACAAGGAAAAGCTTGGGGGAGCGTAATCCGTGAAGCGTGGCCGTAGAAGGAAGCGACTCGGCCCGCCTTTCCCCTTAGCCGCAAAAGGCTAAAATCAGCAGTTGCGCGGTGAGGACGCGCAGGAACATGGTCAGCGGATAAACCGTCGCGTAGGCAACGTTCGGGGCTTCGTTTTGCGCAAGGTTGTTTGCGTAGGCGAGTGCCGGCGGGTCGGTCACGGCGCCGGAAATCAGCCCCGTCAGCGAGTGATAGTTCATTTTGAAAATTCCGCGGGCGATGCAGGCGACGATAAGGATCGGAATCGTCGTAATGCAGAAGCCGATGAGTACCCACCAGTAGCCGCCGTTGAGGACGGCCTGCAGAAAGCCTTTTCCGGCGCCGATGCCGACGGCGGCAAGAAAGAGGAGGATGCCGATTTCGCGAATCATCAGATTGGCGGCGATGGGCGTGTATGTAATTAAATGCGAACGATAGCCCCAGCAGCTGAGAAGGATGGCGATAATCAGCGGTCCGCCTGCAAGCCCGAGCTTCAGCGGCTGCGAAAGGCCGGGAAGGGCAAAGGGAATGCTGCCGAAAAAGACACCGACGGCGATGCCGAGGAAAATCGAGACTAAGTTCGGACGATCGAGGCGCTTGAGCTGATTGCCGAGGAGCTTTTCAACTTCGCAGACTGCCGATTCCGGGCCGACGACGTTGACGCGGTCGCCGATCTGCAGACAGAGGGACGGGGTTGCGACCTGGACAACCCCGGCGCGATTGATGCGCGTAAAGGCAACGCCCATCGCCTGATAAGCGCTCAGGCGGGAGAGGGGCCGCCCGTTCATACTTTCGCGCGTGACGATGATGCGGCGGCGGACAATCGCGGATTTGAGATGTTCCCAATCTTCAAGGCTCCAATCAACGACCTTGCCGAAGAAGGCGGCGATCATTTCCGCGTCGTGCTTGGTGACGATGACAAAGAGGCGGTCGCCGGCTTCCAAGACGGTTTTGCCGGTGGCGACGGTTGGCGGATTTTCTCCGCGGCGGTGGCGCGAAATGACGAAGCGGCGTTTAAAAAGGCGGGCGACTTGCGAAATGCTTTTACCGATGATGGCCGGATTTTGTACCTCGAGCGTAATCGCGGTTGAGCTGTCGGGTGTTTCTTGGGCTTTGACGGCCTCGGTTTCTTTTTCCGGGATAATTTTGAAGAGGACGCGAATCAGGACCAGCGAGAGGATAATCCCCACGACGCCGAGCGGGTAGGCGCAGGCGTAGCCTTGTCCGAGCGTGCCGGCAAGCGAGTCAAGGACTCCGTCCGGGGTCATGCCTTCGGGGACGCCGCCGGCGGCCTCGATGAGGCGCGTCCGAGCCTCCGGATTATTTTTTACAATTTCCGAAAATGCCTGCTGCGCGGAGCCGAGCCCCGGGGTATTGGTAATTGCTCCGGAGAGCACGCCTACCAGAGTCGGCATCGGAATTTGGGTGAGATAGTGGAAGGCTACGGTCGTTAAAACACCCAAAAGCACAATCGTTGCGGCGAGCCCGTTCATGAGCATGCCGCCTTTTTTCAGCGAGGCAAAAAAGCCGGGACCGACCTGAAGCCCGATGGTATAGACAAAAAGAATCAGGCCGAATTCTTTGACAAAGTGCAAAACGTGTTCGTTGACGGCGAATCCGAGTTGCCCGAGGACGATGCCGACAAAGAGCACCAGCGTGATGCCGAGCGAAATTCCGAAGACCTTGATGCGTCCCAACGGAATGCCGATGGCAATTGCGATACAAAACATCAGCATGGTGTGCGCGACACCGTCTTTATTCGTGTACAATAAATCTACGAACCAGTCCATTTGCGAAAATTTTGGCGGGGACGCTACTCCTTTCGCCGGACGAAAGCGATTTTTTATTTTTTAGCCGCCGTGCTCTTTGTCGGCCATCGGCGGCTAAAGGTCAAACAGATTAAATTTTTACGTCCGGGTGGAGGATTTCCGTACCGACACCCTTGTCCGTGAAGATTTCGAGCAGGAGGGAGTGCGGCGTTCGGCCGTCGATGAAGTGAACGCGACGCACGCCGCTTTGTAGGGCGCGGACGGCGGAATCGACTTTCGGAATCATGCCGGCGGAAATGATGCCGGATTCTTTCAGGCCCGGGACTTCATGGACGCGCAGCGTCGAAATGAGCGAGCTCGGATCTTTCGGGTCGGCGAGCAGACCGGGAACGTCCGACATAAACACCAGGCGGCGGGCCTTGAGCGCGGAGGCCACGGCACTCGCGGCCGCATCCGCATTCGTATTGTAAGGCTGATCGTTTTCGTCGAGCGCAATCGGGGAAATAACCGGAATTTTACCTTCCGCAAGCGCCTTTTTGATGAGCTTGGTCTTGACGGACTTGATGTCGCCGACAAAGCCGAGATCGACGATTGCTCCGTTTTCGTCCGTCGCCGTCATCTTTTCGCAGAGATTGACCAAGTTACCCGGCATGCCGAGTGCGGCACCCTTGCGCTTCGAAATCATCGCGCAGATGTCGGTATTGATTTCGTTGTTGAGCGTGTCTTCGACAATCTTGATCGTTTCCGCATCCGTCACGCGAATGCCGTTGCGCCATTGCGGCGTGATGTTGGTCTTGGCCATCGCACGCGTAATTGCCTTGCCGCCGCCGTGGACGACGACAACCTTAATGCCGACGCTGTTGAGAAAAACGATGTCGGCGGCGACGCGTTCCCGCACTTCGGGGTCGTCAGAATCCATAAAGCTCCCGCCGTATTTGACGACGAAAATGGAATCGTGAAAACGCTGAATGTAAGGAAGCGCTTCCAAAAGGACCTGCGCTTTGGCGATGAGCTCGGATTCGTTTATCATTTTGTCAGAAAAGAGAAAACGATTAGCATAGAATTTTAGACAAAAACTACAACGGAAAAACCATTCGGGTTGCGGCGAATAATCGTTATACGGAGAATGCTCAACGGAGAGCGCGGGAAGGGGTGTTGCGTCGGAAAAGGGGCAAGACCGAAAGTTTTTCGAAACCTTGCCGGATTTTCTGCGTTTTCCCGAATGTCATCAGAAAACGACACTGAGAAATATCATTAACCGCCAGCATCCTTTATGATTATGAAGACTAAGATAGCATCCGTTCTCATCCTGCTCGCCGCTTCGAGTTTCGCATTTGCGGACTCGGCAACGCAGACCCCCGTGCCCGCCGACACCGGGAAACCGGCACTTCGCGAGCGCGGCAATCGTCAGGGCGCTCAGGCGCATCGCGGATTTCTGCTTAAACACATGCTGCTCGCGCTCAGCGACGAACAGCTTGACGAACTTTCCGCGCGCGTGGCGGAAGTCCGGAAGATGACGGCCGAGCAAAAAGCCGAAGCGCTTAAGGCGTTGCCGAAGCCGGAAATGCGTCGTCCGCAGCCCGGAAAGCAAGTTCGCGGGGATTCCGAAGCCCGGGGGCAAAAAAGTAAACCGCAGGGTGCGCAACCACGTCGCGGGTTTCCGGTGATGCGCATGTTGCTTTCCGCCGACGACAACCGCCTGCAGGAAATTGCCAAGCGCGTGGCGGAAGTTCGGGAAATGACGGCGGAACAAAGGGCGGAAGCGCTCAAGGCGTTGCCGAAACCGGAAATGCGTCGTCCGCAGGGTGAAAACGGCAAACCGCAATTCCGTGGCCCGCGTAACGGCCAACGCGGCAAGGCTCCGCGTGAGTTGCCGCCGCAGGGCGAATAAAGTTTTCGCCGAAATAAAAAACGTTCCCGCGGAAATGGCGGGAACGTTTTTTGTTTCGGTAAAATCGAAGGCGAGAGACCTTAGGCGGAGAAGCCGAGCATCTGGAGGAAGAGCTTCGCGCGGTCGCGAACGTCGCCCTGGATTTCAATTTTGTCGCCTTCGAGGGCCCCGCCGGCGGCGAATTTGCGCTTGAGGGAGGCGAGCAGGTCGTCGCGGCGCTCTTGTGTCAGGGCATTGATGCCCGGGCCGAAGAGAACGGTGACGGTTTTGCCGGAGCGTCCGGATTTTTCGATGTTCATGTGGACGCGTCCGAGCTTTTCCGATTGGCTGGGTTTTGAGTCCGCGGACTTGCGTTTCACGGGTGTTTCCGTGTGCTGCGGCAGGTCGGCGATGTGAAGCCCGTCAAAAGCATTGTTGATGGACGTGCTGGCGGAAGCTTTTCCGTCGGTGGGAATTTTTTTCATAAGGGTGTGTTAAATACGGATTGAAAGGGACGGTTTTTTAAGCCTCGGGCTCGGCGTTGAGTCGGCGTGCGGCTTCGACGCGTTCGCGCAGGATATCTTTGAGAGCGTCCAAGCCGTCTCCCGTCAGACAGGAAATCTTTACGATTTCGAGTCCCTTATGCTTGCGTTTAAAGGCCGTGAGATTTTTGGCGGAGCCTTCGCAGTCCATTTTGTTGGCGACGATGATGCGCGGTTTGTCGAGCAGGACCGGGTCGAAGTTTTCGAGCTCGACGAGTAGTTGCGCGTAGTCGTCCGCCGGTTTACGGTTGTCCGTTCCCGCCATGTCGATGATGAAAATGAGCAGCTTGCACCGTTCGACGTGCTTGAGAAAGCGGTGGCCGAGCCCGCGGTTTTCGCTCGCGCCTTCAATCAGCCCGGGGATATCCGCCATGGAAATCCGCGTGAAGTCTTCGTACTCGATGACGCCGACGCTCGGATTCTTGGTCGTGAACGGGTAGGGGGCCATCTTCGGTCGGGCATTCGTAAAGGCATTGGTCAGCGACGACTTGCCTGCGTTCGGAAAACCGACAAGGCCGATGTCGGCAATGGTCTTCAGCTTGAATACGAAATCGCCGATCGCGCCTTCCTTGCCCGGCGTCGTTTTGCGCGGAGCCTGATTGACGGAGCTTTTGAACTGATTGTTGCCGAGACCGCCGCGGCCGCCTTTGAGTAATACGACGCGTTCGCCGTTTTCAAGCAACTCGGCGACGAGCAGATTGGACTCCAATTCGAAAACCTGCGTTCCGGGCGGGACCTGAAGGATAACATCGGCCCCGTCGGCCCCGTGCTTGTTGCGGCCTTCGCCGGGGCGGCCGTTCTTGGCGTTCCAATGCGGCTGGAACTTATAGTCGCGCAGGTCGTTGATGTTTTCGTTGCAGAGCAGGACGACATCGCCGCCGCAACCGCCGTCCCCGCCGTCGGGACCGCCTTTGGGCAAATACTTCTCGCGACGGAAACTCAAACAGCCGTTTCCGCCGTTGCCGGCACGCAAAAAAACTTTCGCTTCATCGATAAACATGATGGAAAAGGAAATTCAGGTTCACGCGGGAACGCAAACGCAAATCGCGGAAATTTAGTTGGCGTTGCGCGGCGGAGGTTTTATTCTCCGTAAAAACATGAAAAATTTTGATATTCCTCTCCGCATGCGCCGTCTGCGCGCAAACGCGGGAATTCGTGCGATGCTTAAAGAAACGCAACTGGTTCCCGCGCAATTGATTCAGCCGATTTTCGTGACGGAAGGCGAAACGCCCGAAGCCGTCGGGTCGATGCCGGGCATTGAGCGCCTGCCGATTCCGCAACTCGTCGAAAAATGCCGCGAACTCGTCGCACTCGGCGTTTACGGCGTAGCTTTGTTTCCGAAAACGCCGGATGAAAAGAAAACACCGGACGGCAGGGAGGCGACGAATCCCGATTGCCTCATTTGCCGCGCTATCCGAGCCGTGAAAGCCGCCGTCCCCGAATGCGTGATTTTTGCCGATATCGCCCTCGATCCCTACACGACGCACGGACACGACGGCATCATTAACGCGGCGGGAACGGATGTGGACAACGATGCTTCCGTCGAAATCCTTTGCCGTATGGCGGTCGAAAATGCCCGGGCGGGCGCGGACTTCGTCGCTCCGTCGGATATGATGGACGGACGTATCGCGGCGATTCGCGAAGCCTTGGATGCCGCCGGGCTGACGCAAACCGGAATTTTGGCCTACTCGGCAAAATTCGCATCGGCGTTTTACGGGCCCTTCCGCGATGCCGTCGGCAGCAAGAAAAATGCGCCGAACAAGGTGACCGGACTCACCAAAAAGACTTACCAGCTTGCTCCCGCGAATCGCCGCGAGGCTGTCCGCGAGGCGTTGGCCGATGAAGCGGAATGCGCCGATATGGTCATGGTCAAACCCGCCGGCGTTTATTTGGACGTCATCCGCGATGTGCGCGAAAACACGCTCTTGCCGCTGGCCGCCTATCAGGTTTCCGGGGAATATGCACAGATTCAGGCCGCCGCACAACTCGGTTGGCTGGACCTGAAGGCCTGCCGCGACGAATCGCTCTTGGCCATTCGCCGTGCGGGCGCCGATCTGATTCTTACCTATTTTGCGGAATCCTATGCCCGCGATTGGATTGAGGAGAGCTTAAAGATTAGGGCTTAAAGCTTAAAGAGGGATAGGCGGAACCAGGCATAGGTTCGCTTGGTGCTCGATGCTTTTTTCCGCCGCCGGAGGTGCATTACATTGGATAACCGCGGGTACAGGCGATAACCGAAACCCGCGGATAATCCATGAAAAACAAGCGCCGCAAAGTGACGGGGACAAACCCGTTTACGCTCCTGCGGCGCAATGGAACGAGTTGCGCACTTTCGCAAAAGAGCGCCTCGGGGTCCGAGGCGCTCTTGTTGTACGGGAATTTCGCCGAAAACGAATTTTCGGCGGGAGTTTTACAGCGTTTGGATGAGAACTTTTTGTTCAAGCATCGCGGGGAGCCAAAGCTTGTCGTCGTCGATAATGAAGTCGGCGGGACCTTCTACGGGCATTTCGGTGACGGGTTCCGCTTTGCCGGTCTTGAGATTGAGGCGTTTGACGGATTTGCTCGCCCAGTCCGAAAAATAGAGGTAATCCGTTTCGCGATCGAAGATGTCTTCGACTTCCCGCACGCGGAGCCCGTCGTATTGGCCGGGGACATTGTACACGACGGAGACCGGACGGGCGGTGTTGCCGCGTAGGGGGATGCGCTTGATTTTGCCGGCGGGTTGGCCGTTGGCGTCGCTGGCGTATTCGCCGACATAGAGAAAACCGTCTTCGACGGCTAAGCCGTTGGGGGCGTTGAGCGGTTCTGCGAGCGGGAGTTCCTCGAATTTCCACGTGCGCATGTTGATGCGGAAGATTTTGTTGATATCGGTCGCCGACACGTAGAGGAAATCATCGTCCTCGACGATGTCGTTGAGGAATTGCGCGCCCGTGGAGGCCATATCGACGGTGCAGACTTGGGCTCCGGTGTGCAGGCTGATGCCGACGATGCGGTCAACGTCGGCGACGTAGAGAACATCGTCTTCGACGACGGCTCCCTTCGGGGCGTCGAGTTTTACCTGCGGGAAAGCGTTGGGGGAGATGATTTTCCCGCGGGAATTGATTTTCATGATAAAGCCGTCACCGTCCTTGCGGGTCGGTTCCGGTTTTTTGCCGACGACGGCGACGTAGTAGTGGTTGTCCTCTTCGACGATGCTCTCGGGATGCCCGTTTACGGGAATGTTTTTGGCCGCGCAGGCCGTGCCTGCGGGAAGAAGGGCCATCGCGGCGAGGAGAAATATGTTTTTAATAATCTTGTTTTTCATGGTTCTGCGTTACGGGTTCTAAAACGGATATTGTTAGTTTTTCAAATCCTATTAGCGGAGTCGAGAATTAAATTTGTCTTTTGGCGGAAAAATCGCGGACGAGCCTGCGGGAACGTTCTTGAAAGGCGCCTTAAATTCGTCTATGCTTGCGGAAAATTTTTAGCATGAATTCAGCGAATCTTCTCCAAACCGCCGTCGCTGCGCCGCTGCTTGCGAGCGTAGTTTTGTTTTTGGCGAAAAGCACTCCGCTCGTCGTGCGCAAATCCGTTGCGCTCGTCGGCTTTGCCTTGCCGTGCCTGATTGCCCTTGTGCTTGCCGGACTCTTTTCCGGGAACAAGGATGCCGCGACCGGATACGCGTTTTTCTCCGAGTGCAAGTGGCTCGGCGTCGAATCCGTCGGCATTTGGCTGAAGCTCGGGCTGAACGGGATTTCGCTTCCGCTCTTCGTCATGGCGGCAATTGTCGGCTTGGCTGCCGGGATGCGTGCGGTTTGGACGAAAGAGGCCAAGATGCCCACGCTTTACTATGCGACGCTGCTTTTCATTCAGACGGGATTGCTCGGGCTTTTCGCGTCGATTGACATTTTCGGCTTCTACATTTTCCACGAATTCGCCCTTATTCCGACCTTCATTGCGATCCTTATTTGGGGCGGCTACGGCAAGCGTACGACGGCGATTACGATGGCCGTTTATCTGACGCTCGGGGCGATGATTTCGCTCGCCGGACTGATTTATTTCTACGTGAACACGCCGGCTGTCGCGTTTGACTTTATTTCGCTCAAGAACGCGGTTCTTAATCTGGAAGCGGGCATGCAGACGGCCATCTTTGCGCTTCTGCTCTTCGGCTTCGGGATTTTGGTTTCGCTCTTTCCGTTCCACTCCTGGGCTCCGGATACCTATTCCGCCGCACCGACGCCGGTTTCGATGTTGCATGCCGGGGTGCTGAAAAAGTTCGGTCTCTACGGGCTGGTCCAGCTCGGCGCCGCCTTCCTGCCCTTGGGCTTGGAATCCTGGGCCAAGTGGATTCTCGTTCTCGCGCTCGGCAACATTCTCGTTATCGGGCTGATTACGATGGTGCAGCGAGATCTCAAGCACATGATTTCGTATTCCTCCGTTATGCACATGGGCCCGATTTTCCTCGGTATCGCAGCCTTCGCGTTCAGCGGCGGCGATGTCACGGGGTTGGGTGCCGCCGTCATGATGATGTTTGCACACGGTCTTTCCGTCGCTTTGCTTTTCCATTTGACGCAGGCGGTTGCCGACCGTACGGGTACGCTCGATATGCAGAAAATGGGCGGTTTGGCCACGCGCGCGCCGGTCTTGGCGGCATTCTTTGTCGCCGCGATGATGGCGAGTATCGGTCTGCCGGGCTTTGCGAATTTCTGGGGCGAACTTTCCATCTTCGTTTCTCTGGCAAGCCTTAAGCCTTTCTGGATGATCAGCCTTGTGATTATTTCCATCGTTATCTCCGCAATCTACGGCCTGCGTGCCGTGGCGCGCGTGTTCTACGGGGCCGATGCCCTTCCCGCAGAGCAGGCCGTAAAGGATATCACGCCGGCGGAACGCATCCCGGCACTCTTTCTTTTCGCGGCCCTCGTCGCCGTCGGTTTCGTGCCGTCCTTGGTGACGGACGAACTCAACCCGGCTCTGACGCAGTGTTTTGCACAGACGGCTCCCGCAGCCGTTGACGCGCCTGTTGCTCCCGTCGCCGACGCACAATAATAACCTTTAATTTTTTCGAAAAATGAACGAATTCATCGAACTTTGGCAACCGACAAGCGCTTTGGTTAAGGCGTTTTTGCCGGAAATTGTGCTCGCCGTCGCCGCGTTACTTGTCCTCGCGCTGGATGTTTGGCTCCCGAAAGACCGCGCGAAGGTCGGCGTCGCCACGACTTGCTTTGCTTTGTTGGCCGCCGGGCTTATTCCGTTTGTTGTTCCGGCGGAGTCCTATGCCAATGACAGCATTTTCGGATGCGTTGCCGCCGGCATGACGATCGCTCCGTTCTTCCTCGCTTGTGCTTTTCTTACCGTGCTCCTCGGCAAGACCGTGCGTGAACGCACGGAGTTCTCCGCGCCGATTACGAATCACCTGGTCCTCATCGCAACGGCGGCGGCAATCGCGCTGACGAAGGCGAGCAATTTTGTTGCGTTTTTCGTTCTGCTTGAAACGTTGACGGTTTCGCTTTACGCGCTCGTCGGTTCTTACCGCACAAGTGTGGCTTCGCTGGAGGCCGGGGTGAAATACCTGATTGCGGGCGGTGTTTCCGGAGGTTTGATGCTCTTCGGAATTGTCCTGCTTTACGGCGCGGCTGCTCTTTCCGGCGTGGCATCCGGCGCAGAAACGGATGTCCTCGGCTACAGCTATGTGGCTCAGGCTTTTGAGGCTAACCCGAATAACCCGATTATGTTGGTCGGTGCCGCGATGGTGCTCGGCGGGGTAATGTTCAAATTCGGTGTTTTCCCGATGCAGTTCTGGATTCCGGACACTTATCAGGGCGCACCTTTGCATGTGACGTTCTTCCTCGCGACCCTCTCCAAGGCGGTCGGCTTCTATATGACTTTTGCTTTGCTGGCAACCGTCTTTTTCCCGGCCTTCGGGGGACTCTTCCCGATTCTGCTCGGCCTGACGCTGATTTCGATGATTTACGCCAACCTCGCGGCACTCGGCCAGCGCAAAGTCAAGCGTCTGCTCGGTCTCTCCGGGGTTTCGCATGCAAGTTATATGATGCTCGGCATCCTGGCTTTCTTGAGTATGATGAAAGACGGAGGTAACGGCAAAGAAGCGATTCCGCCGATGTTTGCGGCGCTCATGCTCTACATTGTTTTCTACGTGCTTTCGCAATACCCGATTTTCGCGGTAATGGCGCGTGTTTCCGCACAAGCCGGAGACGAATCGATGCAGGACTTCGGAGATTTTCGCGGTTTGGCAAAACGTTCTCCGGTGCTTGCCGGCGCCTTGGCTTCCGGCTTGGCTTCGCTCGCGGGAATTCCGCCGACGGTCGGCTTCATCACCAAGCTCGGGATTCTCTGGATTGTATTTTCTGCCGGGCTCTATGTCCCCGCCGCCATCATGCTGGCTTGTGTCGTGGCAAGCGTTTACTACTACTTCGGCTGGATGCGCTCGATTTTCTCGACCGACGAAAGCGATACCGCCGAGGCAACGCCTTTCGCCGCTCCGGGTATCGGGGCACGCACCTCGCTCGTGTTTTTCGCGGCTTTGACAGTGCTGGGCTCGCTCGTTTATTTCGCGTTGCTCGCTCTGGCTTAAGCGGACGATACTTACAAAAAAGCGCTCCCGTGAAATGGGAGCGCTTTTTTTGTGCCGGGGAACGACCGCTTTGTCTCAGATTTTTACGCCGCGAGCGAGCAGGGCGCGAACGGAGAGGGCGTCCGAGCGCTTGGCGAGACGCTTGCCGTTTTCGTCCAAGACAAGGGGGGCGTGTGCCCAATTGGGCGGCGTTGCTCCCAAGGCCCGGTAAATCAGGATTTGGCGGGCGGTGGATTTCAGCAAATCCGCCCCGCGTACGACTTCCGTGATACCCATGCGGATGTCGTCGGCGACTACAGCCAATTCATAAGCCGGGACACCGTCGCGTCGCCAGACAACGAAATCTCCGAAATCTTTTCCCGCGACAAAGCATTGCGGGCCCTGAACGGCGTCGTTAAACGTAATTGCTTCGCCGTCGGGTACGCGGAAGCGCCAGTTGTAATCGCCGGGGGCGCAGAAATTCTTCCCGATGTCCGGAATGCTCGGGCGCCATTCCGGCGGGAAAATCGGCTCGGCGTCTTCATCTTCGGCGTGCGGAGCCCGTGCGGCGGCGGCAACGTCCTTGCGGGAGCGGCGGCAGGGATAGATGGATCCGGCGTTCTTCAGGCGTTTCCAAATTTCGAGAAAATAAGCCGCGTTCGCCGATTGTGTATAGGGAGCGCAAGGGCCGCCGAGATCCGGTCCTTCGTCCCAGTGAATTCCGAGGGCTTTCAAATCTTCAAGGGCGGCTTCGGCAAAGTGTTTTTTGCAACGTTGCGTGTCCAGGTCTTCGATGCGGAGAATGAGCGTCCCCGCTGCTCGGCGGCAACGTTCGGCGGCGAGGGAAAACGTGCGGGCGTGCCCGAGATGCAGAAAGCCGGTCGGTGTCGGTGCGATGCGGCCGCGGTATGGAACGGAGGGTGATGTCATTGCGGCAATTGGATTTTCCGCGGATTTCCGGCGCGATTACGCCATTGGGATTCCGGAAGAGCTTCGGTCGGTACGAGGTCGATGACGACGATTTCCGGCGGGCAGAACAGACGCATACGGAGGCGGCTTTCTCCGACTCCGCGTGTAACGAAAAGATCTTTCCCGCCTTCTTCGAACATGCCGTGCGCGTATTGGTCGCCGATGCGGCTGGCGTGCGGAACGAAAGGAATGTTGCCGGGGAGGCAGATCTGCCCGCCGTGTGTATGCCCGGCGAGCGTGAGGGCGTAGCCGGCTTCGCGGGGAAGATCGACGACCAAATCCGGTGAATGGACGACGAAAAGTGCCGCTCCGTAGAAATCCTCCGGCGGGAAGGGGATGGTTTTCGGATCCGTTTCCCGCAGATTTTTGTTGGAGACTCCGCCGAGAAAGACTTCGCAGTTCTCGCCGAAATGCAGGTGCGCAGTTCCCGGCTCCAAGAGCGTGATATCGGCATCTTCGAGCATTTTTCGCATTTTTGAGGCTCCGTAGGCGTAATCGTGATTGCCCAGACAAGCGTAAACGGGCGTTTTCCCGCCGTTGCGAAGTTGTCGGAAAATCCGGGACATCAGCGGTAAGTCTAAGGTGTTTTTGTGCGGGTCGCTCGAGGAAAATGCGAAATCCCCGACTAAGATGATGATGTCGGGTGATTGCTCCCGCAGGGCGTTGACGACGCGCTCGAGCCGCTCGGCCTCCCCGTGGCGAACGTGGAAATCACCCGCCATGGCGATACGGATGCGGTTGTCCGTTCCGTTCCATTCGGGAATCGGGTATTTCAGGTAAGTCGTTGTCAGGCGATTCGGTTCGACCCAGTAAGCCCAGGCGAATACGGAGAAAATGAACAGGGGGATGAAAATCAGCGTTCCGAAAATGAGCTTTCGGGCGTACCGGCGGAAAAAGTCGATGCCGAAGCGCATGCGGCTAAAATCTCAGGCGGATATTCTCGAAGGCGCAGTTCGGGCAGGGCGCGGTTTTTTCGTCGTCCCGATCACGCGGGCGGGTGTAAACTTTTCCGCAGCGAACGCAGCAATAAAGTGTCTGTTTGCGGTTGTCGTCCCCGCGGGAACGGTTTTCGATTAAAGACCAGTAAATTTCGTACGCGAGGTAGACGCAGACCGCACAGGCAATCAGCGCCGCAAAGAAGAATTCGATATCGACGGAAATCATCGTAAAGCTCCGATTTTCTTCTCCGGGCCGAAAAAATGCAATTGCCAATTCGCCGGGCGCTTTTACGCAATACCCGGTTTCACGAGCTTGAGGATTTTGACGACTTCCTCTTCATCGACGACACGCAGTGCGTATTCGTCAACTTCCGCCGAGCCGCCCATCGAGATGCGTGGATTGCGGTAAATCATTTTCCCGGCAATCATTTTTTTGGCGCTGAAGTGTAGGGCATCGACGCCCGTTGCGGCGAGAGTAAGGGCATTGGCGGATCCGACTCCGCTTCCCGCCATGATTTCGATACGGCCCGTCGCTCGCGATACGGCGTGGGCAATGGCTTCAATGCCGTCCGCGGCCTTGTCGTAGCCGCCCGAGGTGAGTACGCGGCTGCATCCGGCATTGATGACGGCATCAAGCGCGGCATCGTAGTCTTCCGTCATGTCGATTGCCCGATGGAAGGTGGTTTCCAGGCCGTCTGCCGCTTCGACGAGGGCGCGCGTGCGGCTTGCGTCCACTTTCCCGTCCGCCGTCAGCACGCCGAAAACGACTCCCGTGGCACCGGCTTGACGGGCGACGGCGATATCCGCAAGCATGGTCTGAAATTCTTCATCCGAATAAAGGAAATCGCCTCCGCGCGGGCGAATCATCACGCTGAGGTCGATTCCTTTGACGGCTGCGACGCGTTCGATGGCGGCATAAGAGGGCGTGACGCCGCCTTCGGCCGGCGAGGCGCAGAGTTCGACACGGTCAAGCCCGAGTCGCGCGGCAGCGATACAGGATTCGACGGAATAAGCACATAATTCGCATTTCATAGCTGGGATTCGGATGAGGGTGAAGGGGAGGCGGAAAGTCAAAAAAGGCGTCCCCGACGGTTGCGGGAACGCCTTTTGGCGGAAGGCTTAGTCGTTGAAAACGGCCTTGCGCATATCGCCTTCCTTGAGGAAGGCTTTGTGGAATTCGAGCGCCTTCGTGACGTCGCAGGGGGTGTGGAAGCCCGGCGTGCGTGCGAGGTATTCGCGGAGTAGCGGCTTGTATTCCGGATGAGCACACTTTTCGATGAGCTCTTCGGCGCGCTCGCGCGGGGATTTGCCGCGCAGGTCCGCGACGCCCTGTTCCGTGACGACGATGTCCACGTCGTGTTCCGTGTGGTCGATGTGCGAGCACATGGGAACGATGGAGGAAATCGCACCGCCCTTGGCGACGGACGGGCAGGTGAAGATCGTCAGGTAGCCGTTGCGGGCAAAGTCGCCCGAACCGCCGATACCGTTCATCATTTGGCGTCCGTAGAAATGCGTGGAGTTGACATGGCCGAAGACATCGACTTCGATTGCCGTGTTCATGCAAATCAGACCGAGGCGACGAACGACTTCCGGATTGTTCGAGATTTCCTGCGGGCGGAGCATGATTTTGTTTTTGTAGAAATCGAAGTTTTCGTACATGTGCTTCAGGCAGTCGTCGGAGACCGTCAGCGAGCAACCGCCGACGAAGACGCAGCGGCCGGCATCCATGAGCTTGATGACGGAGTCTTGGATGACTTCCGTGTGCATGCGGAATGCGGGAATGTCGGCGTTACGTCCGAGAGCGGCGAGCACGGCATTGGCGATATTGCCGACGCCGGACTGAATCGGGAGGAAGCCCTGCGGGATGCGGCCGGCCTTGAGTTCGGCGGCGAGGAAATTGCAGACGTTTTCGCCGATTTGGTCGGTGACGGGGTCGCTGTCCTTAAACGGAGCGATATGGTCGTTTTCGTTGGTGTGGACGATGCCGACGATTTTTGCGGGGTCAACCTGAAGCATCGTTGTGCCGATGCGGTCTTCGACTTGCGTCATCGGAATCGGTTCGCGGTTCGGCGGATCGAGCGGGAGATAGACGTCGTGCAGGTCCTTCAGCCCCGGGTGGTGGTAGGCGTTGAGCTCGATGATGATGCGTTCTGCGAGTTTGCAATAGGTCGCGGTGTTTCCGCCGGCCGTCGTGAGTGCGATTTTCCCGTCGTCGGTGACTTCGGTGGCTTCGACGATCGCGGTTTTAACCTGCGGGATAAAGCCATAGCGCATGTACATCGCGGTGTGCGAGAGGTGCATGTCGTTGTAGCGGGTCTTTTGCGAGTTGATGTTTTTGCGCAGGTCGGGGCTCGATTGGTACGGCGTGCGGTAGTCGATTGCGTCGGCTTGAGCGAGGGCGCCGTCCGTGGAAGCGCTGGTGGAGGCACCGGAAAAGAGATTGATTTTGAAGGGGCGTCCGGCGGCGTGTTCCGCTTTGGCCTTTTCCGCGAGGGCACGCGGGACCGCTTTCGGGGCGCCGGCGGCCGTAAAGCCGCTGAGGCCGATATTTTCGCCGTTTTCAATCATTTCGACGGCTTCTTCCGGAGTGAGAATTTTGAATTTCATAAATAGGATATGTTGATGAGTGGAAATGGGCATGAGCGCTTTCGCGTGCCTTGTGAAAAAGCGCTTTCCCAAAGCTAAACCTTCAAATTTGTTTCCGCAAGGATTTAATAGAACGGGCGTAAGATTGGTCCGATTAAACCCTAAAAAAATCCCGCAGGGAAATCTGCGGGAATTGTTTCGGTTTACTCGTTCGAATCTTCGTTCGTGTGGCGGAGGAAGACGCCGCGGGCAATGATAAACAGACCTAAGAGACAGGCTGCATGCCCCAGAAGCAGGGTCGCAAAGCGCAAGCCGTCTTCGGAAAGCTCGGGGCTGAGGCCGCGGGCAAGTAAAACTCCGACAAGCGCAACGATGATTCCGTAAATCCAATGTTTCTGAGAACGCATCGCTTTTGCGCTTGCCGGATTTTATTTAGAGAGCGGTGCTCGTCAGCGCCCAGATTTTTTCGAGTTGCGGGACGAGTGCGATGTAAACGCCCGTGAAGATGGCGGAGGTGATAACGCCGGAGATGTTAATCCCGAGCGAGTCCGGAAGTACGATGACGTCCGGAGCGACGCGGGAAACTTCCTTTTGGGCAATCTTTGCGCAGGTCGGCACGCAGGAGACGCCGGCAACACCGCAAACCGGATTAAAGCGACGTCCGGAGAGCAGGTAAAGCACGTAGCCGCCGAGGATACCGCCGGTGGCGGAAATCGTCAGTGCGAAAATCCCGAGAACGAGCAGGATCAGAACCTTTTCGTCGAGCAGGGTGCCCGCCGAGCAGAGAAGCCCGAGGATGAGCCCGAGGAAGAAGGTGCCGCCGTAGAGGAAGACCTGGTCGATCAGGCGCACGAAGGACTGAATGCCGGCTTCACGCACGGCAATGCCGACGAAAAGCGAGCAGAAGAGCGGGGTCCCGACCGGGAAGAGCAGGCAGAGAACACCGCAGGCAACGACCGCGAAAGCGATTTTTTCCGTTGCCGTAACCTTGACCGGCTTCTTGGGCGGAGCATTGCGGACGCGGCGCAGCTTTTCGGGAACGAGGAAGCGAATCAGGAAGGGATAAGCTCCGTAGGTAATCCCGAGGTAGAGATAGGCGACAACCGTAATCGGAACGAACAGGTGTTTTGCGAGTTGGAGCGAGCCGAAGAGCACCATCGGGCCGTCCGCACCGCCGATGAGGGCGACCGAAGCGGCTTCCCCGAGGTTAAGCCCGCAAAGTACGGCAACGGGGAAGGTAACGATGGTTCCGAGTTCGGCGCAGAACGCCATGAAGATACTTTGGAAGGGGCGGGCCATCAGGAAGCCGACGTCCAAAAGTACTCCGATGCCCATGAAGATGAAGCAGGCAATCAGGTTGTTCGAGAACGCAAAATTGTAAATCGGCTGAATCCAGTCCACCTGCATGAGGTTGACGACATTGTCCGGTTGCTGGACCAGCGGTTCGAGGTTCAAGTTGCCGGGAACGACGACATTCCCCGTCAGCGTCTTGCCGTTTTCCTGAATCACGCAGGCTTCCGCCGCGATATAGGCGTTGAGCTGCTTTTCGGATTTAACGGGAATGTAGTCGGGATTTTTGGCCAATTCCGCGAAATTTTCTTCGCCTTCCACCGTAAAATAACGGATGTCCGTACGGTCTTCCGTGTTAATCCAACGGGCATCGTAGTTACGCTCGGCGCGGACGGCGTTTTCCGGGTCCAGATAAAGGACGCCGGTGTTCGCGGCGACCATGCCGAGGCCCATCGGAATCATCAGCAGCGGCTCGAGAATCCCCTTGCGTCCGAGGAAGACGAGCGCGACGCCCAGTAGCGTCAGGACAATGCGTCCCCAGAAAATCGTGGAATCCGAATCGACAAGGGTGGTAATCCCCTGGAAGAGCTGACGAAAAATGTCAATGATATCAATATCCATAGCCTTGAGTTGTGGGAGTTGCCCCGCTTACTTCTTTTTTCCTTCGGGAGCGGAAAAAAGATGCAGAACGAGGTATATCGACTTAATCGTCAGCGCAATGAAGACCGAGACCGCGATGGCAATGAGAACAATCCACGCGAGCCATTCTATCGCAAACGCGGTGTCGGGCTGTGCTGCGGCAAACAACGAAAACATAAGAGAGTTCCGCCTTTCAAAGCGTTCCCGCGGGGAACTCGGTTACGCAATCGTGACGAGGGCTTGTCCTTCTTCCACGCCGTCGCCGACGGCGACGTTGATCGAGGCGATTTTGCCGGCGCGATCCGCGTAGATGTAGGTGTTCATCTTCATGGCTTCGAGCGTCAAAATCTGGTCGCCTTCCTTAACGGCATCGCCGACCTTGGTGTCGATGGCGACAACCTTGCCGGCCAAGGGCGCAACGACGGCGCCGGCGGCAGGAGCTGCGACGGGCTTCGGAGCGGGAGCCGGAGCAGGTGTCGGAGCGCTGATCGGAGCCGATTTCACGGGCGCCGGGGCGACCGGAGCGGGAGCCGGAGCTGCTGCGGGAGCGGAAGCTTCGCCTTCGATTTCAACGAGGACTTCGTAAACTTTGCCGTTAACGGTGACTTTAAGCTTTTTCATAGTTTTAGAAAATTACGGGTTGGAGATTAAAGGAAAAAACAGGGATTAGCGGTGATCGATTTGGTGGGACGAGTAAACCTGGCGGCGGCCTTCCATCGACCATTCCGTCATCAGGTGTTCGATGTTCGGCGTCTTCATCGCGGCGAGGCGCACGTTGTGAACCTTGTATTTTTGCCCCTGAAGCACCGTGGCAATCGAGGCTGCGATGACGGCCATGATTTCCGGCGAAATATCGCTGGCGGCACGCAAGGCGGGGATGCTGGCGGGCGCGCGGGACGCAACGACGGGCGCGGATTTCGTCGCCGGCTTCTTAAACGACGACATGTGCTCGGGTTTCGGCGGGAAAGCAGCGGCAATGGCACGTCCCAAAGCGGCGACTAAGACAATGAAAACAATCGTGCCGAGGATTACCCAGCCGATTGCACCCCAAGAAGTGGCAAGGAATAACATGGTGGTCATAGAAAATTGATTTGCTTCAGACGCTATCGGAAACTCACAAAATCGTCAATCGGCGATTTGTTAAAAATTAGTTAGCCGGGGCACGTGCGCCGGATACAAAAAAACGTTCCCGGGAGATGCTCACGGGAACGTTTTTTGCGGATCGTCCGTTGTTTATTGAAGGACGCCGGAGACGAGCAGGGCTGCGATAATCAGCGAGCCGACGGCGATCCAGAAGACCGTGACGGCGCTGTTGCCTGTCTGGACGAAGCGGCGGATCAGCGAACCGAGCGTTGCCGGGATGCCGGCGACGATGACGCGCATGCCGAGGCCGCTGACGAGAACCGTGTCCAAGAGACCGACGAGCATGGCGACGCGCTGTTGCACTTTGGCGATGTACCAATTGTAGAAGGTGTCGCAGTAGCGGTATTCGAGTGCCTTGTACGCGGTCGGGTGTGTTTCGCGGAGACGGTCGTTGCCCGTGCTCGTACGGTAGAAGAAGACGGCAACGGCAAATCCGATGACAAGAATGGCGATGCCGAGGAGCATCATCGGCGTGAGCAGGCCCTGTTCGGCGAGCTCGTGGTGGAGATGGCGGTATCCGCCGGCGAGCGCTTCCGTCGCGACGCTCGGGAAGAGTGCATTCATCTTGCCGCCAAGCCACGGAAGTCCGTTCGTGCCTGCGAGGAACCAGCCGGCACCGAGGGAGAAGATGACGCCCAGGACGATGAGCGGAACCGTCATCCACGGAGAGGATTCCTTGGCGTGTTCGGCGCCGTGGCCGTGCGGGTTGCCGAGGAAGACCATGGCGAACATGCGTCCGGTGTAGAGTGCGGTTCCGATGGCGGCGATGACCAGGAGGGCAAAGGCCGGCATGTTGCCCGAAAGATAGGCGCCGGAAATGATGGCGTCCTTGGAGTACCAGCCGGCGAACCACGGGAATGCGGCAATCGAGAGGCCGGCGATGATGAAGGCAAGCGCCGTAATCGGCATCTTCTTGAGCAGGCCGCCCATCTTTGTCATATCCTGCTCGTGGTGGCAGGCGTGGATGATGGAACCGGAGCAGAGGAAGAGGGTTGCCTTGAAGAACGCGTGCATCGCCATGTGAAGAAGGGCGATTTCCGGCATGCGCAAGCCGATGGCCGCGCCCATGAAGCCGAGGTGGGAAAGCGTCGAATAAGCCAGGGACTTCTTGATGTCCGTCTGTCCGAGTGCGGCGAGGCCGGCGAGAGCGGCCATGCCGGCGCAGAGCCAGAGCATGGTATCGAGCACCATCGGATCAAGCATGAAGAAGATGCGGACCATGAAGAACACACCGGCGGCGACCATGGTGGCCGCGTGGATGAGTGCGGAAACCGGCGTCGGGCCTGCCATGGCGTCCGTCAGCCAGACGTGGAGCGGGAATTGAGCGGATTTTCCGAGGAAGCCGCACATCAGGAGCAGACCGACGGCCGTCGATTTGTCGAATCCGCCGGCTTGGAGGGCTGCGAAGTCCGTCGTGCCGTAGAGATGGTAGCAGAGAATGATACCGACGAGGAAGCCGAGGTCGCCGACGCGGTTGGCGATAAATGCCTTTTTGGACGCCATGGCGGCGTAGTCGGTTTCAAAATAGTGTGCGATGAGCATGTAGGAACTGAAGCCGACCAGTTCCCAGAAGATGAAGGTCATGAACAGATTCTTCGCGAGGATGATGCCGAGAATCGAGAACATGAAGATGCTCAGCCCCGTGAAGAAGCGTCCGCGCGCCTTGTCGTCGTCCATGTATCCGACGGAGAAGACGTGAATCCAGAATGCGACGAAGCTGACGACGAAGAGCATGGCGGCTCCGTTTTTGTCGATCATCAGCCCGAAGGTTTCGAGTTCCTTGAAGGAGCCGACGGTGAAGCCCGGGAAAGAGGCAAGGGCCGTCGGGTTGGCGGGATCGAGGCCGAGCAGGAGTGTCAGCGAAAGAACGAGGATGATTCCCGCTGCCGTTACCGAAACGACGGGTGCACCCCAGCGGGAGCGGCGGAAAAACAGGGCTGAAATAATTGCCGCAACCAGCGGAGTCAGCAGGAGGGATTGAAGGAGCGTTGCGTTGTCCATTAGTTTTTCAAATTGTTGAGTTCATCGAGCGAGGCCGTTTGGCGTTTGCGGAAGAAGGCGACGATGAGGGCGAGCCCGACGGCGACTTCCGCGGCGGCGATGGCGATAATGAAGAAGCAGAAAACGGCGCCTTCCATCGTGTTTGTGTACTTGGCAAACGAGACGAGCGCGAGCATGGCGGCCGTCAGCATGATTTCAAGCGACATGTAAACGACGAGGATGTTGCGGCGGACGAGGGCTCCCGTCAGACCGACGGCGAACAGCGCGCCCGAGAGAATCAGAAAATTGGCGAGATTCATTGTCGAGGAAAGGAAAGAGGTTATTGAGCGTCCTGCGGAAGCGTTTTGCGGCGTGCGTGCAACATGAACACGGCAGCCATGGCGGCGAGCAGGAGAAGCGCGACGGCTTCGACCAGCAGTGCGTACTTGGTGAAAAGAATCTGCCCGAAGACCTTGGCGTCCGCCGAGTAGGCGACGGCCGTTTCGGCTTCAGCGGGCAGGGCTGCGGGGAGGGCGTCCGAGAATCCGAAGAGCCAGACCGTTCCCGCCGTTGCGAGCACGAAGAAGACGGCGCCGGTAAGCGCGGTTTTCATCCAACCCGACTTTAGGGGTTTCAGGTCCGGATCCATGAGCATGATCACGAACAGGAAGAGCACGATGACCGCGCCGGCGTAAACCATAATCAGCAGGGTTGCCAGGAACGGTGCATTGAGCAGGAAGAAGTTTGCGGCGACGCCGACAATCGTGAGAATCATCGCCATAGCGGCGTTGACCGGCTTGCGGTTAATGATGACGAGCAAGCCGCTCACGAGCGTGAACGCGGCAAACAGGTAAAATAAGGCATTTTCGACCATAATTGAGACAATTCTAACCCTTCCTTCGAGTGAAAAAAAGCAAAAAAAAGCTTATAAAACGTTAGGGCGTTTTGAAAAATCCCGAATTCGGGAAGCCCGCTTCGCCGCTTCGGAAGGCTTAAGGCTACCTCCGGAAATTCATTTTTTGAGAAGTGATAGCGGATAGGGGAAAAGAGATTAAAGATTAAAGGATAGAAGAGAGCTTAAAGTTTAGGGCTTAGAGCTTAAAGAGGTGGCGGCGAAATCAGACATAGGTAACAAAAAGATTAAAGAAGCCGCAGGCACTCGCTTGGCGCTTGATGCTTGGCGCTTTTTCCGCCGCCGGAGGCTCACTGGCTCTGACGAACGGAAAGAAGAAAGCTTAGGACAATGCCTTAAAAAACGAATCTCTGGAGCTAGCCTAAAATATTATTGGTAAAACAGCGGATTGGGTGTAAAACCGAGGCTATGAAGCGCTTTCTCCCGATTCTTTGCGATATTTGGATGCTTGCCGTCCTGATTCTTTTGGTGTCGAAGCTTGTGCGGGCTTTCTGGGAGCGGGACATCTCGTCCGACAAGGTGGACTTGCTTGTCGGCTGCGGGGCGGCAATTTTGCTGGCGGCGGTTTTGGGACTGTACTGCCGTAAGCGGTTTTTCGCGGGACGGAAGTCGTCGCGTGAACGTCGTCGGGAGGCCTGCGCGGATGCGACCATTCGTGAGTTGCGCGCCAAGTTGAGACGCAATGCGGTTATCCTGCGAAGCACGCCGGCTACGGAATTGCCCGAGGGGAACGTGAGCTGTTTGGGACGCGTGACGCGGCAGCTTCCCGGGGAGACGCAACCCGTCGATGCCGAAGGGAAGCCGTTGAAGCCTTTTGCGACGATTTTTGTGCCGGATTTGCCCGGAGTCCCGGCAGGTCTCAGTAAGATGGCGTTGATTACCGTTTTTGCTCCCGAGGAAGCCTGGTCCAATAATCCGGAAGAACACCCTCAGCAGGGGTGTGTCATCCGTACCTATCCGACCTTGGACGGTTTGGTTCCCTGTAATTATATATCCGATGAGCTGAAGACTTGCGTGCTTACTCCCGAAGCCGTGACAAACGATATGCCCCAATGGCCGTCCAGCGGCGGAGACGACGCGACTTGGGAAACCGTACGGACTTTAGAAAAGAAGTATAAAATGGATTATCACAAGGATGTCTGCGGTGCGGTTTACGCAACTTACAGGAAGCAGGAGTTTCCTTTAGTTTTCGGCACGGAAACCGACAAATGTGCTGTTTACGAAACCCATAAAATCGGAGGGTATCCCGCGAGTGTTCAGGATCCGATTGAAATTCCGGAAGATTATCCCTTCGTCATGCAAATTAATACCGATTTTGATGCCAATCTGTACATCGCCGATTGCGGGATTTATTATTTCCATTACAACGCGGAGAAAAACGATTGGCGCGTTTACGCCGATAGTTATTGACGGTCAGAGCCGCATCGTGCGCCTGTCGGCGACGACGTTACGGTTGCTTGCAGGCTTCCGCAATAGCGCGCAGGTTTTCGCGCAGCATGCCGATGTAGGTGTCGGCGGGCGAGCCCGGAACGTCCAGGGCATCGACGCGCAGAACTTTCGGCGGCGGCATGCCGGCATCTTTAGCGAGGCTTGCGGGGAGGCGCGATGCGACGGTGTTGTCGGAGAAAACCGGAATGCGTTCTTTGCGGATTTTTTGGGAAAGCTTGGCAAGGCTTTTTGCCGAGGGATCGGCAGCCTCCGTGGTGGACGAGGCAAGGACGCTGCCGGCGATCGAGAATCCGAAGCGTTTGGCGAAATGCGTCATGTTATTATGATACGTGACGATTTGGCGGCGTTCGGGCGGAATGTCGGCGAGCATTTTGCGGGCTTCGACTTCAAAATCGGCGAGCTTTTTCCGGAACGCGGTTCCGTCGGCCTTTAGCGTTTTTTCGATGAGCGGAATACAGTGCTCGGCGACGAGGCGCGGGTCGGTCCAGAAATGGGGGTCGGCTTCCGTGTCGGCGTGGATGTGCCCGTGGTGATGGTGGCCGCAGGAGCAGGTGTCGCCGTCGTGGATGAGTGCGCTTCCGAGAAAGATAAATTTGTTCGGGCGTTGCGTGCGTTCGTTGCGGGAGAGGGCTTCGAACCAGACTTCGAAATGCGGGGAAAGGGCAAAGACGTAATCGGCTTCGCGGATTTTTCGCATGTCGCTCGGGGAAGGCGTGTAGGCGTGGTTGTCGGCGTTGGCGGGGACGAGCGAGAGGACTTCCGCCTGTTCGCCGGCGATCTGTCGAATCCAGTCTGCGGGAACGCTGAAGCTGGCGACGACCCGGATTTTTCGGGCTTCTCCTGCAAGGATGTGGCTTGCAGCGAGGAGAAAGAGCGAAGCGATTAGCGCAAGGACCTTGATTTTCATGCCGCGCATTAAATGCGTGCGCGCAATTTTTTCAAGAGCGTTTCGAAGCCGTTGGGCAGGGGCGCCTCAATCGAGAAGGCTTCGATGCCGGGAAGCTCGCTTGGAAGTTCGACGGCGCGGAGGTGGAGGCAAATCGGCGCGTAAAGGGGTTTGTCTTCGCCTTTGTTGAGGCGTTTCTTGGGCCGCAATTCCGAAACGCGCGGCGCGGGAATTCCGTCGTAAAGCGTGTCGCCGACGATCGGCAGACCGCATTCTTTGGCGTGCAGGCGGATCTGATGAAAGCGCGGAAATGCGGTTTCCGCTTCCCAAAGTTCGAATCCCGAAAGCTGTTCCAGGCGTCGGAAGCGTGTTTCCGATTTTTTCCCCGTGGTATGAGAAATGAGGGCGATCGGCTTGCTGACGTGTTGGGCGACGGGAAGCGAGCAGGTGATTTCGCTTTCCCGGGCGGCATTCGATGCCGGACGCGTGAGGAACGTGTAGCGGAAACGGAAAAGTGCCGAGCCGAAAGTGTTTTTCCAGAGGTCCAGGGCTTCGGAATCCTTGTCCGCGTAAATTTGGAGGCCGGAGACTTCCGTTTCGGGAGCGAAAACGAGTTGCGGTCGGCGCAGCCCGAAGGCACAGGCGGAAGGCTTGCCTTCGGCGATTTGTGCGCGAAAGGCGTTGCCGATTTCCGCGATTCCGGCACTTTTTTCGAGGATGACGGCTCCTGCAGCGGCGTGGAGTACCGCGAGGCGCTGGGCGTTTTCCGCGAGCGTGCCCGGCGGGAAGCTAAGATGCGTGGGGAGCGTCATGGGTATTTATGAAAAAAGCTCCCTTCCCGCGAAAGAAAGAGAGCTGTTTTTCCGAAAGGAAGCTTATTGAGCGGCGGCGACCTTGTTGGCAGCCTTTGCGAGACGCGACTTCATGCGCGCAGCTTTGTTCGGGTGGATAACTCCGGACTTTGTTGCCTTGTCGAAAACGGAGGCGCAAACCGGCGTTACTGCCTTGAGGGTTTCCGCATTGCCCGAAGCGATTGCCTGCTTCGCGTTCTTGGCGACGGTCTTGATGCGGCTCTTCACGGAGCGATTGCGCTTCGCATTGGTCGCGGATTTACGAATGTTCTTTTGTGCTGACTTGATGTTGGCCATTGCGGTCTGTTAATAAAGTGAAATTGTTTTGAAGCGTGAATGAAAACTTTTTTTTGAAAGGAAGTCAACGGAGAAAATTCGGATTAACCCGGGGGCCAGCCAAGAGCACGTCCGCCCAGAAGATGGACGTGCAGGTGCGGGACGGTTTCTCCGGCGTCGCGACCGCTGTTAATCACGGTGCGGAAGCCGCTTGCGTCGATGCCGCGTTCCCGCGCGATTTTAGAGGCGGCGACGAGCAGATGGCCGAGCAATGCGGCATCGTCCGCTTCCGCATTGCCGAGGCGTGCGATGACGCGCTTGGGAATGACGAGGATGTGGACGGGAGCCTGCGGATTGATGTCTTCAATGGCGAAGCACTGATCGTCTTCGAAGACGATTTTCGCCGGGATTTCCCGGTCGGCGATTTTTTGAAACAGTGTTTTCATGACGGAAAGCTTAGAGATTGCGGACGTGCGTTCAAATAGAATTTTTCGGGGCGACGGAGGCTTAGCGCCCCTTGGCTTTGTTGCGGCCCCGCAGCTCGCGCCGGTAGATGCGTTCGACGATGGCGGCGAGTTCGTTGAGGGAGCGGCAGTCCGTGAAGACATTGATGCCGGAATCCATATAGGCCTGTTCGCGGGCGGCCAAAAGCGTGCGGATACGTTCGAGCGGGTCGCCGGCAGTTTGCAGTAACGGACGGTTTTTCCCGTTGCCCGTGCGTTCGAGAATGACCTTCGGCGAGGCGAAGAGGGCGACGACGACGCCGCGCGCGCGGAGGGCCGGCGCGATTCCGGGGATTGTCACGATACCGCCGCCGGTGGAAATGACGGCTCCGCCTTCCGGCAACCATTCCGCGACGCACTGTTTTTCGAGCTCGCGAAAGGCGGCTTCTCCGTCCGTTGCGAAGATCTCCGGGATGCTGCGTCCCGTTTTCTGCTGAATAATTTTATCCGTGTCGCAGAAGCGGAATCCCAAACTGTGCGAAAGCAGGCGGCCGAGCGTGGTTTTCCCCGTCCCCATGAATCCGGTAAGAATCAGGTTCGGCGGTCTTTTGCTGGGGGCGGGAAGCGGCATCAAGAGGGATTATTCGGCCGCTTTTTCGGCGGGGAAAAGCTGAATGCGTTCGACGTATTTGGCGAGGATGTCGAATTCCAAATTGACGGGCTCGCCGGATTTGCGTTCCCGCAGATTCGTTTCCTGCATGGTGTGCGGAATCAGCCAAATATCAAAAGTTTTATCGACGTCGTTGATGGCGGCGACCGTCAGCGAAATTCCGTCAACGGCGACACTTCCTTTGTAAACCAAGTACTTGCGGAAGCTTTCCGGCGGGCGAATGCAGAGGCGGTAATTGGCGCCTTCCTGTCTCAGCGAAACGATGGTGCCCGTGGCATCGACGTGGCCGGTGACGAAGTGGCCGCCCATACGCGCGTCGGCACGGAGGCTGCGTTCGAGATTGAGAGCGCTTCCGGGCTTGAGCAGGGAAAAGGACGTTTTGCGCAGGGTTTCGTCCAAGAGGTCGAAGCCCAATTGCGTTCCCGAGATTTCGACCACGGTGAGGCAGCAGCCGTTGTTGGCAACGCTGTCGCCGACGGCGAGCGTTCCTACAAATTTCGGGGCATCCACGACGAGGCGCCAAACATCGTTTGCGTCTTTTTTCAGGGAAACAACCGTTCCCGTGGTTTCGATTAATCCGGTGAACATAAAAAACAACTGTAGCCTTGAGTTTTACGGCTGTAAAATGCAAAACGCGCTCCCGTGTTGATTTTGCGGGGCGCGTCGGCGACCGTCGGACCGGGAGCGAAGAATCCGGACCTCCGAAAGTTTTACTAGAGGAAGAATTTCAGCATGAAGAAAATCGCCAGGGCGCACATGCTGACGGAGATTTTTTTCACGCGTCCGCAGCAGAGGTTGATGAGGACGTAGCTGAGGTGCCCGATGACAATCCCTTCGGAAATACTGTAGGAAAGCGGCATGAAGATGATGCAAAGGAAGGCCGGAACCGCTTCCGAATAATCACTGAAATCAATTTTGGAAACCGAACCGCTGACCATCATTAAGCCGACGAGGACGAGCACCGGAGCCGTTGCCGAGGCCGGAATGGCAAGAAACAGCGGCGCCAAAAACAGCGCCGATAAAAAGCAGAGTCCGCAGACAACGGCCGTAATTCCGCTTCTGCCGCCTTCTTTCACGCCTACGGCGCTTTCGACGAAGGTTGTTACCGTACTCGACCCCATCATGGCGCCACCCGTCGTCGCGATGGCGTCGACGAGAAATGCCCGATTCAGGTTGATAATTTTGCCGCCTTCGCGTGTGTCTGCGCTGTTGGCAACGCCGATAATCGTGCCGATGGCGCCGAACAAATCGACGAACAGGAAAGTCAGCACGACAATCGCCATTTCCTTTGTGAAAATCTGAGCCCATTCAAATTTGAAGAAAATCGGCTCGATAGAGGGCGGGGCACTGAAAATGCCGTCGAATCGGGTGACGCCGAAGGGAATTCCGGCGAGCGTCGTCAGTAAGATTCCGAAGAGTAGGCCTCCCTTGACTTTTTTGATGAGGAGTGCCGCGGTAATGACGATGCCGGCCAGGCCCAGCGCGGAAGCGGCATTGAGCTTGCCGAAACAGACGAGCGTGGACGGGTGGTCGACGATGACCTCCGCGCTTTTTAATCCGATAAATGCGATGTACAGGCCGATTCCGGCACTGATGGCGGTTTTTACGGCGTCCGGCAAAATATAGACGAGCTTTTCCCGCAAATTGGAGACCGTCAGGAAAATGAAGATGAGGCCTTCAAGAAAAACGGCGGTGAGTGCGAATTGCCACGAGTAGCCCATGGAGGCACAAATCGTGTAGGCGAAAAACGCATTCAGTCCCATGCCCGGTGCGAGCGCGAACGGTAACTTGGCGTAAATCCCCATCAGGATGGTGGCGGCGGCGGAGACCAAGACCGTGGTCGTGAAAAGCGCGCCTTTATCCATGCCGGTTTCACCCAAGATACTCGGATTGACTGCCAAAATATAGGCCATGGTCAGGAAGGTCGTGATCCCTGCCATAATTTCCGTTTTCAGGGACATTTCCTTTGGGTTAACCCCAAATAGTTTTTCGAGCATTGGAAGGGGGAGAAAGCCGGTTTTTAGAAGTTTAAAAGCGTTCCCGCGAAATCAGTCGCGGGAACGCTCTCCTTTAATCTTTAATCTAAGCCTCAGGCGTCATTACAGCGAAGCGACGAGCGCGTTCATTGCGTCCATCTGCTCTTCGATGCATTCGACGAGGCGGAACTGCGTGCGGCAGCGGTCGAGATTGTGGTCCGGACGTGCCGTCTTGAAGTACAGGTCGCCGTCGAGGTAGTCCGTGAGGAAGCGCATACCGCATTCGAGCGTGAGGAGCTTTCCGGAGAACGGGAGCAGTTCGCGTTCCTTGGCGTTGAGGAAGTCGCCGGCGGAGCTGAGATAGCCCTTGGCGAGGGCTTCGAAGTATTGGAACTGCATGGCGACCTTGGAGAGATCGACTTCGTCTTCCTTAGCGGGCGAGGTCGAGGTGCGAACCATGTCGCCGAAGTCGTAAAGTGCGGAACCCGGCATCGAGGTGTCGAGGTCGATAACGCAGATGCCTTCGAGCGTGTAGTCGTCGATGAGGACGTTGTTCAGCTTCGTGTCCTGGTGTGCGATGCGTTCCGGGATTTCGCCGTTGGCCATTGCGTCGAGAACGATCGAGCAGTCCTTTTCGCGGGCGAGAATGAAGTCGATTTCCTTTTTGACGCCGGCTGCGCGGTTCTTGACGTCGGCGGCGAGGGACTTTTGGAAGGTTTCAAAGCGCTTGCGCGTATTGTGGAAGTCCGGAATCGTTTCGACGAGGCGGCCGCCCGGGATGTCCACGAGGAGCTTTTGGAAGTTGCCGAAAGCACGTGCGGCTTGGAAGGCCTGTTCCGTTGTTTCGATGACGTCGTAACCGCGGGCGCGTTCGATGAAGATGTAGCAACGCCAGACATTGCCTTCGGCATCAACGAACCAATCCTTGCCGGATTTCGTCGGGATGAGCGTGAGCGTGCGGCGGGAGGCGTCCGGCGCGTTGTTTGCCTTGAGTTTGTCGAACGAGTGGCGGCAGATGCGGGCTACGTTTTCCATCAATCCTTCCGGATTTTTGAAAATGTAGGAGTTGACGCGCTGGAGGATGTAGCGAACGCGGCAGGCGCCCTGGTCGAATACGGCGCAGAACGTGTCGTTGATGTGGCCGCTTCCGTACGGGAATGCGTCAACGAAATCGCCGTAGATGGCGAATTGAGCTGCGATGGCGGGAATATTGTATTTCGTGTCTTTAGCTGATGACATAAGTACGTGTTGGGTTAAATTGTTGGCGGATCTTGGGGATAAAGTGTGTCTATTATCTTTCCGGGCCGTACTTTTCTCAAGATTTTATTTCCGGAAAGCCTCAGTTCGGCTTTCCCGGCTCGGTTCAATCCGAGATTGACTTGACGGGTGTAAAAATCTACTTTTTCGCTCAATTTTTTCCAAGTTTTTGGCCCCTCCCTTTATGCAAACCGATATCATTAACCAGCCCATTTTCTGGGCAATTCCCGCAGCTTCGGTTGTGGCTCTCGCATTCGCGGCGCATTTTTACCGCCAGATGATGAAATGCGACGAAGGCACGCCGACCATGAAACAGATCGCTCAGCACGTTCGTTCGGGCGCGATGGCGTATCTCAAACAGCAATACAAGATCGTCGGAATCGTCTTCGTGATTCTGGCTGTTTTATTTGCCGCTCTCGCGATGAAGGGCCTTCAAAATCCCGTCGTCCCCGTAGCGTTTCTGACCGGCGGTTTCTTCTCCGGTCTCGCGGGCTTCTTCGGTATGAAGACTGCGACCTACGCGAGCGCGCGCACGGCCAATGCCGCACAGGAATCGCTTAATGCCGGGCTTCGTGTCGCGTTCCGCTCGGGCGCGGTTATGGGCTTGGTCGTTGTCGGCCTCGGTTTGCTCGATATTTCCCTCTGGGCCATCATCCTCGACTGCTGCACGCATTGGATTGATGCAACGGCAACGGGAACGCACAAAATGATCTTTATCACGACCACGATGCTGACCTTCGGTATGGGGGCTTCCACGCAGGCGCTTTTTGCGCGTGTCGGCGGCGGGATCTACACGAAGGCGGCGGACGTCGGTGCCGACCTCGTCGGCAAGGTTGAAGCCGGAATCCCGGAAGATGACCCGCGCAACCCCGCAACCATCGCGGACAACGTGGGCGACAACGTCGGCGACGTTGCCGGTATGGGCGCCGACCTCTACGAATCCTATTGCGGTTCGATTCTCGCAACGGCGGCTCTCGGTGCGGCGGCTTTCGTCGGCTTTAATGCGGACCCGAGCCTTTCCGTCGCCATGCAGATCAAAGCGATTCTCGCTCCGATGCTCATCGCCGCTGTCGGTATTTTGCTCTCTATTTTCGGGATTTACCTCGTGCGCACCCAAGAAGGCGCTACGATGAAAAACCTTCTCAGCGCGCTCGGTCGCGGCGTGAACGTGTCCTCCGCCCTCATCGTTGCGGCAACGTTCGGCATTCTTTGGCTTCTTGAAATCCCGAACTGGATCGGCGTTTCGCTTTCGGTTGTCGTCGGCCTTCTCGCCGGTATCATCATCGGACAGGCGACGGAATACTACACGTCCCACACCTACAAGCCGACGCAAGGGATTGCGGAATCAGCACAAACCGGCCCGGCCACCGTCATTATTTCCGGTATCGGCGTCGGCATGCTTTCCACCTGCATTCCGGTCGTCACGATTGTTATCGCCATCGTTCTTTCCTTTATCTTCGCTGCCGGCGGGTTCGGTTTGGTTGACGGCGTAACGCTCGCCAACGTCTTCTCGGCCGAAAACCTCGGTCTCGGGCTCTACGGGATCGGTATCGCTGCTGTCGGGATGCTCTCCACACTCGGTATTACGCTCGCGACGGACGCTTACGGTCCGATTGCCGACAACGCCGGCGGGAACGCCGAAATGTCCGGCCTCGACCCCTCGGTCCGCAAACGTACGGACGCGCTCGACGCTCTCGGCAACACAACGGCGGCAACGGGCAAGGGCTTCGCTATCGGCTCTGCCGCGCTCACGGCTCTCGCCCTCCTCGCTTCGTACATTGAAGAAATCCGTATCGCTCTTGTCCGTATCGTCAACACGGACGGCATCGAAGGGCTTCCCTCCGGTCTCCGCCGCCTCGTTGAAGCCGACAACGGCGTGAATGCCAACAACCTTTTGGAAAAGATTCAGACGGCATCGTTCGTTGACTTCATGACTTGGTACGACGTTACGCTGATGAATCCGCGCGTGCTCGCCGGTATGTTCATCGGGTCTATGATGGCGTTCCTTTTCTGCGGCTTGACGATGAATGCAGTCGGTCGTGCCGCACAGAGCATGGTCGTCGAAGTCCGCCGCCAGTTTAAGGAAATTCCGGGCATCCTCGAAGGCACGGGAACGCCGGACTACGCGCGTTGCGTTGCGATTTCCACGAAGGGCGCTCAGCGCGAAATGCTCGTGCCGTCTCTCATCGCGATTGTCGTTCCGATTCTGACCGGCTTGGTCATCGGCATCTCCGGCGTCATGGGCTTGCTCGTCGGCGGTCTCGCCGCAGGTTTCGTCCTCGCCGTGTTCATGGCGAACTCCGGCGGGGCTTGGGACAACGCTAAGAAGTACATCGAAGAGGGCAACTTCGGCGGCAAGCGCTCCGATTGCCACAAGGCGACGGTCGTCGGCGACACGGTCGGTGACCCGTTCAAGGACACCTCCGGCCCGAGCTTGAACATTCTCATCAAGCTGATGAGCATGGTCTCGATCGTTGTCGCGGGTCTCACCGCTGCTTGGTCGTTGTTCTAACCCGAACGCCGATCTCAAAAGAAAAACGTTCCCGTGAATCTCTCGCGGGAGCGTTTTTTATTTTGCGGAGAAGGTGCGCGAAGGTTGCCGGCGGGAAAGGATGGGATCCTGAGTAATTAAATTGGCACGGATTTTGCATTTCGATTCGTCAATTATGAGTAATTCCACGACCCATTCATTTCAGGCAGAAGTTAAGCAGGTGCTCGATATCGTCGCGCACTCGATTTACAAAGATAAAGATATTTTCCTGCGGGAACTCGTTTCCAACGCCAGCGACGCGCTCGAAAAGCTTCGCTACACGCAACTGACGGAAAAGGACGTATTTGAACCGACACGGGAACTCGCCGTCGAAGTTACCACCGACGAAGCTTCGGGAACGCTTACCATCGCCGATTCCGGTATCGGGATGACGCGCGAAGAACTCGTCGAAAACCTCGGTACAATCGCGCATTCGGGCACGAAAGCGTTTTTGGAAAAAGTAAAGGAAAACGGCGGCGCCAACGAAAACCTTATCGGTCAATTCGGTGTCGGATTTTTCTCCGTCTTCATGGTCGCCGACGAAGTTAAATTTTACACGCGCACCTGGCGCAGCGAAGGCGAATCGCTTTGCTGGACCAGCGACGGGAACGGCAGCTACACGATTGAAGACGCCGGCGAAGCGCTCCCGCGAGGCTCAAAACTCGTTATCAAGCTCAAGGAATCCTTCAAGGATTTTTCGAAAAAGGACAAAGTTAAAGAAGTCCTCGAACGCTACTCGAAATACATCGCATTTCCGCTTTACCTCGACGGTGAAAAACTCAACACGATGCAGGCGCTTTGGCTGAAGAACAAAAGCGACGTGACCGAGCAGGAATACAAGGATTTTTACAAATTCCAATGCCATGCTTGGGATGAACCGCAGGACTGGATGCACTTCGCCGCCGACGCGCCGCTCGCCATCAACTCCATCCTTTTCTTCCCGACACACAATCCGGAAGCCATGGGCTTCGGGCGCGCCAATCCCGAAGTTTCGCTTTACTGCCGCAAGGTGCTTATCGATTCCGAGCCGAAAAATCTCCTTCCCGAATGGCTCCGCTTCATGAAGGGCGTCGTCGATTCTGCCGACATTCCGCTCAATATTTCCCGCGAGACCCTGCAGGATTCGACGATTATTCAGAAACTTAATCGCGTGCTCACCAAGCGCGTTATCAAGCGCCTCGAAGAACGTGCCAAGAAAAAACCGGAAGAATTCGCCAAGTTCTGGCGCGATTTCGGCAACTATCTGCGCGAAGGCATCGCGACCGATTACGAAAACCGCGAAGCACTCGCGCCGCTCTTCCGCTGCGAATCCTCCGTTCTCGATGCGGGAACGCTCACGAGCCTGCCCGAATACGTCGAGCGCATGAAGGATTCCCAAAAGGAAATTTACTATCTCGTCGGAGCCAACCGCGAAGCAATTGAATCCGGCCCGTACCTCGAAGCCTTTAAGGCCCGCGGCATCGAGGTGCTCTTCCTCTACGA
The DNA here is from genome assembly GCA_045651325.1 of Candidatus Spyradenecus sp. GTDB lineage: Bacteria > Verrucomicrobiota > Verrucomicrobiia > Opitutales > UBA953 > Spyradosoma. Next base: position 142,081 of record JAZRSB010000019.1, read on the forward strand.
CGGCGCTGACGATTACGTCATGGGGCAGCTCGCCACGTTCAAGGATAAATCTATTGTTTCCGCTGACTCCGCCGACATCGAACTCGGTGACGTCCCGCAGACGGGAACAGGCGAACCGCTTTCCGAAGAGAAAATGAAGACGCTTTGCACTTGGTTCGCAGATACGCTCGGCAAAGATAAGGTCGCCGAATGCGCCACGGGAACGCGTCTCGTCGATTCGCCTGCTGTCGCGCTCAATCCGGATAAATTTATGACCGCGACGATGCGCCGCATGATGAAGCTCATGTCCAAGGATTCCGGAGCTCCGGACAAGCCCGTTGCCGTTAAAATCGAACTCAATCCGCGCCACCCGCTCGTGCACAAGCTCGACTCGCTCCGCGACGCCAATCCGGATCTGGCCAAGCTCATCGCCGAACAGGTGCTCGACAATACGCTCATCGCCGCCGGCCTGCTCGACAACCCGCGCGGGATGACGCAACGCATTTACGAGCTCCTCGGAAAGCTCGGGTAAGAGTGATTAACGATTAGGGCTTAAAAGCCTCAAGAAGAGCGTTCCCGTGACTTAGATTGCGGGAACGCTTTTGTTTTCGGAGACAACGGCGTGATTTAATTCCTATTAATCATGTAAGATTTAGTTGACATTTTTGTGCAGGTGTCTAAATAGGGAGGGCATGCAAAAACGGATTGTCTCTCTGATTGCTCTGACAAGTTTCGCGGCTCCCCTGAGTTCGGCCGCGACGTATTTTCTCCCCGGCGTATCGGAAAGCGGAGGCTGGCATGACGCCGAGAAGCAATGGGGCGGCGTGGACGATAACATGTGCTGGGCGGCCCAGGCGGCATGTATGACGCAGTATTGGCAGGATTGGTTTGTTAAGGCCGGAAACACACTCCCAGAAGGGACTCCGAACGGCTACGGTGCAAGCAAGCGGGCGGACGGCATTGCTTCGTCTGAAATTTTCGAAACGTATAAGGCCAATTGGACGAATGTCGGCGGACTCTCCGAATTCGGCTTGCCGTGGTATTTTACGGGACAGCCGGATCCGGAATATTATTATTACGGATATGACCGCAATTCTCAGTGGTCGCATCTGACGACGTCCGGGCAGGGCGGCTATTTCTCTCAAACCTTTACAGGTCCCGAAGATTTTTTCCAAAAGGTGGACTTCCTCGAACATCGGGAAACCGACGGCGGGTTGAGCATTCAGGAGCTGACCGAAAAGCTGATGGCTTTGATAACGGTTGATTACAGTATTGTCGGTTTAACCCTCGATTTTTGGGAACTCAATCCGATGAATTACTACGGAGGTCACGCCGTAACGCTTTGGGGTTTTGATACCGATGATTCGACGGGGTTGGTTTCCGCAATCTACATTACCGACTCAGATGATGATGTTCACGATTTGGTGCGGTACGATCTGGTGACCTACTATAACGGCGCGGACATTGAAATGCCTTCCTATCTCACCGAGGCGCAGCAGAAAAAATATTCGGTGACAATCGACAAATTCTATTCGCTTTCTGTCGCTGATTTTGTAGCGGCGATTCCGGAGCCCTCAAGCTTTGGCTTGCTTGCGGGGCTGGCAGCTCTCGGCTTCGGCGCTTGCGATCGCCGCCGCAGGCATCGCTAAGTCCGATTAAAATTTGCCTCGGCAAATTTTTTCGAGCGCTTAATCTGTCCGTATGTTTTCCGAAGATTTTTGTGCCCGCTTTGCCGGAGTCGCCCGACTCTACGGAGCGGATGCGTTTGAAAAAATCGTCCGCTCCCGCGTTTGCCTGGTCGGTCTCGGCGGAGTCGGATCTTGGGCCTGCGAAGCGCTCGTCCGAAGCGGAATCTGCGATTTGACGCTCGTTGACATGGATGATGTTTGCGCGACGAATACCAATCGGCAACTGCATGCGCTCGACGGGAACTACGGGCGTGCCAAGGCCGAAGTCCTCGCTGAGCGTGTCCGTACAATCAATCCCGAGTGTCGGCTTACTATTCAAAAAATCTTTGTTACGCGGGAAAGCGCTACGGAGTTTTTTGATGCCCGGCGCGGCCGATTCGATCTCGTTGTCGATGCCATTGACGGAGCGATGAACAAAGCGGCACTGATTGCCGCCTGTGTGGCGTCGGGGACTCCGCTGGTCGCTTCCGGCGGTTGTGCGGGGAAACGGGACGGCACGCGCGTCGAGTATCGGGACCTATCCGAAGTCGAGGGCGATGCGCTTTTGAAATTTGTCCGCAAGGAGCTACGCTCGCGGCACGGATTTCCTAAGGGTGGCAGGAAAATGGGCGTGCCTGTTGTTTTTTCCCGGGAGGAGTCCCGTCCGCCGGAAGCTCTTGACGAAGCGGTTTTCCCGCACATGGTTTCCCCGGCCGGCGGGAAGCCGCGTTCCGGCACGGCGGCCTTCGTTACCGGTGCTTTCGGCTTGGCACTTGCGCAACTTGCCATCGAAAAGCTCCTGCAGGGGACGCGATAGGCGCAACCTTCCTCGGCTTGGCCGAGTCAACGCGCTCCTCAATCTTAAACGCGCGTTTGCGAGATTACACTTGCGAAAACGGAGGAAAAAGTCCACGATTAGCACCTGATTCGTCAAGTTTTTCGGGGTGTGAGCCTCGGGAAGCCGGAGTTGCGGCGGCGACGCCGTTAGACGGCGCTTCAGACTTTCGGGTCCGGTGCGCGGAATTCCCCTTCGGGAAGGCCATTCAGCTCTGAAAACAAAACAACAGACCATGTACAACAAATCCGAAATCATCAATAATTACAAACTCAGCGATAAGGACACGGGTTCCTCCGAAGTTCAGATCGCTCTTCTTTCCGCGCGTATTGCTCACCTTACGGAGCACCTCCGCTCGCACAAGAAGGACTTCCACAGCCGCCACGGCCTGATCGCGCTGACGAACCGCCGCCGCAAGCTTTTGAACTATCTCAAAAAGAATAAGCTCGAAGCTTACGAAGCGATTATTCAGAAGCTCGGACTTCGCCGATAGTGTGCGAAAAAAGAGCGTTCCCGCGATTTTACGGGAACGCTCTTTTGCTTTTCCTTACCCCTGCGTTGTACGGGTGATTTCCCGGGTTCCCAAAGCTTTTTCAGTACAAAACAAACAACCCGTTTCCGCAATCCCGCGGGAACACAAGAAAGACAAAAGACATATGCAACAAGAATACAGCGTGACGATCGAAGAATACGGTCTCACAATCAGCACGGGCTCGATTGCCCGCCAAGCCAACGGCGCCGTCACCGTATCGGTCGGCGGAACGGAAGTGCTCGTGACCGCCACCGCGGCCAATGAACTGCGCTCTCCGGACCAGGACTTCTTCCCCCTCACCGTCGATTACCGCGAAAAATTTGCCGCGGCAGGACGTTTCCCCGGAGGCTACTTCAAGCGCGAAGGACGCCCGTCCGAAAAGGAAATTTTGACCTCCCGTCAGGTGGACCGCCCGCTTCGCCCGCTCTTCCCGAAGGGCTTCATGAACGAAGTGCAGGTCATCGGCTTGCTCCTCGCAACCGACAAGGTCACCGACCCGGATATTCTCATGATCAACGGTGCCTCCGCCGCACTGCTTTGCTCCGACATCCCGTGGAACGGCCCGATCGCCGGTGTCCGTATCGGTGAAGTTAACGGCGAATTCGTCGTCAATCCGACCCACGCTCAGATGGACGAATCGACGCTCGACCTCGTTTACGTCGGCAACGAAGAAGACATGATGATGATCGAAGGTTCCGCCGACCAGATGCCGGACGACCGCTTCGTGGAAGCGCTCGAATTCGCTCAGAACGCGATTCAGAAAATCATCGCCGCTCAGCGCGAACTCGCCGCCAAGGTTGCCAAGCCGAAGAAGGAATTCCCGCTCGTCATTTGTGATCCGAAGGTTTTCGAAATCTGCGAAAAGATTGCAAACACCGACGACAAGCTCGCCAAGGCCGTTTACCTCCCGGGCAAACAGGAACGCGGCAACGCCGTCAGCGCCGTTAAGGCGGAAGCCAAGGAAGCCGTCATCGCCGCTCTCGGTGAAGAAAACATCGACCCGCGTCACGTCAATATCGCTTTCGAAGAACTTCAGGAAAAAGTCTATCGCGAAGGCATCCTGAACAAGGGTGTGCGCGCCGACGGCCGCTCGCTCGACCAGCTTCGCCCGATTTCCTGCAAGACGGACGTGCTCCCGAGTGTTCACGGCACGGGCCTGTTCCAGCGCGGTGAAACGCAGGCGCTCGTCATTGCGACGCTCGGCACCTCGAAGGATGCTCAGGAACTCGACGGCCTCGCCGGCGGTCCGAAGTCCAAGACCTTTATTCTCCATTACAACTTCCCGCCGTTCTCGGTCGGCGAATGCGGCAAGTTCGGCTCGCCCGGCCGTCGCGAAATCGGCCACGGCGCCCTCGCGGAACGCTCCCTCGTCCCGGTCCTCCCGAGCGAAGAAGACTTCCCGTACTCGATTCGCCTTTCCTCCGAAATCATGGAGTCGAACGGCTCGACCTCGATGGCTTCCGTCTGCGGCGGCACGCTCGCCCTCATGGACGCCGGTGTGCCGATCAGCGCCCCCGTCGCCGGTATTTCCTGCGGCTTGGTCACGCTTCCGGACGAAAACGGCAAGATCGTTAAACACGTCGTTCTCACCGACATCATCGGCTCCGAAGACCACTTCGGCGACATGGACTTCAAAATCTGCGGTACCTCCGCGGGGATCACGGGCTTCCAGCTCGACCTCAAGATCCACGGCCTGCCGATTGCAATCGCGAAGGAAGCGATCAAGCAGAACCGCGTTGCCCGCGACGCCATCCTCGGAATGATCACGGAAGCTAAGTCGGCTCCGAGCGCAACCGTCAAGCCGACGGCTCCGCGTATCCACACGATGATGATTCCGTCCGACAAGATCGGCGCCCTCATCGGTCCGGGCGGCAAGAACATCCGCCGTATCTGCGAACTTTCCGGCGCTCAGATCGACATCAACGAAGACAACTCCGGTCGCGTCGATATCTTCGCGACGAGCGAAGAATCCATGCAGCTCGCGATTAACGAAGTCAACCTCGTTGCCGCGCAAATCGAAGCCGGAAAGACCTACAAGGGTATTGTCCGCTCGATCAAGGAATTCGGTTGCTTCGTCGAATGCTTGCCGGGTCAGGAAGGCTTGGTCCACATCTCCGAACTCACGGAAGAACGCCTTGAAAAGGTGGAAGACCTTTGCAAGCTCGGCGATGAAATCATCGTCAAGTGCGTCGGCATTGACGAAAAGGGACGCGTCCGTCTTTCCCGTCGTGCGGCTATCGCCGAAAAGGAAGGCCGCCCGTACGAGCCGAAGGCTGCCGAACCGCGCGGAGATCGTCCGCGCCGCGACCGCAACGACCGTGGTCCGCGCCGCCCGCGCCGCGACTAATCCGTTAAGGATTCAAACACAGAAGAACGTTCCCGTGAGCTTTCTCGGGAACGTTTTTTTTGTACCCGGTTCCGAGCTTTTCTTATAATATTTGCGCAAAACGACAATTGACAAAAGTTGTTTTTGTGTCTATTGTGTCTTTAAAACTTGAATTGAAGATGCAAGAGATGCAACGAAAACATTTCGGTTATTGGATTCTGCGTTCGACGCTCGCATTTGCCGGGCTTGCGGGGGCAATTTGGGCGCTCGCAGGGATTTGGGAAAACGACTCCGACAACGATGGTTGGAGTGATGAAGAGGAAGTTTTAGCGGGAACGAATCCTTTTGACGAAACGGATCCTTGGGATTCCGACGGCGACGGCATTGCCGACTACCTCGAATTCCTCAATGACACGGACCCGCTCGATGCCGACGATCCGCCGAAGACGTCGCTTGCACAGGTAAGCTCCGGACGGGCTCCGCTTGCAGGCGTTCAACGCATTCAGAATCTCGTACCGACGGCGAGTTTTCCGCCTCAGCCTTCGATTACGCCGGCGGAGCCGTTTCCTGTAGGGGCTAAGGACGGAAAACGATCGGCTTCACTTGCATTTTCCGGCGGAACGGCTACTGGTCCGGGTTTTAAAGGAACCTATGAACTGAGTGTACCCATCGGCAATTATTACGAAATCACGGTCTCGGCAGACGATTTTGCAAACGTTGCAGGCGAAGGCGTTTCTGCTCATTCGAAATGGAGTCCGCCGAAGAAACGAATCATTCCCGGAAAGGCAGTTTCAAATTATCGCGACATTGCCGATCTGAACGGCACGCGCACTTTTTCGATTGCTTATGAAAACTACGGCGGACCTTACGTTTTATCGGTGACGATTACTTCGGTGCGTGCGGAGCAGGGACCAAGCGTTGATAACGGGGATGAAGACTTTTGTGGGTCGTGCGGGGAAAATTGCGATATGTCTGCAGTGCCGAAAAACGGGAGCGTCGATTTCACACAACCTTTCGGGCGAACGCCGTTTGCGGCCAGATTTGCTTCCGGGAAATTAGTTTTAAAAAATCAGGTCGCCGACGGATCGCTGTTTTCTCCGCTTGGTTTGCGCTACGATTACTATCTGACGCGGCGGGTTTTGTCGCGTGACGCTTTGACGCAATCGGCGACGATTTCGGCGGACGGTCTTTGGGAAAACGTTTACGAAAACGGCGTTCCGGCAAGCGGCAATGCCTGGAAGAGTTCGCAAGTGAGCGTTGCCGCAGACGGTGCGGTGACGGAAACGCTCTCCGACCGCACGGTGATTTGTTACGATGCAAGCGGCAATCTTGCGTCGGTGACTTCGCCCGAGGGCGTGACGCTTTTGGCTTCGCAGCTCGGCGTGGAAGTCCTCCGCGGAACCGACGGTGCGCTACGGCAGATTTATTCTTTGGCGGACGGCTTGCTCGACATCGTCACGCTCGACGAAACGCATTACGAAATCCGCTGGTATAAGGTCGGCGATTTCGCGGGGAAAAAGGCCGAGGGGCTTTACGTTCCGACGGCTTCTCCGATAAAGGTTTTCGAATGCGGCGCTCCTGCGGGCACGACGGGCGTTTTCGAAATCACGGAACGCCGCGGGACGGCATTTGCGTTTACGAACCGCTGGGAGTTTGACGCGTCGGCGAATGAATGGGTTTTCTCGCGCGGGAATGATTATACGAGCACGCGCGCGTGGACGGAGCTCGAGAACGGCAATTTCGTCGTGACGGAAACGGTGGGCAGCGGTGTGGATTCGAGCACGACGGAGGAACTCATTTCGCCGACGAACGGCAATCGCTATGTCGGTAAA